>MPNL01000008.1 GCA_002239005.1 Truepera sp. bin119
CTAACCTCGCTGTTCCAGACCTGCAACTCGAAGCCCCGAAGAGGCCAAAGCCGGGGTCCCCCGTTGGGGGTACGGACTCTACGGGTCTTGTCAGCCCTTGGGAAGAGTTCTTGGGCTCGCTTCTCCTGGGCGAATCCGCCCCTGGTAACAGAGCTGATCTGGTCCGCAGATCTTGCGGGGCTCGAGGTTGGGCCTGCCTGGCTGTAGTTGAGCCCTCATGGTTGCTGGGGGTTAGGTCGGTTACTGGAGGTCGGTCCTAGCCAGCTGTGCAGGAGGTACCAGGACCGGTTTCCTCCCTTCGGGGGGTAGGGATGATCTCGGGTTACGACCGGACACCAAGAGGGGAATGAGATGGCTTCTAGTAAACCCATCATGCCACCTGAGCAGCTATTGCAGCGCATGATTAGACCCTAAACTCAGTGCAGGATCAACATTTCGATCAACGCCGGCCCGGCACGGTAAATCTCCTCCGCGGCAATGACGCCGATGGTTACAGGACCGGTGAGCCTGAGCAATTGATTCGAGAAGCTCTCCTCAGATTGGGTAAGTTGGGGAAGATCGGGCATAAACAGGCCAGCGGTGGTGAGGCGAACGCGGGTTTCAGCAACCAACTGGGCAAGTGCATTGCGGATCTCCGCTTGGCTGGCCTGCAACTCGTCGCTACCAAGATGTATCTGGCGGCTACTGATCAACTGACCCCGGTCAAACAGCTTGCTGTTCGGCAGGGCTTCCACCGACACTACAATGTCCTCTGAACGGAACTGGTTACGCGGGGACACGAGCAGGATCAGATCCACTCCAGGGGTCTGCGTAATCCCAGTGACTAAGCCCTCGAACTGGTCCGCGCGAAGCCGCACCTCACCCGCACCCTTAAGGAGGGTCTCCTCACTGGCTGAGCGAATGAATTGCGAGAGTTCCTCTCGAGCGGAGGCAATGTCGGTCGCATAAAGCAGTCCGCTGTAAACGAGGGCGTCTCTAGTGTAGACCACCTGACCACCGGTCACCTGTTCAAACTGTTCTCGCGCACGAGCCAACTCAGCCGCCTGCCCTTCAAGAACCACTTGGAAACCATCGACTCTGGCCCTAAGCTCCCCCACTTGATCGTTGGCCTCAACAATCTCCGTGCGGAGTTGATCGTTGAGCATCTCAAGGTTGGTGTTCTGTCTGCTTAGGGCTTGGCTGGCCTCGCTCAGTTGATCGTTGCGAACCTGCAGGGCTGCGTTCTCCAAACGCAGGATCTCGGCCTGACTGTTCAACTCGTCAAGGGCGGTCTCCGTCCCACTGAGCTGCGACTCAAGCTCGCCGAGTTGACCCATAGCCCCCTCTAGCTCCCACCGGACGGAATCAACTTCGGCCTGAAGCCAATCAACCTCGGCGCGGGTACGATCAACCTGCTCACGGGCCTCGTCGCGGTCGGTCCGAACTCTGGCGAGGTCCGCCTGAGCTGCGTCGAGGGCAACCTGGGCCCCACCCAACTGGCTGCTCATCTGCGCGAGTTGATCCTCCAAACCCTGGATTTGCTTTTCGAAGTTCTGAATGTCGGCCTCCAGGGTTCTCCGCTCAGCGCGCAGGCGGTTGAGCTCCTCCCCCACCTGCTGCGCGTTGATGATGATCTGCGTGGCCCCGCGGAAGGCCAGCGCGAGGACTCCAAAGGTGGTAAGCATGATCAGGATCCCAGCAACGACACCTACGATCTGACCGGTGTGCCTAGGCCGGACGCCGAAGAGGCTGAGGCGGTGTCGCGCCACCAGCATGCCTAGACGGTCGCCAGCATAAGCGATGACCCCGGCCAGCAGGATCAACAGAGCCACCAAGCTAAGTATATTAGTCGTCATATGTTCCCGCTCCCAAATCCAGAATTAGATTTGGAAGTCGCTTCCCAGGTAGAAGGTGCGTACGTCATGATCTTCAGCGAACGCTTCGGGGGTGCCTTCAAAACGCACCTTGCCATCGAACATCAGGTAGACCCGATCGGCAATGGCCAGCGTCTCGCGAACGCTGTGATCGGTCAGCAACACACCGAGTCCACGGCGCTCACGGAGGCCAGCGATGAGCAGTTGGATCTCTTGAATCGATTTGGGATCTACCCCGGTAAAGGGCTCGTCAAGCAGGATGAATATGGGATCGGTGGTGAGGCTGCGGGCAATCTCAAGCCTCCGGCGCTCTCCTCCTGAGAGAGTATCCGCCTTCTGCAGCGCTAGGTGCTCCAAGTGGAACTCCTCAAGCAAGATAGCGGCCTGCCGCTCCCGCTCGGACCGACTGAGCTCCCGAAACTCCAGGATGGCCAGCAGGTTGTCGCGAACGCTCATCTTGCGAAAGGCGCTCGGCTCCTGTGCCAGGTACCCGAGCCCGGCCCGAGCACGCTGGTGCATAGGCCAGTTGGTGATATCCTGATCGCCGAGAAGGATGCGCCCATCATTGGGCCTTACGAACCCGACCATCATGTAGAAGCTAGTGGTCTTGCCAGCACCGTTGGATCCCAGGAGGGCAACAATCTCCCCAGCACTCAACTCGAGGTCCACCCCATCGACGACCTTGCGACCCTCATAGCGCTTGAGAAGACCACTCGCCCGCAGAGTCAATGCCTGCTCCGTCGCAAGTCTCCCCTCAGGCACCAAGCTAGCCGACATACTGCGTCATGCTATCATGGGGGCCAACGAACACGGAGTGCAGCACCACCACAGTAGGACCAAGTATCAGAGGCCAGTACTCAACCTTCCAGCACCATCAGGAACGGCTCCTCAATAGCCTGGCAGATCCAGCGAAGGAAACGGGCAGCACCGGCGCCATCGATAAGCCGATGGTCGTAGCTGAGCGACAGGGGCATCACCAAGCGCGGGGTGAACTCCTCCGCCTCCTGATCGTAGACCGGTTCGAACTCACCCCGGGACACGCCAAGGATAGCGACGTCGGGGGGCGTGACAATGGGCGTAAACCCGGTCCCACCGATCCCACCAAGATTCGACACGCTGAAGTTGCCTCCCTGCATCTCATCGGGGGTGAGTTTGCGAGTTCGGGCCCTCTCCGCAAGCCCCCCTAATTCTAAGGCTAACTCGATCACGTTCTTCTTATCGGCCTGTTTGATCACCGGGACTAACAGGCCGTGTTCAGTATCCACAGCCACCCCGATATTTACGTAGCGCTTGTACACAACCTCGTCCGCAGCAACATCGATACTGGCGTTGAACTCAGGAAAGCGCTTGAGAGCGGTGGCAACGATCTTGATAATCATGGCGGTCGGGGTCAACTTCGTCCCGACCGCCTCAGCCCTCGATCTATGGCGCTTCCGGAACACCTCGAACGAGGTGATATCAGCCTTGTCAAAGTGGGTGACCATAGGCACGTTCGACCAAGCGGTGGTCATTGTTTGGAGCATAGCCTTGCGGATACCCGACATCGGAACCCGCTCGGTCTCTCCCCAACGACTGAAATCAGGAAGCCTAAGCGCTGACGCAGGGAGGTGCGCGGGTACAGGTCCGATCGGGGCAACACCCCCATGATCGGCATAGCGAACCACGTCCTGGGCAGAGATGCGATCCAGGATACTGGAGCCTGCGACCTCATGGATGTCGACGCCCATCTCTCGCGCTAGCCGCCGGACCGATGGAGCAGCGGGGATCAGCTTCTGGCGACCAGACACCTCTGCCGCTAGCGACCCGTTCCGGGTCTGAGTTGCCACCGGAGAGGGGTCCGCTCCCTCTTTGCGTAAAGCGACCTCAATGGTGGTCTCGCCCGGCACCACTTCGTCGGCTTGGGCAGCAGGCACCTCTCCCAAATCGTCGGCGAGGGTCAGGATAACCTGACCGACCCGAGCCTCTTGGTTGACCTCCACGTGCACATCCTCGACCAAGCCGGCCACCGAAGACGGAACCTCAATGACAGCCTTGTCGGTCTCAAGCTCCAGCACCGGTTGGTCGACCTCGACGCGGTCACCGACGGCGACCAGTAGGGCGACGACCGTTCCACCATCGATACCCTCGCCCACCTCAGGGAGTCTGATCTCAGTTGCCACGTGCTCTTCCTTTCAGTATGGGCCAGCATGAGGGCCCATCCTCTCCGGCCCCGGTCATGCCTCGTAAGGACTCACTTTATCAGGATCGACCCCGAGGTCCACTATCGCTTTCGAGACTACTCCGACCCCAATCTCCCCAGCATCCGCGAGTGCCTTGAGCGTGGCCAACACAATGTGCCGAGCATCCACTTCGAAGAAGCTCCTCAATTCCTCGCGCCCCTCGCTACGGCCAAACCCGTCCGTACCAAGTGATACGAGAGGCCTCGGGATGTGCCGCGCGAGGGCGTCTGGAAGGATCTTCATGTAATCTGAGGCAGCTACCAGAACCCCTGGGGCATTGGCAAGCGCATCAGCAACAAACGACGTCCGCGGAGTGGTGGTGGGGTGCAACCGATTCCAGCGCTCGACCTCGAGTGCATCGCGGTGGAGCTCTTTATAACTGGTTACGCTCCACACGTCAGCAGCGACCCTGTAGCCCTCGAGCAGTTCCTGTGCCTTTAACACCTCGTTCATGATGGCGCCCGAACCGAGCAACTGCACCTGTGTCCGAAATCGGCGGCCGGAGGTGCGGAAGCGGTAGATGCCCCGGAGGATCCCCTCCTTGAGCGCCCTCCGGCCTAACCCTTCGGGTGCAGCAGGCTGTGCGTAGTTCGCGTTCTCAATAGTGAGGTAGTAGAGCAGGTCCTCCTGCTGCTCATACATCTTCCGCAGCCCCTCACGGATGATGATGGCCATCTCATACGCAAAGCTCGGGTCGTAGGCCTTTACGTTGGGGTAGGGATAGGCGAGCACATGGCTGTGCCCGTCCTGGTGCTGTAAACCCTCGCCATTTAGGGTGGTCCGACCAGCAGTCGCCCCTAGCATGAAACCTCTGGCACGCATGTCACCGGCGAGCCAGATCAGATCACCGATACGCTGGAAGCCAAACATGGAATAGTAGATGAAAAAGGGGACCGTGTTCACGCCGTGCGTGGCGTAGGCCGTGCCGGCAGCTATGAACGAGGCCATAGAGCCTGCTTCGGTGATACCCTCCTCGAGGATTTGTCCATCTTTCGATTCCCGGTAATAGAGCAGGTTATCCCGATCAACCGGCTCGTAAAGCTGCCCCACCGAGGAGTAGATACCGATCTGACGGAAGAGTGCCTCCATACCGAAGGTGCGGGCCTCATCAGGAATAATGGGGACCGTGAGCTTGCCCCACACGGGGTCTCGCAGCAGCTTCCGGAGGATGGAAACAAACACCATCGTGGTCGACACCTCGCGGCTGCCGGTGCCCGCCATGAATTCCTCGAACAACCCCTCGACCGGCGCCTCGATCGGTTCGGCTTGGACGATCCGCTGAGGTAGAAAGCCGCCAAGGGACTCACGACGGGCGAGGAGGTAGCGGTACTCTTCACTGTCCACATCAGGCCGGAAGAAGGGGTAGTACCCAATCTCATCGTCGCTGATGGGGATGTTGAAGCGATCACGGAAGGCCCGCATCTCTTCCTCGTTCAGCTTCTTCTGCTGGTGAGTAATATTCTTGCCCTCGGCTGACTCACCTAGACCATACCCCTTGATAGTCCGGGTAAGAACCACCGTGGGGGAACCTAGGTGCTCCACTGCTCGCCGGTAAGCCGCATAGACCTTGATCGGATCGTGCCCGCCGCGATTCAACCGCCCAATATCCTCGTTACTCCAACCCTCAATGAGTCTCTTTAACTCGGGGGTGTTAAAGAACCTCTCTCGCAGTTCGGGGGCACCGAAGGCTGCGTAGCGCTGCGACTCCCCGTCGACGAGTTTCTCAAAACGCCGTACCAGGGCGCCGTCCTGATCCTTTGCAAGCAGTTCGTCCCACTTACTACCCCATGGGACCTTAATGACGTTCCAGCCCGCGCCCCGAAAGATACCCTCGAACTCCTGAATGATCTGGCCGTTGCCGTGGACCGGACCATCAAGGCGTTGGAGGTTACAGTTGATGACCCAGATGAGGTTGTCGAGGCGCTCACGGGCTGCAAATCTGATGGCACCGGTCGCCTCGGGCTCGTCGATCTCACCGTCGCCCAGGAAGGCCCACACCTTCCCCGACCCCGGCCCTTTCAGGCCACGGTCCTCAAGGTAGCGGTTGAATCGCGCCTGGTAGATCGACAGGATCGGCGCCAAGCCCATAGAGACAGAGGGAAACTGCCAGTAGTCAGGCATGAGCCAGGGGTGGGGATAACTCGACAGCCCCGGATCGCTTTGCAACTCCCGCCGAAAGTTGCGCAGGTGCTCCTTATCAAGGCGGCGCTCCAGGTAGCTGCGAGCGTAGATCCCAGGGCTCGCGTGGCCCTGGAAGTAGACCTGATCGGCGTCCAACCCCGCGCCTGGCCCGCGGAAGAAGTGATGGAAGCCAACCTCGTATAAGGTGGCGGCCGACGCGAAGGTGGAGATATGCCCGCCGATACCATCGGAATACTTATTGGCGCGCACAACCATTGCCATAGCGTTCCAGCGGATGAGGCGTGAGATCCGCTTTTCCACCTCGATATCACCAGGGTATTCGGGTTCCTCAGACGGCGGAATGGTGTTGATATATGGGGTGGTAGCGGAGAAGGGGATCTTGATCCCTCGCTCACGGGCGTGCCCCTCGAGCCGCACGAGGATCTCCACAATCCGTTTCGGGCCTCCAGAGGCAAACACATAGTCCAACGACTCGAGCCACTCGCGCATCTCAATGTCGTTAAGCTGCTTCAGCTCAGCCGACTCGAGCTGAGACCGGTCAAGGTTCAGGATTTCGTCGAGGACATCAGCCATGTGGCACCTTCCTGAAGCGGGTCTCTAGTGGGCGTCGCGGATCTACAGTCTTCACTCAGCGCCCGTCGTAATTCTTGCCATGAGGGTGCAAACGATGATTTCCTAGTGTACTGTACTACTTCGGTCCCACAGTTCCTGACGCCTACAGTGCACGGAGACTGGGGCGTGTCGGGCCCGCTAGCAAAGGAACAGGCCAAGCCAGCCTTTATGTCAACTTGTGTGCCGAGGTTGGTCGTAGGTAAGGTCGCTGCTTCGTTCGAGCATCACTGCCCACCCATTCGGTTCACCACACAGACAGACCCTAGACTTATCACCCCGTTTGCTTTCCTGCGAAAGTCCAGCTCTCAAACAGTCCCTCTAGGTCGGTCAAGGTGTACGGTTTGAAGCCGAATACCATCTCCATGGTGCCAAACCCCTTCGTGGCCTCTGGAAACTTCGACCAGAAGAAGCGTTTCCCCTTTGCTACCGGCAGTGGTTTGCTGTTGATCAGCTGGGTCCGGTTAGCTGGTAGTACCGATAGAGCGAGCTTGGACAGTAGCCGCTCGGCATTCCGTAAGATCCGGTGATAGCGGGTGTAGTGAGGTAGCTTGGGGACCCGAAGCGAAAAGGCCCAAAACGGACTCTACGGGTCTACGGGCCCAACGAAGCCATCTTTGTCTGATTCTGATAGGGCTTGAGCCAGTCGCCTAGGTAGACATGTGACCCGAAGAGTCCATCCGGAACGGCTCTGCTGCCTTATACCGGTGACGGGGATGGGCGGTCATGGAGATTACCATCCCCTTTTGCCTACAGATCCAGTGGCATACTCCTATCGAAGCTCTCAAACGTCCGTGGCCGCGCCCTTCACGATCGATCCCACAGAGTCCCTCTCTATTCGGGCGAGTCGTCGGACACCGTCAGTCTGTCGCACTCCACAGGCGACTCCCTTGACCCACAGATATCGTTGAGCACCCCTTTCACACTGGAGAAATCGGGATTGGCCCGAACCTCCATCGGGGTAGGAAAGCTCTCGGTGTCCACCGCGAGCGATACGAACCGCGGATCCCCTCCTCTCTCCTTCCACACCCTCGGCCGAGCCGGAATCCCGAAGCCGAGGACGTGGGGTTCGAGACTGCGCGTCGCAAGGGCCATGGCACCCAACATGCTGTCGTCTGACAGGATGGTCCCAGCGAGCACGGTGGCGTGATAGGCTACCCGAACCCCTCTACCGATGACTGTGCGCTTCAGCGTGACATCTGGGGCCTCTAGGATGTCGTGGGCGTGGGAGTAGATGTTGACGTAATCGGAAAGGCTCGCGCCGTCGTGGAGCTCCACCCCGCCTATATCATCAATGAGGACATGCCGGTGGATAACCACATCGTCGCCAGCCTCAATGTTATATCCCACCGAGACCTCGACGTGCGGAAAGATCTTCAGGTTCCGTCCTGCTCTGCCAAACACTCGCCTCGCCAACATCCTCCTCAGGGGAATACCCGTTGAGAGGGACTGTCCCAGAGGTGTCAAGTCGACACACCTCCACAACCACAGGAGCGGCTTAATCTGAGCAAAGCGGGCCTGATCGGTCGCGACGTAGTGCTCGGCTTCGAAGGTCGCGTTCTTGGGGTCGAGCGCAAACGCCGCCAGCGGCTCCTGTGCCTCGAGCTCCTGGTAAGGGCGGGCGTACATGAGACGGGAGAGTATATTGCGGACGAGATCGTCTCGATCGGTCGCTAGATCGTCTAGTTGCTCAGCGAGTTCACCGAGAAACCTCTGCAGCCACAGGTCCGATCCAGGATCTAGAGGACGATCGATGAGCCACGGCACAGCGAGCTTTACTCCCCGGCCTGGTCGGTCGACGGCCCACTAGTTTCAGAGACTATAGGATAGACAATGCCCATCGGATCGACCGCAGGACTCGAGAAGAGAGCGAGAACCTTGGGCAGGGACGGCACCGCACCTGCGATCTCGATCATAGTTCTGCATTCTAGCAGACGCAATGTAAGGGGCACCCGATTTCGCGAACCTTCAGTCGTCCGTGATAGACTTCCTGCGTGAATCCCGCCGTGGATCCAGGAGCCCGGCGACGCGGTCTCACGAAGCTGGCGCTGGTGGCGGTCCTCCTGCTCACTATAGTAGTTTTGGCTCTGCTCTCCATACATGAGTATTTCGAAGTCGAGGAGGTCGACCTACCCGACGTTGTCGGCCTCGACCTAGCGAACGCGATGCGCACCCTCCGGCTTGCTCGATTCGAGGTAAGCACCTACCCCGAATCGGTGGTGGGGGCCGGCCCGAACGAGGTGACCTCCCAAAGTCCTCTCCCAGGAACTGTGACCCGGCGCGGCAAACACATCAGCCTTGGGGTCAACACGCCTCCCGAAGTGGCACCCATCCCCCAACTGGTGGGGTTGGGCGAGGCCGAGGCCACCCAGACAGCGGCAACGCTCAATCTCTCCCTCATAGAGGTGGGCTACGCCTACAGTGATCAACTGATCGACCGCATTATCACTCAAGAGCCAGAGGCCGGGGCAGCTATAGAGGGGGTCCAGGGACTCACCCTAGTCGTGAGTCGCGGGCCTGAGCCGCCGCTGGCGTCGGTACCGGACCTCATCGGTATCGAACTTGAGGAGGCGTTGAACCGCCTCCGGGTGCTGGGTTTCAGGCAGATAGACGCGTTCCCATCAAGCCTCAGTTCCGACCGTCCAGGGGTAGTAACACAGCAGCTACCGGAGTCGGGAGTGGCGGTGCCGGTGAGTACCCTGATCACACTCTCCTACACCCTCCCCAGTCACCTTGTTGTACCGATCCCAGACCTAAAAGGGGCCAGCCTCCAGAGGGCTCAGAGCCTCCTCCGGATGGCGGGGCTCAAGCTCGGTCGGGTGTCCTTCACCCAGACCGATGAATCCCCTACTGGGGTGATCGCCTTCGAGCCGGTCGGTTACACTCTCTCGGGTTCTCCGGTCACACTTGTGGTGAATAGCTCCGAGGCCGGGGCATTCCTCCTCACTCCCATAGACACCACCATGAGGCAGCCAGCGACGACAGAGAGCCCGTCCCCCTCCCGAACCAATGGGCGAGTCGTCCCCTTCACCTTCGACCCACACCAAGTCGGCATCACCCGAGAGTTCAACCTTCGCCTCGTCATCGTGGATAACGGTGGTGAACGCACAGTCCTAGACCGCAGGGTTGAGCCTGGACAAACCGTTTCGACTGCAATCACCATCTTCGGAGACGCTCAACTCCAGACCTTCATCGACAATCAACTCTACCAGGCATGGAGCCCTTGAGGTGCCGGTACGTACGCCAGGCAAGGAGGCCACCGACCACATTATAGATCTCGCGGAAACCAGCCGCCTCAAGGTAGAGGCCTACTAGTTCGCTGTAGAGTCCCCGGTCGCAGATCAGGTATACGGGCTCATCCTTAGGGAGGTCGGGGAGGCAGCCTGCCTGTACAGCCTCCGGCGGGAGGGGGGGTAAGTCCGGGATCGGATCTCGTTCCGACGTACTTGCCGGCCGGGCGTCAAATGCCGTAGCCCCTCTTGATCGGACGCTCTCGAAGATCTTGGCACTCACCCGTTTCATAACTCCCAACCTAACCTAGCCGGTGGTGTGAGATTATCCCGCGCCCCTCCAGATCCAGCGAATCCGTCCTCGGAGATGCGTACCAGACCTTGGCGGAGCCCGTGGTTTTGGAATCGGTGCCGGTAGGGGAAGTGTGAAGGGGCGGTTTTCCAATAGGTTTCACCAGGTTTTGCCCAGGTCAGGGGTGGAACGAATGATCGAGCAATCGCTTTCCAGACGGGGATGACTTGATTGGAGAGAATGAATTGAAGGGGGTATGAGATAATCTCACACTACGACCTCCCTTCCCGCTTCGAGGACATAGGAATGAGGTAGAACAGGTCTCGTAAGCAGCACAGCGACGGTAAAGGTCGCCCCGCCCTGACCGCGCTAGCTGATGACGAAAGCTGCGACACTCGCCCCCCTTCGACCGCCCACCCGAGGATTACCAGGCGGCGGGCGCTCCGCTAAGCGTAGCCCAGGCCCCCGGTCCGCTCCAGATCAACAGAACTCACGAGTCAGGTCCAGGGGCAAGCCTAGGTATCCTCGGGATCGCTGATGTGTCCCGAAGGGCCATATGGACACGGGCCTCAAGTTCCCTAATATCGATCCCAAAATATCGATTCGGAACTAGGGCTAGGTGCCGAAGCGCTTTGGCATAGTTACGGCGGCCACCCCGTTGGCTACCCATCCCCCTCGCCTTGTGCAGCGCGGCCGCCAAGAGGATCATGCCGCCGAAGAAGTGCCGCTGGGTCCCCTTGGACTGAATCCACAGAGGTTCCCAGGACTCATGACTTTCCCAGTAAGAACCGGCCTCGAATTCAGACACGCCCTGTTCCCAGGCCTTCTGACGATCCATCCCCGAAAGTATACGGCCTCGGCAACGGGACCTGAGGTATGGTGAAAGCGTGACCGGCAGCCCAACTCCACCCTCCCGGCTCGTAGTTGGGATCTCCGGTGGCAGTGGAATGGTCTACGCCCTCGACCTCCTCAAGACCTTAGTGCCGCTCCCGGTGGAGGTCCACCTAGTGGTCACAGCCGGGGCCAAACAGGTGATCCCTACTGAGCTCGATGAGACGATCCATGAACTCGAAGAGAGGGCTGACAGGGTCTACAAGAACACCGACCTAGGTGCCGCCATAGCCTCTGGCTCGTATCTCTTTCAGGGCATGGCGGTGATCCCGTGCAGCGCTGGAACGCTGGCGAAGATCGCCCAAGGGCTCACCGACAACCTTCTAACCCGCGCGGCCCATGTCACACTCAAGGAGCGGCGACCCCTGATCCTTGTGATCCGAGAGGCACCATTTCCCCGGCCGATGTTGGTCAACATGCTCGCAGCGTACGACTCCGGTGCCACGATCCTTCCCGCCTCACCCAGCTTCTACCACCGACCCGAAGGAGTT
The DNA here is from genome assembly GCA_002239005.1 of Truepera sp. bin119. Taxonomy (GTDB): domain Bacteria; phylum Deinococcota; class Deinococci; order Deinococcales; family Trueperaceae; genus MPNL01. The sequence continues at coordinate 11,728 of MPNL01000008.1, forward strand.
GAGGAACTCATAGGGACCGTGACAGCCCGGACGCTTGACCGCCTCAGTATTGAGCACGACAGATCCCCACGGTGGAGGGGTACCGAAGATTAGATGGATCCCGGGACCGGCTTTTCCGCACTGATTCCGGCGGCCGGGAAGGGGCAGCGCCTAGGTCGGGGGCCGAAGGCATTTGTTAGGCTCGGTGCTCGAACGTTGATCCAGCATGTCGTCGATGCCTTCCGGCCCCACGCAGCGGAGATCCTGGTCGCAGTGCCTGAAGAGCAGTTGGAGGAAGCCGCCGCCCTCCTGCCCGGCGTGCAAGTCCTCGCAGGGGAGAATACGCGTCAGGGGACGGTAGCAACCCTACTCTCCCAAGCACATAGCGACATTGTTCTTATACACGACGCTGCCAGACCCTTTCTTAGCGGTGACATGATCCAGAGAACGACTGAGGCGGCAATCGAGAGGGGGGCCGCCACAGCTGTGGTGGCTATCTTTGACACCGTGATCGATATCGAGCGAAACCAGACCATAAATCGTTCACGGTTCAGGGCTGTCCAGACCCCACAAGGTTTCCATCGAGACCTGCTCCTGCGAGCCCACCGTCAGGCATCCGATCATGGGTACCGAGCCACTGATGACGCCGATCTGGTCCGTGCCCTCGGGTTGCCGGTAGCTCTCGTGGAAGGCAACCCTCTGCTATTCAAGGTGACCACGCCAGAGGATCTCCTGTTGGCCCGTGCACTGGCGCAGAGCGGGACTAGTGAGCAGACCTAGCCTGCACCTGAAGGCACCTGCGAAAATCAACCTCGGACTCGGGGTCCTGGCCAAGCGGGGAGATGGGTTTCACGAGATCGACACTCTCATGGTTAGGCTTGCCCTGCACGATGTCGTCACTCTCGAACCTACACTGGGGGATATCTCACTCATCACCAACGATTCCGGCCTCCCTGTGGACGATGGCAACCTTGCAGTCCGAGCAGCCCGCTTCTACCTGGAGGCCGCAGGCGCAAAGGCCGGTGTGAAGATTACCCTGGAGAAGCGGGTCCCCGTAGCGGCAGGCCTTGGGGGGGGGGCGGGGAGGAGGGGGGGTGGGGAGAAATATCCCGGGGGGAAGGGGGGTCCCCGTAGCGGCAGGCCTTGGGGGGGGCGCGAGCGACGCTGCAGCCGTCCTACTGGGTCTCGCCGAACTACACCCTGGTAGGGTCAACCTGTTCAACCTTGCCCGGAATCTTGGAAGCGACGTACCTTTCTTCCTCCTGAAGAAGACCGCTGCTAGAGCACGTGGTCGTGGTGAGAAGTTGGAGCCGGTCGATCTCCCCTCTAGAGCACTGGTCCTCGTGAATCCTGGGATCAAGATTCGCGCCTCCGACGCTTACGCTGCCCTCCAGAGCTTCACCCCTCGCCTTCGTGTTAAGAGGATCGTATCAGGGCTCGAGGGCCTCGAGCCCTTACGGTATTTCAACGGCCTCCAAGCGGGCGTGACCCTTGCCCATCGCAGCGTTCGCGAGGTGCTGGTGGCCCTCCGCAATGCGGGGTTGCAAGGTGTGCTAATGAGCGGGTCGGGAACAACTTGCTTCGGCCTAGCAGCGGATCGGGATCACGCCCAGGAGGTGGCCTCCTCACTCCATAACACCTTTCCCTCGTGGTGGGTGAACGCGACCACATTCGCCTGAACTGCCAAGGCACGAACGGCTCGGAACAGCGCTCGTACCGCCGATCGACCTTGCACCGCGTGGGGTCTCCTTCTCCCTCCTATTGCCACTGGTAGTCTCCAGTAGAGAAGGCCTGGCCACTCCCTCGAACTTACTGAGTGACCCGATACTCTTTTCGATTCGATGTCTTCGGAGACCTGCCCTGGTCAGTCCTAACTCAACAATAGCCACTAGCTACCGCGTCGTGATCGTATCGTGAGCTCATCTCTACTCCCCGAAGGAAGGAAAGGTCCTGGTAGCACCAGCTGGCTAGACCGACCTCAACCGGTCTGGCCCCCAGCGCTCAACTGCAGGCAGGCAGGCCCAACCTCGAGGCCCGCAAGTTCTGCGGAGACCGGCTCTGTTACCAGGAGCGGATTCGCCCAAGCGAGTCCAAGAGCCCTTCCCAAGGGCGGACCAGACCCGTAGAGTCCCTACCCCCAACGGGGGACCCCGGCTTTGGCCCTCTTCGGGGCTTCGAGTTGCGGGTCTGGAACAGCTGAGGTCAGAACAGCGGTAGCGCCCGGACCAGATCGGGAGCGGCTATCGGGGTTCTGGGGACATCGGACCATAGCTGGAGCTAGATTCACTCAAGCCTTTACCCAACCACAGGGTGGAAGCGGATCTGTCCTGCCGAATCTAGGGATGTTCGGGAATGGCCAAGACGGATTCGCTCACCTACCTATCCGGGTGGGGGGCAGAGGTGATCTCACGTTACGATCCAGAGCCGCGTGCGGAGCAGTTATGAGATGGCTTCCTGCCCCGCGCTCCGCAGTGACGGGGAATCTGGGAAGGGCTTCACGGAGCACGGTCAGGGGGGGCTCCCACTACAGCCCTGCCGAGATGCACTCCCTAGTCCTCCAGTCGACACCGAGCCGGCGAAGACAGTCCCGGCACCGGCCGACCCGAACCGGGAGGAGTGTTTCTTCCGGTGGCCGGGGCCGCTCCGAGTTTGACAACTACTTCCCGACACGGTACCGTTATGAGAATCACCAGGGGTGCCCGCTTGCGAGTTCTGCATTGGGCAGAGCGCGCACTTGGGCTGAGAGCACACCCTCGAACCTGAACCCGCTAGTACGGGCGTAGGCAGTGTGACCGCCGGTCAGAACCCGAGCTTCCTTCCCTGGTGATGTGGAAGGGAGTCTTTTTGTGCGCACCACCCTCATTCTCCTCACCTTGCTACTCCTCGCCGAGAGCGCCACAGCCCAGAGGCTGAAAGTGCTCACTCACGACTCGTTTGCCGTCCCTGAAGCGGTCGTGGAGGCCTTTACCGCCCAAACCGGGATCGAGGTCGAGTTCCTCTCCGGGGGCGACGCTGGCGAGGCCGTGAACCGCGCCATCCTCACCCGAGCACGCCCTCTCGCCGACGTCCTCTTCGGGGTTGACAACAGCCTCATAGCCCGGGCGATCCGGGAAGGGGTCTTTGAACCCTACCTGAGCCCGGCACTCGGTGGGGTGCCCGAGGCGTTGCGCTTCGACCCCAGCGGATCCGTAACCCCTGTCGACGTGGGATACGTGAACTTCAATCTGGACAGAGCCTTCTTCGAAACCAGCAGTCTTGAGCCCCCTACCGATCTTACCGACCTCACCAAGCCAGCCTTCCGGGGTCTAACGGCAGTCGAGAACCCCGCCACCAGCAGCCCCGGCCTCGCCTTCCTGCTGGCCACTGTCGTCCGTTTCGGTGAGGGGGGTAGTTACGACTGGCTCGACTTCTGGGCCGACCTGCGCGCCAACGATGTACACGTCTCAGCGGGCTGGACTGAGGCCTACTACGGCGCCTTTAGCCGCTACGGCGGCGACCGTCCGGTAGTCCTCTCCTACGCCACCAGCCCGGCAGCGGAGGTCATCTTCTCCGAAGCGCCGCTCAACAGGGCCCCCACGATCAACCTGTTCTGCCAGGCCTGCGCCTACCGCCAGATCGAGGCGGTAGGTATCCTTGCCGGCACCGAGCGCCGAGCAGAGGCCGAGGCCTTTATCGACTTCATGCTCAGTCCCACTTTCCAGGCCAGCATCCCCCTGAACATGTTCGTCTACCCCGCAGTGGCGAACATAGAACTCCCCGAAGCCTTCGACCTCTTCGCACCGATTCCCCAGGGCTCCGAGGTGGCCGAACTGCCGCCGGAGACCGTCGAGGCTCACCAGCAGCGCTGGCTCGAGCAGTGGACGAAGGTCGTCATGCAGGGAAGGGATCCGAGCGAGGTTCGCTGAGCTCCCGGCAGACGGGCCGTGGCAGGACGCTGCCGGAAGTCCTCAGAGACTTGCTCGACGGAATCGGCGCTAGCCCGCCCTCCGGCAGCGGTCAGAGGAGCGCAGTCCGGATGGCTGCGAACATCGTCTCGGTCGGCGCCGCGCGACCGAGCCAGATCTCGAACGCCTCCGCTCCCTGATATACCAGCATCGGCAGACCGTTCTGGACAACGAGCCCTGCCAACTCCGACTCTCGCAGCAGTCGGGTCCGCTCAGGTCGGTAGATCAGGTCGACCACGACCCCCTGCCGGGGCACCAGCCCGCCTGGAAGGGGCGACGCCTCGGTATCGACGCCGTGCTCCATTCCGACGGTGGTGGCGTTCACCAGGAGCTGTGCCCAGCCTAGGCTGCCTTCCAGTCCGCCAGCGACCACCGGCTCGACCGGCCCGAGGTGGCTGAAGGTCTCCGCCAATTCCACCGCCCGAGCCGTCGTCCGGTTGTACACCGCAAGCCGTGACACCCCGGCTCGAAGCAGGGCGGCCGCCACTCCCTTGGCGGCCCCCCCGGCACCGAGCAGGAGCACCCTTGAGCCCTCAGGGTCGAAGCCGATATCGGCCAGCCCCCGGAGAAAGCCTGAACCATCGGTGTTGTGACCTGTGAGGTGACCGCCACAGTTGACCACGGTGTTGACCGCACCGACGGTGTCTGCCGACCCGCTGAGCTCATCCACAAGCTGTGCTACCACAACCTTGTGGGGTACGGAGACATTGGCACCGAGGAACTCCGGTCCCCTCAACTCCTCTACTGCCCCGGGCAGCCCCTCCGGGGGAACGTCGAGCGCCTCATACCGTGCTGGGATGTCGAGGTGGAGGAGGGCGGCATTGTGCATGGTGGGACTGAGGCTGTGCCCCGCCGGGTGGGCCAACAGGACGATCCGCTTCACACCGTGGTGGTCCTCCCCTCCAGCACCCGAGTGACCGCGTCCGCCGCCATCTCGATCTCGCCGTCGCTGATCTGGTGGTGGGTGACGAAGCGGATCCGATCGGGGGCCATCGAGCCGGCCCGAACCCCCTCTCGCTCGAGGGCAGCGACGAGGCCGGGGGCGTCCGCCACAGTGGCGAAGACCATGTTGGTCTGCAGCTCAGCGAGGTTCACCTCAAAGCCTGGGAGTCCCATCAGCCGCTCACCGAGCCGGCGGGCTCGCCTGTGGTCGTCGACAAGGCGCTCTACCCCCTCGGTAACGGCCACGATCCCGGCAGCGGCGATCACGCCCGCCTGGCGCATGCCACCCCCAAGGATCTTCCGGTTCCGGTGCGCTCGCTCGATGAACTCACGGCTTCCGAGCAGGACCGTCCCAACCGGTGCGCCGAGGCCCTTGCTGAGGCAGAGTGAGGCCGAGTCGAAGGGGGCACACACCTCCGCGATGTCGACCCTCAGCGCCACCGCAGCGTTGAAGGCGCGGGCGCCGTCGAGATGGATCGGTAACCCCTCGAAGCGGGCGAAATCCCCCAGCTGACGCTGCACCTCCAGCGGCACCACAGTGCCTCCGGCGCTATTGTGGGTGTTCTCCAGCACGATCGCCCCAGGCGGGGCGTAGTGAACACTGCGCCGCACCGCTCTCCTGACTACAGCAAGCTCCGGCACCCCTAACGGGGCCCTCACAGGTCGGGGCACTAGCCCGGCATAGACCGCCATCCCCCCCAACTCGCTATCGTAGGTGTGAGCCCCCTCCGGAACGATGACCTCGAGGCCGCGGCCAGCGTGGGTTGACAGGGCCGTCAGGTTGCTCATGGTGCCCGAAGGCATGAGCAGGCCCGCTTCGAAACCGGTCCGTTCAGCCATCAGGTCCTGCAGCCGGTTGACGGTGGGGTCCTCTCCGTAGACGTCGTCGCCCACTTCGGCCGCAGCCATCGCGCGACGCATTGAGGGTGTGGGCCGGGTAATGGTGTCGGATCGCAGGTCGATCATGTCCTAGAGAATAGCGAACGACAGCCCGGCTGGTGGGCGATTGGGAGGCGCCGGACTAGAGACCGAACCACTCCCGGTAGCTGCACAGATCGGCCAGCGAGACGTTGCCTCCACAGACCAGCAGGACGAGGTGATCGTCGGGGCCGAAGCGGGAGGCCAGGCGTCTAGCCGCAGCCAGGGTGCTCCCGGTCGCAAGCTCGGTGACTAGCTTGGCCCGCTCCAGGAACCACCCGACAGCCGCAAAGGCCTCGGCGTCCGAGATGGTGAGGACCTCCTCAACATGGTCGCGAACCTGCTCGAAGGCGAACTGCGAGGTGAAGGGGGCGCCCAGGGTGCGTGCCAGCGAGGTGGGGGTCATCTCCACCGGCTCGCCGGCGCGGAGCGACCGAGCCATCACGTCGGCCCCCTCGGTCTCGACCCCCCAGACCCGAACAGCTGGCTTGATCCCCTTGAGGGCGGTGACCACCCCGGAGATCAGGCCACCCCCACCGATGCTGACGATCACGTCGGTAGTCTCGGGGAGATCCTCGAGGATCTCGAGTCCCGCGGTGCCATTGCCCGCCATCATCTCGGGGTGGGCGAAGGGATCGATATAGCTCCAGCCCTCCCCCTCGAACCGGCGGGCCTGTTCGAACGCCTCGGCGATGGAGGGGCTGAAGAAGACCTCAGCACCGTAGCTGCGGGTCGCCTCGACATAGTTGACGGGGGTCCCCTCGGCCATGCAGATTCGGACCGGTATCCCCAACTCGCGGCCCGCGTAGGAGGCCCCCTGGGCGAAGTTGCCCCCGCTCACGCCGACGACTCCGCTCCGGCGCTCCGCTTCGTCCAGGACGAGGATCTGGTTTATTGCGCCCCGCGACTTGAAGGAGCCGGTCTTCTGGAACAGCTCGAGCTTGAGGTAGATGCTGGTGCCGAACCGGTCGCTCAAAGTGCTGTTCCGCTCCAGCCGGGTACGGCGCACATAGGGGGCGATGCGGCTCTGGGCAGACCTCACCATCTCCAGGGTGAGCACGGTCTTCCTCCCTCAGTTGGCGTTCCAGGTCAGGATACCCCCAGGGGCCGGGCCACGCTACCGACAGCAGGTTCGTCCCACGCTCGGAGGCCAGCGACCCTGAGCCACGCTTCGAACGCCTCGAGCCCCCGCCGGTACATCTCCATCCGGCGCTCCTTGCGGCTGCTACCTCTAGCCTTCGGGACGGCCGGAACCAAGCCCCAGTTGGCGTTCATAGGCTGGAAGTTATCGGCCTTCGCCGTGGTCAGGAATCGTACCAGGCCACCGAGCATACTCTCCTCGGGAGGGAGGAGCAGAGGCTTTTTGAGGGCATGCCGGGCCGCATTGACTCCGGCCAACCAGCCGGTCGCACTCGACTCCAGGTAGCCCTCGGTGCCGGCGAGCACTCCGGCAACGAACAGTCTCGGGTGGGCCCGGAGGTTCAGCTCGGGGCTTAGCAGGGTGGGGGCGTTGAGGTAGGTGTTCCGGTGCATCACACCGTAGCGGACGATCTCGGCCTGCTCGAGGCCGGGCACCAGGCGAAGCACCCCCCTCTGATCCCCCCACTTGAGCCCGGTCTGAAAGCCCACCAGACTCCAGAGCCTCCCGTCCACATCCTCCTGGCGGAGCTGCGCTACTGCGAAGAAACGCTCGCCGGTCTCCGGGTGCTCGAGGCCGACCGGCTTCATCGGCCCGAACCTCGGGGTGTCGTAGCCCCGACGGGCCAACTCCTCAATCGGCAGACAGCCTTCGAAGAACTCGAGCTTCTCCCAGTCGTGAGGCAAGTGCTTCCGAGCCTGGACCAGCGCCTCGAAGAAGCGGTCGTACTGCTCGCGACTGAAGGGGAGATTGAGGTAGTCGGCCGTCTGGCCGTAGCGGCCCTTACGGTAGGCGACGGCCAAGTCGATCGACTCTCCCTCGATCACCGGGGCAGCGGCGTCGTAGAAGCCTAGGAGATCCTGGCCGACCAATCCCTGGAGCGCCTCAGCTAGCGCGTCCGAGGTCAGTGGCCCCGAGGCGATCACCACGGTGCCGTCTGGAATGCGGGTCAGTTCACCGCGGTGAACAGCGATCTCCGGACGGCTCAGCAGGGTGTCTGTCACCCGCCGGCTGAAGAGTTCGCGATCCACCGCCAGCGCCCCACCTGCGGGCACCCGTGAGGTGTTGGCGCTGCCGATTACGAGCCCCCCCGCTGCCAGCATCTCAGCCTGCAGGAGCCCCTTGGCATTGGCTCGACCCGCACCGCCGAAGCTGTTCGAGCAGACCAGCTCGGCGAAGCGGTCGGTGCGGTGTGCCGGGGTCATCCGCCGGGGCCGCATTTCGTAGAGGTCCACTCCGACCCCGAGGTTGGCCGCCGCGAGGGCCGCGTCCGAGCCTGCCATCCCAGCACCGATCACGGCGATGCGGGGTGCGGATCCGGTCATGGCAACAGTGTAGCAGGTGGCCCTCACGCCAGCTTCCAGCGGGGTACCTCCCCCCCTCAGATCTCAAACCAGTTCTCGACCTCGCGCTCGACCTCCTCCGGGGTGTAGTTGCGCTCGAGATAGGCCAGGGTGTCAGCCACCTCCTGCGGGGAGGCGACGAGCTCCCCTGCGATCCCGGTCAGATCGTAGACCGACCCCTTCGCCTGAAAGAGCTCATCGACCTCAAGGATCTCGACATTGCGGTGCCGAAGGAGGTGGCGATACACCCCCGCATAGACCTCGGGGGTGTAAGGCGCTTCCCCTCCCACCGCAGCCTGGGCAAGACCCAGGGTTTCGCCGAGCCGGTGAAGCTCTCGGCTCAGCATCTGGATCACCCCAGGCGGTGCGTCGGCCGCCTCACGCTCATGGCGCGGGCTGGCGATGGTCCCTGCCCGAACATCTTCGATCTCGCTGCGAATCCGCCGCGACGGTACCACGACGACAACCAGCGTCTCCTCACCGGCGAGGAGAGGCTCGGCCTCATCTGCCCGCACCTGGGCAAGCTCCACCAACCGGTTGCCGACCAGGGGGATCTCGCCGATCAGGATAGCGTCGTCGGCCTGGCGGAGATGCCAGGCGGCAACGGCCCCCCGTGCCCACAGGCCGACGCCCTTGCGAATCGCCGCATGGGTCACCCCACCAGTCTCCGGGTAGCGGGCGAGAAGATCCGGGGTCTCGAAGGCGCCGCGAGTTACGTCCCACTGGAACAGGTGCACGTCACGGCCGGCCTCCCCGGCCAGCAGCGCCAACTGCTTAAGCAGCAGGCTCTTGCCGACCCCCGGCAGACCGGCAAACAGCACAATGCGCCGCCAGACCAGCGCCGCCAGAGCGGAATAGACCGAGCTGTCGGGCGGGACGATCTCTTCGCTCGGCATACAACTCCTCACTTTCAGCGGAATCGGTCGATGCTTGGCATCTCCCCCACCGGGACCTCGATCAGGGTAGGGCCGTCGGCGCTCAGCCCCCGACGAAGCGCCTGCCGCAGGTCGGCGGGTGCCTCTGCCCGGATCCCCAGAGCCCCGAAGGCTGCAGCCAATTCGACGAAGTCGGGGTTATGGAGATCGGTGGCGATCACCCTATTCTCGTAGAGGCCCTTCTGCATCATCTGCACGTTGCCGTATCGGTTGTCGTTGAAGAGGATCGTGACCACCGGCACACCCTGCTGCACCGCCGTCGCCAGCTCCTGAACTCCGAACAGGAAGCCGCCGTCACCCGCGACCGACACTACCGGCACCTCGGGCCGCGCGAGCTTCACACCGATGGCGGTGGGGAAGCCGTAGCCCAGTGTCCCCAGGTAACCGGTCGAGATGAAGGTCTTGGGTCGGTACACGGGAAAGGCGATCCGGCTTGCGTAGCCGACCTGCGTGAGTTCGTCCACGAAGATCCCGTCCTCCCCCAACTCCTCGCGAATGACCTTCAGGAAAGAGAGCTGCGGCTCGAGTCCAGCCACCTCCCGAGCCCACCAAGCCCTCAGCTCGAGCAACTCCTCTTCGCGCGAGGGCCGGGTCCGGTTGTAGCGCTCGAGGGCGCCGAGCAGGACCGGGAGCGCCTCTTCTGCCCGGGCGGTGATAGCGATATCGGGGAGCGTCAGGAGCTGATGGCTGGCGGGATCGACATCGATACGGACCAGCCGTGGTCGCTGGTCACGGACCCACCGCTGGAGCGGCACCCGCATGGTAGTGCCGACGGCCAGCACCACGTCGGAGCGCTGCCAGTACCTCCGTGCCGGCGGCTGGTACAGGCTGAGGTAGTGGCGACTGTCCACCACTCCCCGGCCGGTACGGTAGCCCACGACCGGAGCCTGAAGGGCCTCGGCCAACTCCGTCACCTCAACCCCGACCCCCTGAGCGCCGCCGCCGACGAAGATCATGGGGGCCTCGGCCTGGCCCAGCAGCTTCGCAGCCTCCTCGACCGCCCCCCCATCCACCGGCGGAGCGCGGTGAGGGAGGACGGGGGGACCTGAGACGACAGCGGTTCGCCGCTCGAGCACGTCCATGGGAATCTCCAAGCCGACGGGGCGGGGACGGCCCGAGTGGAGCTGCCAGAACGCCTCCGCCACCCTCGTAGCAGCCTCCGAAGGGTCGACGACGCGCTCCGCCCACTTGGTCAGCGAACGCAGCATACTCAGCTGGTCGGGGATCTCGTGCAGGATCCCGAGACCCCGTCCGATCGAAGTCGACGGGATCTGGCCGACCAGGAGCAGCACCTTGGCGTTCAACCCATAGGCGGTTGCCAGGGCGGCCGAGGCGTTGAGGAAACCGGGGCCCGGCACCACGCTACAGACGCCCACCCCACCCCCCGCCTGGGCGTAGCCGAGCGCCATATAGGCCGCCCCCTGCTCGTGGCGGGAGTGGACGACCCGGATGGCGTCGCCGGCGTCGAAGAGGGCGTTGTAGAGCCAGTCGTTCTGGATCCCGGGGAGGCCGAAGAGGGTGTCCACGCCGTGGGCGAGGAGCCCCCGGACCACGGCCTCACCACCGGTCAGCATCTCCACCACCCTCTCACCCCCATTCGAGCCTGCTCACGGCGGTTCGGAGGTAGCCGAGCGGGCCGCTGCCAGCACCGACCGGAGTCGTCCCCGGGGGTATCGGTACCCGTGGCGACCGGCAAGGGGCCGGGATCCCCGGCAGCGGAACGGAGTTCGGTCACTCCCTACCTCCGGGGAAAGAGGGCGCAGCAGAGGATGGGGGGCCTCACCCCCCAACGTAGGGGACATCTCCCACCTCCTGCTGAAGCCGGTGAAGCTCGGCGGTGAGGTCTGCGGCGAGCGCGGAGTAGGCGGGGTCGTGGTAGAGGTTGCGAAGCTCCCCCGGGTCGGCCGAGAGGTCGAAGAGTTCCCACTCCGGCTCCTCAGGTTCGCCCACCGAGCCTGCCGTGCCCAGCGGATCGGCGTAGTAGTAGATCAGCTTGTGGCGGTGGGTCCGCAGGCCGTAGTGGGCCCAGACATTGTGGTGCGCCCCGTGCATCCAGTAGCGGTAGTACAGGGCCTCACGCCAGTCTGCAGGGCGCTCACCCTGCAGGAGCGGCCGGAACGACCGGCCCTGCATGTCAGCCGGCGCCTCCACCCCGGCGAGGTCGAGGAAGGTCTCCGGGAAGTCGACGTTGAGGATCATCCCCTCGTGCACCGAGCCCGGTTCGATCTCGCGGGGGTAGCGTATGACGAACGGCATGCGTAGCGACTCCTCGTACATGAAGCGCTTGTCGTACCAGCCGTGATCGCCGAGGAAGAAGCCCTGGTCTGAGGTGTAGACCACGACCGTCTCCTCTACGATCCCCTCCTCCTCCAGAAAGTCGAGTAGCCGCCCTACACCGTCGTTGACCGAGGCGACGCAGCGCAGATAGTCCTTGATGTAACGCTGGTACAACCAGCGCTTGCGCTCGGCGGGTGAGTCGAATTCGATCGCCCCCCCAACGATCGGGGTCAGGGACGAACGCTCCCCCTGGGGCGGGATCAGCCGGGCGTTCGGCGCTGTGGAGTCGGGCGGGACGACCTTGACATCTTCAGCGATGAGGTCGCGCTCGATACGCATCATGGCCGCCGCTGCGGCCCCGGCGCGCCCCCGATAGTCGTCGTCGAACGTCGCCGGGTAGGGGATCTCCTCATCCCGGTAGAGCTGGGCATAGGCCACACTAGGCTCCCAGGGTCGGTGTGGGGCCTTGTGATGGCACATCAGCAAGAAGGGTCGGTCTGGATCACGGTCCTGCAGCCACTGCCGCGAGATATCGGTGATCCGGTCGGTCGCGTAACCGGAGACGACCTGCTCACGCTCCTGCTCGATCATGACCGGATCGTGGTAGCGGCCCTGGCCGGGCAGGATATTCCAGTAGTCGAAGCCGGTGGGCCAGTGCTCCGGCCCCTGACCGAGGTGCCACTTCCCGACGATCGCCGTCTGGTAGCCGGCCTGCCTGAGCAGCTTCGGGAAGGTCTGAAGCCTATTGTCCATCGGTGTGTCCAGCGTGGTGACGCCGTTGACGTGGCTATAGGTCCCGGCAAGGATCGTGGCCCGACTAGGGGTGCAGATCGAGTTGGTACAGAAGCAGTTGTCGAACCGCATCCCCCCCGTGGCGATCCGGTCGATCTGGGGGGTGCGGTTGATGCGACTGCCGTAGCAGCCCAGCGCGTGGGCGGCGTGATCGTCGGACATGATGAACAGGATGTTGGGCCGGGTCAAAGGTTCCTCCTCAGGCACTTGCGATCCGCGGCATCCGGGTGGGTTCGGCTGCCAGGGTGGCCTGCAGGAAGCGGTGCAGGAGTTCCTGCTTCACCGCCTCCGCATCGGGATCCTGCCACAGGTTGGTGACCTCGCCAGGATCGTTCACGAGGTCGAACAGCTCCCCGTCGTCCCCCTCTCAGTAGACCGTGATCTTATAGCGTTCGTCCACATAAGTGCGGAGGTGGGGCCTAACCGGGTTGTGGCGATTCTCGCACAGGATATGGTCGCGAGCCTTCACTTCCAGGCCCTGCCATACGGCGAGCTGGTTGACCCCCTGCATCAGCCCCGGAACCGGCTGCCGCGCAGCGCTCAGGAAGGTCGGGGCCAGGTCGACCAAGCTCTGCAGGGCGCCGGCGACGCGGCCCTCGGGGACCCTCCCGGGCCAGCGGACGACGAAGGGAAGGCGCAAGCATATCCTCGTAGTGGAAGGGGCCCTTGGCGATGAGGCCGTGCTGGCCGATGAAGTGACCGTGATCGGTGGTAAAGACCACCAGGGTATCGGCGGCGAGCCCTCGCTGATCGAGAGCGTCAAGGATGCGCCCTATATGGTGATCCATGAGGCTGATCATGCCGTAGTAGCTGGCGATATCCCGCCTGAGTTCCCCTTCGTCGTGCAGGTGACTGTGGCAACCGTGAGCGGCGTATGGCCGGTGCCAGTCTCCGAAGTCTGGCTCCCGCTGCTGAGTTTTGGCAAAGTGGGGCGGGTTGCGATCGTGCTCTCCGGGCGTCAACCTGCCCGGAACCAGCTCGGCAGGCTCGTACATCGAGACCCATGGCTCCGGCACCAGGTAGACCGGGTGCGGATCCTGGAAGCTGGTCCAGACGAAGAAGGGCTCCCCTCCCCCAGCGGCATTGCGATCGATGAACTCGATAGTCTTATCGGCCGTCCATTTCGAGTAGTGGAAACCCTCGGGAAGCTCCCATCGGTGTCGCCGCCTCCCCGGATCCCCGGGGGCGAGGAAGTAGTCACGCCAGTCGGTCAGACCCTGCTCCTCGAGCCAGATGGCGTAGTGCTGGCCCGAATGCGACTCGTCGGTGTGATTGCGCGCTAGCTCGATGGAGTCAAACCCATACCAGGGGCCCCGGAACTCGCGCCAGAAGTCGAGATCCCGCAGGGTGGGCTGGCTCTCGAGGGATTCCGAGTCCGGCCGCGAGGCCAGCGGCTGGAAGTGTGCCTTGCCGACCAGCGCGGTCTGGTAACCGGCCTCACTCAGCTGCCCCCCCACAGTGGGAGCATCCTCGGGGAGCTTCACCCCGATGGTCCAGGCGCCGTGCACCGAGGGGTAGAGGCCGGTGATTATGCTCGCCCGCGAGGGGGTGCACACGGGGTTGGGACAGTATGCCCGGTCGAAGCGAGTCCCTTCGCGGCAGAGTCGGTCGAGGGCTGGGGTCTGGATGCGCGGATTGGTGACCCCGAGGGTGTCGTAGTGCTGCTGATCGCTGGTGATCAGCAGGATGTTGGGGGGGCGGTCGGTCCTGACAGCAGGGGTACTCATGACGCCACCGTAACCCCCTCCTTGTCGTCGGAGTCCTCACCAGCAGCTCCAGGATCACTTCTGGAGCACTATCTCCGGTCCTGGACCGATACCGAATAATCCGTCCTTGGCTGCTCCCACCTGCACACGATCTGTGAGACCTCGACAGCGACCACTAGCTGGCGCTTGCGGCCCCTTATGCCGCTTGTCAATGGCTGCTCTGGCGCCGGCGCAGCACGCGAAACTTGAACGACGATGTGGGGTGGGGGGTGGGTGTCTGTTTGACTTTCAGTTTGTAGCCAGGCGAGGCTAGTCTGAGTTCCAGATCATGGACGATCGTCAAGAGTGTGAGTGCAATCTGTACCTCGGCAAAATTGCTGCCCAGGCAGCGATGCGTTCCCAAGCCAAAGGGGGCAAAGGCTCCCGGTTGCTTATGCTCGGCCCGTTCCGCCGTGTAGCGATCGATATCGAAGCGCTGAGGATTCGGAAACCACTCGGAGAGGTGATGCGTTACAGTGTTGCCGACGATAACCTTCGTCCTTGCTGGCACGTTGTAGCCGGCAAACTCGAATGAGTTGGCTACGGTGCGCGGGAGACCGGAGATAACCGGATACATGCGCAGCGTTTCCAGAACGGTGCGATGCGTGACATCTAGCTCGCGCAAGCTTTCAGGCGCCAACGTTTCTTGATCGAAGAAGGCATCTGCCTCGGCAGTTATGCGCTCAAGCAACTCGGGATGCTTCAAGATCGCGTAGATCATGAAGGCACAGGTAGTGGCCGCAGTCTCGATCCCGGCGAAGAATGGACCCAGCACGGCTAACTGCAAATCCGTCTCGGGAAAGAATTGCGGGTCGGTCCGGTGCAGTTCGAGAAAGTCGTCGATCAGATCGCGGTTCGCACGGTCCTCGCGTTCGTGGTGAGCCAACACCATCGTGTGCAGTTCTTCTACTCGCTTGCGGGCGCGCCGCAGCCGCGGTAGGCGCAGAATCCAGCCGGGGCGCTGCCGCATCACGTGGACCCTGAGCAAACCATTGAGAGTGGTGATCAAGTCATCAATGCTATCCTCTACGGAGATACCGGTAGTCAGTATGGCGATTTGCTCAGCTATGATGTTTTGCATGGCGTATTGGGTGACGACGGGCCGGTTCTGTGGCCATTCGGCGATCATGCGACGCGTGATGTCAACGACCTCATCCAAGCGGTGTTCGATAGACTTCTGGGAGTATGCGCTCCTTTGTACCTTGCGCATGCGAATGTGAGCGGGCCCGTCCATAGCTGTGAGCGCGTCCTTGGCTCCCATTGCCATATTGAAACCCTGCCATGTCTCGTGCGAACGCAGGAAGCTTCTTCCCTGTTTCTGCACAAAGCGATTGGCCTCCAGACCAACGAGGGCGATATAGCGGCGGTTGAGTGCGCGGATCTGAAAAATCGGGCCGTGTTTGCGGTATTGCCTAGTGAGAAAGGAGCGGAGGTCTCCAGCCATGTCGAAGGCGCTGCCGACAAGAGGCCACCCCGATACCTGCGGTATCTCTTCGGGAGGACGAACGGAAGGGGCAGGGGGAGGAGGTCCCATCGACCGCAGGGCACGAGCGACCGATTGGCCTATGAGGTCCATCTTGCTGATGAGGTCGATCCGTTCCTGCACTTCTGCCAGCTCGTCGCGGGACAGGATGCATTCAAACACGTCACAGGCCGCTGCAAGACTGATAATGACGATATCGCGCGGGTCTGGAATATCATCACTGAACAGCAATCTCATTATGCGGGACTGGACTTCCTCCGTAGCCTCGCCGTCAATGACGGGGTAGCGCTTGGAACGTGACACGTTGCTGGAGAGGAAAAACAGAGTTGAGCCCTCGGACTCGAGAATGCCGCGTTGGACCAGCCTGGAGAGCGCCTGCTCGCGGATCTCATCACCATGCATCGCTACATGTCCCAGCCAGTGTCCGACCGGGTAAGCGCGAGCGTCTTGTGCGATCACAGCCAAGGTCGGATCGAGCAATTCATCTCCGACAGGCGTTGGATCGATGAGCATCAGCCGTTCAAGATCGGTGTCAATGCGGTTTTCCAGCGCCAGATCCATCAACACGGCGCCAGCGAGCACGGTATTGAGCGAGTGCGGCGGCAGGGAGGGGGCGATATCGCCGTCCTCACCGCTTAGGAGCAGTAGGAGAATCTCTTCAACGAATCTAAGCATGGTGCACCAAGCCTCTGTCAGGTTTGCCGTGCTCTCTCCACGTCGGTGGGCACGCGGAAGAACAATGCGGCGGCGGAAGATAGTGCTGCCGTGACAACGAGCACAGTGAACACATCGGACAGCGCACCGACCAACGCGGCGTTGAGTGAGTCTAACAGACTGTCCACATTCTGGATGCCCTCAGGTCCCTCCTCGACTAGACGCTCTCTCAACAAGTCAGCTTCGGACGGATCCAGCAGCGCCTGGGGGTCCTGCTTGACAGATTCAAGCAACCCCTCTGGCAGCGAGGTTTTGAGGTCATCGGAAGCCATCGTCTCCAGCTTGGATCCGAAGCTGAGCGTCATCACAACTCCCACTACGGTGAGACCCAACATGCCGCCGACGGTTCGGAAGAACTGATTCGCCGACGTCCCAGCCCCCACCAGCCTAAACGGTACTGAGTTCTGAACGGCTACGGAGATCACGGCCAGAGTACCGCCCAGCCCCAGTCCGGTGAGCACGAGGTAAATCCCGATCAGGACGGGGTCTGTGGCCTCGTTCATGGTGGAGATCAAATACATCCCGATCGTCGTCAGCGCCGTACTGGCCAAGACCTGGAGCTGGTAATGTCCGCCGGTTCTAGAGAGCAGTTGTCCCGCCACGATCCCGCCGAATACGATTCCCAGCAGCATGGGGACGAGCAGGCTGCTGCTGACCATGCCCAGCACACCGCGGAAGAACAGGGGCAGGAAGATCAGAGAGCTGTACAGTCCGAAACCGGTCAATACGACTATGATCATGCCCAGCGACACCGACCGGTCGGCGTAGAGTTCCATCGGCATGATTGGAAGCTCGGCTCTTAATTCGATAACAATGAAGACCACAGCCATCGCCAATCCTAAGGCGAGCATGCCAACGGACAGCGCAGAATCCCACTCATGATAGACGCCCCCGACCGACAGTGCCAGCAGCAAGGGGACCACGGCGAACACCAGAGCCACCATCCCGGGATAGTCCAACTTGCGACTCTCACTCTCCGAACTCAGGCTCGGGAAGATCCAGACCATCAGCAAGAGTGCGGGAACGGCGATCGGGATATTGATCAGGAAGATCCAGTTCCAGGAATAATGCGCCGTAATGAGGTCCCCCACGATTGGCCCCACCACCGATGCGATTCCATATACCCCGGCCAGCAGCCCCTGGTGCTTGCCCCGATCTTGCGGGGGGAACAAGTCGGCGACAGCGACGAAACCCGAAGTCATAATCAGCCCGCCACCGATGCCCTGTACAGCGCGGAACGTGACCACTTCATTCATGGACCGACTGATGCCGAGCAGGGCAGAGGCGGCGACGAAGATGGCCAAGCCCAGGATGAAGAATGGCTTGCGCCCGTATACGTCGCTCAGTCCTCCCGCGATCGGCACCGTGATTGTGGCCGCGACCATGTAGGCGGTCGCGATCCATACGTAGCGGTCAAACCCACCCAAGTCGGCGACGATATCGGGCAGTGCCGTCGCAACGATTGTCTGGCCCTGCGCACCGAGAAACACTACCAGCGTCACGCAGGCCATGGAAATGACGACCTGCCTCTTGGGGAGCTGAATGAAGTCTTTGCCGTGACTGGCGTCCGCTTCGTTGTTCTGACCGGAAGCGGGTGCCATATGCCTAGCTTACTTGATTATGTCCGCGGGCTCTTGCCGGCCAGCGTTTTGTACAAGGTATACGCGAGCTTGTACGCCTTGTACGCGCATGACGACAGGATTGACAAGACATTCGTGGTGGTCAGGAACCCATTGCGCGTGGGCAGAAACTCGTCAGCATCCAGATCCTCAATAGCCGCCAGCGTTCTCTGTACCATGGTTTCGCCCAGCATGCGGACACGTTGATTAGTCATATCCAGCCCACCGCACGCACAAATACAGGGCACAAGCATACCGAGCATGTTCTGGCGATAGCGACGCCAACATTCTTCGAATGTAAAGTCTTTCGCTCCCATACTACAAACGATGCTGTGATACTCCTCCAAGGCTGTGCGCTCGATCCGGCGACGAACCTCAGTAGGAACGCTGGTCACCATAAAATAGGCGACATCATACAAACCGTCTTTGGCAAGTCCGGCAACCTGCCAATCGATCACAGTGAAATCGTCCGTATCGGCAGCGCCAAAGAACATATTGTCCAACCGGAAATCGCCGTGAGTCAAGGTCTGGGGCCCGGTAGCGAGGCCATTCATGTGGTCAAACAGCCTGGGGCCGTAAGCTTCGGCCAGACTCCGCATCCTGTCCGAGAACAGGTTGCCGAAGCGCTCGAGGCAAGGGGCTAAGAAGACCAAATAGAGGAGTGGCGACAACCATCTTCTCGGCAGGCCGGCGGAAGCGAAAAAATCTGACAGAGGCGGTTGCTCCAGCTTGTTCCAAAACTGGCCGTGCAACTCAGCAACGCCCCGGATGACCCGCTTAGCCCGCGTAGCGCTGGCGCCGGTGATCTGGTCCACCTTTTCCATATCGCACAGATCCTCGAGCACCATAACAAAGCGATGACTGGTGTCTTCAAAATCGCCATATACCAAGGCGGGGAGCCCGATCCGCATTTGGGGAGCGAGCTGGCGGAAGCAGAGGTATTCTCGCTTGTACATGGAGAGTATCTTGGCTATTCGAAGGCTTGTCTTGTCGGAGCTAGACAGCTTGATGACGACGGACTCTGGGGCCTGCGCGGCGTCATCACGATAAGTCATAGTACAGCGCAGGACCTGGCTCATTGTTCCCGATCCTGCCCCGACGTCCTCCACCACGATGTCCTTGATGGTAGGGAAATCGCCGCCACCCGCACTCAGTGCTTGCTGCATCCAACCGACCGTCAGCGCGTTTCCATGTTCGGGGATTGGTGGGTTATTCATGCTTCCCAATGGTGAAGTATATACAGTAGCTACCCAAAGGACACCCGGACTGGGTCGTAGTGTGAGATTATCTCTACCCCGCCCCGTCTTCGCTTCGGGTGTGGAATAGCAAGATCAGCGAGAGCAAAGCCATCACTATCGCCGATCCAGCGAATCCGTCCTTGACCAAAGCGTGTTCTAGGGGCATGGGGGGTGCTGGTCTACAACTGGGCCCGGGAGTGTAGATCGCTCAAGCGACTGCCACCCCAACCTCAGGGCCGGCAGCTATACGAGAGACACTCCCCTGTGACGGTTGCAGGGCTGATCCAGTGAATCCGTCCTTCCGATCGGATTGGGTGTTCGGGAGTTGCAAGGACGGATTCGCTGGATTCGCTCGCCCACTTATCCGAGTAGGGGGCAGAGATGATCTCCCATTACTACCTGGTGGCGGATAGGTTACAGTAATTATCGAGAACAGGAGGGCTATCCTTGCGACTAAAATACCTACTGGCGATCACGAGTGTGTTTGCGCTCTCAGTGCAAGCGTTGGCAGTGGACTGTGCGGAGTGGAGCGCACCGGAGTTCTTCTCCTCAGTCACGGCTGCTGAGGTGAGGGAGTGCCTCGAAGCTGGGGCGGATGTGAACGCCCGCGACCAAGCAGGCCGTTCCCCCCTGCTCAAGGCGGTCGCGCTCAACAGTGACCCCGCTGTCACCGAGGCTCTGCTGGTGGCTGGGGCCGACGTGAACGCCCAAGACATGTTCGACGACACCCCCTTGCACGGGGCGGCCGCGATCAACAGTGACCCCGCTGTCACCAAGGCTCTGCTGGCGGCTGGGGCCGACGTGAACGCCCGGGGTCGAGGGAGCGGTACCCCTTTGCACGGGGCGGCCAGGTACAACTCCAACCCCGCCGTCACCGAGGCTCTGCTGGTGGCTGGGGCCGACGTGAACGCCCGGGAGGATCGGCAGGGTGGTGCCCCCTTGCACTGGGCGGCCGGGTACAACTCCAACCCCGCCGTCACCGAGGCTCTGCTGGTGGCTGGGGCCGACGTGAGCGCCCAGGACCGGGAGGGCGGCGCCCCCTTGCACTGGGCGGCCGAGTTCAACCTCAATCCCGCCATCATCAGCATCCTGCTGGACGCTGGTGCAGACGCGACGGCCCAAGACGCCAATGGCAAGACCCCTTGGGACCTTGCCGAGGACCGAGCAGAACTCAAAGGTTCTGACGCTTACGGGCAACTGGCATTTGCTACGGACTGTCCGGAGTGGAACACAAGGGAGTTCTTCGAATCGGCAACACCCGAGAAGGTAGCCGGTTGCCTCGTGGCCGGGGCAGATGTGAATGTGAACGCCCAGGGCCAAGAGGGCGGTGCCCCCCTGCATAATGCGGCCAGGTACAACCCCAACCCTGCTGTCATCAGGGCTCTGGTCGATGCTGGGGCGGAGGCAGATGCTCGGGCATTGCACTTTGCAGCCAGGTACAATCCCAATCCCGCCATCATCAGGGCCCTGGTAGCTGCCGGAGCGGATGTGAACGCCCGGGGTGAACTCGCTGGTCTTCGACCGTCGCGTACCCCTCTGCATAATGCGGCCAGGTACAATCCCAACCCGGCCGTCGTCCAAGTCCTAGCGGCCGTCGGGGCAGAGGTGAACGCCCAGGACATGTTCGACGACACCCCACTGCACGAGGCAGCCAGGTACAACCCCAATCCCGCCATCATCAGGGCCCTGGTAGCTGCCGGAGCGGATGTGAACGCCCGGGGCCAGGAGGGCAGTTCCCCCCTGCACAAGGCGGTCATCTACACCGCCAATCTTGCTGTCGTCGAAGCTCTGCTGGCAACCGGAGCGGAGGTGGACGCCCGAGACGCCGAGGACCAGACCCCCCTGCACCGGGCGGCTGCATCCAACCATAATCCCGCTATCATTGAGGCTTTGCTGGACGCCGGTGCAAACGCAGCAGCCCGAGACGGTGAGGACAAGACCCCCTGGGACTACGCCAAGGACCGGGAAGAGCTCGAGGACACGGAGGCCTACCGGCGACTGAGAGAAGGGCACCTCAGATAGCATCTCGGCACCGGACAAGAGGCTCTGGGACAGCACCGTGGCCCCTCTCTTGTGCCTTGGCGTCACTGGGTTGATTGCACCGGATGCTGAGGGTCTCAGCCCAGGTTACCGGTTTTGCTCTTGCCCTTGCCCTTCCCTCGGTCTTGGCCTCCGTGCTTCCCGACGTCGGCCGTGAAGCCGCTTCGGTGCCGGAGGTAACGGACCGGCGGCATTGAAGACCGTGCCGGGCACTCTTCCTTCTACGGTCATGAAGCACTGGTGCAACGCCGCAACCCGGATACCTCCCGAACGGGGCGAACAGCGGCCCGGCAACCCCGCCAGCCACCGCACAGCGCCTCCTCCCCGATCTAGCCCTGGCTCTCTCGCCCTCTGGGGATAGACATCCCGAATGCAGTCAAGGCGTGCCACTGTGCACGGGCCATCCCATGACCCTGACCTTGCGCAGCGAGTCGAAAGAAGCGATAGACCTGCGCCAGAGGAGAGACCACCACTGAGTAGGGGGCCTACTCTAACAAACCCGCCTCCCGGTAGGCCCTCGCCGCCCCCGGGTGCAGTGGCGCACCGAGACCCTCGAGCAAGTCCTCTCTGGAGAGCCCTGCAAGCGCCGGGTGAGAGCTGAGGAAGCGATCGAGGTTAGCCAAGATGGCTTGCACGATGGTGTAGGCCGTCGGCTCGGTGAGCTCTGTGCTCGCCACGAGGAGCGCCTTGACACCGAAGAGGGACAACTCCTCGGTCTGACCAGGGTAGCTGTCGGCGGGCAGGGTGGCGTGGGCGTAGTACGGCTTGGCTCGGATCAGCGCGTCCAGCTCCGGCTCGGCAAGTTCGACAAGGACTACATCGCCGGAGCTGGTGAGTTCCCTGATAGCGGTCGACCCGACACCAACGAGGTGGAAGAGACAGTCGATCTGTCCAGCCCGCAGCAGGTCGGAGGCGCGATCGACGTCGAGCAGCGCGGGGCTAAAGTCCGCTTCACTCATGCCGAAGGCCTCAAGCATCACCCGCGCAGTGTGGAGGACGCCTGAGCCGGGTTGACCGATGCTGACCCGCTTCCCAGCGATCTCCCGGAAGCTCGTCACCCCAGCCTCGCTGCTGCAGAGGAGGTGCGCCGGCTCGGGATGGAGGCCCATCAGGCTCCGAAGCCCCACCATGGCACGCCCCTCGAACACCCCTTGTCCCTGATAGGCTCGGTAGACGACATCGGATTGGACCAGAGCCAGAGCAAGGTCACCCTCTCGGATGGCCTCGACATTGTGAACCGACCCGTCGGTCGCCATGACCGTGATTTGCAGAGTTGGGTCGGCGTCGCCTATGACCTTAGCGGCAATCTCGCCGACAGGGAAATAGACTCCTGAGACACTGCCGGTCCCGACCCGAAGAGTCCGTCCTTGCACCAGGTCCTGCCCCAATACGACCCCGCCCAGGGCGAAGACGACGATCAGGAATCCTCTCATAAACCTCAACACCCTACCAGACTGCCGGTTAGGGGTGAGTAGGGGCTAGGGCCTCTCGCCTTAGGCTCAATGGTGACAGCGGACCTCCGATTCCAGAACAGACTCGAATCTGAGAGCCTGGTTCGAAACTAATTGAGTGACTTCAGTCTGCCGTGTTTCACTCGTTTGTGTCTGACGAAAACTGGGTACTCATCGCCCACATACGTTTCCTCACCCGGCGCATCGCAAGGCATGGTTATGTAACGTAGAGTTTCGAACCAGGCTCTAACGCCTAGCACACCACGGGATCGCCCGAGAGATGACGTCCGCGGATCCCTTTGGGAACACCCCTAGCGCCTCGGCCAGCCTGGATGCCCCGATGAACGCCTTGCGGCCCAGCGGAATCCTGACTAGGGCGTTGCCCAGCGTTCGGCCCCGGGTCACCATGGGCTGATACCATGGCGTGGTCGATCCGTTCTCCTCCGAGGCCCAGTCCATCCCCTCGAGGACCTGAAATCCCGCCGTTTCGAGCGCCCGGTTCACCTCGCCTATCGTTGCGATGTCTTTGAGCGCGATGCCGCGCATCAGGTCTCGCTTGATGACCTGGTGCCGATTGTCGTCGGGGTCGAACTTGTCTGTCATGCACATTTCTTGACCCCAGAAAAGGGCTCCGGGTTTCAGCACGCGGTAAATTTCGGCGAACGCACCCGCCTTGTCCGGCGCATAGCACGTCGATTCAATTGCATATCCCCGGTCGAACGTGTCGTCCGCGATGGCGCCCATGTCCATGAAGCTGCACGCGAGGTAGTCGACCATGTGGTCGAGTCCCTTCTCGGCGTTCAACGATTTCGCCTTGTCCAGTTGGACTTCACTATTGTTGACTCCGACGACCTTGACACCAGCCTCACGGACGATACGTCGCATCGGGCCGCCGATTCCGCAGCCGACATCAATCACGGTCATGCCCTTGCGGAGCTCCAGCTTGGAGATCATCAGTCGCTGATGTCGGATCTGGGAATCCTCTACGCTCTCCTGGGGCGAAAGCGGCGCGAAGTGCAGGGATTCGCTCCAACCGAACACCATGAACTCGCTGCAAAGGTCGTAGTATTCCTTGACGGTTTCGGTGTGGTCGTAGCCCGTGGCGTCGGCACCCTTCACGGACGCTCTGTCGATCCATCCATCGAAGTGTTGCACACGACTGGCGACGTCCGACCCACGGTACGCAGCCTTCAGCCCATTGGATAGTTTGCGGAGTTGCATAATCCCGTTTCTAAGGTGAAGGTTCTTGATTTTGCCCAGCATAGTGGGGCCTGATTGGATGGCAGGCAGAACCGTCTTTGATTGGATGGCAGGCAGAACCGTCTTTGAGATGTGGTTGGGAGATCTGTGAGGCCTCCATGTCTGACACTATAGCCTTACGAAGGCATAATGTGGCGGATGAACGCCGTACCCTATGCCCAAGCGGTGGTGGCTGGGGCCAGCCTGCAGGATAGGTACTGACCGGGTTGTCTGGCTCCTAGTTGGTGCCCGCCCTGTGCGGGACGCTGCTCCTCCGAAATAGGGCTAACTCCTGCTAAAGTACGAAGATGCCCCCAGAACCTTTCTGTTCGCAACTGTCGCGAGCCTCGGCTCTACCCCTCCACGGCAGTGCCACCCAAGCGGAGGTGTGGGTGCTACTGGAGCACACCGGGTCCTGGCCCGCGCAGTGGCTAGAGGGAAACGACCTGCCGGAGACGGTTCAGACCTGGACCCGCTCGCAGGAGCGTACCGTCCCGCGAAGCCGGGTAGCCTTCATCAAGCGCGACCATTCGGGGCCCGACCGATCGCTCTACATCGCCGTGACCGACCCGGCCACACCCCGGCTGTACCACTTCCGGTGGCGAGACTACAGCGACCTGCTAGCTATCGATGTCGCCGCCGTCATTGCCGGTGAGGATCAGGCTGACCTAGTGGACGAGATCCTGGTGGCGGTCTGCACCCATGGCCGGCGCGACCGCTGCTGCGCCAAGTTCGGCCTCCCCGTCTACCGGGCCTTCCAGAATGAGCCGGGACTCTCTGCCTGGCAGTGCACACACCTCGGCGGCCACCGGTTCGCCGCCAACGCCATCTTCTTCCCCTCGGGGATCTGCTACGGCTACCTCTCCCCCAAGGAGGTCGCGGTCGTGGCCGAGGCCGCCCGCTCCGACCGGATCCACCTGCTGAATTACCGCGGTCGCAGCTTCTACGGCGGCCCCGAAAATGCAGCCGATTACTTCGTTCGCCACAAGACCGAGATTGCCGGTGCCAGGCGGCTCCGCCTGGAGGCCGCGAACGACTCGGGCACGGAGCACTGCGTGAGCCTCAGCGACGGAGGTCTGGTCCACCGCGTCGAACTGACGGCGACGGTCGAGCCCACGCTCGCCTCCTGCGGCAAGCCCCCGAAACCGGAGAGGCACTACCGACTGCTCCGCTACAGCTGCCAGCAGCGCCCGACCTCCGGTCAGTGAGGATCTACGCTCTCGGAACGGGCGCGCCTCTGGCTCCCGAACGGGCGACCTTGGGATTGTACGTCGAGGCCCCAGGCTGCGACCCCCTGCTGCTAGACGCCTGCGGAGGGTTTGAGATCATCCGCCAGCTGACGGCGCTCGGTATCGACCCGATGTCGGTGCGCAACGTGGTCCTCACCCATGGCCACGGCGACCATATCGGCGGGATCATGGCGCTGCGCATCCGCCAGGTGCCCATCTGTCTCTACGGCCCGCGTGACGCCCTGTCGGCCGCGCGGGAGCTATTCCGGCTCACCTACCCCCACCTTGAGGGCAGGGCCAACCCGAAGGTCACCGAGCAACCCGTCCTACCCGGCAGGAGCTACCTCATCGGCGGCTTTCGCGTCGAGTTCTTCGCGGTCAGGCACCGGGTCCCCACCTACGCTGTCCGGGTCGAGCAGGGGGGCAGGGTCCTGGCCTACAGCGCCGACAGCCTAGCCTGCGAGGCCCTGATCGAGTGCGCCCGCGACGCCGACCTGTTCCTCTGCGACGCCCTGTGCGCCGAGGCTGATGGATCCGAAGTCGTGGACCGCGCCCACCTGCTCATGCACCCCACCGCCAGAGAAGCCGGGGCGCTGGCGCAGGCCGCCAGCGCCAGATCCCTGGCCCTTGTCCACTTAGCCCGCTACGCCAGTCCGGCAACGATGCTTGAGGAGGCGAGGGGAGTTTTCGCTGGCTCAGTCACCGTCCCAGACGACCTCTCTCTCTTTAAGCTCTGAAGAGGGAGAGGGGGCCGCCGAGACCAGTCGCCCAAGCGACCTCAGTAGCTCATCCCTCGATCACGGCCAGGACATCCTTCGGGTTTACCTTCCCCTTGAACCAGACCACCCGGGCCGGTACCCGGTCCAGCTTCACCCCAGCCTTCGCCAGGTTCAGGCGCTCGGATACGGCCAGGATGAAATCGCTGCGGCCCGAACGTTCGACCTGATAGAACTTGCGCCGGAGGTACTCCGGCCTCCAGTAGCCGACGATCTCCAGGAGGAAGGTCCGCCCGTCCGGGTGGACCAGCCGGAAGTCGGGGACCATGATCGATCCGCCGGCCGCCACCAGTTCGACCTCGCGCTCAAGTCGCCACTCGGTTCCGACCCTCTCCCAACTCCTGGCAAACCCCTCCTCGACGATGCTATCGAAGACTTGGCCCCTCTTATAGTGCGACACCAGACCGCAACCGGAGTCGAGAGAGAAGCGTAGGGCTGCGGGGCCATCCTCATCGGAGCGGGGGACGAGGGAGGCGACCAGGCTCCAGCGGGTCACGTGAAGCAGGGCGGGCAGAAATTTCGCCAGATCCACCCCGTAACGGGTGCTGCGGGAGAACAGGCTGGCCGGCCCGTCGACGGTGATGGTGAAGCCCTGATCGGGATCGCCCTCGAGGTAGGCCATCAGCCCGAACAGCTTGAGGTAGCGGAGGAGCAACTTGTACTCGCCGGGGTCGTTGCGGTAGGCGGTGAGGACGATCTCGCTGGCCCGGTAGAGCAGGCCCTGAGCCTGGGAGAGGTTATAGCGGTGGATAAGCGCCTCAGGGGTGGGGGCCTCGAAGCGGGTGAGCCGCTGGTTCTCCCGGAGGTCGGCGTAGAGGCCCTGGTGGATCTCGGAGGCTTCGACCTCACGACCCAGCTCTTCCGAGAGGGCGTGTGCAAGTTCGGAGAGGACCGCCTCGGTGGTGGTCGTCCCGGGGGGCCTCTCCGCCGCGAGAGCGAAGGTTCGCAAGCGCAACCGGTCGGGCTCGTAGGGGGCACGGGTCTCGAAGTCGCAGAAGGACTGGAGCAGGTGGGCCAAGCCCCGCTTGACCCGGTAGTCGGTCTCCTCACCCTCGAGAGCCTGGAGCTGCTCATCAAGGTCGCTGCGGCGCTCACCCAGACAGCTCCTGAAGAGACCGATGATCTCCTCAGCCATCTCCAGGGTCGATCGGTTGAGAGGGAGGCGCCGGGGGTGGAGTTCCTCGCCACGCCGCCGGTACATGAGGAGTTCACTGGGAAGCACGTAATATCCCTTCGCAAGGGCTCTGCGGGAGTCCTTCAGAGATCCTCGAAGGAGAGCCCCTCCTGGATGTTGATCGGGTCGAGCGGGACTTTGGCCCGCCGACGCTTCAAGACCCCCTCCTCGCCGGTCTTCTCAGCAACCAACTCGTAGAGCGACACCAGCTTACCCTCACCCCGGCGAAGGATCCGGCCGAGACGCTGAACGTACTCCCGGGCGGAGCCGGTTCCAGAGAGCACGATGGCGATGTTGGCGTCGGGCACATCGACCCCCTCGTTGAGAACTCTCGAGGTGACGATGCGAGGGTAACGGCCCTCCCTGAAGGCGGAGAGCACCTCGTGCCGCTCTTTGACCTTGGTCTGATGGGTGATGGCGGGGATGAGAAGCTCGTGCGAGACCCGGTAGGCGGTAGCGTTGTCGTCGGTAAAGATGAGCACCCGGTCGGCCCGGTGCTGGAGCAACAGATCCTTAAGGACCCGCAGCTTGGCGTCGGTCCCGAAGGCGATGCGGCGGGCCTCGCGATGGGCAAGCATGGCGGCCCTGCCGGCCCTGGAGCGGGCGCTCTCGCGCACGAACTGGTGCCAGCCTTCGAGGCTTCCCAGGTGAATGCCCTTACTGCGCAGGAAGGCGTTGCGGCGTTCGGTGAGGTTGTCGTAGCGGGCCCGCTCGCTCTTCGACAGATCCACTCCGATCCGCACCACCCGGTGCCGGGCTAGGGTATCGCCGGCGAGATCGGCGATCTCGCGCCGGAAGACGAGGGGACCGATCAGGGTGAGCAGGTCCTGGTGACGACCGTCGCTCCGCTCAGGCGTGGCGGTTAGTCCCAGCCGGTAAGGGGCCAGGGAGCTCTCCGCAATCGAGCGAAGGAAGTTGCCGGGTAGGTGGTGACACTCGTCGAAGATGAGCAGGCCGTACCGGTTACCGAGGGCGGCGGCGTGAATAGCGGCGCTGTCATAGGTGGCAACCAGCACAGGGGTGCGGTCGTGCGACCCGCCTCCGAGGATCCCGACCTCGACATCGGGGAAGCTGGCCTCGAGGTTGGCGTACCACTGGTGGAGCAGGTCGAGGGTCGGGACCACCACCAGGGTACTGCGAGGGGTCACCGCCATAGCGAGCAGGGCCAGATGGGTCTTCCCACTCCCGGTAGGGAGGACCACGACGCCGCGCCGGCCGCTCTCGATCCAATTGCCGAGGGCCTCCCGCTGATGCGGAAACGGGGTCATGGTGATGGCTAGGTCGAGCTCCAGACGCTCGAAGGCGCGGGCGCGGTCCCGGACCTCGATGCCCTCGGCACCTACCGCCAGGATGAACTCGCGGTAGGCAGACGCTGGCATACGGAACCGCTCGACCCGATCGTCCCAGGTGACGAACTCGAGCCAGGCGCGGCCACGGGGGGGCGGATGGAGGATCAGGGTGCCGCGGTCGAAGGTGAGTGTGGGGGTGCGACCCACGGCAAAAGCCTAGCACCCCTCGTTGCCGGGGACCGAAAGGGGGCAGAAGGTGGCCCGGAGGCTGCATGCTAGAGTTGCAGCCGTGCCCTCCGGTGCCAAGCTGGCACCTGAAGCGCACTCCCGCTTTCGGGAAGGGAATACCGATGTTGCCAAGGACCGATAACAGGCTCAGAATCGGGGGACCTGTCTACGTCGACGAGAGGATTCCGGAGAAGCTCGTCGAGGCTCACCGCCGAAGCGGTTTCGCCGCCGCCTTCGACCCCGGCGTAGAGGACCCGGCCCTCCTCGAAGAGATCAAGGCCGCCTACCGGGAGGCCGACATCGTCATCGCTGAGACCGGTGCCTTCGTCATCAACATGCTTGACCCGGATGAGGAGCGGCGCCAGGCGAACATCGACCGCATCTGCCGGCGACTGGAGCGGGCGGACCGGGTAGGCTCGCTCTGCTGCGTGGCTCACGGCGGGTCGCCGAACCCCCGCAACCTGCTGGCACACAACCCAGAAAACTTCAGCCGGGCGACCTTCGACGGCATCGTCAAGGCGGTCCAGCAGATTATCGACAGGGTCGAACCGACCTGCACCAGGTTCGTGCTCGAGACGGAGTCGCGCATCCTGCCGGACAACCCCGACAGCTACCTGGAGATCCTAGAGGCGGTGGACCGCTCCGCCTTCGCAGTGCACCTCGACCCGATCAATATCACTTCGAGTCCGAGGCGGTTCTACTTCAGCGGGGAGTTCATCCGAGACTGCTTCTCCAAGCTCGGACCCTGGATCGTGAGCAGCCACGCCAAGGATATCCAGATGGTACCGGGAGCCCAGGTTCGGTTCGAAGAGACCTTCTGCGGCAACGGCGGCATCGACTTCGACAGCTATATCACGGAGCTGGTGAGGCTCGAAAGCGACGTACCGCTCATGATCGAGCATGTCACGCCGCGGCAGCTCCCCTGGGCGCGCGACTACCTGTTCCAACGTGCGGAGGCGGTCGGCGTAGAGATAAGGAACGGCGAGTGCAGGAGAGCCTGAAAGGGGCGGACGTCTGCATGACAGAGAAAGTTTAAGGATCCGCACGCACCCTTCCCCACTCCGCCGCAATCCCCCAACGACCTCGGCATCGCCCTAAACCCTCACCTCAACGACCCTGGGAGGACGCCCCGCTTCGGTGCGCACGAGCGCTGGCTCTCCCTAATACCGAACAGCTCCCCGAGACCAATTCCGTCAGAACGAACATCGCGATATAGGGCCTGGCACCCTACCTGTGACCCCAATCCTCATCGTCAGCAGCGCTGGGGGCTAGGCCCAGGGTGTCGCCAGCGCTGGTCACCCCTAGCCCCAGAACGGTCCGGTTGGCGTAGGCGAAGTAGCTCACCACCTGATTGACCTCAAGGATCTCGCCGTCGTCAAACCCGGCAAGTCGGAGCACCTCCAGATCGCCCTCCCGGATACCCGCAGGGTCCAGCGTGAGTTTTCGCGCGAAGCGAAATGCCTCCAACTCGCGCCCCTCAAAGACCTGCTCCGGGCGCTCTCGCTCGAGTGCAGAGCAAATGTTTCGGGCTCGCTCATCATCGTCGAGCAGGCGCCGAAGACCCTCCGCGTGGTGCTTCACGCAGTATTCGCAACGGTTGAGCAGACTGACAAACACGCCGAGAGCCTCAAGCAACCAGCGGGGAAGCCGGTTCCGGGTGTGGTGCAACACGGCTTTGTAGAGTGCCAGGTGTCCCTCGAGCGTGTGAGGCCGCAAGCTGTGGACCTGGAGGATATTGTCCACCTGTCCTTGGGGGCCGGCTACGCGAGCGTAGAAGGTCTTCAGTCGACCCTCGGCTTCGGCGGGCGGTATCGCCCGGATCCAAGGGCGAGTCATGCCTTCACCTCTGCGAAGGCCGTCTGCACGATCTCCCGGGCCTCCCCGATCAACCTCTCCAGATGTGCCTCGCCCCGGAAGCTCTCAGCGTAGATCTTGTAGATATCCTCGGTACCCGATGGGCGCGCAGCAAACCATCCCCCCTCACTCACCACCTTCAGGCCGCCGAGTGGGGCATCGTTCCCCGGGGCGCGGATGAGCTTTGCGACGATCCTATCGCCAGCCAGCTCCTCGGCACTCACCACCTCCGGCGAGAGTGAGGCAAGCACTGCCTTCTGCTGGGGCGTGGCGGAGGTCTCGCTACGGCGATAGAGCGGGCTGCCGAAGCGGGCCTCGAGGTGCCGATAGTGCTCGGCAGGATCCACGCTGGTCACAGCGACTATCTCGGCGGCGAGCAGGCCGAGGATGATTCCGTCCTTGTCAGTGGTCCAGGGGCTACCGTCCCGGCGTAGGAAGGAGGCACCAGCGCTCTCCTCTCCACCAAAAGCGCAGCTCCCCGAGAGGAGGCCGTCCACAAACCACTTGAAACCGACCGGTACCTCCAGGAGCGGTCGTTCCAGATCGGCAGCGATCCGATCGATCAGAGAACTCGATACCAGCGTCTTGCCGACTGCGGCGTCTGAGGGCCATTCGGGCCGATGTTCGAACAGGTAATTGATCGCCACAGCCAGGTAGTGGTTCGGGTTCATCAGGCCTGTGGGGGTGACGATGCCGTGTCGATCTGCATCGGGGTCGTTGCCAAAGGCGATGTCGAAGCGGTCTTTGAGTCCGATGAGACTGGCCATAGCGTAGGGAGATGAGCAGTCCATCCGGATCTTGCCATCACCATCCACGGTCATGAACGAGAAGGTGGGGTCGACGCGATCGTTGACCACCGTGAGGTCGAGTCGGTACCGCTCCGCGATCGGTGTCCAGTAGGCCAGTGCTGCCCCCCCCATCGGATCGACACCGATCCTAATTCCAGACGCAGCCACTGCCTCGAGATCGATGGCACTGTCGAGGTCCGCGACATAAGGCGTGATGAGATCCCTGCGGTGGGTGGTCTCCGCAGCGAGGGCGCGGGCGAAGGGGAAGCGCGCAACGCCCTGGAGACCGCCCTCAAGAAACTCATTGGCCCGACGTTCGATCCAGCCGGTGGTCTCGGTCCCCGCAGGTCCTCCGTGAGGAGGATTGTACTTGAACCCGCCATCTCTGGGAGGGTTGTGCGACGGGGTGATAACCACCCCGTCGGCCCGCGCTGCCCCGGAGGCCTCACAGTTGTGGGTAAGGATGGCGTGCGAGATGACCGGGGTGGGAGTAAAGCCGAGCTCCTGATCGACCACGACATCGACACCGTTGGCGGCGAACACCTCGACGGCGCTGCGCAGGGCGGCCTCCGACAGGGCGTGGCTGTCCGCTCCAACGAAGAGCGGTCCGCGAACGCCCTGCCTGGAACGGTATTCGCTCACCGCCTGGGTGATCGCCAGGATATGGTCCTCGTTAAAGCTGAGATCGGACGAACTGCCGCGGTGGCCTGAGGTTCCGAAGCCGATCCTCTGATCAGGAATCGCCGCATCGGGCCTGAGGCTATAGTAGTCGGCCATCAGCTCGGGCACGCTGATCAGCAGGTCGTGCGGGGCCGGCGTGCCGGCGAGGGGGTGGGTCATGGCAGCCTCCTACGGCGCGAGGTACCACCTAAGGATAGCAGTGCCCGACGAGACCCCAGGGTTTCGAGATCCTCCTGTGGCCAAGAGTACTCCCTCAAACATGATCGGCCCGATTCTCACTCTGGACCTCCGGTGTGGGCCCAGACGCACTCCCGTCGTGATCCAACAGGCAAAGTTCGTGGAAGACCCGGCGCTTCAGACCGGGTTAGGTGGCGGCACTCGGGTTCTCGGCATGACCGATCTGTGCAGCCGACCGCCGCTACTCTACTCACCAAGCCCCACCCCTTAAGGGAGTCGCTGGGGAGCGCGATCTACCGGGACTCGTATACCTCAGCTTGAGAACCCTAATGGCCCTTGGCCTGCAGGCAGTGGGGCGGCGGCGTCCAGTAAGAGTGGCTACGCACAACCGTCAAAGATCCCTCCGGAGGTCTGGTCCCCGGAGGGATCGCTCCAAGCGGACAGGGTCGGCCGTTCAGACTAGCCTAGAGCAGGATCCCACCCACATTGGCGATAATGCCCGCAAAGATCAGGGCGACCGTGTTGATCACCTTGATGAGCGGATTGATCGACGGTCCGGCGGTGTCCTTGTAGGGGTCGCCGACCGTGTCGCCCACCACGGCGGCCTCGTGTGCCCCACTACCCTTCCCACCGTGATGACCATCCTCGATATACTTCTTGGCGTTATCCCAGGCGCCGCCACCGTTCGACATCATCAGTGCCATCATCAGGCCTGAGGCGATCACCCCGATGAGCAGACCTCCCAGGGCCAGCGGGCCAAACAGGAGGCCGACCGCCATTGGGGCCACTACTGCAAGCACCCCCGGAACGGCCATCTCGCGCAGGGCCGCCCGCGTCACGATGTCGACTGCACGACCGTACTCGGGCTTGCCGGTGCCCTCCAGAATGCCCTCAATCTCGCGGAACTGCCGCCGCACCTCCTCAATAACCGCACCAGCGGCCTTGCCGACCGACTCCATCAGAAAGGAGCTGAACAGGAAGGGAAGCATGGCACCGGTCAGGAGCCCGATCAGCACAATGGGGTCGTTTAGCCTGAAGGTGCTCTCACCGAGATCGAGGCGCTCGGCGTAGTCTGCAAACAGCACCAGTGCGGCTAGGGCCGCTGAGCCGATGGCGTAGCCCTTGGTGACCGCCTTGGTGGTGTTGCCGACAGCGTCGAGCGCATCGGTGTTGGTGCGCACCTCCTCGGGCAGCTCGCTCATCTCGGCAATGCCGCCGGCGTTGTCGGTAATCGGTCCGTAGGTGTCCATCGCTACAATCATGCCGGTGACCGACAGCATTGCCACCGCCGCGACTGCGATGCCGTAGAGGCCCGCCAACAGGAATGCTGCAAAGCTGGCCAGTACCAGCACGATCACGGGCAGCGCGGTTGATTGCATGCCGACTGCCAAGCCGCTAATGATATTGGTGGCACTGCCGGTGACTGAGGAGTCGGCGATGCGTTGCACGGGGCTAAACCGGGTGCTGGTGTAGTACTCGGTGATGAACATGATCAGGATCGTCACCACGATACCGATCACGCTGGTGAGGAACAGAGGGAACCACCCGTCGAGGTTCTCGATTGCGGCGAAGTCGAAGTCGCGGAAGACCAGGATCGAAGCGACGAAGAAACCTATTATGCTTAGGGCGGCGCTGATAAAGACGCCACGATAGAGGGCCGCCATGATGTTGCCGTCGGGACCGAGTCGCACGAAGAAGACGCCGATAATCGAAACCACAATCGCGATCGCGCCCAGGATCAGTGGGTAGATCACCATCGCCGTGACGGCGTGCGTTCCGGGCAGCAGGAACCCCAGGAACACCGCGCCGATCGCGGTCACTGCGTAGGTTTCGAACAGATCGGCACCCATGCCGGCGCAGTCGCCCACATTGTCACCCACGTTGTCGGCGATCACCGCCGGATTGCGCGGATCGTCCTCGGGGATGCCGACCTCAACCTTGCCCACTAGATCGGCCCCTACGTCGGCCGCCTTAGTATAGATGCCGCCACCGACACGGGCGAAGAGGCTGATCAGACTGGCACCGAAGGCGAAGCCGATCAGCGGCTCGATCGGGTTGGCAAGTTCGAGCACGACGTAGAACAGCCAGAAGAAACCCGCTACCCCGAGGAGCGCCAATCCTGCCACCGCGAGACCCGCCACAGCGCCGCCGTTGAAGGCGATCCGAAGGGCCCCGGAGAGACCCTCCCGGGCTGCCTGGGCGACCCGGACGTTGGCGCGCACCGCCACGTTCATACCGACGTTGCCACTGATGCCAGAGAACAGGGCGCCGACCGCAAAGCCGATGGTGGTCCACCACCACTGTGCCCGCTCCACACCGCTACTGAAAAGGGCTACGATCACGAACACGGCGACGATGATCACAGCCACCACGAAGATGGTACGGTACTGACGGTTCATGTACGCTGATGCGCCCTGCCGGACGGCGTTTGAGATCTCCACCATGCGACTCGTACCGGTCTCGGCCTGCAGGACATTCTGGGCGAACAGCCCTGCAGCGATAAGAGCGACAATTGCCGCCAGCGGGATCAGGATGATAAGTCCGTCCATTTAGCCTCCAATAGTGTGCCCCAGGGAGGCGCAGCGGTTCGGCACCGCAGACTCCTGGGTATGGCGTTCAACGCAAGCGGAAGTTTAACACGGGCAAATCGTTGTGGCGGGGCAAGAGATGAGGCTGGTGATCTGGCGGGAGGTGGTCGGCTGAGACCAGCCGACTTGGTTAGCGGGGGTCAGCGCCACCCCAGCTATCGTCCACGCCCAACGCTGACACCTTACATCCATCACCGACCTGGGCTCCAGGTTGCCACCGGGGAGCTGCGAGAGCCTGGTCTCGACTGCGGAGGAGATCGGCACTGAGCGGGGATCTCGTGACCCCTACAGCACCCAGAGCACCAAGAGCGCTCCCAGCAGCGCTACCCACCCTGTCACCATTGCAAGGCGCTGCGCTGCGGGAGTATCGAGTTCGTTGCGGAGTGGTGGGAAGTAGCGCACCGCTAGAGTGAAGAACCACAGGACGATCAAAGGGACCCACACAAAGGGCTTGGCTGAGTCAGGCACAACCCATTGTACTCCCGGTCATCCCTCCCGCCACTCTGGCCAAGAGATGATGGGTCCGTAGCCGGTATGGAGCTGCGAGAGCGGTGCCACCGGTCCAGAGCGGACTTCGAGGCGATGGGCGTCTCATCTAGCCGACTCAGACTCGGCAGACTCTTCCCCTCTGTGAGACCCGGTAGACTGGCGCATGCACGTCGAAACCCCCACAGACGCCGCCGCGCTGGGCAGGAACCTCTCAGCCCGTATCGGCGCCCGAGCTGCAGAGGCCGACGCCCGCGGTTCGCTGCCCGACGAGGATGTCCTCGACCTGGTAGCAGCAGGTTACCCAGGCCTCTCCGCTCCACGCGATCTGGGCGGCCAAGGGGCCTCCCTGGCTGCCTGCGTAGCGGCGAACCTCGAACTCGCCAAGGGCAGCCCCTCCACCGCCCTAGTCGCCGCCATGACGGTACACGTGGTCGGCTACCAGCGGGAGGTGCGCACCTGGCCCGCCGACATCTTCGATCGGCTCTCGCGCGCAGCCGCCGAGGGCCAACTGCTCAACTCTGCCGCCAGCGAACCCAAGTTGGGCAGCCCGTCACGGGGAGGCCTACCCCAGACGCAGGCCGTCCTTAGGGGCGATCAGGTCGTGGTCTCTGGACACAAAACCTGGGTGACAGGCGGGCACCACCTCAGCCACCTGCTGGTCCGGGCGACCATGGACGACGAGAGGGTGGACATCTGGGTGCCAGCCCACACGGACGGGGTGCGCTGGGAGACGACCTGGGGCGACAGCCTTGCGCTGCGAGCCAGCGACAGCAACGACCTCTTCCTCGAGGGAGTTGCGGTACCGGCGGATCATCTCCTCTCCGGAAAGGCGGCGCAAAATCCGGTTCCGAACATCTGGTTTCCCCTGCTGACGGCGGCCACCTATCTAGGCCCAGCGCTCGCCGCTCGCGACGAGGCTGTGCGCTACGCCCTCGAGCGAACCCCCACCGCCCTCGGCAAGCCCATCGCTACCCTGCCCAAGATCCAGCGCCAGGTCGGCGAGATCGACGTCGCCCTCATCGCAGCCAGGACCGTCCTGCTCGATACGGCAGGGCGCTGGGACGGCGATCCCAAACAGGCGACCGCCTTCCTTCCGCTCGCGGCCGCCGCCAAACACCTCGCGGTCGAGACAGCGCTTGAGGTGACCGACCAAGCGCTGCGTCTGGTGGGGGCCGCCGCTATGGGTCGGCAGCTACCCTTAGAACGTCACTTCCGCGACGTTCGCGCCGGGCTGATGCACCCACCCTCGGGGGATGCCGCGCTGGAGATGGTAGGTCGAGGAGCACTTGGGCTTTGAACTGTATCTAGGCAAGGACCCAGCCTCAGCTACCAGCCACTAGAACCGAGAAGCTCCCCACCACTACCAGGGTGAAGACTGTCGACCGAACCAGGGGGTCCCACCGAGTTGGCGCAACTGAGAACTCGACCCAGAAGAGATGTGGAAGAACGAGTCGGGGGGCGTACCGGGAACAACTACGACTTCGATATTCCTGGGTCGACAGTCGGCTACTCCACCTTGATCTGGAGTGTCAGGAGGAACTCGAGCAGGGCCGACATGTGCGCTACGTTCGAACGATGTAATACCGGAGTGCGCGGAACAGTACGAGGGCTTCCGCACTTTCCCTCAGGAGGTTACGAAACCGCTGCTAGGCACCCTTGACCTTATAATGATTAGGAAATCGAGTTATGTACGTACGCTGGCGCCATGTTCAGGACTTTCTACTCGGCGGGTTTGCTACCTACGGAGCACTCTGGCTGGCTGTCGAGTCAATCAGCGCTTTCTTCGTATCTCTGAAGCCGGGGGGATTGGCCGGATATAGTGCTCTCTTGTCCTTGGCTGCCATTGGGGGACTTTTGCGTGCTTGGCCGAAAAAATGGGTTGAGTTCCCAATTCCGGCATCGGACTCGCCGTTCGAAATCCGGTTCAGTAACATTTTCGGGTCGTAACGTGAGATTATCTCTGCCCCCCCAAGGGGGGAGGCCCGTCCTGGTGCATCCTGCACCAGGTGAGAAATAGAAACAGACCTCCAATAGCAAGTCTAGCCTGCGTCAATCATGAGTGCCCCAGCTACGGCCAAGCGGGCCAAGGCAACCTCAAGCAAGGACGGGTTCGCTGGACCCGTAAGGTCTACGGACCAGACCAGATCCGTTACTTACGCTGCCGAACTTGCCAGAGCGAGTTCAGCGAACGTAAGAACACCCCATAAGGACGGACAAGACCCATAGAGTCTGTCCTTGGGGCTTCGTTGGACCCGTAGAGTCCGTCTTTGACCGTTTTCGCTTCGGGTGTGGAACAGCAAGATCAGCGAGAGCAAAGCCATCACTATTGCTGATCCAGCGAATCCGTCCTTGAGTCTATGAGAGACGTTCCCCAGCGATGGCTGCAGGGCTGATCCAGGCATGAGGCCTGTGGGATTGTCATCGAAACTGCCCCGGAGAGCTGGGCATACACAAACCGATGTACCACCCCAAAGGTCGCTTCCGTCCAAGTCCCTAGGGGACGCAGGTGCTCATCCTCACGGCCTTTCCCCGAATTCCGAACGGGACACGCCGGATTGGCGGATGATCGACATCAGCGTGCCGGTCCGCAGCTCTCGGTGATCCGGCACCGGAACGGTAATCGTGCCGTCGGCATCGGTCTTCTGCATCGCGATGTGGCTGCCGCGCCGCCTGACCTCGACGAAACCGTTGGCGGCGAGGATGCGGCAGACCTCGCGGCCGGACAAGACGCGAAGTCTAGCCAATTGCGACCTCAATCTGGGTCACATAGACTTCGCCGCGCAGGCGTCGGTCGACTTCGTCGGCGGGCGCGGTCTCGAAAAACAGGGTGAGGGCTTCGGCAAGGTTGTCGCGCGCCTCGACGACAGTCTCGCCCTGGCTCGCGATATCCACCTCAGGGCAGAGTGCCACATAGCCATCGCCGTCACGTTCGACGATCGCGGTCAAGCGTCTGTTCATACTACGTCTCCCGTTCCAAGACTGTCTGGCCCCGGCATTCCGGTGGCCTCATGCGATGAATCGTCCGTAAAGACTCTTACCAGTAATGTCCCGGCTTCTCCTGTACAAAGTCACGACCCGAACTTAGGCTGATCTAGTAGGTCACGAAATAAATTGACGCGCCTGTCTCTCCGACTCGTTGGATCTGTGCCACCATATACCAGTTCTGCTTCCGGAATTCCAGCGGACAGGTCCCCACTTGCTTTAGCCTTCAAGCGGTATGCTTTGGGTCAACTGTTCCGCCACTGGTCTTACGCCATCGAACCATTCCCGGAAGTAAGCACGCTCGTCCGGGCGGTAATACTCCATGAACGCTGGTCGTCCGATATCAGGTCATATTGGCGACAAGCGAGGCTCCTCCGAAACTCCGTCGCTGAGAACAGCACCTCCGGCTGCCGCGCCGAGAAGGTCAGCCCCCTCTCGCCCTGCCCGTTGCGGTAGAACAACTCCCGCCTGCTATGGGAGGTGCGGAGAACAAGCCAATTCACATATAGAACAATAACAGCCGTTATCCTAACGTTAGCACTGTGATGTCGATGGCAGGATGGGGATTCAGATGAACGACTCCTTCCGGGGCGCTGGCGTCACTGGGACGCGGGGTGAGAAAAATCGTATGGATCGCTGGAACAAAGCCTTGACATCCGATGTGTTTCTGACGCGCTTATCAGCGTCTAGCTATAGCCTAGCCCATTTGCCGCGCCCGACGGGCCGCGGCGCTCCAACACTCCCGACCGGCCGCACCGTGCGGTCGGACCATGGCGACGCCGTGGCCCCGAATCCTCCTGGGCGCTCCGGACTCCTCGGTCACGACGCTGAAGCGCGACGAACTGATCTACGAGGGGCGCGGCAAAGAGATAGAGAAGCTGGTCATGGCCGTCCGGGAATTGCAGAACTCGCTTCAGGAAGGCGGGTCGGAATGAATGCGGTCCCCGCCGACCTGTCGCGAACCGCAGCGCAACGGCAAGCGTTGACAACCCGTCTGACCCACTCGCCCCCCGCTCGCATCGAATCCGGGACTGCGGCTTTCCCGCATGCTCCGCGATACTGATCTCGAAACGTTTGTCGAGCTCGTTCGACGTGCCGAGCGCGACGCCGCGAGGCCGCCCTGGTCGACTCGGTTCGCTACATGATGCACGTTTCCTGGTTCGACCTCAGGCAATTGCTGTACGCCCTCCACCGGAGATACTCAGTCACTAGCGGTGTGTCGATCTTGAGCCATCTCACGTTCAGTACCCGCGACTTCTGGACCGAAGTCGCATTCGCCGACCGGAAAGGGCTCACCAAGCGAAAGTGGCGCCCGCCTTCCGGCCGACAGCACGATTCCTGATTGGCTCTTCACTCAACTCTCCAACCACTATGCTGAGGCCGAATCGGACCGCGACCTCCCAGAATCGCGGCAGACGTCATGCAGCGCTGATCACGCCGCCCGCGAAGCGCCCACCACCAAGGAGGTATTGGTGTTGGTTCCGCGGGCTTTGGGAACGGGGATCAAGCACTTCGGTATTACCCACGGGTACCGTCGGGAGAGACGACCGGATCTCAAGCAGTACAACCGGACTCTTCGGATCCCGGTGGACCTTATGGTCAGCAGTGACTAAGGCGGCCTCGCCTTCTTCGACGCTGCCCGTGGCAACGAGAGGGATAAGGACCGCTCTACCGGGCTCATCCGGCGCTATCAGGAACTCGTGAATGTCGAGGCGCCGGACTGATGACACCCTGATACTTGGCACGCCCATTCCATATAGGATTGCGTCCAGCCACTCAATCCTCTCGAGGTTCTCAGATAGGCTTGGCCTCGCTAACTTACAGCCTCTGAAGCTTCACCCTGATTACCTCGTGTCCTACACCCTTCTCCAGAATCAGCCTCGCCCGTTCCCGGGTCGGCAATATGTTCTCGCGCAAGTTGATTAGGTTGATCCCGCGCCACAGTTCGCGCGCCTGGCTGCGGGCCCCCTCATCGGAGAGACTGCCGAAGCGGCGGAAGTACGAGGCGCTGTCCTGGAACACGGTGTCGCGGAGGGTGAGGAAGCGCTCGACATACCAGCGCTCGAGCTCCACCTCATCTGCGTCCAGGTAGATGGAGAAGTCGATAAAGTCCGAGATGAAGGTGGTGGGCACCCGGCCCGGCACTCCGTCGCCGGTCTGGAGGATGTTGAGACCCTCCAGAATGACGATGTCGGGCCGGCGCACGGTCCGGGTCCGGCTGGGCACGATGTCATAGGAGAGGTGGGAGTAGACGGGTGCGGTCACCTCCTCCTCACCAGCCTTTAAGTCGAGGACGAACCGCAGCAGCTTCCGCTGATCGTAGCTCTCGGGGAAGCCCTTGCGATTCATCAGCGAGCGGGTCTCGAGGGTCCGGTTGGGAAAGAGGAAGCCGTCGGTGGTGATAAGTTCTACCCGCGGGTGGTTCGGCCAGCGGGCCAGCAACTCGCGCAGCACCCTGGCGGTGGTGCTCTTGCCCGCCGCCACGCTGCCAGCGATGCCGATGACGTAGGGCACCACCTTCGAAGCGGGCTTGCCGAGGAAGGTGTCGGTGGCATGATGCAGGTCCTGGGTGGCGGCCACGTAGAGGTTCAGGAGCCGCGAGAGCGGGAGATAGATCGCCTCGACCTCGGCCAGCGAGACCTTGTCGTTGAGGCTGCGGAGCGCCTCGAGATCGGCCTCGGTAAGGGTCAGAGGGGTCGCGGCCCGCAGGCGCTGCCACTCCGCCCTATCGAAGAGCAGGTAGCGGGAGGGTTCGGACCTACCGACCCGGGCCATCATCACTCTCCGTACGGCACCCAGACATTCTTCACCTGGGTAGCACGGCGCAGGTACTCGTGCCCCTGCCCCTGCTCAGCGTCGAACCAGTCGCGCCGCTTCCCACCGTTGACCCAGGTGGCCTTGAGGTTACCGGTCGACTCGCGTTCGACCGCCGCGCTGCCCGCTGCCGAGCCGACGTACCAGAGAGTGGCAACCCCGTCGTGCCGGGCCAGCACCGTGGCCAATTCGTCGCGGTCGCCGGTGAGAATGTTGATGACTCCCCCCGGCAGGTCGCTGGTATCCAGCACCTGGTAGAGGTCGGTGGCGGCGAACGGCCAGCGGGGTGAGGGGACTGCCACCACCCGATTGCCCAGCGCCACCAGCGGAATCACCAGCGAGACGAACGCGAGCAGCGGTGCCTCATCCGGGCAGGCCACCGCAGCAACCCCCCACGGTTCGGGGATCGCCAGGGTGACGTTGCGGATCGGGGTCGCGTGCACCTGCCCGTCGTACTTGTCGGCGAGGGCGGCGTAGTGGAAGAGGCGTTCGACAGCGGCCGCGAACTCCCGACCAGCCTGCTGCTTCCCGGCCCCTGAGAGAGCCGAGAGGCACCGCTCGAACTCGGTCTCCCGGGCAACCAAATTCTCAGCCAGGTAGTAGAGGACCTGGGCTCGGTTGTGGGCAGTGGTCCGGCTCCAACCGGAGGCCTTGGCGGCGGCCTCGACGGCGTTGCGAACATCCTTGCGGTTGCCCAGTGCGGCCTCCCCAAGGTGACCGCCGTCTGCGCCGAGTACCGGATAGCTGTAGCCACCGTCGGGCCGCAGCTGCCTGCCGCCGATATACAGCTTGGGGGTGCGGTCGACCCCCGCAGCCCCGTCCGAACCGGCAACCCCTGGGCCGGGCGGTGCGACCGAGGCCAGCTCCCCACCATCGTAGCTGGGGAGGCTCTTCTCCCAAAGCGGCTCGAGGTATTCGAACATACCCTCGAGGCCACCTTCGCGACCGAAGCCGCTCTCGCGGTAGCCGCCGAACCCGGAGGCGGCGTCGAATAGATTGGTCGAATTGACCCACACCACGCCGGCCTTGAGCTTGAGAGCGACATCCAGGGCCAGGTTCACACTCTCCGTCCAGACGCTGGCGGCCAGCCCATAGCGGGTATGGTTGGCCAGCGCCACCGCCTCGTCAGGGGTGCGGAAGCTCAGCGCCACGATGACAGGGCCAAAGATCTCCACCTGAGCGATGGTCGACGAGGGGGACAGGTCGGTGAAGAGGGTAGGCGGGTAGAAGTATCCTTCCTCCGGGACCGCCCACGAGGGTTGGTGACAGGTCGCGCCCTCGGAGATCCCCTGCTCGACCAGGCTGCGGATCTTCTCGAGCTGCACGGGCGCCACGATGGCGCCTAAATCGACGGCCTTGTCCAGCGGCGGCCCCACCCGAAGCACCTCCATACGGGCCCGGACCCGGTCCATCATTGCCTCGTAAACGCTCTCCTGGACCAGGAGCCTGCTCCCGGCGCAGCAGACCTGCCCCTGATTGAACCAGATCGCGTCGACCACCCCCTCGACCGCACCGTCGAGGTCGGCGTCGTCGAAGACCACGAAGGGGGATTTCCCGCCCAGCTCGAGGCTGAGCCTCTTGCCGCTACCGGCGCTGGCCCTGCGAATCAGCCGCCCGAC
This sequence comes from Truepera sp. bin119, assembly GCA_002239005.1. Lineage (GTDB taxonomy): Bacteria > Deinococcota > Deinococci > Deinococcales > Trueperaceae > MPNL01. The sequence goes on from MPNL01000008.1 coordinate 54,213, forward strand.
CTCGGTCGAGCCGGTGAAGGCCAACTTGTCTACGCCGGGGTGCTCCACCAGGAGCGCTCCCGTCTCCCCGTCCCCGGTGACGATATTCACCACCCCGGGGGGCAGACCCACCTCGAGGGTCAGCTCAGCAAAGAGCAGGGCCGTGAGCGGCGTGAACTCGGCCGGCTTGAGCACCACGGTGTTGCCCGCTGCCAGGGCCGGAGCGATCTTCCAGGCCAGCATCAGCAGCGGGAAGTTCCAGGGGATGATCTGCCCACACACGCCCACGGGCCCGTAGCCCTCGAAGCTGCTATCCATGAGCTGCGCCCAGCCGGCGTGGTGGTAGAAGTGGCGGGCCACCAGTGGGATGTCGATATCGCGTGTCTCGCGAATCGGCTTACCGTTATCCAGCGATTCGAGCACCGCCAGCAGCCGGCTGTGCTTCTGCACATGACGGGCGACAGCGTAGAGATAGCGGGCGCGCTGATGTGGCGTCAGCGCAGCCCAATCGGGCTGCGCCTCCCGGGCCGCCCTGACCGCTCGGTCGACATCCCGCTCTCCCCCCTGGGCCACCCGCGCCAGCGGAGTGCCGTCGGCGGGGTTCACGGTCTCGAACGAGGCGCTGTCGGCGGACTCGACGAAGTGGCCGCCGATGAAGTGGGCGAAGGCCCGCTGGTGGCGGTCGAGCCAGGCGAGGGCCGGCGCAGGGTCCTCCGGTGCCGGGCCGTACTCCATGCTCTCAAAGAGCTCCCTTACAGTCATGCCCCTCCCCGCCAATCCTCCCTGATAAGGCTATAGACCACCCGCTCCTGAGCGCTGCCGGGCTGGGCCAGGACTTCCCCCTCCCGGAAGCCGAGCCGAGTGGGAACCGCCCTGCTGCGCGCGTTGTCCGGGTGGCAACGGATCTCGACCCGGCGGAGCCCATACTCGCCAAAGAGTAGCTGGCAGGTCGCCGCCACCGACCGCACCATGATACCCCGCCCCTCGAAACCGGAGCCGAGCCAGTAGCCGACCTCGGTCGCACCCACGACCCTGTCGAGGTAGTGCAGGCCGATCCCGCCCGCCAACTCGCCTCCCAACCAGATACCCGCCTGGAAACCGTCGCCCCGGGCAAACTGCTCGAGTCCGCGCTCGATAAAGTCACTCTGGCTCTCCAGACTCGCCTCCCAGGCCCACGGCAGCCAGCGGCCGAGGCGTTCGCGATTGGCCAGGACCAAGCGGTAGAGCGGATCGGCGTGGTGGCGCTCCAGCAGGGCAATTCGCAGTTCGGTGTCGACGTCGAAGGCGAACAACGGCTCACCCCAGCGGGTGGCGGAAGGCCGCCGAGTAGCGCCCCGTGACGTAGTGCTCGAGCTGCCGCTCGATGTCGGCGAGCAGGCTCGAAGCGCCGAAGCGGAACAGTTCGGGCTCGAGCCAATCCCGCCCCAACTCCTCCTTGACGAGGACCAGCCAGTCGAGCGCCTGCTTGGCGCTGCGGATGCCGCCAGCCGGCTTGAAGCCGACTCGAACACCGGTCCGCGCCAGGTAGTCGCGGATGGCCCGGATCATTACCAGACTTACCTCCAAAGTGGCGTTGACCGACTCCTTGCCGGTCGAGGTCTTGATGAAGTCGGCACCCGCCTGCATCGCCACAACCGAGGCCTTATAGACGTTGCGGAGCGTGCCCAGTTCGCCGGTGGCCAAGATCGCCTTGAGGTGCGCGTCCCCGCAGGCCTCCCGGAGAGACCGCAGCTCCCGGTAGAGAGCGGACCAGTCGCCGGTAAGGACAAACCTGCGGCTGATCACGATGTCGATCTCGCGGGCTCCCGCTTCGACCGAGGCGGAGATCTCGGCCAGTCGCTGCCGATACGGCGAGAGGCCCGCCGGGAACCCGGCTGAGACCGCCGCGACCGGCACCCCCGACCCGCGGAGCGCCGCCACCGCCGGGGGTACCATCGCGTGGTAGACGCAGACCGCCGCCGTGGTGAGCCCGGCGTCGGCCATCCTCAGCGCCTTGAGAAGGTCGCTACGGACCGGCTGTCTAGCCTTCGCCGCCAGCCGGCGGACGTTGCCGGCCGTATCGTCGCCGGCAAGGGTGGTGAGATCGATCAGGGTGATCGCCCTGAGGAGCCACGCCGCCTGGTGTGCCTTCTTCACGCTCCGGCGGGTGGTGAGGGTGGTGACGCGCCGCTCTACCGCACTCAGGTTCACCCGGGCGTTCTCGAACCATTCAGGCTCGAACGGGGTACCGGGGTTGCGGGCTTCGGAAGGCACCGGTTCTACAGAGCGTCGTTCCGCTACGGCCATGATTCAGCCTGCCCTTCGTGATGGCAACTCCTTTCCCAGTCTACATGCCCGCGTCCGAACCAGACCGACCGGCACCCTCCGCTAGTGGGCGCGCTATGATGGCGCCCGGTTGCAGTCTCGCCGCGAACGAGCGCCGAGGCGCGCGGACCCGGCAAGGAGGTCCTATGCATCTCGCCCGCTTCCCACGGCGACGCTACACCCCCTACCTCACCCCGATCGAACGGCTCGATCACCTCTCCTCCTATCTCGGGGGGGCCAATCTCTATGTGAAGCGCGACGATCTCTTGGGGCTCGCCGGCGGCGGCAATAAGACCCGCAAGCTCGAGTTCCTAGTGGCCGACGCCCTGGATCAGGGCGCAGACACGCTGATCACGAATGGAGCGGTGCAGTCGAATCACTGTCGACTGACGCTGGCAGCCGCCGTGAAAGAGGGGCTTCGTTGCCGCCTCGTGCTCGAGAAGCGGGTGCCGGGCAGTTACGATCCCTCAGCCAGCGGCAACTACTTCCTGCTCAAGTTGCTGGGGGTCGAGAAGATCACCGTGACTGAGGCTGGCGCCGACCTGAACGCAATTATGGAGGAGATCGCGGCTGAACTAGCTGCGGAAGGTCGCCAAGGCTACATCATTCCTGGGGGAGGATCCAACCCGCTCGGTGCGCTCGGTTATATCGCCTGTGCTGAGGAGACCTTGCAGCAGACCTTCGATCTGGGGCTGGCCGTCGACCGCATCGTCACCACGAGTGGCAGTGGTGGCACCCACGCTGGGCTCGTGGCCGGCTTGCACGGCAACAGCGCGGGGATCGAGGTCACCGGGATCAGTGTGAGGGCAGCCAAGGGACCCCAAGAGGAGAAGATCCACCAACTCGCTGCCGCCACCGCAGAGCTGGCGGGGGTTACCACCCCCCTCCCCCGTGACCGGATAGTCGTGACCGACGACTACGTCGGTCCGGGCTACGGCCTGCCCACCGAGGGAATGATCGAGGCGGCGAGGCTGTTCGCTCGGCTCGAGGGTATCCTGCTCGACCCGGTCTATACCGGCAAGACCGCCGCCGGACTGATCGACCTGGTCCGCAAGGGAGAGATCGGCCCGGACGAGATGGTGCTGTTCGTACACACGGGCGGCTCCCCGGCGCTGTACGCCTCTCAGGAGACCCTGCTGGACTGATCGGCACGGATGGCTCCGGGCATGTCCAGGGGCTCTGGCCCTGCCCCTCCGAAACCGGGCTTCATAGCCAAGAACGCCTCGACCCGAATGCGGGCAGTGGTTCCGAAAGGACAGGCTCACCCCTCAAGCCATGGCCGCTTCGCTACGAACTCTGCGGCCTTCGTGGGAAGCCGCGCCCGCCCCATAGCGCTTCAGACCGAGCCCCCTGGTGTAAGAAAATCAGGGCAATCACCCGCCCCTGCCCGACACTATCCCGGTCGAAACCTCCTGCCAACAGAATCTGGCTGGCCTGCCACTCAACAACCGGCCTCGCCGAGGGCGGTCGTGGTCGCCTCCCAGTGGCCCATCGCCTCGAGCAGCGCCTCCTCCACCCCGGTATATTCACGACCGAGTTCGGCAATCTGATCGGGGTCGAGCAGGTCGGGCTGGGCCAGCGTTCTGTTCAACTCACCCAGGCGAACCTCAAGCCCGGTGATCCTCTGCTCCAGCGCCTCCAGGTCACGCTCAAGCCTCCACCTCGAGGGACCGGTGCGGGTGCGAGTTACAGACCCGGGCCGCACCCTCGCCCCGCCCGGGGGGGGTGCGGCCCGGGCCGAGCACTTGCGCTGGTAGAAGGCCCAGTCCCCCTCGAAAGCGGTGAAGGTCCCACCACGAACCTCCCAGATCGTGGTGCTCACCCGCTCGATGAAGCGGCGATCGTGCGACACGAGAAGGAGGGTCCCTTCGAAATCGAGGAGGGCGGCCTCCAGCGCCTCGATCATCTCCAGGTCGAGGTGATTTGTCGGCTCATCCAAGACGAGGAAGTTCGCCCCCCTAAGGGTGAGCTTGAGGAGGGCCAGCCTGGCACGCTCCCCGCCCGAGAGGTCGGCGACCCGCTTGTACTGCGCTTCATAGGGGAACAGGAAGCGACCGAGGAGGTTGTGCGCCTCAACGTCGCCGACGAGACGGATCAGCTCCTCAATAAGGGTGGCGGCGGGATCCACCTCGCTGAGCCCCTGATCGTAGTAGCCGACCCGAACCCGGGCACCGAAGCGCACCTGGCCTCGCGGATCGTCGCTCGGCAGTTCGCCGAGGAGCAGCCGCAGGAAGGTGGTCTTCCCTGCACCGTTCGGACCGACGAGGGCGATCCTCTCCCCCTGTCGCACCGCGAGGTTCACATCTGCAAAGAGCGGCTCGGGGAAGCCCTTACTCAGATGCTCAGCCTGCACGACGAACGCTCCGCTGGGACCGCTCGGAAAGCGGAAGCGGGTCTTTCGCTCGTCCCCCTCGGGAGCGTCGATCATAGCTGCTTCATAGCGCTCCAGTCGTCGCTCCATGGCCTTCGCCCTCCGGTGGAGCTTTGCATTCTGCCGAGCCCAGCGCTTCAGCTGCTCTGTCGCAGCGGAGAGGCGTGCCTGCTCCCGCTCCTGGTTCGCCCTCGTCACCCCCTCGATCCGCCTCTGTTCGAGCTGGGCCTCACGGTAGGTGGTCGGATTTCCGTCGGCCACCCGGAGAACGCCCCGGGCGATCTCGGCAGTCCGGTCGCAGGCACGATCGAGGAAGGCGCGATCGTGGGAGACGATGAGGGCGGCACCCGGGTAGCGTGCCAGGTGCCCCTCCAACCAGCCCCTCATCTCAATATCGAGGTGATTGGTCGGCTCGTCGAGGAGGAGGAGATCGGGCTGGCGCATGAGCAGACAGGCCAGGCCGAGTCGGGTCTGCTCCCCGCCCGAGAGGCGGGCAACAGGCTCCAGCTCCCTCCCCTGGAAGCCGAGTGCGCGGAAGACGGCGTCCCTGCGCGAGCGGCGCTCGTAGCCCCCGCGCCGCTCGAAGCGGGCGTGGAGCCCCTCCCACACCCCGTAGCGCTCGGGATCGTCAAGGCCGGCGGTCTCGAGTTCGCTGAGCCTCCGCTCGAGTCGGGCCAACTCGGCGAACGCCCTCGCGGCCAACTCCTCGAGGGTGACCTCCGGGGCGAGGGCGGGATCTTGCTCGAGCAGACTGATGAGGGTGTCATCGCGGGCGAAGACGGTGCCGCCATCGCTCTCCTCTACACCCGCGAGCAGCCTTAGGATGGTGGTCTTGCCAGCGCCGTTGCGCCCGATGAGGGCGGTGCGACTCTCGCTCCTGAGTTCCAGTGTCGCAGCGTCGAGCACAGTCTGACCGCCGTAGAATTTGTCGACATCTTTGAGGGCAGCGAGAAGCATGACCTCACCATCGTTGCGAGGCGGCAAGGGTTTGTCAAACGCCTGATCCTGTGAGAACCGTCCGGTGCGACCAAGTCCCGCCCGAGAGGGAGGGGGTTGGAGCGCCCCCTTTTAGTCCTCAGGCGTAACGGATGTTAGCCTCACCCTCCATATCGAACGCTTGGACAAAACTGTTGTTGGCCAGCAGCTCGATCTGATCGCCGGTGCGCACCTCGGCGTGGGGATCGATCCTGGCAACGACGGTCTGGTCGCCACCCACGCTGGCGATGATATGCGTCTCGGCACCGAGCGGCTCCACAACCTCGACGGAAGCCTTGATGACGTTGTCCCGCTCAGGAATGGTCGTATAGCCCTTGAGGCCGAGGTTTTCTGGCCGGACCCCGACGAACACCTTCTTGCCGTTATAGGCCTGGAGTTTCTGGGAGAGTTCCGCGTCGGGCTCGATGTCGAAGTAGGGGCTCCGAAGGCGGTCTCCCTGAACGTCACCGACCATAAAGTTCATGGCGGGTGACCCGATGAAGCCAGCGACGAACCTATTGACAGGCTTGTCGTAGAGGTTGATCGGCGAATCCACTTGCTGGATCACCCCATCTTTCATCACGACGATACGGGTACCCATGGTCATGGCCTCGACCTGGTCGTGGGTCACGTAGATGGTGGTCACGCCGAGGCGCTGGTGCAGTTTGCTGATCGAGGCCCGCATCTCCACCCTGAGCTTCGCGTCAAGATTCGATAGCGGCTCGTCCATCAGGAACACCTTGGGTTCGCGAACGATGGCCCGACCGAGGGCTACGCGCTGTCGCTGCCCGCCTGAGAGCTCACGGGGCCGACGCTCGAGCAGATGTTCGATCTGGAGGATCTCGGCCGCTTCGTGAACTCGCTTCTCGATCTCGGCTCGGGGAGTCTTGCGCAACCTGAGGCCGAACGACATGTTCTGATACACGTTCATGTGCGGATAGAGGGCGTAGTTCTGAAACACCATGGCGATGTCCCGGTCTTTCGGCGGTACGTCATTCACTACACGGTCAGCGATCCTTAGGGTACCTTCGCTAACCTCCTCTAAGCCTGCTACCATGCGCAGGGTGGTGGTCTTGCCGCAACCCGACGGTCCGACAAAGACCATGAACTCCTCATCTTCGATGTGGAGGTTGAAGTCTTTTACCGCGGTCACACTGCCAAAATGCTTGTATACGCTCTCTAAGATTACCTCGGCCACTTAAAACTCTCCTCCTAATACCGACTCGAGTTCAGGAACATTCAGAAAGCTGACTGAGTGTAGCATGGCCCTGCGAACGGCGACAAAGGTCTTCGTTCCGGGGAGAGTTGTGGGGTATTGAGAACCGAAGCCTTAGGACGCGTCTAATACGGCCCAATATCGGTCCTGAAAACCGAAGGGATTCTCGCCAACTCCAGGGCGGATTCGGAGGGACCAATCCCTCTGCACACCCTGTAGTTTGCTATGGGGCTTCGGGTGCCCGGCGTGGCTCGGGTGCATCCAGGCTCGAGACACCCGGTCTGCATAGCGCTCGCACCCAACCTGCTCGCCAATCTCGATGCCGGTGCCGGTTTGGGGCTGAGGTGCCTCGACTCCTCCCTTAGGATGATGACAATAGTCAAATTGGTTGATGACAATAGTCTGGTGACAACCCACTCTTGGTGCTCCTACACTTGACTCTATCGAGGGGCCTAGCCCCAATACCGGGAGGCAGAGACCATGGCTGAGAGAGACGTCACCCAGCCAAGATTCCAGGAAGTAGTTGAAAGAGGGGCATGAGCATGGAACTTTCGGATGCTCTGGCGTTGCAGGTGGCGTCACTGCGAAAGGTGTACGGCGACGTGGTGGCGGTGGACGAGGTGAGCTTCGAGGTCGAGCGAGGGAGTATCTTCAGCATCATCGGCCCTAACGGCGCCGGCAAGACCACTACCATCGAGTGCATCGAAGGGCTGCGCCAACCGGATGGCGGCTCGATTCTCGTCGCCGGACTGGATCCCATAGCCGACCGCGCCAAGTTCGTCCACAAGATAGGCGTGCAGTTACAGGAAGTCGGAATTCCCCCGCGCATGAAGGCGCGGGAGGCACTACACCTGTTCGCCGCGCTCTACCGGACCTCCATCTCCTTGTCGGAACTGAGCGACGAGTTGGGGCTTGATGGCATCCTTGCCAAACCGTATGGCTCGCTCTCGGGCGGCCAGAAGCGGCGGGTCAACATCGCGCTCGCTCTGGTGGGTGACCCCGAGATCCTGTTCCTGGACGAACCCACCGCCGGCCTCGACCCAGAGTACCGCTTCCGATTCTGGGAGTACCTCAGGCGGCAAAACGCCCGGGGCATGACAATAGTGGCGACCACGCACTACCTGGAGGAGGCGCGCGAATACTGCGACGCGGTCCTGCTGATCAACGAGGGCAGGGTGGTGACCTCTGGACCGCCCGAGCGCCTGATTGCGGAGTCAGGGCTAGCGACGCGCGCCGTCTTGCCCCGGGCAGCACTCGGGACCGTCGGAGCGGACTCCCTGATGGGATTGCCAGGCGTTGCCCAAGTCCGCAGCACGGAGACGGCCTTCTGCCTGTATGGAGATGGCAACGTTGCGGGCAACGTCGCCGACTACCTGAGCGAGAGAGGGGTTACGCCCGGCATAATTGAGGCGCGGCCTGCCAACCTGGACGACATCTTCTTTCTTGCCCTCGGGAATGAAGACCCGCGAGGAGGAGAGGAATGAACGCCAAGGCAATTCGCCGGCTGATCCATACCGAACTGCTCTTGACCCTGCGTGAGCCTGCCGCCATGTTCATGGCGGTGATACTGCCTCTGGCAATCTTCCTCGCCTTGGGATTCTCGGTCGGCGACGCCGAGATTCCGGTGAACCGGGAGACGGGCATCGTGGAGATGTTCCACGTAAGGGATGTCCTGCTCGCAGGCAACATCGCCTGGGTGGCCGCGATCTTCGGCCTCATCTCGTTACCACAGACGCTGGTGGAGTTTCGCCAATACGGGGTATTCCGACGTTACCGGGTTACGCCCATGCCCTCTTACCTGCTCATCATCGCGCCGCTGGTGGTGGGTGCGGCGGTCATCCTACTGTCTCTGGCTCTCATGATCGTCGTGGGCTGGCTGGTATTCGACATCCGCTTCGCGGGCAACGCGGCGGCGGTGACGCTGGCGATATTGGTCTCGTATCTGGCCTTTGCCGCTCTGGGAGCGGCTATCACCACCCGAATCCGCAACGTTCGAACCGGGTTGGGATTGGGGCTTGCGCTGTTCGCGCCCATGTTCGTGCTGAGCGGGGCGTTCGGTCCCAGGGAGACATTCCCCGCCGCGCTCCGGGTGGTGGGCGACTGGCTACCGCTGACCCACTCCTATGACCTGCTCACCTTCCTCTGGCTGGGCGCAACCTGGGGGGTGGAAACGACTATCGGCACGCCCATCTGGGTCTCCTTTGCCTACCTCGGAGCGATAGCGGCGGTCTGCGTCGCCGCCAGCGGGTGGCTGTTCCGGTGGGACTAAGCTGACGCAGACCGATGAGCCCATACCGAGTTCGTTGCATGCTACTCTGCCAGTTCTGATGTCGATCTGGGGCGAGCGGCGCAACAGGATTAGTGACACCAAAATGCTTGACCGGCTCCCGCGGGAACTCAAGATCGGCGAGGAGCCATTTCGTGGCGCTGGACCGGTGCTAAAGTTGCTCGATTACTGGCGCTGGTCGGGTTCTAACCTCATGGATAACACGACCCGCGGGATGCTGGCAGAATTCCTTGTGGCGACGGCGCTCGGCCTGCATGAAACTCCACGGATTGTTGAGTGGGAGAGCTACGATCTGCAAACACCATGCGGGACCACGGTTGAGGTCAAGAGTGCAGCGGCCATTCAATCGTGGAAACAGCGCGGACCGAGCCCGATTGAGTTCGATATTGCGCCGAAATGGAGATGGGACGAAGAGACAGGGCAGTACAGCGATCAGGCTCGTCGATGGGCCGATCTCTATGTGTTCTGTGTTCTATGCGGTGCTGACCCGCTCAACGTGGATAAGTGGGAGTTCTACATCCTCCAGAGTGCCGTGCTCAACGACGCGTGCCCGAAACAACAGCGTATTCGACTGAATCCGTTGCGCAAACTCTCGCCACGGCCGCTCCTGTGCTGCTACCGCGATCTAAAGCGCGCCATTGAGGAAGTTTCCGATACCTCACGGTAGTCCTCAGGATCCAATAATGCGACCTTACGTTAGCGGATCCTCCTCGAACCCAGAGGCCTCGGTCCACTTCTGAACCCGTTTCAAGGTCGGCCTGCCGAGGTAGAGTACCGCACCCTCACCCTTCTGGTTAGTCTTGCTCTTGCGGACGGTCACGGTATCGGTCCGAAACCTCGACCTCGAGGGCAGCCAGCCCAGAGACTCTCAGGAAGGCGTCTGAGGCCATCGCAATCAGAGCAGCCAGCCACAGAACACCTCCCCCCACGGCCAAGGTGGCCGCAGCGTCGCTCTGAGCCCAGCCTACGCCCGCCTAGCCCACTTCTCGTAGCAGTTCACCTCACCCAGTCCGCCGACAGCACCTCCGCCTGTTCAAGTACCGTTCGAGTCGCCCGCTCCTGTTTGTCCGGCGGATAGCCGTATCTCCGGAGGATTCGTCTGACCAGTCGCCGGAGATTTGCCCGCACGTTCTCCCGCAGAGTCCAGTCGATGGTGACATTGTGACGGATGGTCTTGACCAGTTCGCGAGCAATGGTGCGGAGGGTATCGTCACCGAGCACCTTGACGGCACTGTCATTGGTCTCCAGGGCATCGTAGAAGGCGAGTTCTTCTTCTGATAGTCCGAGCTCTTCGCCACGAGCATTCGCCTCTCGCATTTCCTGGGCGAGTTCGATCAACTCTTCGATCACCTGGGCGGTCTCGACGGTGCGGTTCTGATAGCGATGGAGGGTCCGCTCCAGCATCTCGGCGAAGGAGCGGGCTTGAACGACATTCTTACGGTGGCGAGTGGCCAGTTCGCCCCTGAGCAGCTTCTGCAGCAGTTCGACAGCGAGGTTGCGCTGGGGCATATCCCGCACCTCGGCAAGGAACTCGTCGGAGAGGACCGAGATGTCGGGCTTCGTCAGGCCGGCGGCGGTGAAGATGTCCTCCGACGCCACTGCCCGCGAGATGATCCGGCGTACGGCGTGATCTAGTACCGCTCCAGGTCGCAGATCGACCGGAGCGCGCTTGGCCAGCACCAACTGGACAGCTTGGAAGAAGGCCACATCGTCGCGGATACGCCTCGTGTCTTCATGGGGGACGGCTAGTGTGAAGGCTTGGGAGAGTTCGCGCACCGCCTGTAGGCAGCGGTCCTTGCCTTCCTCCTGAGCCAGGATGTGCTCCTGCGCGACCGGCAGCAGGTCCCGCCTCTCCGCCGGTGTTCCGGTTACCCACTTCGACCAGTCGAAGCCGTGGAACAGGTCGCAGCAGATCTCGTACTTCTCCAGCATCACTGCCACCGCCTCCGTCTGATCGAGCACGGCCTGTCCGCTGCCGCCGCTTGCGGTGTAGGTAGCCAGCGCGCGCTTGAGGTCTTGGGCGAGGCCCAAGTAATCGACGACGAGACCGCCCGGCTTGTCCCTGAACACCCGATTGACTCGGGCGATCGCCTGCATCAGCCCATGGCCCTTCATCGGCTTGTCGACATACATGGTGTGCAAGCTCGGTGCATCGAAGCCGGTTAGCCACATGTCGCGCACCAGCACCATGCGTAGCGGGTCAGAGGCATCACCTTCCCGACCGGCAGAAAGGCGGAACCGTTTGGCCAGCGCTTCCCGGCGAGGCTTGTTGCGGATATGCGGTTGCCACTCTGGCGGGTCGGTGGCGGAGCCGGTCATCACCACCTTGAGGCTCCCCTTGCTGTCATCCTCACTGTGCCAGTCTGGGCGTAGCCGCACCAACTCGCGGTAGAGGTCGATACAGATCCGCCGGCTCATGCAGACTACCAGTGCCTTGCCAGCCATGACCTCGATCCGTTGCTCGAAATGGGTGACGATGTCCGCGGCAACGAGCTTGAGCCTTCTCTCGGACCCGACAACGGCCTCCTGCCGTGCCCACTTGGTCTTGAACCTCTCCTTGTGTGCGACCTCTTCCCCTTCGGTCACCTCTTCGAAATCGGGGTCGATCTTCGGTCGTTCGTCTTCGTTGAGGGAAAGCTTGGCCAGTCTGCTCTCGTAGTAGATCGGAACCGTCGCCCCGTCCTCGACCGCACGCTGGATGTCGTAGATGCTGATGTAGTCGCCGAAGACGGCCCGGGTATTGGCGTCTTCGACCTCGATCGGTGTGCCGGTGAAACCGATGAAGGAGGCATTGGGCAGGGCATCGCGCAGGTGGCGGGCGTAGCCGTCGATGAAGTCATACTGACTCCGATGCGCCTCGTCAGCGACGACCACGATGTTGCGGCGTTCGGAGAGAGTAGGATAGGTATCGCCCTTCTCCTCGGGGAAGAACTTCTGGATGGTGGTGAAGACCACGCCTCCAGCTTCGACGGAGAGCTTGTTGCGAAGATCCGCTCGACTCTCTGCCTGTACCGGAGGCTGGCGTAGGAGTTCCTGACAGCGGGAGAAGGTACCGAAGAGTTGGTCATCGAGGTCGTTGCGGTCGGTGAGCACCACCACGGTCGGGTTGGCCATCGCCGGCTCGCGGATGATGCGACCGGCATAGAAGGCCATGGTCAGACTCTTACCCGAGCCCTGGGTGTGCCAGACTACCCCGGTGCGACGGTCGCCCGGGGCGCCGCCCGATTTGCGGCCCGATGCAGAGAGGTCCAGTTCCTGCACCCCCTGTTGTGGCCCTGATGCACGCAGGGTCTCAGTAACCGCTGCCTCGACCGCATGGAATTGGTGGTAGCCCGCCAGCTTCTTGATCAGTGCACCGCTGCCATCGTCCTCGAAGACGATGAAGTCGCGGAGCAGCGCAAGGAAGCGACGCTTCTCGAACACGCCCTCCATCGTCACCTGGAGATCCGGAAGGAACGCCGGTGCCAACTCCTCGCCGCTGACCGCCCGCCAAGGCTTGAACCACTCCTTCCCGGCGGTAAGTGTCCCAACTCGCGCTTCAACCCCGTCGGAGATCACCAGGGCTGCGTTCATGGCAAAGAGTGTAGGCAGTTCGGCCTTATAGGCCTGGAGTTGTTGCCAGGCAGTCCAGATGGTGGCCTCTTCATCAGCCGGGTTCTTGAGTTCGATCACCCCGAGGGGTAGGCCATTGACGAACAGTACTATGTCGGGGCGATGCTCGTTTCTGTTCTCGGTGATGGTGAGTTGATTGACCGCGAGCCAATCGTTGTTGATGGGGTCGTCAAAGTCGATCACCCTCACTTGTGCGCCTCGAACCCCACCGTCAGCAGTGAGGTATTCGACTGTTACACCATCCACTATCATCCGGTGGAAGGCACGGTTGCGGGCCTCGAGGGTCGAGCCTTCCGGGTCAGTCAGCTTGCGGTAGGCGTCGTCCAAGGCTGCGGTGGGTAGGTTGGGGTTGAGCCGGGCCAAGGCACCCCGCACAACCGACGGCAGCACCACATCTGCGTAGCTCTCGCGCAGGGCATGCGGTCCCGGCGGCATGTCCGGGCCACCGATGACATTGTACCCCAGCTCCCGCAACCAATCGAGCGCGGACTCTTCCACGACGGACTCTGACAACAAGGACACGGAATCACTCCGCTCGCCGCAGCGATGGAAGGACTTCCAGTCGTGCCAGCCAACCGCCGAAATGGGCACACTCAGCGCGTATGCGATCAATGCCGATTCGGGCGGCCACCGCCACCCCGTGACGCACCTTGTTGTACCGGGGGCGGAGAAGATACTGCAAACGGGCCGACGGATGCGTGTCGGAGCCATCATTGATGTGCTCGGGGCTGCGGGCCGATTGCCGAACTGCTTCAAGTCGGCCAGCGAACACCTTCCACTTGGGCTCAGCCTTCACGAACCTTTCCGTCTCGGAAAACAGCAAAGACTCGAACTCGTAGGGCTGGATGTGCGGGAGAAACCGCTCCGGGCGACACCTGACCTTTTGGACAACCGCTGCATGGAATCCGGCTTCGACAGCCGTGGCCTGCTCTACAGGATCCGTCTGCCCGGCGGCTTCGGACCAGCCAGGAAAGTCCGAGGGCAGCGCATACAGATCGAAGAATGTCGTGACGTAGGTGTCCGACCGCTCTCGAAGGGTGTTCTGAAGGAAGCGCAGCACCCGTTGACCGTTGAGGGATCCGCCCCTCGAATGCCGGGATGTAGCAATAAGCCTCGGTTGGACGAACACATACCGGGGCGCCAAGGCTGGGGCGAGAATCTCCTTCACAAAAACCTCCTCAGTCTGACCCTCACAGACGACAACGACCTCCGTCATCGCCCGGGCCTGCCGCCGAATATGTTCATCTTCCACAAATCGCCCAGCACGTAGTCCTCCAACCAATCATGCAGGCGCTCGGAATCCAACCTCTCAAAGACGGACTCACCATGCTTGCGATCGACCACCACGATATCTTCAGGCTCAAACTCGCTGACGAGGTCCGCAGACTGCGTCGAAACGATGACCTGCCGCCCATCGCTCGCGTGTTGAAGCATCTCGGCCAGCAAGGTAAGCGCGTGGGGATGCAGACCCAATTCCGGTTCGTCAATGAGTATCAGTTGCGGCTGCAGTTGCGTAGGCTGGAGGAGCAGAGTCGCAAGGCTGATGAAGCGTAGGGTGCCATCCGAAAGCTGACGTGGGCCGAGCACTGTGTCTGGGTCGTCCGCCTCGAACCACTCCAGTTCCATGCGTTCGCCCGCGTCCCTGCGATAGACGAAATCCCCAAAGAACGGAGCCGCCAGCCGCACAGCTTCGACAATCTGTCGATAGTGATCCGGGTGGCGCTCGCGCAGGTGCCGCAGAAACGCTCCGAGATTGCCCGCGTCCGGCTTGAGTAAGAGATTGTCGCGCAACGCCTGCGCTTGGCGCACTGGCGCCATCGGGCTGGTGTCATGGAAGTGATACACGCGCCACGATGCGATAGCCGTACGCACATAGGGGGCAAAGGCATCCCCCTCCCCTTCATCAGCCCCTTTGAGGTTCGATTCGTCGTGGCCACCACCCAGGGGATGCGTGAATGTCTGCCCGTGGCCGAAGAAGCCTGTCTCTTCCCTTTCGAAGACGAGGTTGCGCCCAACCGGCACGAGTGAAAAATGATAGGCGTTCAAACCGAACATGAACTCGGCCTCAATGCGACTGGTCCCCCTCCTGCCACCGAATAGCAGGGCATCCGGTCCACCCTGTTCGGCAACCCAGATCTGGAGACGCTGCTCGGTCATGCGGGCCATCATGCGGAACAGCTCGATGAAATTGGTCTTGCCGGCACCGTTCGGGCCGATCAGAATACTCAGGGCCCCAGGCTCGAAGTCTTTGAGTTCGCGGATCGACTTAAATCCGCGAACAGTGAGGCGGGCTAGCCGGGGCATGTGTCACCTTTTGGACTGCAAGCGGCTTCGTCCGCCGGGTTCGCGAACTCAATCACCCCGAGTGGCAAGCTGCTGACGAATAGCACCACATCGGGCCAGCGGTTGTTCTTGCCTGCCTGCGTCCCGCTCATCGCAGCAGGCAGGTTCTCAATGACCGTGAACTGGTTGACCGCAAGCCAGTTACTGGTCACCGGATTGTCGACCACCTTCACTTGCGCGCCCCGAACCCTGCCGCTACCAACGCGGGCTTCGAAAGCCGATCTCTCTGGATAGGCTGGCTTGTGGAAGGTGCTGTCCCAAGCCGCGGAGGGTAGATTGGGGTTGGGCCGGGCGAGGGAATCGCACAAGCACTGTATCAGCACAGCCTTGCTGTAATCGATTCGCTCTGCGCCCGGTGCGTCGGGGACGATGTTGGGGCCGTAGGCGACAGTCCAGATCAAACCCTTAAGCCACTCAAGGGTGGCCTCCTCAACATCGGATTCGGTGATGATGGTGATCATGGGAAACCTAGCTAGCGTATGTCCCTTAGACCCGCTGTGGTAGCGGGCTGTCAACCTCGGTCATTCGCAAATTATTCTCTTGAAAAAACTTCTCCAGGGCTTGGGTGTACTCGTCTACAGGTTCCAGATCGACAATCCTTGACAGCTCCCTCCCTGCCCGAGTCAAAGCCACACCTAACAACCTGAACTCTTGGTCTACGGGATGACGTTCGGTTGCCGGTGACAAGACCCAATATCGGCCCAGGAAACCGAAGGGGAAAATAGTCCTCTTGCCCTGCCTAGGTTCGGGTAAATGAAGCCCTATGCTCGCCCTATAGTCAAGCCAAGAGTTGTGGTCGGAGATTATGAGTCCATAGTCGTTGAGCGCATTGAGGCTATCAAAGTGGAGTCCATACTCTCGGAGCGCATTCTGTCCCGGCTCACCGCCCAATGAAGGAACTCTGATATCAATGAGTTCTCCACCCAGGCTAAACGACACACAGACTGAACAGAGCCGGCTAAACAAGGCAGCAGTCACTTGGTCAAGATTCCTTAGAATGCTTAGAGTCCGAACGGACGCACTCCCAGGTCGTCTGACCTCGCCAGCGAGCACTTTCGCCCAGAGCGATTGCATCTCTTCCGAAGATATGTCTTGATACGTAGTTAAAGAATCGCGCCATCCAGTCGTGATTGGGCTCGTGATCTGGGACATCATCATCACCGAGTGCCTGGGCTGCTTGTTCCACAACAGCCCCAATGTTTCTCAGTCTCTTCTCTTCCTGAAACTGAATCCTCTGGTTTATTACCCCGGCAGTGTCTAACTCTCCTTGGATAACAGAGCCCGGCAATACCAAGCTTTCTCGTGCCTTCGCTTGTGCCTCTGCTATAAGCTGCAATGTATTCGCTTGGCCTTCGGTCCGAATTCTTTGCACCTCCACTTCTCCCTCAGCAGCTATCTGCTTAGCAGTAGCTTCCCAACGGGCTCTCCAAGGTGCCAGCATCGGACCAGCGACACTACCTATTCCGCTGGCTGCATAATCCAAGAGTTTCTCCAGCGCAGGAACTTGTAAGTTCACTTCCATAAGTCTTTGCTCACACCCGTTTCCACGCCGAACAGTGATGGCTCGACAATTAGACCATCCCCCTGGTATCCCTTGCGAGTTCTTCCACTCTCACTTCCCCCGACACCAGCTTCGGTAGCAGCGCGTTCTGGAGGGCAGCAAGGGAATAAGATTCATGGATCGCCGACACGATCCGATCAACCCATGGTTGGATCTGTCTGGTAAAGGCTCTGGCCAATTCTCTGTCTGGCAATGCAATCTTGTAGTCGGCCATGTCGGTCCACTTGGTACGCGGCATTCTCGTGCCCGTCGCTCTGGCATCTGTGTAATCTACAAACTTTGCACTAGATGTATGGCCAAGGACAAGTCCAAACCAGTCGTGCGATTTCGGCGATACAACAACAATGTCCGTTGAGCACACGCCATCCAGTGGGGCGACGCCGACCTTGTGGAAGTACGGTCGCAGCTTCCCAAACAAGATGTCTCCCCGCTCGAATCTGAATTTGCTGCTAGCCAAGCCAGTGGCCATATCCCAGTCGTACAAGGCGATGCAACGCTTGGGCATATGTTCAAGCGCAATGTAGGGTGTGTCTGGAGCAATCTGCTCCGGCCTAGCCCCATGCCGACGTTGATCCGCGATCTCCCCCACCGCACCGACCTCCCACCCCTCCGGAATCCCCCCCAACTCAGACTCCACCAACCGATCGGGGAAGAGTTCTGCCAGCTGCTCGGGCAGACCGGTATCACGACCTTCCAGCTTGGCCCGTACCGGTCCGAAGTCGACGAACCAGTCTTTGAAGATAGCTCTCGCTAGTTCCTCGAGGGTCTCATTCAGCTGCCGGTTCAGTTCGATCTTGTCATCAAAGCTGCCCAGGATCTGGGCGATGGTCCGTTGTTCGGGGAGATTGGGAGTCGCCGCTTCAATGTTCTCTAGATCACGCTTGGTGACGTGTCCGAGGCCTGTGGTCTGTTTGTTCCGGGCAATGTTGACAAAATTGGGTCTGAGGTAGCGCAAGAGGTAGTAGAAGAAGGTGGTATCGACACCATTGTTCGGCGTAACCCGGAAGATATGCTGGTTCAACCAACCCTCCGGTCCACGCCACCAGAAAGCATCGATAGAGGTCTCCGGCTGACCAGACCAAGAAAACAGCAGGTCACCAGGTCGAACTCGGACAGAGTCATCGAACGTTTGGTCAGTGAATTTGGTTTGACCAGATATACCCCCCTTGAGTTCTGCGATCTTGATGATGGGTTTACCGGTCGAGCTGAACTGGATTTTCCGAAAGGCGAGTCCGTTCACCCATTGCGCCATGGCATATAGCGGCTTTCGTTTCCAATAGTTGGGGAGTCTGGGGTGGTAAAGCCAGTCCTTTGTTGTTGAATCACGGGTTGGGGTATCCACCAGCACCACGTGCTCCCGTTCGATCACCTCTCGGAAGCCTCCGGAGATGGTGTGCCAGTCGAGCACGTCCACCCTCATAGGCAGATCGGACTCCTCAAAGGCTTCCTCTAGACGGCCGACTGTCGCCCAATCCAACGGCCCCTTGCCGAGGATGGCGAGGTCGAGGTCCGAGTAGTCCTTGGCAGTCCACGTCGCACGGGAACCGAAGGCCCGAACTTCGCACTCCGGCACGTGCTCCGCAAGGATGGCCTTGACCGTTCCAAGGTGATTGGGGTTCAGGTCAATCATTGCGCGCTTCCAATGCCTCCAGCAACAGCCGTGCGTCGTGCGCGAACTCCCTGGTAGCCCTGTAGACCAGCAGGGCCTTCTCTTCGTCGTAGATGTGGGAGGTGGCGTTTCTCGCCTCGTGGTGCTGCACCCAGAGATCTACGTCGAGGATAAGACGATTCTCGGCAGCGAGGCGAAACAGTTGACGCTTGGTAACACCATCCGCGATCCCGGCACCGATGTAAGTATTCAACCAGCGCGCCATCAACTTCCAGGAGAGTTCATAGGTGACCTCGAAGTTCTGGATGACGCCGGAGCGGATGCCGTTCCGCTCGACCTCGCTCAGCTGCCCCATGCGAGCGTCATGCTCGCTGACCGCCAGCAGATCGGTGAGCGATTTGACAGAGTTTCGCAAACTAGCTAGTTCGAGCGGCAAGATCTTCCTCAGTTTCTCGCGGGGGTGCTACCTCCCAAACCCCAGTCGCGCCAGATTCTCCTCTATCGCTGCGTCCAGCCGCTGCGCTTCGTCCTGCTGCTGACGTAGTTGGGTGACCAGCCGCTTCATCTTCTCTTCGAATGGCTCGCTGTCCTCCTCCTGCAACTCGGCACCGACATAGCGGCCAGGAGTCAGCACATGCCCGTGCTTGCGCACCTCCTCTAACGGTGCACTCTTGCAGAAGCCGGGGATGTCTTCGTACTCTCCCTCAAGGACGGATAAGATCGACTTCGTTGGGCCCGAAGAGCGCGTTTTCGCTTCGGGTCTCGGCTTGCCCCGCCAGGCGTGGTAGGTCTCAGCTATACGGTCGATCTCCTCACCGGTCAGTTCCCGGTGAGTCCGGTCGACCATACGACCGAGCTTGCGGGCGTCAATGAACAGGACCCCGTCCTGCTGCTTATCTCCCCTTGCCAGAAACCATAGACAGGCCGGGATCTGAGTCGAGTAGAAGAGCTGGCCCGGCAGGGCCACTATGCAATCCACCAAGCCCGCTTCGATCAGGCCCTTGCGGATCTCCCCCTCACTCGTCTGATTTGAGGACATCGAGCCGTTGGCGAGCACGAATCCGGCTACGCCGGTGGGCGCCAGGTGGTGGATGATGTGTTGCACCCAGGCGAAGTTGGCATTCCCCTTCGGCGGCGTGCCGTAGCGCCAGCGCTTGTCGTCGCTGAGTCGCTCACCCCCCCAGTCGGAGACGTTGAAGGGGGGATTGGCGAGGATGAAGTCGGCCTTCAGGTCGGGATGGCGGTCATTATGGAAGCTGTCGCCATGGGCGATCTGTCCCTCGATCCCCCGGATGGCGAGATTCATCTTGGCAAGCCGCCAAGTCGTATAGTTCGACTCCTGACCATAGATCGAGATGTCGCCCCGCCCCCTGCCACCATTGCCGTTGCCGCTGGCGTGGGCCTCAATGAACTCAATCGATTGCACGAACATGCCCGACGAGCCGCAACAGGGGTCGTAGACGCGGCCCTGGTAGGGCTCCAGCATCTCTACGAGCAGCTTGACGACGCAGCGGGGTGTGTAGAACTCACCCCCCTTCTTCCCCTCGGCGCTCGCAAACTGCGAGAGGAAGTACTCATAGACCCGACCGAGGACATCCTTGGAACGTGCCTCTTTATCACCGACTTTGATGTTGCTGATCAGGTCGATCAGCTGACCGAGTCGCTGCTTGTCGAGGGCCGGGCGAGCGTATTCCTTGGGCAATACCCCCTTGAGTGCTGGGTTATCGCGCTCGATCCCGGCCATCGCAGCATCGACGAACTGGCCGATGGCGGGTTGCCGTGCCTGGGCCTTAAGCTGGGCCCAGCGCGCCTCGGGCGGTACCCAGAAGACGTTCTCAGCCCGGTACTCATCCGGATCCTCGGGGTCGGACCATCGCTCCACTTCGAGACGGGTGTGCATCTCCTCGAAGGCATCAGAGATGTATTTGAGGAAGATCAGACCCAGGACGACATGCTTGTATTCGGCGGCGTCCATACTTCCACGCAGGGTGTCGGCGAGCTGCCAGAGTTCGGCTTCGTAGCCGGTGGTGGCAGATTGTGCTTCGCTCGCGTGTTCCAGTGCCATGCGTTATCTCCTTATATCGACCATTCGGATCCAGACCCAGCGAGTCCGTCCTCGCAGACCAGCCGAGAAGCTACCTTATCCAGCTGGATCCGCCAGGCACCGTCGCCGCCGTGAAAGCGCTCGTTCTGCCAGCAGAGTTCCTCGAGCAGAGCGATAGTCCTGGCTCGACCCTCTTCCTGGCGACGGGCCCGTCTAGCTTCCTTGCGGGCGCTCGAGTCGGTCACGTCTACATGATATCCTCTGTCGCCCAATTAGACGGTCTGACCAGGAGTGACAACCCGAAAGTTGTCGGTGACCGTACTCCGTATGGTGTGCCAGTTTTCGGGCAGATCTTGGCCAAAGAACCCGAAGATCGCCCCGGCAAGCTGATGGCAATTGGGGCAGTAAGTGAAGCCCATCTGCGCAGAGAGCTTCTCGAGGAACTCGCGCAAGCTGACCAAGCATAATCTTAAGGGCTTCCGCGCGCAGCGAGGGTTTGCTGGCGGTCGGCGTCATCACAACAGCAGCACCGTGATTCGGAGAGTTCGGCGGCGTCGGCAACCTTCCTACCACCATCACCTCCTGCGCTTCCCAGAGCACCCACCACCGGATGGACCGAGAGACAGGAGCGGCATACCGCCCGGGCCGGTTGGTATGCTCTGGATCATGCAGGAAGCCATGACCTACGGAACCCACATCGTGCTCGACGGGTTCCGGGCCGACCCCCAGGCGCTGGGAGACTCGGACACGGTCCGCGAGGTACTCGAGGGGCTCGGGCGGACCCTCGAACCCGAGACCGAGGCCTATATACAGGTCTTCGACTTCGACAAGGGGCCGTCCCCGGGATCGAGTGGCGCCGCGATCTTGCAGGAGTCGGGCCTGGCCCTGCACCTCTTTCCCGACGCCACCAAGCTTACCCTCCGGGTGTTCAGCCGTCACAACGTGCAGCTGGAAGAGGTCACGGCGCTGCTCAGCAGCCGCTACGGGGTCGGGCGCTTCGAGACCCAAATCAGGAATAGGAGCCGACCCCTCCCCCGCGAAGAGAAGATGCTGCGCCGGGTCCTCGGCGGAGACAGAACCTACGCTCGCCTGCGGCTCGAGGACTTCCTCCGCATGGCCTAGTGAGGGAGAGCTAAGGTGCCCGATCTCATTCTCGCCATCGACCAGGGGACCACGAGTTCCCGGGCGCTCCTCTTCGATCGGGCCGGCACCATCCGTTCCGTGGCCCAAAGGGAGTTCGAGCAGATCTACCCGCAGCCGGGATGGGTCGAGCACGACCCCAACGAAATCTGGTCAAGTCAGCTGGAGATGGTCGCTGAAGCCCTTGCGCGCGGTCAGGCGAGGGCAGCGGACCTCACGGCAATCGGCATCACCAACCAGCGGGAGACCACCATCGTCTGGGACCGGAAGACCGGGGAGCCGGTCCACAATGCGATCGTCTGGCAGGACCGGCGCACCGCCCCGATCACCGACGGGCTTAAGGACGCTGGCCTCGAGCCGACCTTCACCCGCAAGACCGGTCTCGTCCTCGACCCCTACTTCTCGGGGAGCAAGCTGGCCTGGCTGCTCGACCACGTCCCGGGCGCGAGGGCGCGGGCGGAGGCCGGGGAACTCGCCTTCGGGACGGTAGACAGCTGGCTGGTCTATCGGCTCACCGGGGGCGAGGTGCACGTTACCGACGTCAGCAACGCCAGTCGCACACTACTCTTCAACATCCACGAACTCGCCTGAGATGAAGATCTCCTCGAGCTCTTCGGGGTCCCCAGGTCGCTGCTCCCCGAGGTGCGCTCATCTTCGGAGGTCTACGGCGTGGCGGCGACCGGCCTCGAGGCGCCCGTGCCCATAGCCGGCATCGCGGGAGATCAGCAGGCCGCCACCTTCGGCCAGACCTGTTTCTCACCGGGGCAGGGCAAGAACACCTATGGGACGGGCTGCTTCCTGATTCTTAACACGGGGGCTGAGGCCGTGGCCTCCGGCAATCGGCTGCTCACCACCGTGGCCTGGCAGCAGGGGACCGTCGACTACGCCCTCGAGGGGAGCATCTTCGTCGGTGGAGCGGTCGTGCAGTGGCTGCGGGATAGCCTGGGCATTATAGGTCAGGCCGAGGAGGTCGAAGGGCTCGCAGCGAGCGTTCCCGACAACGGCGGGATCTACCTGGTGCCAGCCTTCGCAGGCCTGGGCGCTCCGCACTGGGACCCCCACGCCCGAGGGATCATCGCAGGCCTGACCCGCGGTAGTACCGGCGGGCATCTGGCACGGGCAGCCCTGGAGGGCATCGCCTACCAGGTGCAAGACGCGGTCCGAGCGATGGAGATGGACAGCGGGATCCCCTTGGCCGAACTTCGTGTCGACGGGGGTGCCTCCAGGAACGACCTGCTGATGCAGTTCCAGGCAGACATCCTCGGCGTTCCCGTGATCCGACCCCGGATCACAGAGACCACTGCACTCGGGGCCGCCTATCTCGCCGGACTCGCCACCGGATTCTGGACAGGCCGAGACGAGATCGCCTCACAGTGGGCGGAAGACCGACGTTTCGAGCCCACCATGAGGGTTGCTACCAGGGAGGCGCTGCTCGATGGCTGGCGGGAGGCTCTCGACCGAGCCCGGTCGCGGAGGCCCGAATGAATCGTGAGGAGGCCGTCGAACGCCTCTGCGCAGAGGTGTTCGACATCCTGGTGATCGGCGGTGGCGCCACCGGTGCCGGCGTCGCGCTCGAGGCGGCAAGTCGTGGGCTTAAGGTGGCGCTGGTCGAGCGCGACGACTTCGGTGCCGGGACCAGCAGTCGGAGTACGAAGTTGATCCACGGCGGAGTCCGCTATCTCGAGAGGGCCGTGCTGCACTTCGACCGCACGCAGTTCAACCTGGTCCGCGACGCCCTGAAGGAACGGGCCGTACTGCTAAGCATCGCCCCCCATCTGTGCCGGCCGCTCCCGCTGGTGACGCCACTCTACAACCGGCTCCAGGTGCCCTACTACCGGACCGGGCTGAAACTCTATGACTGGCTCGCTGGCCGCTCCAATCTGAGTCCTAGTCGCTTCGTCGACGAGCACGAGGTGTTGACCCGCTTCCCGATGCTTAGACCGGAGGGTCTTCGTGGCGGGGTGATCTACTACGACGGACAGTTCGACGACGCCCGGATGAACGTAGCGATCGCCCTCACGGCGGCCCGTGAAGGCGCCGCGGTAGCCAATCATGTGGAGGTCACCGGCCTGCTGAAACGGGGTAACAAACTCCGCGGTGCCACCGTCTGCGACACCCTGAGTGGGGAGCGGTGGGAGCTCGAGGCCTCGGTCGTGATCAACGCCACGGGACCGTTTGGTGACAGCGTCCGGAACCTGGACGACCCCAACGCTCCTCCGATGCTGACGGTCAGCTCGGGTGCCCACATCGTACTTCCAGCGCGGTTCTCGCCATCCGATACGGGCCTGCTCATCCCCCAGACCGAGGACGGACGGGTTCTGTTTCTACTCCCCTGGCTCGGCAAGACCCTCGTCGGAACCACCGACAACCCGGCTGAGCTTGTCCGCCACCCCAAGAGCAGCGAGGAGGAGGTCGACTACCTCCTCCATCATGTCAAGGAGTACGTCTCAGTGCCGGTCTCGACCGAGGATGTGCAGGCCTCGTGGTCGGGTCTCAGGCCGCTGGTCTCGGACCCCGCCGCAGCCGACACTGCGAAGTTGTCACGGGATCATGTCATTAATGTCAGCCCCTCCGGCCTGCTCACTATCGCCGGTGGCAAGTGGACTACCTATCGGAAGATGGCGCTCGATACGGTGGATGAGGCGGTCCGCCTCGGTGACTTTGCCAGCGCAGGCCCATCCTGCACCGAGACACTCCCCTTGTACGGCGCCGACCGCTTCTCTCCCGACATCGCTGGAGAGCTACAGGAGCACCACGGTCTCGACCTCGACGTCGCCCACCATCTGAGCCGCGCCTACGGCGACCAAGCCCCGAAGGTGGCCGGGCTAGCCGCAGATGGTTTCGGGGCCCGCCTCGCGGAGGGCCACCCCTTCCTCGAGGCAGAGGTGGTCTACGCGGCCCGTCGGGAGGGGGCCAGAACGGGTACCGACGTGCTGGCACGACGCACCCGGCTCGGCATCCTCGACCGCGACGCTGCGGTAAACGCAGCACCCCGCGTGAGCGAACTGCTTTCCGAGGAGTTCGGCTGGAGTGAGGAGCAGAAGGGAGAGGACCGGGCGAGGACGTTGGCCTTCGTGCTCTGAAGCGCCTTGCGTCTGTCGCCAAGCCCGGCACGCCGTCCCCGCCATATCGCTAGCTACATTGTAGAGTGAGGCGAACCACCGCGCGTCTCCCTTGGCGGAGCGCTGCGACTCCGCAGCATTGGCATGCCGGGATGGCGAAATAGGTAGACGCAACAGACTTAAAATCTGTCGCCCCCTGGGGCATGCGGGTTCGAGTCCCGCTCCCGGCACCACCGTTACCCACAGAGCAACCACAGCTACAGTGTTCGTCGGTGAGTCTCCCCTGTTCTTCAGAACAGGAGCCGACAGGCACCCCTCCGGCAAGGGGTTCCAGCGACGAAGGCACCGCGTGGCCCTGTCAAAAGCGGACTCCGAGCTTCACATTCTCGCCGGGATCATTCGCGATCCTCGGATACTCCTCCAGCAACTCCTCGAACCCCACGACGGGTTGCACCACCGCCTCCGTGTTGAGGCTGCCATTTGAGAGGAGGCGCCAAGCCACATCGAACAGTCGGGGCTCATCCCAGTTGGGATAGTCGGGATTCGGCACGCTGCACGATCTCGAGAAGACGATTCTCGGCTGATTGAAGTGCGCCTCCGCCCCCAGATCCAGGCCCGCTGGATACGCGCCTGGCCAAGCTCCCGCAACCACCACCGAATTGTAGGCCACCCCCCGCAGCGCTGCCTGCAGCGCCAAGTGGCTGCCGCTATACTCGATGCAGACATCCGCCCCCCGCTTGTCTGTCACCTCCTTGATCTCCAGACCGGCGTCACACTCGGTCGGGTCGAGCACCAGATCGGCACCGCACTCGAAGGCGGCGGCGCGGCGATTCTCGAGTGGGTCGACCGCGACCACCGGGTACGCCCCGGCAAGTTTTGCCAGTTGCAAAGCGATCAGCCCGATAGCGCCCATGCCGAACACCGCCACCGCGTCACCGATACGGATGTGGCCATCCCGGACCGCGCCGAGTGCGAAGTCGGTCGGATCGAGGCAGACAGCGGCCTTCCACGACACCCCGTTGGGGAGGATCCGCACCTCGTCCGCTAGCCACACGTGCTCCTCACGGAAGTGCCCGTAATGGAAGACCCTCTGTCCCAGGTTCAGATCGGTTACACCCTCCCCGAGTTCGATGATCTCGCCGACACAGGTGTTGCCGAGCCCGACGGGGTAGCGGAACATCGGCCGTTCGGCTCGGAAGATGTGATACTCCTCGTCATAGCTGCCGCGGGAGTTGGCGTAGCCTTTGTAGGCGGCCATCTCACTGCCGGTCTTGGCGGCACCGAACAGGGTCTTGGCCCTGATCTCACCGGGTTGCAGCGCGGCGGATTCGTACTCCCTGAAGGCCACCTGCTCACGTCCGGGAGCAATCAACTCTCTCGGCATCCTCCCATACCTCCCCCTAGATGTCCTGTGGGCCTGTCAGACCCATCAAGCCTAGTCGCCCTTACACCGCTCGTAAGCCTGGCGCAATGCAGCAACAGGGTCACCTTTGGGGCGGAATTCGTGCCCAATATAGCCCTCGTAGCCCGCCTTGGCGAGTGCCCGGCAGATGCCAGGGTAGTGGATCTCCTGCTCATCGTCCAGATTCTGCCGGCCCGGATTGCCGGCGGTATGGATGTGCCCGATGGCGTCCAGGTTGTCAAGCATCGTCCGGATGACATCCCCCTCCATGATCTGCATGTGGTAGATGTCGTATAAGAGTTTCACGTTAGGGCTCCCCACCCGCTCGACAACTGCAACACCCCAGGCCGTGCTGTCGCACTGGTAGCCTACATGGTCGACTCTGGAGTTGAGCAACTCCAGGTTCAGTGTTACCCCCTTCTCTTCCGCGTAGGGTGCGGCGCGGCCGAGTCCAGCCGCGGTGTTGGCGATCGCCTCTTCTTCGTCCATGCCCGGAATGCGGTTGCCGCTGAAGCAGATCAGGCCGGGGATGTTCTTCCTGGCGGCGATGTCGATCGAGGACTGCAGTTCAGACTCAATACGGTCGTGGTTGGCCGGGTTGTTGAGGCCGGCCTCGAGCGTGGTGTGGCCGATCATGCCGGCGATGCGAAGGCCGTTACGGGCGGCAACATCGCATAGCTCCTCGAACTGATCATCGACCCGAAGTAGCTCAATGGCGACCAACCCGATACTGGCGACCTGTTCGACGAACGCCGGTTTGTCCTCAAGGTTTGCTGCTAGGGCAGGGAGCATCACGGACTGGTTCAAAGGCATTCTTTCCTCCCGCGCATCAGTTGTCGTACTGTACCCCACAAGGCTGAATAAGACCCCCGAGTAGAGTAGCTTGGTGGGTAGGTATGGCCGAGTAGCTTTGGAACAGTTCACTACTGGTTCACAATCCAGTACCAGCTACTCTCGGTCCGCAAGCAAGAGCGGCTGGAGGCGGGCGAACTGGGCATCGGATGGTGCCTAGTCTTCTCGAAGGGGCTTATGACCGATCATCTTGACTGCACCCGACCAAAGCGAGGCGAAGTGGAAAGATCGCTAGCTGGAGGTTGTCGGTGACCGACCCCGTACGTTTAGGAATCGTCGGCACCGGCAGTATCACCCTCCGCGGCCTGCTGCCGCACCTCACCATGGACGATGTCCGCTCTCGGGTGCGGGTGACGGCGCTATGCGACCCCGTCATCGAGCGGGCCCGGGCAGCAGCGGAGAAGTTCGGAGTCGCCTCTGCCTACACCACCTTCGAGGAGATGCTCGATGCCGATGAGGTCGACGCCGTGAGCATCGCTTCGCCGATAGGAGCGCACTACCGGCAGGGCAAACTGGCCATCGAACACGGCAAGCATGCCCATTTCAACAAGACCATGACTACCACCGCCAGCGAGGCGGGTGAGCTGATCGAACTGGCAGCCGCTCGGGGCGTGAAGCTGGTAGCCTCACCGGGTGAACTGGTCCACCCGCGCCTACAGACCATCCGCAGGCTGGTTCGGGAAGGGGCGCTAGGTCGGCTCACCTGGGCCGTTACGGGCGCGAACTTCGGCCGCTATCATGAGGAGGAGAAGAGCGTCCGTCACGGCAACACGCCACTCACCAATATCGATCCATCCTGGTATTTCCGCCGGCCCGGAGGGGGACCCCTATACGACATGACCGTCTACGGCCTTCACGCGCTGACGGCGGTGCTGGGGCCAGCCGAGCGGGTGACAGCGTTCTCAGGAGTGCGGATTAGTGAGCGCGAGTTCCAGGGCCGAAGCTTACCCACCGACATGGACGATCAGACGCTGATGGTGCTCGACTTCGGCGACTCGCTCTACGGTTTCGTCTACGGCGTGGCGGCCGGAGACCTACCCCAACTGGGGCGCCCATTGATCTTCGGCACTCGCGGGGTCATCAACGGTGGCTGGCTCAACGGGGAAGCGATCGACTACCTAGGTCGCGAACTGGTGGAACGCCACGACTACGACGCGGCGCTTCCCCACGTGACCGGCGATCATCGAAAGATGGAAGAGGGTCACGTCTACGAGGATGTCATGCAGTTGATCGACTGGCTCGACAGCGGTACCCAGACCCTGGCGACGGCGGAGCATGCCCGGCACGTCATCGAGATCTTCGAAGCGGCTTACCGCTCGGCGGAGACCGGTCGCGCCCAGATCCTACGGACCCGCTTTGAGGTTCCCGATCTCGAGTGACGCCACCCGGTCACCGCCACGGGAAGGTGCAAGAGACTTGAGCAACATGACCTACCAGGAGGTCGTGGATCGGCTGGGCGGGCTCAAGGTTGTCCTGGCGAGGCCCAACATCTTGCTCAAAGACCGGCAAGCCTCTCGGCGAACTGGAAGTCGAGCTCGCTCACCCCACCAACGTCATGAGTCATGAGGTCAAGGACAACACGGTTGTATACATTGCAGAGCTCCGGATGGTGGTTCAAGGACTCTGCCAGGAAAGCTACCCGGGTCAGAAAGGCGAAGGCCTCCACGAAGGTAGCGAACTTGTACGCCCGGTGCAGTTTTCCATCCTTCAAACTCCAGCCCTCGATCCTTTGAAGGCGTCGATCGATCTCTGTCCGATCTAATGGCTCGGGCACACTCCCCTCCAATTCACGTCATCTTGAAGCTCTAAAGTGAGCGGTACAGTATACAGCACACCTGACAGTGTCCTTATCAGGGGAAGTGAATCCTATCGCTCCGCGCTGGTGCCTGAATCATGGGTAGACCCAGCCTGGAATCCCTTCTTCAATCCGAATTGCCCCTCCTGACTCCTACCTTCTGAGCGATGTTCGTTCAGCAGAGTTCGATGAGGGCCCTCTTCAACTTGTCGAGTCGCTCTAGGATTCCCGTGCCCCTTGACGCCCAAGCAAGTCCTCAGACACAATACCGCTGGGTGCAGAAGGTAGGCGCACCCCGGAGGAACCGTACCCCATGCCTCACATCATCGCTGAACCCTGTATCGGCGTCAAAGATGCCTCCTGCGTCGAGGTCTGTCCGGTCGAGTGTATCTACGAAGCCGACGATCAGTTCTACATCCACCCCGAGGAGTGCATCGACTGCGGGGCCTGTATCCCCGTCTGCCCGGTCAGCGCCATCTACACCGAAGAAGACGTGCCCCTCGAGTGGGAAGAGTTCATTCAGAAGAACTTCGAACTCTCGGGGCTGTAGCGGCCAACCTTGCCAGCGCACCCCTCCAGACTGCAATCGACTGCAGGTATTCCCCGACCCGTATATGCTCATCGGGCCGATGATCCAAGCCGGAATCGCCCGGCCCGTAGGCGAGCATGGGGACAGGCCAATAGGGGGCTACGACGTTCAGATCGGCGGTCCCAGTCTTCACGGTCACCCTGGGCCTTGCCCCCTCCTCCCGAATGGCTACCCTGAACGCCCGCGCCACTACGGAATCTACGGGGGCCTTGTAGGCCCGCTCCCCACGGCTAAAGTCGATCTGCACCCCATCAAGATCAAGGGCCGATAGCGCCTCCGCCAACGCCTCCGGCGTCCACTGAAGCGGCAGGCGGAATCCGACCTGGGCCCTCGCCCGGACCGACAAACCATCTCTCTCAACAGCCACATCCTCCAAGTGGGGCTGGATCCGGTCGAACGCCCTGACCCCCTCCGGTCCAGCCTCGTGGACCCACGACCTGATCCTGAGCCAAGCGTCCACCAGCCGCTCCGCTACCGATGGTTCATCGGTCGAACTGTGAACATTGGCGGCCACGAGGCTGAGTTCAGCCCAGAGCTGCCCCTTGTAACCCAGAGTGATCCCGTCCCAACCGCTCGGCTCACAGACGACAAGTAGATCGGGTCTGGGAAGTGTGGAGACGGCGTGGTGGGCTCCCCTGCTCGAGGAGACCTCTTCCTCTACCGCTCCGATAAGGGTCAGGGTGAGAGCCTTAAGCACCTCGTTCGGAAGCTTGGAGGCCGCAGCCACGGCGGCACAGAACGGTCCCTTCGCATCTACGGTGCCACGGCCGTAGAGGCGACCGTCCCTGAGCTCGACGGGCACCACACCGGGGACCGTGTCGATATGCCCGAGCACGAAACAGCGGAGCGACCCCCTGCCCAAGGTGGCCACGACGTTACCGACCTCATCGATCCAACTCTCGTCGGCGAACGCTCCGATCCTGTCCAAGAGGAACCGAGCTACCCCGCCCTCGCTCCCCGATACGCTCGGGATGGCAACGGCCCCCCGCAGCAGTTCGACCGGGTCGATCACTCAGTGAGCGCGGCGCCTACGGCCTCGACGACCTCGTCAACCTCCTCACGGGTGATGACGAGGGGCGGCACGAAGCGTATCACCGTGGAGCCGGCATTGATAACGAGAACGCCCCGCTCCCTCAGGGCAGCGATGGTCGCCGCTGCCTTCTCTTTCAACTCGAGTCCAAGTATGAGACCGGCACCGCGGACGGCCCGGACCCTAGCTGAGCCGACGGATTCCAGCCCCTCCTTCAGTCTCGTGCCGACCTCAGAGACGTGGCTGAGGAGATCTCTCTCCTCAATCTCCTCAAGGACAGCGAGGGCGGCGGCACTGGCGAGCGGATTCCCGCCGAAAGTGGTGCCGTGCCCCCCTGGAGGCATAGATTTGGCAACCTCGTCGGTGAGGAGAACTGCACCCACGGGGAACCCCCCTCCGAGGCCTTTGGCCAGAGTCACCATGTCGGGGGCCACCCCGCTGGACTCGCTCGCCAGGAACTGGCCCGTGCGACCGACTCCGGTCTGAACCTCGTCGACGATGAAGAGTGCCCCGCGCTCACGACACAGCCGTTCCGCCCCCTGGAGATACTCCTCCGTTGCGAGGTGAATCCCCCCCTCACCCTGGATCGGCTCCAGAAAAACGGCGGCGACCTCTTCCGTTACAGCCGCCTCGAGCGCCTCCAGGTCGTTAAAGGGAACAAAGTCTGCCTCATAGCGAAGTGGTTGGAACGGCTCCCTGTATGCCTTCTCCCAGGTCAGGGAGAGGGCCCCCATGGTCCTCCCCGAAAACCCCCTCTTCGCAGCCACGAACTTCGTGCGCCCCGTGGCCGCCCGCGCCCATTTCAGCGCCGCCTCGTTGGCCTCCGTTCCCGAGTTACATAGAAAGGCCCGCGTGAGCGGGGGGGAGATGAAAGTAAAGAGCTTCTCCAAGAACGCAGCGCGTGTGTCGTTGCCCATATTCTGCGGGCAGACGATGAGGCGCTGAGCCTGCTCGGAGAGTGCACGGACTAGCCGGGGGTTGGCGTGTCCGACGCTAGCGACGGCGATGCCCGCCAGGCAATCGATGTACGAGTGTCCGTCGGCGTCCCAGATGGTACTCCCCTGGCCCCGTACCAAGGCGATATCGGCACTCCAGAGACCGGATCCACTCCGCTGTTCGATCTCGAGGATATCTGTCGTTCTACGCTGTGTCACTCTTATCTCCCTCACTCTCTCCCGCATTCGATGACGGTTCCCTTTCCTGCAAGCGCCCTCGACACGGGCCGGTCGATCCTCGCGTCGCCGAGCACGACCCGTCCCACACCGGCCTGCACCGCCTCCATCGCACCGAGGACTTTCTTCTTCATGCGGCCCTGCGCCCACCCCAATCGCTGATCAAGTTCGGAGAGGGTAAGATGGCGGACAAGGCTCGACTCGTCCGGGAAGCGAGCCAGGAGCCCGGCAACGTTGGACAGAAGCAAGAGCACATCGGCGCCCACCGCCGCCGCTACAGCAGCCGCAACCCGGTCCCCATCCACATTAACAGCCTCCCCATCGACGCTCACCCCTGGGGGTGTCAGCACCGGGAGGTAACCCCCACCGAGCAGCAGATCGAGGAGGTGCCGGTTAACCCGGTCGACAGTCCCTGTGTAGTCGCCACGGAGCACCTTCACCTTGCCCTTCTCCACACTCCGGACGGTGGCCTTGCGACGACCCTCGAACAGCCTTCCGTCGATTCCAGAGAGGCCGACAGCGTTCACGCCAAGGTACTGGAGCGTCTCGACCCAACCCTTGTTCACCAGGCCGCAATAGACCATCTCGAAGATCTCGAGGGTTCGCCGGTCGGTAAACCGGCTCGTCATCCCGTTGGGGCTGGTAACGAACCTCGGCGGGTGCCCCAGGGCCTCTGCAACCCGATTGGTCTCGGCATTCGCTCCATGAATGAGGATGACCTCTCGCCCCTCGCCCCAGAGCTTGGCCAGATCGCTGCAGACTGCTCCCCGGTCGATCCCATCACCCCCTCCCACCTTGACGACGATCACGGATCACCCCTGCGCGCGAATCCGGCCCTAAACGCCCTCCGTGTCGCAGGGTCCATGCCCTTCGGAAGGTTAAGGTGGGAGGCCCCGAGGTAGCCAGCGAACGAGGCTACGGCGTCCTCAAGGGCAATGAGCACAGCCTGTCCGGGACGGGACTCCTCCCAGTACCAGGCTGCTACCGTCCAGACCCCTCCCGAGAAGCGACCGTCGAAGCGCGCCACGAACTGCTCACCGAAGAGGACGGGTAGGACATAGTAGCCCCACCTCCTCTTCTCTTGAGGCTTATACACCTCCCATACATAGTCGAACCCGAACAGGTGACGAACCGACCAACGGTCCCAGATGAGGCTGTCGAGGGGAGCCACAAACCTGACCCGGTCCGGGGTCCGTGCCTCATCGAGGAGGGGTCGAGGGTCCCCAGCAGCAAGATAGGTTGTGCCTCCGACCCGA
The DNA here is from genome assembly GCA_002239005.1 of Truepera sp. bin119. Taxonomy (GTDB): domain Bacteria; phylum Deinococcota; class Deinococci; order Deinococcales; family Trueperaceae; genus MPNL01. Next base: position 86,812 of record MPNL01000008.1, read on the forward strand.
ACTTCGACCAACTCCGCCTCTGAAATCATCTCCGCGACCAACTCCATCCGCTCGAATCTCGTACAAGGGAGAGACCAGAGACCCGAATCTGCCACAGACCTCAGCAGGCCCATCGATCCGACCCGGCGGCGGATCAGGTGGCGGAGCGCTGCCTCCCTAGTGGGCCTCGGGAACTCGAAGTAGGATGTAGGCACCACCTCCACAGCGAGGTGGTAGGCATGCCTCCCACCAACCCGGTGGTGCGTTGCCACCCTTCCGCTGTCCCAAAGGGCCCTAAGCACATTCTTCACCAACTTCGGGCCGTACCAACTACCCCGCCACTCGTCCACACTGCGCCGATCATCGAAATCGAGGGAGGTCCGGGGCCCCCTATAACGAAGCTCGTTAAGGGTCGCCTCGACCACCTCACCGTGCCTCGCGAACACCCTCTTATCCCAGCGGCGCCGGAAGTCGTCGTGATAGGGGTAGCGGTACGGCCAGTCCGAGGCCAGTGCTAGACAGGCTTTTTTATCCCAGCAGTCGACCACCAAGCGATCCCGGTAGGCCACCGCCTCCCAGTCACCCACCCGGTAGCCGGGAACCCGGCTCTGCAATACGAGGTCGACGTTCCGCCCCAGCGGATTGAGGGGGTCATACTGGATCGATCCGAGATGTCTGAAGACATCCGCGACGGTCCCCGGAGCGAAGTGGTAACGGGTAAGAAATCTGCGGGCATCGCTCCTGCTCAGCTCCACCCGGTCAGCCTACCACCCCTCTCAGGGGTGAAGTCCCTGAAAGGTGAGTCCCAACCTTTCATCCCAGCCCATGGCCACGTTCAGTGCCTGAAGGGCGTGGCCAGCGGTCCCCTTGACAAGATTATCGATCGCGCCTATCACGACGAGTCTCCCCGTCTCCAGATCGAGTTGATAACCGAGGTCGCAGAAGTTGGTCCCATCGAGGATTTTGGGGTCGGGAACCCGGTGGATGCCTTTACGCACCCTAACGAGTCGGATGAAAGGCTCACCCGAATACGCCTCTCGGAAGATCTCGTGAACGTCGCGCTCGCTCGTTCCCTCCGCCAGAAACAGGTGGGCCGTTACGAGGATGCCGCGAATCCTCTCCACAGCCGTGGCCGTGAGGTGCACCCTGACAGATCTCGGCAGTGCCTGCATGATCTCGGCCTCGTGCCTATGACCGGTAGGAGCGTAGGTGCGGATCACTCCCATCCTCTCGGGATGGTGACCGGCCGAGCTCGCCCGGTTCCCCGCAGCGCTCGAGCCGATCTTCGCCTCGACCACGATATCGTCCCTCCCGATGAGCCCGCTCGACCCAAGGGGGTGGAGGGCGAGCATGGTCGCCATGGCGATGCAGCCGGCACCGCTCATCCTCTGGGCGCCACGCAACCTCTCCCGGTAGAGTTCGGGGATCGCGGGGACGAACGCGCCGATCAACTCAGGCCGTGGATGGTCCCGGCGGTAGTGGCGAGCATAGAGGTCAGCAGAGACACGGAAGTCGGCTGAGAGGTCGATCAGCACCTGAGCAGTGCCTGCAAGGGCATCGATGTATTCGAACAGGGCACCATGCGGAAGTGCGGTAACCAGGATATCGACCGGTTCGAGGTCCTCGATCTCTGTGAACCGAAGGCTCGTAGCACCCCTCAGATTGGGATGGATGAGCGAAACCGGCAGGCCTGCATTTCGCTCGCTCGTTGCCTGGCGGAGTTCCAGCTCCGGGTGGCCTAGCACCAGGCGCAGCATCTCGCCCCCGGCGTATCCGGAGGCGCCCACGATGGAGATCGTCCTCGGACTCACGCTCTAACCAGAGCAGCTTCGAGATAGTTGACGACCGCGCCGGGGATATCGACCCCGGTGGTGGCGACCGAGTTGCGAAATTCCATAGTGTGGTTGACCTCAGCCACAAGCACGCCACGCTCCGACTCGAGGAGGTCCACTGCGAGGATACCGCCGCCGACGGAGCGTGCCGCAGAGAGTGCCAAGTGTTCGATCTCTTCCGTGACCGGACAGTTTGTCGCAGTGGCGCCGCGAGCCGTGTTCGTGATCCAGTGTGACGAGTGGCGGTAGATCGCGGCCACTACCTCCTTGCCTACGACGAAGGCACGGATATCCCGACCGGGCTTCTCAATATACTCCTGCAGGTAGTACACCTTGTGCTGCGGACCACCTAGCACCTCACGGTGCTCGATCACGGCCCCGACCGCATCCCTATCGCTGAGCCTCGACACCAGCCGGCCCCAGGAGCCGACCACCGGTTTCATCACGACGGGATAGCCTAGTTGCTCACAGAGCTCAAGGGCCGTCTCGGAGTCAAAGGCCACCGCTGTCCTAGGAGTCGGGATCCCGTCCCGCGCGAGGTGTGCATTCGTAAAGAGCTTATCCCCGCAGGTCGCCACAACCTCGGAGGAGTTGATCACCCTAGCCCCGGCCGCCTCGAAGATCTTCGTCAGCCCAAGCCCGCGCGTCTGGGACAGGCAGCGTTGCAGAACCACCCTCCCTAGCTCTCCGAACCGATCGAGCTTGGCAAAGTCGATACCCAAGTGGGGAGCATAGACCTTCGCAAATCCGACCCCCACCCTCTCGAAAGCCTCGAATAGCATCCTCTCTTCGGGCCTTAGCCTATCGTAGAGGACCAGAATGCTCGGTGCCGCTGCAGTCACCACCCCTCCGCTCCTACTCTCCCCAGTCCTCCTCCTCCTCAGGGGCAAGTTCGAAGCGGAGCGGGTCGAGACCTACCACCTCGAGCTCCTCCCCTTCGTCAGTCACAACCAATTCGCCAAGCTCGAGTGAAGCCATATCGACCTCGACGGTCCCAAATGGGGTCTCGATACTCTCCATTACCCTTCCAATCTGCCGCGCCGCTGCGGCTCCAAGCCTGCAATCTGGCCTACGTAGAATTCCGATGTCTCTTTCGCTTCGAAAGCAGCTGCCCAACCCACGCTATCACCAGGCTGGTCGACGCCACGCATAGTAGTCCATAAAATACTCTCTGTCAAGAGCGCTTGGCGAGCAAAGAATTCCCTTTGGAACGCGTTTATTCACCATGAAGGGGGCTGGGCTCCAGAAATACTAATGAGTCGGGTTGGGGATCTTATCATGTCGGTTGAATAGGTCTACTGCTTACGATTCGAAAGGAGTGGTCCGAGCTTGAGTCTCGGCGCACGCAAGGCGGTGGGGATTCCCAGAGAAGTGTGGTACCTACCGATCAGGTGCCGAGCAGGATTAGGCAGAGTGGAACCTCACTCACTCCGTCAACCTGCAGCAGACGGGCAAGCTCGTCGTCATAGAAGGAGACCTCGAATGCCGCCACGAGATCGAGGCCCACTGCAGCCAGAACAGCGGCCTGAGCGGCCGCCCCCGCCTCCTGATATACGTAGCGGTAGGCCCTACCCTTAACACCAATCTCTAATCTGCTAGGTATGCCTGTGAAGGCTAGTGCAGCCGGGTTCGCATCGATCTCTTTCTCTGCAAGCAGTGCTGCCCCCAACCAATCGCTGGGGTCGCCCCGCTGCACATACTCCAAGGTATGGTTCCTAGGATTGTAGTGATAGATGCCGGGAAACATGTCCTCGACAGTTCGCGCCACGAGGTAGGTTTCGATGGTCGAGATGTCTGCCGCTGAGATGTGAGTGCGCTGACGTCCGTAGGTGAATCCGGCTGCCGCCCAAAGGATCTGCGAGACCTGGGACTGGCGGAGGATACCACCCTCCGAAATCTGCTCTCTGGAGGATGACAGCGAAGCCCACAACCCCTTGCCCCCACGAAGGTCTGGGACAGGAAGGCTAGCAACCTCGAGGGGATTGGCATACACCTTGAAGGCTGGAGCACCCTTCCCGAAAACACTCGGAACCTGGCCACGCTTGAATTTGGTAAGCGCATGAAAGTTCGAGCCGATCGTCTTTCCCTTGTTGCTGGGCACGGTGACTCCTGAAGGCGAGTTTATCATCCCTCACGAAAGGGGGCGAATTCCTCTAGCCCTCTGGTACGCTCTCACTTGTGTTTGAACCGCTTACCTCCTGGTTCTCCTCACGAGCGCGCGACCTCCCCTGGAGGAGTGAGAGGTCGCCCTATCGGGTCTGGATCTCTGAGGTAATGCTCCAGCAAACCCGTGTCGAAACCGTCATCCCCTACTTTCATCGCTGGATGGAGCTTTTCCCTACAGTTCGGGATCTCGCCACTGCTCATCTTGACGACGTGTTGAAGGCATGGGAGGGGCTCGGGTATTACCGCCGGGCGGTCAATCTCCACCGCGCAGCCGCAATCGTGATGGACGCCTATGGTGGGCGGGTGCCGACCGATCCGGAGGAGCTCCTTGACCTCCCTGGGGTGGGTCATTACACAGCCGCTGCGGTCGCAGCCTTCGCCGCAGGCCAGCCTCTCCTTCCGGTCGACGCCAACGTGCGGCGAGTCGCTGCCCGCCTCTTCACCCTCAGCGGGGCGGCAGGACCTCAGACCGTGAAAGAGTATCTCCAGCGGAACCTCGGGTCCCAAGATCCAGGATCGACAGCCGAGGCGCTAATGGAACTGGGAGCGTTAGTCTGTACGCCCCGTTCGCCTCGATGTGGGGCGTGCCCACTCAGCCCGAGTTGCAAGGCCTACCAACTAGGCCGGGCTACCGACTTCCCGGAAAGACGTGGGCGCAAGGAGCGACCTCAGCGATTCCGCTTCGCTGCCGTGATCATCCGAAAGGGAAAGATCTATCTGGAGCGCAGGCCCGAGGGTGGGTTGCTCGGTGGAACCTGGGGTTTCCCTCAAATCTCGACACCGCCCAACCGATGCTCACTCCTCAACCCGGTCAGACATGGCTACACCCACTTCGACCTGACGCTCACTCCGGCCGTGGTCGAGGGATCGCAGCTACCCGATGGGTCCGGTGCATTCCTCAAACCCCACGAGATAGCCGCACGGGCTCTGTCACAAGTGGACCACAAGGTGCTCGCACGCCTATGGGAAACGGAATCAGTAGTTAGGGGCTTGACAAGCAGTTCTGACCGCTGAGCTATCGCCTCCTCTCGAGCTGTTTTCGATAGCTGTCACAGCGGCCATGGCGAAATCTCCCTCTAGGCCGCCTGGCGCGGCCGCACTCCCCACAGCGCCCCTGTTCCGGCCGCCCGGCAACCCTCTCTGAGCCGCGATTCGGGCTGCC
>MPNL01000053.1 GCA_002239005.1 Truepera sp. bin119
AGACCAGCTTGGCCATCAACTCGACCGCATCACGGGGGGTCCAGTGCTCCCCCGCCTCCTCGTTGTTCTCCTCGTTGAAGCGCCTGACCAACTCTTCGAAGATGGTGCCCATCCCGTGGTTGTCGAGGCTAGCTTGCCTGACAGAGCCATCATCCGCTATAACCGGAAGCGGGCTCAGGTTGATATCGGGCGAGGTCAACCTCTCGATCAGCGTCCCTAAGGCATCGGCCTTGGAGAGCCTGGGGAGCTGGTTGCGGAACTCGAAACTCTCCAAGATCTCCTGGACGTTGGGGGAGAAGCCGTCGAGATAGTCCCTGAAGTCGAGCTCGAGCTGCTGGCGGTTAGCCCGGGCTCTCAGGTCACGGAGACTGAACTTTGAAGTGTTGTAGAAGGCCTGTCCCGCCGCCTGTCTCAGGGCCAGGTCCTGCTCGACGATGCCTGCCTCATCGAGATAACTCTTCATATCCAGGACAGCCTGCTTGCTCCCCTCGAGCACTGCATCGAGCCTCCGGAGCACGGTCATCGGCAGGATGACGTCGCGGTACTTGCCTCTGACATAGAGATCGCGGAGGACATCGTCGGCGATGCCCCAGATGTAGCTGGTGATCCAGGTCAGGTTGGTGCTCATCCGCTAGTGGCTCGCTTCCTTGATACAGGGTAATCGTACCCGGATGAGGGCTAGGACTATGGTGAGGAGGGATTTATCAGTTATGGACAACTCGGTGAGTCGGTCGTCTTTGCCATGTCCACCAGAGCTCCTCGAGCAGGGCAATAGTCCTAGCTCGGATCTCTTCCTGGCGGCGAGCCCGTCTAGCTTCCTTGAGGATACTCCAGTCGGTCACGTCAACTCCTCTTCGAGGGATTCTCCTCACTCAGCAGGTGTGGGAGCTTGAGCGTACTCTCGAGAGCCTCTACGGGCCGCTCAGAGTCCGTTAGTTCAGTAGCTCGCCCTCGCTCTCACCTTCGTCAGCCGAGTCGGACTGCAGCTCGAGTTCGGGCTGCCTCTCTGGCTCCGGTCCCGATGGGGGCTCAGGGGTCGGGACATATTCGAGGAGGATGATCTCCGGCGGCGGCGGCATCGAGCGTTGGGCGGCGGTCTTCTTCGGCAGGTCGAGCCCGTTCAGCGCCGCCCTGCGAGTTAAGATCTTGACGAGGCGGTCACAGACAGCTAGATTGAGACTACCGGCCTCCGCGCTGCGCTCGAACGCTTCCCAAAGCCACCTCCAGAGATGGTCGAGTCGGAGATTCTCGAGGGCACGGAGTTGCGCTATCTCCTCGGGGCTGACGGTTTCAGCTAGAGCCTTGACGAAATCGCGGGAGACCTGCGATTTCCTGACCCCGACCACCTCCGCGATCTCGCGCTGTGACACCCCCTGGATAGTGAGCTCGAGCACCCTTTTGCGCCTCGCTGTCGCGATCCGCTGCTTCTCTTTGCGGCGAGTCCGTTCCCCTGTCATAGATGCCCCCTTTTCCAGAGGAAGCCATCGGCGGATATAGTCACCCTGCCCAGCTTCCAGGCTCTCTGGTTCATGCCTCACTCTAGCCCATGACAGAGGACAGCCCTACCCTCGGCCTTCGTGCAGGACGCAAAGTGAGACCCCTCAAAGCCAACATGAGGTGGATAGACGAGGCCGCCGGGGTCGAAGGGTGCGTCTCAGAGCGCTACCGACTCAGGGGAAGTACCGGGTCGCTCGCTGCTGCAGGGGTGACACTGATAGAGATGCAGCGGGCGGGACACTGAGGATCACCGACCATGTCGACCCACAGGCTGACCTTGCTAGTAGGGGAGCGGTGGCCAAGCTGAGATACCGTGAGGTATCCAGTCGTGTAGAGTCGAGAGACGTGAACTTCAGGATGCAGCTGTCCGAAACGGCGAGGGCAAGATCCCCTGGGACCTCATTCGAGACAATGAATTCCTCAAAGTACAGACGCACGGTAAATACAGCTGCCGCCCTGTTGGTCGTTGTGTTCGAGTCGGAGGGTCTCTCTGCGGCCGGGCCTTTTCCACCCGAACCATGAGGTGAACACGTGAGTTTGAAAACCTATCAGGAGTCGCTTGCCAAGAAACTCGTCGGCGCTGGTAGCGTGATTCGAGACGACGTTGGCAGGATTCTTCTGGTTAAGCCGACCTATCACGACGGTTGGATCACCGTAGGTGGAATCGTTGAGGCAAGCGAGTCACCACTTGAAGCCGCCATGCGGGAAATGAAGGAGGAGATAGGGATCGCTGTGACACCGAAGCGACTCCTCGGTGTGGGCTATCTTCGGGAGAGCGAAGACCGCGCTGAGATGCTAGCGTTCACCTTCGATGCCGGTGTGATCAGCGGGGAATTGATTGCCCAGATTACGCTCGATTCTCCCGAGGTTGATGCCTACCGGTTCGTGGCTCGGGATGAGGCGTTGACGCTTTTCGCCCCGGTGTACTCGCGGTACTTTGAGCGGGTTCTCCCTGCGCTTGATTCTGGTGAGACGATGTATCTGGATAGCTTTTAGTGCGGCAGGTTCACCGCTGACACCCAATGGGACGTAGTACTGGCCTTCGCCGGAGTTCTGCAGCGCGGACCCGAAGGGAAGATGTGCTATGGACCGCAGTCATGAGAGGGTTGGTGGTGCATGGTTGAGGTATACCGACCGCAACGACCCTCGCCGTTTTCAACGCTAAGCGCCTAACCTGAAGCATTGCTTTAGGGGGAGCGAGGACGTGTCCTGGAGCTCATTTCTCCAGTCTGCAGGAAATACCATCGACTGTCATGGGCAACTTGCTGGAGTGTGGGTTGAGAGGGCAAGGAAGTATGATAGGGGTGGGTCATCGGTGAGTCGATTCACTACACCTTTGCCAACAAAATATCGTGGCTTTCTTCCCAGCCACCAATAAGTCGTGTTTCTCAACCAACTCCAGTCTGTTGCGGAAGTCGTGCATTAGCTTGGTAGAGAACGCTCCCCTACCGAGTAGGGCAATAATTGTCCCACCAACCTTCGTCACCCTTGCAAATTCGTTGAGGGATGCTGAATATAGCTGGAAGAGGTCATCAGAGTAATTCTCCGCCAGATAGATCCCCCAGGGAGGGTCACAGACGATCTTGTCGATGGAAGAATCGCCGAGGAAACCTAGGTTGGTGGCATCCGCTTGTGCGATGAAGAAATCACGGCCTTTCTTTGCTAGATTCTCGCGCTCGGTTAAGTAGCGTGACTTTATGCCCGTCACCTTCGCTGCATCTACGTCGGTCGCGAAAATCTTCCGATATGAAGTTCTCGCCCTCTCGATTGGTATCGCTCCGGTTCCCGCAAAGGGATCGAGGAAGACATCAGACTCTGAAGGTTTTGAGAGGAGGCAGAGGATCTTTGCGAGTTCTGGACGGAGCTCCCCTTTGGGCAGATTCTTCTCGGTTTTAAGGCGCCTGGTGATTCGTATTGCAAAGAATGACTCCCCACTCCGTCTTCTAAGCCCCCAGTATTCGACTGCTGCCCCTTCCCGCTTTAACTTCAAACCCGATGAGGACGCAATCTTCAACTCCAGCTTTGACCGTAAGCGCTGATCGACGGCCACGAGCTTGCCCGCATCTCCGAACATCACTCGAAAGGTGGACTCTCGTTTGAAAGAGTCCGGTCTGGGTCGCTTAACTGGATTCCAAGAGTGGACGATGTCTGCTATGAAGGTTTCGATACTCGGAACATTGCTTCGCCATTTGAGAATCAAGAAGCTATTGCTTAGGTATTTGAGCTTCCGCACTTCCTCTTCTCTAGCCTCACATCGAAAGACGATAAGACCTGGTTCGACCAACAGATCCTGGAAGCCCCGAAGGTCGGTCTTCATCTGTTTGACGATGATGGCTTCTAATCCAGAGATGCATTGTGAAAGATAGAGGTTGGCATTTTTCATGGGTACTGCATCCTAGGCTCGCTTGGAGTTTTCAGACAGAGCCTAGAACTACCATTTTGCCTTAGTTGAGATTCTGACCACTATCAAGCTCAAAGGGATCGGGGATAGACCTTGGGAGCCTGTGTCTCTCACGCACTTCCCGAATCTCGGGCGAAGCGATGTAGTGGGCCCCCCGCTTTTCGCCCTGGCGTTCCAACATTCCTTCACTCACCAAGGTGTTTAGGTCGCGGCTGGCTAGATTGGGGGAGATATCGGCTGATACGCGGTAGGACGAGTTGCGCACCCGGTACCCAAACGCGGCTTCCATGAGGGCAAAGACCATACGCTCCGGCAGACCTTTGCGAGTAATGATCTGGTGAAGCTCTTCGAAGACGCGTTCGTTTTCACGGATGCGGCGCAATATGGTCTGCGCCTGCCTGTAGTGGGCCGTCAGACAGAACCTCACCCAAGGGCGTGCGTCGTTCTCAGGGTGCCAGCCACCGCCACCGACTGTTGCCAGGACATCGTAATAGTCCTGCACATTTCGGCCCGTGTACTCTTCGATACTGGAGAAGATGGGATCCACTACCCCGTCAGCAGCTAGCACGGCCGTCTGGATGCACCTGGCGAGCCTCCCGTTGCCATCCGAAAACGGGTGCATCAGCGTGAGGATCAGGTGCGCCATCGCCGCCTTGACCATATTGTTGCAGTCCTGACCCGAAGAGTCCGTACTTGGGGTATTCAGAAAGCCGATGTATTCGTCCATCAGTTCATCCAGCAAGTCTCTGTCGGCACCTTCATGGACAATTTCCCCCGTCTCGGTGTTTCTGACACCGATCCATCCGGGACGAAGGCGACCAGGATTTGCCTTGTGGTCGTGCTCTGTGATCATGAAGTGCAGTGCCAAAATCAGATCCGAACTGAACCGAAAGTTTGGGTCTTGGCACCGCTGAAGGACGAAATCCATAGCCTGCCTGTAACCCATGACCGCAGCCCAGGTGTCGCGGTCGGCTTGGATTGGGGCTTCGCCGTCAATAGCCGCGATAGCATCCTCAGCAGAAACGTGAATCCCTTCAATGCTGTTGGAGGCGCGCAGCGCACGCGCTCGGGTAACGCGCGCAAGCAACCCATACCAACGCTGAGGAGTATAAAGGTGGTGCCGGAGTTGTGATCGCGTAGCCTCTATCAGATTAATGACTCTGGCCTCTTGGCTGTCAATTGGGGGAATTTGGTGAATCATGCAACATATTCCTTCCTCAACTGACCCTACATCAATTATAAATTGATGTAGGGTCAGTTATCAATTGCATATATTGCATGAGATCGTCTCTCGGACAGGTTCGAAACACCTGACATTTCCCTTGCCGTGACTGCCGTAAGGACTTTTCGGTTAAGACCGGGACCCTTATGCACAACTCTCCCCTCGGCTGCCCAGTGTGGAATCATTGCTATCTACCTTCTGACAACCAGTCTCAAGGGTGTATCAAGCATGAAGCTACACCGCGATCTCGGTATCGCCCAGAAGAGCGCTTGGCACACCGAATTCGAGAGAATTTCCAGGACGGTAAGCACAATCTCTTCGGCGGCCCGGTGGAGGTTGATGAAACCTTCGTAGGGGGCAAAGAGGGCAACAAACATTCCTCTAAGAAGCTACGGGCTGGACGTGGCACTGTGGGAAAGACCGCCGTGGCTGGAATCAAGGACCGTGCTACCAATCAGGTCAAAGCGCGGGTGGTACTGGGAACAGATGCCGAGACGCTGCAAGGCTTTGTGCGGGGTCATGTAGACGATGGTGCGATGGTGTACACAGACGAGAACCGGGCTTGTGAGGGACTACCCAATCACCAAGCGGTGAAGCACTCAGTTAGCGAGTATGTCGTCGCTGGCCTCTCGGTAGGTCTGCCACCCGCTTTTCCGTGTCTCGCTCATCTCAAGTTCTTTCCTTACCCTGCTCGCCCCTGAGGGATTAGCAGGAGTCGAAACCCGGTGCCATCGCCGGACTTTACTTTGTGCTCTCAACTGCAGTACAGGATCGGTGGGTAGCGCTCAGTCTCTCCGTCGGTAGGGAGAGGCCAAGATATGCCCCACTGATCTCTAGGTATTGGCCGAAGTCTCGGGAGATCAGGGCAGATTCCGTGGCCAGCCAAATCGACGTGCGGTCAGGGAGACAGGCCTCCTGGCACGAGTCGGCAGGTCAGGTCGGCCTGCAGGGCTACGCGACCACACCGACCGCGCTGCGGCCCAGAGCCTCCCCTCACTCGTAACGGAGCGAGCTCACCGGGTCCAGCCGCGCAGCTCTCTGGGCCGGGTAGAAGCCGAAGAAAATACCCACCGCCGCAGCGAAGCCGAAGGCGACCAGGATGCTGCCGACGGCGATCCCGGGGGTGATGTCGAGGAACAGGGTTGCAAAGATCGCCAGCCCTATCCCGATGCCGATGCCGACGACGCCGCCACCCGCTGAGAGGACGACCGCCTCGAGCAGGAACTGAGTCAAGATGTCCCGCGGTCGGGCCCCGAGGGCCTTGCGAATGCCGATCTCGCGGGTCCGCTCGGTGACCGATACCAGCATGATGTTCATGATGCCGATCCCGCCTACCAGCAGGCTGATGCCGGCGATGGCGCCGAGGAACAGGGTCAGGGTCCGGGTGACGGAATTCAGGGAGTCGAGGGTGTCCGCCTGGTTCTGAATTCTGAAGTCGTACTCCTCCGGCTCCGGGGTCCCGTGCCGGTTCGCCATCATCAGGGTGAGATCGGTAACCAGGCCGTCTAAGTCCTCGGCGCTGGCCCCCTGCACGTAGATCGCCTGCACGGTGGGCGCGCCGACGCTGGTCTGCCGATTGATCCGCTGCAGGTAGGTGGAGAGTGGCACGAACACGTTGGTGTTGGAGCTGCCGAAGCCGGCCCCTTTGTCGGGGAGCACCCCCACGACCGTGAACGAGACCCCCTGGATGGTGATCCGCTGGCCGCTGGCCTCCTGATCCGGGTAGAGTTCAGCGGCGATGTCGAAGCCGATCACCGCCACCCGCTTGCGACTTCTGGTGTCGGCGTCGCTGAAGAAGGTGCCGAACTCGACCGCGCTGTTGCGGACCGAGGCGTAGTCCGACCAGGTGCCGACCACGGTCGCGTTGGCATTCAGGGCCCCGGCCTTGACCTGGGCGTTGGTCTGGAGCGTCGGTGCCACCCCCGCGATGCGTGGGTCTCCCAGCTCCTTGATCGCCTCGGCATCCTCGGTGGTGATAGTCTGCCGGACGCCGCCGCGGACCAGGCCCGGGGGTCCTCCGGCGCTGCCGCTGGAGATGGTCAGCAGGTTGGTGCCGAGGCCGCTGAAGACCTCGGTGATGTTCGAGGTCACGCCGCTGCCGAGTGAGGTGAGGGCGATGACGGCCGCCACCCCGATGATCACTCCGAGGGCGGTCAGGATGCTGCGGAGGGCGTTGGCGCGGATCGCCCGCCAGGCGATGGTGAAGGTCTCCAGCGGATTGAGGCCTCTGCGGCTGAACGGGATGGAGGTGGTCAGCGGTTCGCTGGCGGGCCCGGGGGCGGGCGGTCTCCACTTAAGCCACCTCCCGGGCGTGGCTGTCGAGCACCCCGTCCCGCAGGCGAATGATGCGGCGCGTCCGCTCGGAGACCGCACTCTCGTGGGTCACGATCATCACCGTGACCCCTTCGTTATTGAGCTCTTCAAACAGGTCGAGGATCTCGGCGCCGGTCCGGGTGTCGAGGTTGCCGGTCGGCTCGTCGGCCAGCAGCAGCGCCGGGTTCAGCGCCAGGGCCCGGGCCACCGCCACCCGCTGCTGCTGTCCGCCGGAGAGCTGGGTCGGCCGGTGACCGAGCTTGTCGCCGAGCCCTACCTTCTCCAGCCGCTCGGCGGCGCGGGACCTTCGCTCCCGGCCCGGCACGCCGGCGTAGGTGAGGGGCACCTCGACGTTCTCGAGGACCGAGAGCCGGGGCAGCAGGTGGAAGGCCTGGAACACGAAGCCGACCATCCGGTTGCGGACCGCCGCTCGAGCGCTCTCGCTGAGTCGGCTGACATCCTGGCCGCGGAGTTGATAACGGCCCTCTGTGGGCCGGTCGAGGAGGCCGATGATATTCATCAGCGTCGTCTTCCCCGAGCCCGAGGGCCCCATCAGCGACACCATCTCCCCCTCGTGCAGGTCGAAGGAGACGCCCTTGAGCGCCCAGAACTCCTCCTGCTCCAGCGGGTAGCTCTTGTGGACCTCCTCGAGTCTCAGTACCGGAGGGGGGATGGGTGTCACCTGTCCCTCCCGAAGTTCAGGAAGCCTCTGGGGCGGGTAGCCTGTTGGGCCGCGGTCGCCTCGGCCTCGGCCACCAGCACCTCGGTGCCGGCTGCGAGGTCGGCTGCGACGATGGTGTTGAAGCCGACGGTGTCGACCACCTCGACCCGGGTCAGGCCGAACTCACCATCCTCCTGCAGGACCTGGATATAGCTGCGCGAACGGACCGATCGCACCGCCCGGCTCGGCACCGTCACCGTGCTGTCGACCTCGCGCACGATGATCTCCGCCTCGGCGGTCATGCCCGGGCGCAATCTCAGGTCGGCGTTGTCGATCTCGATGGTGACCTCGAAGACGGGGATATTCTGCTCGATCCGGCCGACCGGCGCAATGGTGGTGACCCGCCCTGCGACCTCGGCGTCCGGCAGCGCGTCGAGGGTCAGTTCGGCGACCAACCCGGTCGCCACCAGGGCGATCTCGGTCTCGTCGATCTGGGTGATCAGCTCGAGGGTACTGTCCTCAATGAGGGTGAAGAGCGGCTGGTTGGTGGAGAGGTTGCTCCCCGCCTGGGCGGACAGCTCGGCGACCACGCCGGTGAAGGGGGCGGTCAGAGTGGTGGCGTCGAGGTCGTCCTGGGCCCGAGCGAGGTCGATCTCCGCCTGCTGCACGGCGATCGAGGCGTTGAGCATATCCTGGGCGTTGGCCAGTTCCCGGAACTGCTGCGAGGCCTTGAGCGTCTCGAGGTCTGCCTGCGCGCTCACCAGGGCCCGCTGGGCCTGGTCGGCGGTGTCCTGAGCATCGGCAAGCGCCTCGTCGCTCTCGCTGCCGAGGGTGTGGAGCCGGGTGGACAGGGCCAGCGCCTCCGACGCATTCGTCCACTCGAGCAGGGCATCCTCAACTCGGCGCTCGGCGTCGGCGATGGAGTCGGCCAGGCTCCCGCTGCTCTCGGCCAGGTTGGCCTGAAGGCTCTCCAGTTGGGCCTGGGCCTTGTCGAGATTCAGCTGCGCCTCGAGCAGGGCCCGCTCGAAGGCGACCCGTTCGAAGGAGGCCACCTCAGCCCCCTCCGTGATCCGGTCTCCCAGCTCGACCATGTCGATGATCCGGCCGTTTACGTCGGCACTCACCTCGAAGCTGCGGGCGGGTTGCAGGGTCCCGGGGCCGGCCACCACGATGCGGTAGGGTCGGGGGGTCACGGTCACGGTCTCTGGACCGGCAGCGGCCTCCGGCTGGGCGCCCTGCTGGCCCCGGAGGTAGAGATAGCCCGCGCCTGCCGCGGCGAGGATCACCACGACCGTGGTGGCCAAGACCCAGCGGCGGCGGCGGGGTCTGGCGTTCATGTTAGCGACGTTCGTCTGGCCGACAGCCATGCGGACCTCCGTAGGGCTCATGGTAAGGCACCGTGAGGAGCTGGATGGATAGACAGGGTTCCAGCGTGCGGGTTGCCGGCACCCTGCTTAAGTCTCTCCGGGATCGATTTAGTAACTGTGTAGAGATTGTGTAGGTTTGGTATAGGCCTGAACCTGCGGCGAGATGGTGAAGGGGGACCTAGGTTGGGCTTCTCCGACCTCGTCGCAGAGGCCGGGGGCCCGGGCGGATCCACCTTGACGTGCCGCTGGGAACAGGAACGTGCTGCCGAGACCGTTGCTGGCGCCGAGGCCGCTTTCGCCAAGGGGGTAGCTGAACTTGAGCGCGGAGAGTCCGTTTCCTGCCCCTCTCCCTTCGAGACACCTCCGTGAGGGGTGTTCTCCACCGAACCGGTGGGAGGGGGTCACGAGTCGGCACAGGTTGGGTGACGGTTGTTCGGGCGGGTGGTGTTCCGCACGACATGGAGCCTCGGCTGCGGGTAAGCTGTCAGGCGACATCACCTGGATGGAGGGGTTTTAGGTATGGTTGACATTATCGTTATCGGGGACGGCCCTGCGGGGCTCTCAGCCGCCCTGTTCCTTGCCAAGAATGGCCAGAGTGTCACCGTGCTGGCTCAGGACAAGACGCCCATGCACTACGCTAAGCTCCTTAATTATCTAGGCATTATCGAGATCACCGGAGGCGACTTCCAGAAGATCGCCCGGGAACAGGTCGTGAGCTTCGGCGCGAAGCTCCTCGACTCGCCCGCGTCCCAGGTCACCAAGGTGGGGAGTAGCTTCACCGTCGTCGCCGAGGACGGGAGCGAACACCGGGCCGACTACCTGATTGTGGCAGAGGGGAAGGGTGCGGAGTTGGCGATGAGTCTGGGGCTTGAAAAGACCGATTATGGCGTCGCCGCCGATGCGGACGGCCGCACCCTGGTGGAGCGCCTCTACGTGGTCGGACGCGCCACCCGTCCGAACCGCTCCCAGGCGATCATCGCTGCGGGACACGGTGCCGCTGCGGCGCTCGACATCCTTGCCTGTGAGGCGGGTAAGGACGTGCTGGACTACGATTCTATCGACTGACCCGGATCACGCTCGGGTCGTCCTCGTGCGTAGCTTGGTGCGCCAAGTGAGGAGGGTCAGGGCGATGACTGAGGTTGGCGGTGGTGCCTGCCGACCCTGCGGTCCTAGAGCATCCACGCCACCTGTCGGATTAGCCGTGTATCGTGCGGCCACCCACGATGGCGTTGTCATGTTGCCGCACACCTGCATTCGTCTGTCCCAGTCGACGATCATAAAGTCACGCTCGACTTCGCGTTCAATGGGGTCGGCATGCGGTGCGGCGAGGGCATGTATGTCCGCCCCGCCGCGCAGTTCGACTTCGTAGGTCTCCAGACACTGCCCTGATCACCGTCGCCTCTGATGCCCTGCTCAGGGTTTCGGGACTGGCCCTCCTCGAGGTTGCTAATATCGGCTTCGGCGCTGGCACCGTGACAGTAGCCATAGCGGTGTACATCGCCTATCAACAGTGGCGAACCAACCGCCGAAAGCTCGAACTTGACCTCTACGAACGCAGGTTGCGGGTATGCTAAGCTGTCGCCCGGTTTGTCAGCTAAGGTGTTGGCGGATGTGTCCCCGTGACCTTTCCCCCGCAAACCGGGCCATTGCGAACTGGAGTTTTCCACCTTTAGCTTAGCGAAGGAGGAAGACTGATGAAAGGTAAGCGGTTTGGTAAGGGACTTATATACGATCTTACCCAGGCCGAGTCCATTATCGATACAGGTTCCATTCACTACCCTGTGGGCCGGGCGAAAGCCCGAACGGCCTCAGGACTCGGGGAAGTTGGGCGGCGTGCAGCGTTAGCATTGGCCACTGTGATGACCTGTCAAGCGATATACAGTGATCTATACACGCTTGGGTAGAATCGTATATCGTACGTATATTAAGTCCCTTTGCTTGGAATGCCCCAGCCCTACCTGCGCGCGAGAGGCATGATGTCTTCATACGATGTAGAGGGATAATGTCGACAGCGGGTGGAGTCGCTCGGTGACCCCTGCCGCAGTGGTTTCGCCCCGTCTACGCGGGCGAGCACTGCCTCGGGCACTTCCGTGGCTCTCCGCCTCGTCGGGCCGGGCAGTCTGGGCCGCGGTGCGTTCCCGTGCGCGAGCGCCGCTACACTGGACATCCCTTGTCAGACGGGCGTGAGTTCGCGGATGAGGTACGATGTCCGCAACGGCGGGAGCCCGCCGGTCCGAGTCCGTCTGTTCTGTTTTCTGGTTGTCCGTTTGATCCGCAGTCCAGATCACTGGGAAGCCCCGGGGTGTTCGGGACCTGCCGCCAAGACCGCGTCCCACAGGATCGCACATTCGTGTCCAGTGACTTGCACGTGGATCCTCGTCGAGAGGCTCACATCATCCGAATCGCCCGTGATGTCGAAGTGCCTGGTGACATCAATCTCGTACACCAAACCGGCCACCACGCACTCGTCGATGATCACCCGCGCCGCCTTCCCGAGTCCCCTCACCCGCTCGGTGTTCACCAGGGCCGCAATCGCGGCTCCGCCAGTGCTCTCCTCGAAGTAGCGCCACTTTCCAAACGAATGCCGGTTGTCCTTCAGAACCTCGGTGATTTCAGCGAAATCCGCTTCGAGTCTCTTCCGGCTGTCGTCTGGAAGCGCCTCGTATAGCTTCAGCAGATCGTGCGTCTTCTCCGCCTCGTCACACCTAGTCATGAGGATGGCCTTCATCCCAACCTCACACGCGAACGCCGCCGCCATCCCGGCAACCATTGTCGTGCCCATTCTTGCCATCATCAATACACCCGATGGCTTCCGATGCACTACCGGTACCGCTGCGGATACCTGAACGGGCGCATCGGCCGTAGGCGCTTCGATGTCGATAATCCGGGGTTCCCCGAAGTCGAGGTCCGAGAGTGAGATCGCGGATGTTTCGCGTGGTAGGTTGCCCAAGCCGGACACGAATGCGCACGCCTGCGCGTACAGATAACCGGGAGTGCCTTGAGGAAAGTCTCGGCGGTTCAACCAAGACGGCTTCGGCTTAGCTTTCCGCGCAGTCGCGATGCGTTGCTCGAACTCCACCTTGTCCCTGTCCATGTCCGGGAGGATTTTCAGGACGAATTGCGCCTCCTCCTGGTACACAGCGCTTCGCCCGACGCGCGCCCAGGGCATGTTGTTTTCCGCCTCGCGTAGCATCCTCTCCGCTTCTCGTTCCGCGTCCTCTGCGTGCACCGCCCGCCCGCATAGCCGACACTCTATTCGGATCCAGTGACCATCTTGCCTGTCCCTCTTCCCCGTGATCGGACCCCAGCAGTTCGTGCAGCGTCCCTTGATCTCCGCCTTGCGCGCCGGTCCCACAGTACGATCATCCGCCGTACGATCAGCAAACTGCCGCCACTCGTTGAAATCGACGGTCTCGCAAGCTTCAGTCATTTGGTTTGGTCCGTTTGCGCCAGCACTGGGGACACTTCGTCGAGATTGAAGGGTGCCGGGCGTCCAACCCGTGATTTCCGGGCGAAAGATAACCCAAAGGTATCCGAATCACTCCCCCTGATACCCATCCCATCGGAAGACTCGATGCCCCGAGCAAGTACGGACCTTTTCGGTCGCGCGCCTTGGGGGCCTCGGTTGAATCGCTCGAACTTGTCCGCTGGTCCGCTAATCCGCTGACCTCTCTTACGGTCTAACGAATTCCCGTTCAGTAAGAGGGATTCAATGAGGCAATGGCCCTGAGTAAGCAAGTCGCAACTCCTTTTCGGCAGGCTATCATGGAGTGCTTCTGGGCTCCATGGCGTGGAGGCCCAGTACCTTCGCCCGGACGGTCCCCGGTTCACTCGGAGGAAGATCGCGCCTCGTTCGATCGGTCCAGGTAGAGCGCGATTACGCGGCTGGCCGCGTCCAAGTAGTGCTGATATATCATAGACCAATCTGTGAGGTGAGGGTATGGCTGGGATATGGATAAACTCGGGGGTGGAGTGGAAGCTAGGATCCCCTCAGGAGTTTCAGGACGAAGCGACTCTGCATCGCCTTATTCAGGAGAATCCTCAGCTCTTACCACTGGCTGGCTCCCCTCCCCTCACGGTCTTGGGGTCTCAGATACGACTGGGATCCGGTTTAGCGGATATCCTAGCGATCGAGTCCTCTGGACGACCCACGATTATCGAGGTGAAGCTCGGCCGCAACCCTGAGGCGCGCAGGAGTGTCGTATCACAGATTCTTGCGTACGCAGCGTCTCTCCAAGGACTAGATATAGACCGCCTTGAGCAAGGTCCCCTTCGCAAACCTCTTGCGGATGCAGGCTACGAGTCAATTCTCAATGCGGTGCAGGATCAGGATCTGGAAGGGGAGGTCGATCCCGATTCATTCACGACTTCACTGCAAGGCTACCTGAACCAGGGCGACTTCAGATTGGTCCTTGTGCTGGACGAAGTCTCAGACGAATTGGAGAGGGTTGTTGCCTACCTCGATGCCTTAACTGTTCAGGCGCTAACGATTGACCTGATCACCCTCAAGGTCTATGACGTGAAGGGGGCTAAGGTCGCACTACCCCAGCGCGTCTCACCCGATCTCAGCGCGACGATCCCTCATACCACGACTACCAGAACAAGGCCTGCGGTGCCCCGAAAAATCCTGTCGGATGGTGCTGATGTGTTTCGAGCTTCGATAGAAGACATCACTGGCGAAACCCGTGGGGTTTTCGACAGGATGATTGAATGGGCGAAGCAGTTGGTTTCGCTGCTGAACGTGTCTCTCGTCACCACCGATCTCGGTAATGGAAAATTCCATCTCCGGCCCAAGTTAGTATCGGGCGATTACTTAGCGACTATCTGGAGTGAAAAACAGCGGCCATCCATCGTGGTGGTCCGGTCAGCATTTGAACGGAACGCACCAAACTCGCTTCGACAGGTTGAGCGATTGATTGGGTCAACGATTGGGAAATGGGCCGCAATCAAGGACATCACACCTCAAGTTCTCGAGGTGCTGACCGCAGCCTATCAAGAGGCAAGCGGGCTTGAGTCTCACAATGTGGATTCCGATGGGCTGGAAGACTGACCTGAACCTCAGCGCGAAGCCTCTCAATCACGTCTTCGCTACTCGGAAGAGCCCCAAGTCCTCTTCACAGGCCTCTGAGATGCCCAGTCGCTGGCAGGGTGGGTCTAGAGAGAGAAGTTGCCTAGGCAAGAGGACAGGCTGGGCTCTGTCTGAAGACTCTTCAAGGCCGATAGATTGCGGACGCACCTGAGCGATGAGCAAGGCATCTTCTTGGCCCTCGTTTCCGCCAATCACTCACGAATAGGGCGTTTTCAGCCAGAGCCTAGTTCAGCTTTGGAGGTACTCCAGACGAGGCCGGGGTTCAACCCTCGTCGGGGATGAAGTTGAGCGCTACGCCGTTGCTGCAGTAGCGCTTCCCGGTCGGGTCGGGCCCGTCGTCAAAGACGTGGCCATGATGGCCGCCGCAGTTGGCGCAGTGGTATTCGGTGCGGGGTGCGGGCCCCTTGAAGTCGGCCTTGGTCTCCAGGGTACCGGGCAGCGGTGCAAAGAAGCTGGGCCAGCCGGTGCCTGAATCGTATTTGGCGTCGCTCGAGAAGAGCGGCTGACCGCAGCCCACACAGACGTAGGTGCCCCGCCGCTCCTCCTGATTGAGTGGGCTGGTCCCGGGCCGCTCCGTCCCTTCGCAGCGCAGCACCTGATACTGCTCCGGAGCTAGCTGCTCCTGCCACTCCGCATCGGCCTTGCTGATCTTCGGTGCCATAGGCTCACTGTAGCAGACTCGGGCTCGAGCTATTTCGTGCGGGCCCGGACAGGCGGCGCAGCGTGGCCTGCGCCCGCGCTTCCAGTCGCGAGCTGGAGTGGTGCTGGAGTTCTGGCCCGTCAGGACCCTTTCGAGGAGGTCTCCGGCCTCAAGAGAGAGGCACGACCGGATCGGGTGGATTACTTGCGGATGTCGGGAGCCTCACCCGCCTCGCACGAGGCGGCCTGACAGACCTGTACGGAGTTAAGGTCACTGACGGAGGCCGCCCCCGGCGGTGATAGAGTTCGGCCGTGCCGGCGTGGCTCAGCTATCCGCTCGAGTTCTGGCTTCTGGCTGACCTTGCCGTGGTCCTCATCGGGGCCTCCAAGGCCGGATTCGGCAGCGGTGTCGGGGTGGTTGCCACCCCGCTCGTTGCCCTGGCACTCCCCGTGGCCGACGCGGTAGCGCTGCTCCTTCCCCTGCTGCTCGTCGGTGACCTCTTCGCGGTGCGGCACTACCGGCGCAGCTACGACCGGGCCAGCCTCAGACTCCTCCTGCCGAGCGCCGCCGTCGGTATCGTGCTAGGCAGTCTGTTCTTTGACCTGTTTAGCGAACAGGAGCGGGTGCTGAAGATCGGCATCGGTGTCATCTCACTCTTGTTCGTGCTCTACCAGGTGACTGGTGGTGCACTGTCGCGGGCACTTGGGCGGCGCCCTCCCAACCGGACCCTGGGCGTCGCCTTTGGCGCCGTCGCCGGCTTCACCTCTACGGTCGCCCACGTGGGTGGTCCGCCGCTCACCATGTACCTGCTAGCTCAGAACCTGTCCCGCCGAATATTCGTCGGCACCAGCGCCTGGTTCTTCCTGATTGTGAACGCCCTGAAACTCATCCCCTTCACCATCCTCGGGCTATTGGTGGCCAGGAACCTGCTGGTCGTGGCGATCTTGCTGCCGCTCGTCTACCTCGGTATCCGGCTCGGCTTGGTGCTAGTCCGGGTGGTGAATGAGCGGAGCTTCAACCTGGTGGTCTACGCTCTGCTCACCCTGACGGCCGTGCAGCTACTCCTGGGCCGGAGCCTGATCAGCCTGCTGGTGCGTGGCTAGGTCTACCCCCGCCCGACCTCAGGGCCTGGCCGCTGCCGGACCGTCTGCCTATGCTGCTTTGTGGTGAGGCATTGGACCGGTGCAGCGGCTATGCCTCCGCCGGTTGCTCAGCGGCGATGTCGTCCCGCTTCCACCGGCCGCTCCACAGCGATCTGGTGCAGTAGCGCCGTGACATGGTCGATCTCATCCTGGTTCACGATGTGCCCCATGCCGGGATAGATGCGCTTCACTACCTCGCCCCCTAGCTCCCGCATGACCGCAGCCGAGGTGTGGACCCGCTCCACCGGGATGTAGAAGTCGATGTCGCTGCAGCCCACGAACACGGGACTGCCGTCGAGACCGCTCCGGTAACGCTCCCACTCGATCTCGGGCCCGGTGAGGCCGCCCGAGAGGGCGACTACTGCGCCGTAGCGTTGCGGATTACGGGCCGCATACTCGAGGGCCAGGCACGCGCCCTGGGAGAAGCCGCCCACGGCGACGCGCTCCGGTGGGATGCCGGCCTCCGCGGCGAGACTGAACATTCGTCCGATCGTGGCCAGGGCTGACGTGAGCCAGGGCTCATTCTGCTCGAGGGGAACGAGGAAGGACTGCGGGTACCAGCTGCGACCGGCCGCCTCCGGTGCCAGGTAGGCGACCCCGTCGACCCCGAGCGGTTCGGCTAGGCCGAGGATGTCCTCGGCCCCCGCCCCCCGGCCGTGGATGAGGATCATCGCCGCTCTCGCTTCGCCGAGGGGGGTACCGGCCGCGAGAACCGGCTGGCCAGCGTGCGGATCGTTCATTTCGCGGCCCCCCGTGGCTCAGTGACGGTGTCTGGAGCGAAATCCATGCTGCGGTCCTCGAGTCCGGTCGGGCTGTGTCGGTTGTGGCAGCCTGGCCCTATGAGGCGATCGAACTGGAGTGCCCCCGACACCCTGGATGCTTTGTGGCAGTTGGAGCTCAAGGACTTGGTCATGGGGTCTGAACCAGCAGGGGACCGAGCGGCCGACCACCGAGGAGGTGCATATGGAGGTGATAGACCTCCTGGTTGGCGTGCTCCCTGCAATTCACCACGAGTCTGAAACCCTTCTCCAAACC
>MPNL01000009.1 GCA_002239005.1 Truepera sp. bin119
CGTACCCGCTCCAGGTGCGCGATACAGGCGTGCTGGTCGGGAAAACTCTTGAAAACTGACACGATGTTCATGTCCTTATTGTGGCATGAATGGGCTCAAAAGTCAAGCCCGTAACCGCTCATTCCGTTGTATAATCTCAAGTCTCACACAAAGTCCGACAGGCTGCTAGCCCTAACGAATCCAAAAACTCTCGCTCTGCATCTGGATGGATCGGGGGGTTGCTCCCCCTTTGGATGAGCTTCCTGATCGCCCCGGTCACCCTGCGGACCGTCTCGGGAGCGACAAAGGTGGCCGGACTGCGCGCCATCCAGCATTGACGAAATTCTTTCGAGACGTCCATCAGAGAGGGGGAGGATCGGAGTCTTCCACCGGCTGTCGTATATCTGCACTGCCACCCTGTTCGATCGAGCGTGGCATCGTTCCACAGCACTCTGACCTGAGTGGGTGATTCGGTCACTTCTTCGATCTGCGAATCCCGTGAGTCTGCATCGGTGTCACAGGTACCCCTGCAAGCGGGGAAACCTCGACATCCCCAGAAGGAGCTCCCCGCTCTCCGGTTCATGCGGAGAACCATTGGGCCTTCACACAAGGGACAACGCGGCGTTGTTACTGAATCATCTCTCTCGGCCATTCTTTACTCAACTTGCCTTTCGTCTCACTCCTCGCTGAGGGTCCGGATCATTCGCACCAGTGGTCTTCACACACTCGTCCACTTCGAAAAGCCCGAAGCGTAACAACCGTCCTACTCGGTGGGCGGGAAAACCTTTCGTGTTGACCCAACAGTATACGGAGTCCTTAGCCACGCGTAGATGGGCCGCCACATCCCCTACGCCGCCCCATCCCTCCTCAAGTAGCCACCCGCACTCTCAAGAATACCAATGAAATCGGTATGCGGTACACTTGGCACGCGGCGGCTAGCCCTCGTTGGTAAATTCAGCCGCCGCTGGGGAAGTGGTTTTGTGGGACATCAGGCCGACGCCCGCCTTGCGGAGTACAGGCGGCTGGGCTACACAGTCTTCGAAGGGGTCTACGACGAGGGTCAGATGCAGCTATGGCGGGAAGAGTGCCTGCGCCTCGAGGCCAGTTCCCCAGGTATCTACGCGCCAGGCAGTCGGAGTTGGTGGTTCGGCAACATGCTCGAGCGGTCTCCGGCACTGATGTGGCCGGCCGTCTCCAATCCGCTGCTCCTCGACTTTGCCGAGCGGGTGGTGGGGCCCTTCGCGCAGCTCGACAACCTGACCCTGGCGGCGTTCCCCAGCGTCTCCAAGGAGGAGGCTGCGGGCAAGGTGAGTGGTTGGCACCGTGACCGCTGGGCCCACATGCCTAGCGGCCACTACGAGCGCCCGACGGCCTGGAACACCATCTGCTACCTGCAGGGTCTGACTGACGAGTACGGCCCGCTGCGGGTGATCCCTGGCTCTCACATCGACCCGGTGGCGATGGATGAACATGAACAGACCCGTCCCCACCCAGAAGAGGTCGTGCTCTATCCCAAGGCGGGGGATGTGGTGTTCACCCACAACGGCCTGCTGCATTCGGGAACGCCTAATACCTCGGGCCAGCGGCGCTACTTCTTCTCTATCTATTACAATACCAGCTGGTTCAAGCAGACCGACACCATGGGCGGCCCCAACTGCCAGCAGCTCATCCGCTGGGCCCGCAAGCGCAACGACCACCGCTCGTTACGGCTGCTGGGGGTGGATGAGCAGTTGCAGCCACGTGCCAACAGCGGCTTCCTCCAGCCGGACGAAGTGCGCTGGGAGGGCTGGCTGGAAGCGGACAAAGGGGCGCTTACAGTGAGTGAAGAGGGGGAAGGGTAGAAGTAACAGAAGGTTAAGGGGGCGACTTGGGCCTAGATGCTGGCAGCGGTGCTGGAAAATGGTTGCTGCGCTTTGGGGAACATGGATGCACCGGCGCCGCCAGGTTGCTCTAGGCAAGAGACTGGTCAGAGATGAGGTGCGGGATGTGACGAGCCTGCCCTTTGGCCGCGAAGTCTTTCGATACCCACTACCAGACTCTGGCAGGGACTCTCGACTGCGACTTGTGAACTAAGAGACTCTGTCAAGCGGCGAACCCTACCGCCAAAAGTCCTGGATAGGTTCAGTGTGAGGGAGTAGTGAATGATTAACCTTGAGACAAGTCGGACAGGCTGAAGCGAGTATGCGTTTCATCACCGCTGCAGCCATCAAAAATAGGTCGGTCACCATGCTGGCAGTGGTCATTCTCTTGGCCGCTGGTGTCTTCTCCTACAATTCCCTCCAGATAGAGCTCTTCCCCGAGATCGAGTTTCCTCTGGTGGCCGTGTCCACCGCCTACCCGTCAGTCGATCCGGAGGGGGTAGTCCGGGACGTTACTTCGCCGATCGAAAGGGCCATTTCGGGTACCGAGGGGCTGGAATCCGTCCAGTCGACCAGCTTCGAGGGCAATTCGCTGGTGCTGGCGACCTTTCGGTTCGGGACCGACATGGCCGACGCGGAAGGTGCTATCGAATCCGCTGTGAATAGCATCTCCTTCCCAAGCGGCGTAGAAAGGCCCACAGTAGGCCGGTTCAATCCTGACCAGATTCCGGTCCTGCAGTTCAGCGTGGTCTCTGACCAGGGGGTCGATGTGGTGGCCCCGGTAGTGCAGTCGCAAATCCTTCCCGAACTCTTGGACATCGAAGGGGTAATGCAGGTGCAGGTCGACGGGGAGGTCCAGCAGCAGGTGCGGGTGGCCGTCGACCCAGACCGGTTGCAGGCCAGTGGGGTCTCACTCCCCCAGGTCACTGCCGCCCTGAGTGAGAATAACGTCACCCTGCCCGCCGGTCTACTATTCGGTGCTGGTCAATCGGTGCCGGTGAAGACTACCCATACCTTCGGCTCGGTCGAGGATATTCAGAACCTCGTGGTCGGTTCATCCCCCTCAGGTCCGGTCAGGTTAGCCGATGTGGCCAGGGTCGCCCTGACAGATGCGACCCCCACCAGAATCTCCCGTACCAACGGTAAACCCGCTATCAATGTGTCGATTGTGAAGGACGCCGAGGCCAATACCATTGAAGTGACCAAGGCTGTGCGGGAGGTGCTGGACGGTCTCACTGGGCTGCCCTCCGGAGTCGAGGTCATCGTCGTTTCGGATCAGGGTCCAAGTATCCGGGATCAGATCGATACGCTGCTTCTAGAGGCGATCTTCGGCTTCCTGTTCGCGGTCTGTGTGGTCTTCATCTTCATGCTGACGATTAGGCCGACGCTGGTTCGGGGGCTGCTCACCACCCTGCGCCCTACCGTTGTCATCGGACTGACCATCCCGCTCAGCGTGCTGACCGGCGTGCTGCTCATGAACTGGCAGGGTATGTCTCTAAATTTCATGACCTTAGGCGGGCTGGCTATCTCGGTGGGCCGGGTGGTCGATGATGCCATCGTCGTGTTGGAGAACGTGTACCGGCATATTCAGGCTGGAAGGGAGCGGTGGCGGGCGGCGCTGGACGCCACCGTCGAGGTCGGTCCGGCTATTTTCGCCTCGACCCTGACCACTATCGTCGTTTTCGCCCCCCTGGCGTTCATCGAGGGATTGGTGGGGGCTTTCTTCCTGCCCTTCGCCCTCACCATCAGCTTCGCGCTGGCGGCGTCACTGGTAGTGGCACTGACCGTCGTTCCGGTGCTGGGGGCGTACCTGTTGCGGCCCGGTGACCTGTCCGAAGGGGTCGGTGAAGACGACCTCGCTTTCGTCCGCGAGACCTGGATGCAGCGGGCCTATACCCCGGTGCTGCGGTGGGTGCTGGGGCATAAGGCCGTCACCCTGACCGGCGCTGCCCTCATTACCGGGGCCAGCCTGATTCTGCTACTCTTCATTCCGGTCACGCTCTTTCCCACAAGTTCGGTCCGTGAACTGGAGATTGAAGTGAGCCTCCCGCCGGGAACGCCTCCCGACCAGACTCTGGCCGAGGTTATCGAGATTGAAGGCCGGGTCCGTGACTTGTCAGAGATATACACTGCTACGGTCGGCGCGACCGATCTCGGCTCTGGAGGCCTTCCGGGAGGCTTTAATCAGGCCGGTATGCTGGTGGTGCTGCAGCCGGATGCACCGGAGGACCTGGCCGGCACCCTGAGGGCGGAGTTGGAAAAACCGGGCCGGAAGGTGACGGTCAACGAGATAGTTGATGGACCGCCAGCCGGCGGAGTGGAGATCAGCATATCCGGGTCAAATTACGACGACATCGCAGCTGTCTCCCAGGAGTTGATGACCTCTCTCGCCACCTTAGATGGGGTGGTTAATCTGGAGAGTGATGTCGCCCAGGCCCGGGATGAGGTTGCCATAGAGGTTGACCCCGCCGCCGCCGCTCGCATCGGACTCAACACACGCCAAGTTGGATTCCAGTTGAACCAATTCCTGATAGGCCGCACCGTTACCACAGTCGACATTGATGGCGAGGCAATCGATGTGGTCGTGTCCGGGGACCGGCAAGCCGTGGGCAGCATCGACAACATCCAGAACCTAGTTATCGCTGGTCCCGGGGGTGCCGCTCCGCTCCGCGAACTGGCCGAGGTGGTTGTCAGACAGGGGCCGGTCACCATTAGCCGGACCGACCGCCAGCGGTCCACCAGCATCACTGGGGAGATCACTGCCGAAGATACCCAGGCCGTGGGACAAGAGATTGACGCCAAGATCGAAGCGCTATCCCTGCCAGCGGGCGTGAGCGTTACCAGCGGCGGGATATTTGCCGACATTGCCGAGGGATTCCAGGCGATCTTCCTCTCCATAGCTGTGGGGATCCTACTGATGTATCTGGTGATGGTGGTCAGCTTGGGGTCGTTGAGAAACCCCATCGTTATCGTCTCCAGCCTCCCCCTGGCCCTGATCGGGGTCCTGGTGTCGCTAGCCGTCACCGGCCGCACCCTGGGGCTGCCGGCCATGATGGGCACCCTGTTGCTTGTCGGGATCGTCGTTACCAATGCCATCGTGCTCATCGCTTTCGTCGAGCAATTGAGGGCTAGGGGAATGTCTGTCTCCGAGGCCCTGATCACCGGCGGTCGCGTTCGGCTGCGCCCGATTCTGATGACAGCGCTAACCACAAGCTTCGCACTCCTGCCCCTGGCGACCTTCTCCGGCGGTGAGGGCGGCATCATCAGCGCAGAGCTGGCCACGGTAGTCATCGGGGGACTGATCAGTTCCACCGCTCTGACACTTATCGTGGTGCCCATCGTCTACTACCTGTTCAACGTCGGCATCCCCGGTCTGTTCCAACGGAGCGCTCGCTGAAGAAGCCTCTCTGTCCAGGCCGCCATATCCGAGGCCGGCTTCACGCTAGTAGGGTCGGGACGGAACCTGCCGTCACCACGTGACTCGGATGACTCCTTGCAGGAGTGCATTGCCGAGAACTCCGGCGGTGCCAACCTTGTCCGCCTCACGGACCACGCCAGCCCCTTCGGTGTTCGTCTCCGGTCTAGCCCCTTGATGGCGTAGCTGACCGAACTCCGAAACTCTTTCGCGGCTCCCAGAGAATCGCGAAAGAGCGATCACTGTGGTCGCCTGGTGTTGATCCCGGCACCAGATCTCGCTCTCGTATTGAGCCGTCTTGCTTTCCGTGTGTCTTTTGGCAGGCTACTCAGTCTCACCAGCCGGTCCGTCGGTTGGGCAACATGGATTTGGCCTCTCAGGATGCTAGAATGATAGCCCTTCTAGGGGGCACTTTACGTGGGGGCGACACGGTTTCGACGTGAGTCACTGAGGGTTCGGTTGCAAGCCGAGGATGGCGGTTGGCCTCGTTAAAATCCGCCAAGCCTTCAAACGGCAACCAAAGCGACTCGTTCGCACTCGCTGCTTGATAGCAGCGCGCCCGCTAGAAGCTCGGCCGTTGGCTCGCTAGTTGAGGCGCTCTAATGACGGCTAGGTCCTGAGTTCGTGCGTTGACTCCTGACCGAAGATGAAGACGCATAGGCACTGGGCAGACGCCCGTTCCTGAGCCGACCCAGTGCCGAAATTTGATCGGGGACTAAGCTTGTAGAGGCCCACCTGAAGGGCTTGCGGACGCGGGTTCGACTCCCGCCGCCTCCACCAGATAGAAGCGCTCCTGTATTTGAGGCCGGACTCTCCGGGTCTGGAGCGCTTCTGTATACCATCTCACTCGAAATGCTCGCTGCGGGGCGGCTATACTCCGGGACATGCAGCTTCGAGTCAATTCTGTCAATGTCGGCCTTTCCAAGCCCCTGATTTTAGGTAACCGTACCGTCTCTTCAGCGATTATCAAGGCACCCGTCGCGGGCCCTGTGGAGGTTACCTGGGACGGTCTCGCTGGAGATGAGCAGGGGGATAAGCGCAGCCACGGAGGTGCTGATCAAGCGGTCTATCTTTACAGCGCGGAAGACTACGCTTGGTGGGCCGATCAGTTGGGCTTCGAGCTCGCACCCGCCACCTTCGGGGAGAATCTGACGCTCTCCAGCTTCGGTGCTGGGCCGGTGCGAGTCGGCGACCGTTTCCGCATCGGCGGGGTGCTGCTCGAGGCCACAGGGCCTCGGATCCCGTGTAGCAAGCTAGCGACACGGATGGGCGACTCGGGCTTCGCTAAGCGCTTCCGCGAGGCCGGCCGACCTGGGGTCTACACCCGAGTGCTCTCAGCAGGGTGGCTCGAGGCAGGGGCGCAGGTGGAGCGCCTCGCAGGCTCCGAGTCTGCCCCGACGGTGCCCAGGGTGATGCGGCTCTACCTGGACAAGGAGCCCGACCCCGCGGAGCTGAGGCAGGCCTTGGCAGCGCCGCTGGCGGAGCGTACCCGAGTGGCGCTCGAGCGGCAGCTCGACAGGGTCGGCTAAAGTGATCGGGTAGGGCCGCAGTTGCGTGATCTCCTCGCAAGCACTGTTCGGCACGACCTTTGGAGCGCACTCTTGCTTGTGGGGGAGGGGGTGCCCAGCGGCCGGGAGACCTCGTAGCTCGCCGGATCAGAGGCTAGCCGCAGTGCCCGATTCAACTGGATGCCGTTTTAGGGTGGCGCAACCGATCGGATATGGCGCAGTTGGCTACCGTGCAAAGCCCTCGAGCCACGCGCGCACTGCGGCCTCTGCGTCGAGCGCTAGCGCCTCGATCCTCCTCGCGCCAGGCTCGCGCCGGAACCAGGTCCGCTGCCGGCGCGCGTACTGCCGCGTCGCCAGGGCCACCGCCTCCTTCGCCTCGATCAGGGTGATCCGGCCCTCGAGGTGCGCCACTACCTCCTTATAGCCGATCGCCTGGGTGGCGGTTAGCCGTTCCGGGTAGCGCTCCACCAGCCTCCGCACCTCGGCGATGAGGCCTTCGGCGAATATCTGCTCGACCCGCGCCTCGATGCGGGGCTCCAGGGCCTCCATGCTCGGGATGAGCACCAACTTGTCGAAGGTGAAGGCCGGCTTGGGGCGGGGGAAGGCACTCGGCGCTCTGCCGGTGCGTCGCACAATCTCCAGCGCCCGGATCACCCGCCGCGGGTTGTGCTGCGCTCGCTCTGCATCCGCAGGACTCGCGGTGCGCAGTTCGCGCTCGAGCGGCTCCAGCCCTCGCTCCTCGAATTGCTGCCACAGCCCTGCCTGGATCACCTCGTCCACCGGTGGCACCGCCGGCAGGCCCTGAGAGAGCCCCCGGAGGTAGAAGCCGGTGCCCCCCAGCACGAGCGGCACCCTCCCCCGGGCCAACACCCCTCGGATGGCCTCCTCAGCGAGTCTGACAAAGTCCGCCACACTGAAAGCCTCGGCGGGATCTACGATGTCGACCAAGTGATGTGGCACTCTCCGCCGCTCTCTTCGGGAGGGCTTGGCAGTTCCCACATCCATGCCCCGGTAGACCTGCATGGCGTCGGCTGAGATGACCTCCAAGGGTACGCTCTCGGCCAGTCGCAGCGCCAGCTCTGTTTTGCCCGAGGCGGTGGGCGCGCCCAGAAGCGGGAGGGCTCCCGACGACACGTCCCCACGGTAACAGAGCCCCTGGGGGAGGGTGTTACACTCGGCGCATGGAACTGGACAAGTACGGCACCGCCGGCGACATCCAGGAGCTACTCGCCATCCGCGACCGGATCGACACCCTGCTCGACTCCCAGACGGGTGACGAGGCCCTAACCCCGCGGGCCGACCTCCTCGATGCGGGCGACGCCTATCATCTCATTGTCGAGGTTCCAGGCGTTCCCCAGGAGAACCTCGAGATCGCCCTCCAAGACCGCGAGGTTATCATTGCCGGGATCCGCGAACCCCTAGACGGTGATGAAGGCGTGAAGCTGCTATTTGGCGAACGTCCGAGCGGTCACTTCCAGCGGACCCTGACCTTGCCCGGCGAGGTCGATAGGATCGAAGCGACAGCCCACTTGCGAGATGGACTCCTGATCCTCACGCTGCCGAAGATCTGAGAGGGAGACCGCTCTTTTCCGGCTCATTGGGTAAGGTTCGGTTCGCCCGCACGACTACTTTGAAGAGGTGTGATGAGCGCGCAGACGGAAGCTTGGGCTCCCTCGCTACTCGTAGGTTACTGCGACTACGGTGTAGCTTACGCTTTGCGTACCCAGGTTCAGGTCCACTCGGTCGCCCACCCGCTTGCCTACCAGCTGCTGTCCCAGGGGAGACTCATCTGAGATCCGGTTCTCGAAGATGTCTGCCTCGTGCGTGCCCACCAGATGGAACTTCACCCGCTCGCCGTCGCTGTCCTCGAGTTCCAGGTTTGCCCCCAGTTGTGCTGGCGCGTGGGGTCCTGCTTCTCTCTCCACCAGTACCGCCCGGCTCAGGAGTTCCTCTAAGTCGGCGATCCGCACTTCATTTGCGCTCTGCAGCATCCGCGCCTCATCGTACGCAGCGCTCTCCCGCAGATCGCCGTCCGCCAAGGCCGCCCCCATATACTCGGTCAGCTCTTGGCGCTTCTCCTCCTTAAGATAGCGCAACTCCTCACGAATCCTCTCGCGACCGTTCCCTGTCAGATAGATGGTCTTCTTTTGCTCACTCACCGGTCGATCCTTTCCCTTCCTTGCAGGTGGGTATTATAAACGCGTCATCCCTTGGGTCTACGTAACCCATTACGCGACTTGTGGGTGCCCTACTGCCGGATGCGCCCGCTGCCAACCTATCCTCCCTAGAGGTGCCGACCCACGGCTACCCCAGCAGGTGGCCACTCAGCGCTACTGCTCGGTTGGGTACCTCCTCCAGAGTTCGCAGGCTGCCGCCGACTAGGACGCCCGCCAACTGGCTCTCGTCAGTTTCACCGAGTCGCCTTAGCTCTAAGCCCTCCGTGAGCCGCTTCGACCTCGATAACTTGCGCGACACCAGCAACACAATCGAGAGACAGCCCGCGGCCCTCTCAACCTATCCTCGCGGGGGCGGAGAGAGGTCATGGAAGGGGAATAAGGTAGGGAGCAGTCTAGTGAAACGGGTGCGAGTGGGAGGAGTGAGGAGTAAGATGGGGGTGTGGGGCGATCTGTGGGCCCTTAGCTCAGTTGGTTAGAGCAGTCGACTCATAATCGATTGGTCGTTGGTTCAAGTCCAACAGGGCCCACCAAAGTTTGTGCGTCAGGGACGTCGTTTCTCGAATGGCTCAATAGGATCGACGCAGGCTGAAAACCGGGTTTGTGTGCCTATTGTGTGCCAAAAAAGGGGAGCGGCTCAGGCAGTTTGGCACTGTCACTGGGCCTGGACCGTTTCCAGGCTCTCCCGAATTCATTTCGAGGACCTGGTGAAAGAACTCTGGAGCTGGCTGACCCCTCGCCACTACTCCACCGACGAGGCCCTTGCAGGACCGGGTGTGCCGGGCGAAGGTCTGCAGCTGCTGCTTTCCGGCCGGGCTTCCGCCTACGATGGTGCCGGTGCGCGTCTCTATCGGTTCAGCCCTGGTGACGCGATCTGGCCGCCATACGCATACAAGGGTTCGCTTTCGACAACCAGGGTGCCGTCTTGGGAGCGCAATCGGTAGCCTGCGCCGTTCACGACAGGACCGGGGCTGCAGTGGCTGGTCTGTCGATTGCCACACCGGTGGCGCGGATGAGCCGCGACCGATTCGCACGCCTGGTGAGAGACGGGGCTCGGGAGATGTCGAGGCGTCTGGGACTTCAAGACCCCGTGAGGGTATGAGCCAAGTTCGGCCCACATCGAGCGACATTGAGCCGCCGGGACGGGAGCCAATTCCCCGCCATGAACGCTAGGTCCTCCAGGGATTGTCCTAGACCGCCACTACGTCGGCATATCAGCCTTACCACCAGCGCACCTGACACCGATTTAGCCGTTCCACCCCATCGACGGTAACCCGCCACATGTCCTCCCAGCAGGCGGTTCCGAACTCCTTGCGGACCAGCATCGGTTCGAAGCAGAACACCATATTCTCCTCGAATTGGGCGGGGTTGCCAGGCGCGATGGAGGGGAGGTCGTGGGTGGCGCAACCGATGCCGTGACCCCGGAAGTAGAGGTACTCCTCATACCCGGCACTCCTAGCCATGTCGAGTCCGACCTCGGCGATGGACGCGACCCTGGTTCCGGGGCGGATCATGTCTGTGCAGGCCTCGACAATGTCTATCTGAGCCTCCATGAAGCGGAGCTGCTCGTCGTTAGGCGTGCCGCAGACGCACTGTCTGGAGCAGTCACTGTAGTAGCCCATGTAGCGGCCGCCGACATCGATGTAGACGAGATCGCCATCCCGGACGGTGTAGTCGGTAGGTGCCATGTGCTTAAAGCCCGACCGGGGACCGGCAGTCACAGCGATAGGGAACGACAGGTGTTCTGCCTGCTCCCTGAACAGGGCGAATACCGCTTCGGCCGCTATGTCAAATTCGGTCACACCTGGGCGGACCGCGTCCATGGCGGCCTGCATGGCTGCGTCGGCGAGGTGGGCCGCCTTGCGGAGGGCCTCGATCTCTAGTGGACTCTTGAGCTTTCGCATCTCAATCATAACTGCGTCGGCGGGAACCAGTTCACATCTGGGGAAGGTGGATTCGAGGAAGGCAGTGAACTCTGGGGTCGCTGCCACCAGCCCCAGCCTCCCACCCTCGAGGCCGGCTTCCAGCAGGAAATCCTCCACATGATCGAAGATGCTTACGGCTTCGGCACTACCCGTTACGGTCTTTGGCGAGGCGGCGCAGCGGACATTCTCCAGCCACGCGTCCTGGATGCCGGAGTGCATCGGCTCGCCGTGCATCACCCCGTCAGTGGTGAGGCCCGCTTCTCCGTTGGCCGGTACGACGACGACCTGCCGTCCCCCAGGGTAGAAGACCTCGAAGTTCGTGAGGTAGCGGATATTGCCGTTGTCCGAAGGGCTGCCCATAACCACCATGGCATCAAGGTTCCATGCAGCCATCAGCTGGCGCAGCCGTGCGAGGCGTCGATGGTACTCCTCCACTGGGAACGGCAAGTTCATCCATGGCCACCTCTCTTCGTAGCTATAACCGACCCTTCCCCAGCCGTAAGGCATCTCCGGACGTCCACCTGCACCCATGTCGTTACCTCCTAAAGCCCTTCAACCCCTCGTCGTGTCGTGCCGCCAGCCGCAGATAAGTGCCTCTGCAGGGCAGGTGCAAGGGTGACTTGTGTTCGCTCCTCGGTCGAACCCGCCTGGTTCCCGGTCACAGTTCATAAGGCGACCTATAACACCTTTAGCCCGTGACCCGTGACCGGTACGACTACCGTCTCTTTGTCACCGATTACACCTTCGCTGTGGAGTGCTTCGAGGCCAGCCAGCGCCACTGCCGAGGTCGGTTCCATCAGAACTCCCCCCCGTGCAGATCGCCGCCACCAGTGCAGGATGGAGTTCTCCTCAGCGGCTAGGGCACATCCCCCGGTTGCGCCGAGGGCGGTCAGGATCTCGGGTAGCCGAAGTGGTTCGGGAATGCGGATCCCCTCCGCCAAGGTCGCTACCGTCTTGGCTAGAGCGGTGCTCTTCGAGACGGCCTGCACCACGGGCTGGCAAGCACGCGTCTGCACCACATGGCAGCGGGGGGGTGCGATGTTCCGGTCTCGCGCTGCGGACAGAAAGCCGGATACGGCACCCAGATAGAGGCTGCCGTGCCCTACCGGAAAGACAATATGGTCGGGCAGATTCCCCGAAAACTGCTCTATCACCTCATACGCGAATGAGCGTGTTCCCAACGCGAAGCAGGGATGCCAGTAATGGCTGGCGTAAAAGGATTCGTTCGCTGCCGCCTGGGCAGCACGAGCGGCGTCTTCTCGATCTCCGGGAACGCGCACTAAGTCGGCACCGTACGCTTCGATCTGCCGGAGCTTTCCCTCGGACGTTTCAGCAGGCACAAATACCCGGCAACCGATGCCTGCTGCCGATGCGAAGGCTGCAATGGCTGCCGCCGCGTTCCCGGAGGAGTCGCAGATGACCTCAGGGGCGCTGCACTTCACCGCTAGCCCCACCAGTACCGCCATGCCCCGATCCTTAAATGAGCCGCTAGGATTAGCGCCCTCGAGCTTCAGGTGGAGGCGGCCAGCTCCCTCGAACGGTGCCGGGATGAGCGGGGTCTCTCCCTGCCCAAGTTCGGGGATCTGCAGTGCCGCGAATCGCGAGTGTTCGGGGTTGTCGAGGAGACGGAAGGGCTCTCCACAATCGCAGCGCCAAGCGGTGAGTGACCGGGCTGGTTCGCCACACACCCGACAGACAAGTCCGGCACTCACGCTGTTCGGGTCGGCTTCAGACATTGCCGTCTCCCAGTTCCACAACCTCGGTTTCATACAGCGCCTTGAGCAGGTCGCGTTCGAACCTGCTCAGTTGCCCGGTTTGGCGGGCGCGGATCGCTGCAAACTCGGAGTCACTCTCAGCGGTACGGCTCAGGAGAGTTCGCTCGGCGAGGTCAAGGTAATGGCAGATCCATACGACATCGGGTACGTCGGGTGCCTTGGCCTCCGCCGGCGTTAGGGTGACGCCAGTTGGGAGACCCATGGCAGCGAGACGCCTCGAGGCTTCGAGACGGGTCTCCAGGACCGCCTCGGCCATTCCGGGGCGGGCGTAGTAGCGTTGGATCACCGTTACCATGAGGTGCTGTTCACCACATCTCCTCTGGGGTCACGTCTCCGAGGCGTCGGCGGAGGCCGAGGCCCAGTTCGGCGGCGGCTTCGAGGGCCGCGGCCGCTGCAGCGAGGTCCTGCAAGGCGATGCCAGTACTGTCGAACAGTGTAAGGGTGTCGTCATCCTCGCGGCCCGGCAGGTCGCCGGCACAGATTGCACCGAGCTCGCCATGGATAGTCTTGCGGGAGAGGTGGCCGAGGCGGTGGGCGTGCTGGCACTCACCGATGGTGATGGCCTGTTTCCAGTCATCGACTACTACGCGGGCACCGATAAACAGTTCCGGATCGAGTTCCTGCTTGCCACGAGTGTCGGCGCCTATGGCGCTGATATGGGCACCGGGCGCAACCCAGGAGTTCTCGACCAGCGGCTCCCATGAGGGTGTGGCGGTGACGATGATGTCTGCCTCGGCGACGGCCTCTCGGATCGTGGGTGCGCGCTTCACTTCGAGACCGAGGTTTGCGACGCTGATCCGGTAGCGGTCAAAACTCTCTGGACTGCGGGCGAATACCTTCACCATGGCGAGGTCGGGACGGGCCCAAGCAAGGGCGTGCGTCTGCGCGACCGCTTGGGAACCAGCGCCGATCAGGGCTGCCAAGCTGCTCTTGGTAGGTGCCAGTGCCTGGGCAGCTAGGGCCCCTGCAGCCGCAGTACGGATTACAGTAATTACATTGGCGTCTAGAACAGCCCGCAGTTCTCCGGTAGCGGGATTAAATAGCAGCATGGCCGCTTGGTGGGTGGGCAGGCTCCGCTCGCGGTTCTCAGCCCAAAAGCCGCCCGCCTTGAGACCGAGCGCATCGGCTTCGAGCAGGTAGCCGGACTTCACCCCGAAGATGCCGCCGCCGGTCGGAAGCTGCTCCCGGACCACAGGATAGGTGAGACCTTCTTTGCGGTGATGAGCAACGAGCGCTTCAGCTACCGCTTCGATGCAGCGCTCGAGCGGTAAAGCCTGGAGCACCTCACGTCCGGACAGCACCACGACATCGGACGCGCCTCCGTAGCCGGATTCAGGTGGTTGCCGCGACACGGTTCGTTTCGATGTAGGTTAGGACATCGGTGAGGGAGACAACGTCAGCGTACTTGGCATCCATCTCAAACAGGGCCATCTCATGGCTCAGGGGGAGGCGGTCGAAGGTTCCCTCGCGCACCACCGCTACTCGCAGGTTGTAGGAGAAGGCGTCGAGCACGGAGGCGCGGACACACCCGCTGGTGACGCAGCCGACCACGATCAGTTGGTCGACCCGCAGGTCGCTAAGATACGACATGAGCGGCGTGCCGAAGAATGCACTGGGTTTCTTCTTTGCGATCACAATCTCATTAGAACGCGGGCCGATCTTGTCGACGATGCGATTCGCCCGAGGCGAGGGGACCCGTCGGCCGGCATCGTTGCCGAGCTTCCAGGCCCAGGAGCCGAGATCCCAACCATCGCTGCGGTAGTCGTTGCGGGTGTAGATGATGGGGAGTCTGGCGTCGCGGGCAGCCGAGAGCAGGTGCTTGATCGCTTCGAGGGCGGGCCACGCCACCTCGCCACAGCTGGTGGGGTAGCGCTTGATGGCCTCGAGGATCGGTTCAGGCTCGTCGCCGGTGAAGCCGTAAGTTACGTCGATGATCAGCATCGCGGGGTGCCGACCGAACCCCTGACGCTGACCCCAGCCGCTGGCCTCGAGGATGGCGATCTCGTCGGGTGTCAGGCGATCAGGCCACACAGTGGTCCCCCCAGTTCTTAGCAACTTTGTTGAGCGCCTCTGCGTGTCGGTCGGTCATGTGCAGGACATTCTCGACCACGGCCGTCCCGAAGCTCTTGCGGACCAGCATCGGCTCGAAGGCGTAGACCATACCGGGTTCAAATCCGGTGGTACTGCCTGGGAAGAAGGCCGGGGGGACGTGTGTCGAGGTGCCGATGCCGTGCCCGCGGAAATAGAAGTGGCTCCCGTAACCGAGGTCGTCGGCCAGCCGCTGACCTTCGGCGGCGAGTTCACCGATGGTTATCCCTGGCTTCATCAACTTGAAGATGGTGTCTTCTATGTACTCGGCAGCCTGAAGAAACTCGAGCTGCTCATCGCTGGCGTGGCCAGCGACGGCGCAGCGCGAGGTATCGGAGAGGTAACCGGCAACGCTACAGCCCATGTCTAGGAAGACCAAGTCACCATTGCCGAGCGGGTGCGGGCGGGGGAGGGCGTGCTTGAACCCGCTCAGCGGCCCACCCACTACGGAGAGGAAGATAAGATCCTCAGCGCCAGCGGCATACATCGCCTTCGCTGCCTCGCCCGCCACCACCGTCTCGGGCACCCCGGGCCTGCAGGCGTCCAGCGCGGCGCGGATGCCCGCGTCGGCGGCCAGTGCTGAGCGGCGCAGCAGTTCGACTTCGTGTGGCGACTTAAAGGTCTGCAGCGTCTCGATTTCGGCGGTGACGTCGATGAGTTCGCAGCCAGGAAGCCGCTCGCCGAGGCGACGTTCGAGCTCGGCTATGGCACCGTGTCCGGAGATGCCGACGCGCTCGGTTGCGCCCCAATCCTTGAGGAGGACTGTGAGTTCGTCCCACAGACCGCCGGATCTGCCGCCGGTGCGGGGGCTCATGATGGCACGGATGTCCCGGAACCAGGTCATCCAGAAGCCTGAATGCATCGGCTCGCCGTGCATGACGGAGTTGCTGATTAGTACGGGCTCATCGTTGCTCTGAGGGACGGCGATCAGCGCGTGGCCGCCGAACAGGACTTCGAAATTCGAGAGGTAGCGGATCGTCCCCTTGTCGGCGGCGTCGCCTACCACCACCACCACGTCTACCTCGTGCTTCGCTGCGGCGTGTCGAACGCCGTCGATCCGGCGCCGCGCTTCGCTTTCAGGGTAAGGCAGATGCAGCCATGGGCTACGATCTTCCCACTCCCAGGGGACCCTGCCCCAGCCGTGTCCCATGCCAGTCATGATGCCTCCTTTGCTGAAGTGTCGTGCCTGTATCGTCGGTAGAGCTCGGTCGGAAGATGTTTTCCCGGTCGGGGGCGACGTGGGCCTCACCTGCGGATGCGGGGGTCGAGTACATCGCGAAGGCCGTCGCCCAGGATGTTGAAACCCAGTACGGTGATGAAGATAGCGATACCCGGATAGATCGAGAGGTGCGGTGAGGTAAACAGGTAGGTCCTGCCTGTGCTTAGCATCGCCCCCCACTCCGGCGTCGGCGGCTCGGCCCCGAGGCCGAGGAAGCTTAGAGCCGCGGCGGAGAGGATGCCGGTCGCGACCCGGAAGGTGGACTGCACGATGAGTGGCGCTGCAGTGTTAGGAAGGATGTGGCGGACGATGACGCGGCCGTCGTTCGAGCCCAGGGATTGGGTGGCGGTCACGTAGTCGGCCTCCCGCAGCGACAGGACCACGCCGCGCGTGAGGCGCGCGAATGCCGGGGCGGAGGCGAGGCCGACCGCGATCATCACGTTGAATAGTCCCGTCCCGAGCGTGGCCACCACGATCAGTGCCAGCAGGATTTGTGGGAAGGCGAGCATCAGGTCGACGAGACGCATGATGGGGCCGTCGGCCCAGCGGTAGTAGCCAGCGATGGCACCAGCGGGGACTCCGAGCACGAACGAGATGATGACCACCGTCGCCCCCACTAGGAGTGAGTAGCGTGTGCCGAGCAGGATCCGGCTGAACTGGTCGCGTCCGAACTCATCGGTGCCAAGCAGGTGTCCGTCGGCTCCCGGAGGGAGCATCCGGTTGCGGAGATCTTGCTCGAACGGATCGAAAGGGGTAAGGGCGGGTGCGAGCACTGCGATAGCCAGTTCGGTCACGAGAATGATCGCCCCGATGAGCCCGAGGCGATTGCGGAGCAGCCTGCCGAACCAGGTCCGCTGGAGAGCCCGGCGAGCGGGGGCTGCCACATCCGAGCGTTCCGGGGAAACGGTGTCACCGGGAAGCATACTAGTACCTCAGTCTCGGATCGAGTAG
This sequence comes from Truepera sp. bin119, assembly GCA_002239005.1. GTDB lineage: Bacteria > Deinococcota > Deinococci > Deinococcales > Trueperaceae > MPNL01. Next base: position 16,894 of record MPNL01000009.1, read on the forward strand.
GGCATAGCAGACGTCGACCACTAAATTGGCGGCGGCGACGTTGACGGCTAGTACCAGGATGCTGACTTGGATGACGGGGTAGTCGCGTGACAGGATCGAATCGACCACCAGCCGACCCAGCCCGTTAATGTTAAACACCGCCTCGATCACGACCGAGCCTCCAAGGAGGTAGCCGAAGCTGAGACCGGCGATGGTGATGACGGGGATGAACGCGTTGCGCAGGGCATGCTTGAACACCACTCGGTTGTGTGTAAGACCCTTCGCACGGGCTGAGCGGATGTAGTCTAGGCCCAGGGTCTCGACCAAGCTGGCTCGGGTCATGCGGGCGATGAATGCCATCGAGAATACCGAGAGCGCGAGGGCGGGTAGCACGTAGTAGCGTGGGCCTGACAGGCCCGAGGTTGGGAACCAGCCGAGTTGGACCGAGAAATAGTAGATCAGGAGTAGCCCCAGCCAAAAGCCGGGGATGGAGATGCCCGCTTGGCTAGCGAGCATGGTGAGCAGATCCCAGGCGCTGTTGCGGGTGCTGGCCGCAATCATGCCCGCTAGGGTTCCCAATGTCAGGGCGATCGCCATCGCGGCGAATGCCAGGCTGATGGTTGCAGGGTAGCGCCGTGAGATCATCTCAGCTACGGGGCGGCGCGTGGCGTACGAGGTTCCCAAGTCGAATGTCACGAGCTTGCGCAAGAATGTAGCGTACTGCACCGGCAGGGGGCGGTTCAGACCGAGATCCTCCCTGATCTCCGCGATATCCTCCTGAGTGGCGAACTGACCTCCGATGATGGCTGCCGGATCTCCCGGCAGGATCTGAAGGATCAGAAACACAACCACGCTCATCCCCAGGAGCAATGGGATAAACGCGAGGAGGCGACGTAGTAGGAACAGGGCCAAGCCGGCTCACCCTCTGATCTACCGGAATTCCTGGTGGAGCCTTCAGGCTCCACCAGGCGGAGAGGCAACCTCAGTTGCCAATAGTGACGTTGCGAAGGTCGAACTTAGCAGGGTGGTGGATGTAGCCCTGCACGCTGGCGTTGACGGCCTGTACCTGTTTACGGGCGCGGACCATCAGGCGCGGTGCCTCTTCGGTAAGGCGGGCGACGATCTCTTTGATGAGTTCGCGTCGCACGTCGGCATCGAGCTCATTGCGCTGCTGGGCAATGAGGGCGTCGATCTCGGCGTTCGAGTAGAGGCTACGGTTGCGGCTGCCTATGGAGGAACTCTCGAATTCCGGCAGGATGCGGTCGGCGTCGCCGAAGGCGTAGGTGCCGACCACCATCAACTCGTGCTCACCGGCGGCGGTGGCCGACAGGAACGTTCCCCAATCGAGGGTACGGATACTTACGTTCACCCCGATGTCGGCTAACTGGCCCTGCACCGCCTCAGCGATGCGGGCGTGCTCGGGCCGGTCTGCGATCAGGAACTCGATATCGAACCCGTCAGAGAAACCAGCTTCGGCAAGCAGTTCACGCGCCCGCTCCGGATCGTACGGGTAGGGAGAGGCTCCCATGGTCTCCGGATCGAAACCCCAGACTCCGGGGGCGAGTGCGACGCCGTAGCGGGTCCCGGTGTTCTCGAGCACAGTCTCGAGGATGAGGTCGAGGTCGATACCATAGGCGAGTGCCTGACGGACAGTAGCGCTATCTAGCGGGGGTTTCTGGGTGTTGAACCAGAGCATGTCGGCCAAGTCCGACGGGCCCTCTACCAGGACGGTGTCATCGCGCATACCGAGCAGCGGGATCTGACTCGACTCGACGAAGGTCAGCACGTCGACCTCGCCCGTCATGTAGGAGGCGAGGCGGGTGTTGTCCTCGGGAACGTAGAGGAACTCGGCGCGCTTCACAGCGGGCACCCCGCCCCAGTAGTCGTCTACAGCTTCGACCACTGTGAGGTTGCGTGCCTCGTGAGAGACTACACGGTAGGGGCCTGTTCCAACAGGGGCAGAGTTGAAGTCGTCGCCGAGCACCTCGACCGCAGTCGGACTGACGATGAAGGGAATGTAGAAATTCAGGCCGGACAGGATGCCGGGGTAGGCCCCGTTGGTGGAGATGTCGACAGTGAGATCATCGACGACGCTGGCGCCGGCGTACCAACCGAAGTTGCTGGAGTGGAGCGACTCGGGTGCCGCCATCCGGTCGAGGTTGAACACAACCGCCTCGGCGTTGAAGGGGGTACCATCGTGGAAGGTGACGCCCTCACGGAGGTGGAAACGCCAGGTGGTGTCATCCACGACCTCCCAGGAGGTGGCCAACATCGGTTCGTAGGCGCCGTCGGGGCTGGTGGTAACTAGGTTCTCCATAACGTTGATCATGGCGAACCCCATAGTCGAGCTCGATTCCTGAGTGGGATCCAGGTTAAGAAGCGGAGTCCGAACTGCAAGGACCAGCGGATCCTGGGCGAGTGTGGGGGTGACGAACACCAGCAGGGCGGATACCATTACCAGAACCAGACGCAGTAGCACAGGGGGTCGGGGGGTACGCTTCACAGTTGACCTCCTCAGGTCAGAGCGAGAGTTCGGAGAGGGCGACTATCTGGAACGGATCTCACTTCATGGTGGCCTCCTCACGGTCTTTGGCAACGCGTTCGGACCAGATCTCCAGGAACTCGACGAGGGCCTCAACGAATAGCTCCTGATTGCACTTCCCTAGCTCGGCGGTCGCGTCGCTCGGGTCGAGCAGAGAAATGACCCCTGTATCGGAGAGTTCGTCAGTAGGAGGTAGGTCCGTGGTGATGAAGCTGAGGAGCTCGGGCCGCTCGCGCACCTCTTTCAAGAGCTGGCGCTGTCCTCCACGCAGGGCGAGTTCGGGCCGGCGAGCCCGCTCCAGCTTCACTAGGTGGGGGCGGCTAGCGAGAACGCTGGAGGTCTCCCCAACCCCCGCATGGATGTCGAGCTTGTCGATGTTCTCGGAGAGGTAGATCTTGCGGAGTTGCGCGATACCGAACAGCATGGCTACGGCGTCAGTGCGCTTGGTGATTAGGTGGGCGGCATAGGCCATTGCGACTTCGTTCCCGCCATGACCGTTTACTAGCGCGATGCGCCGGAAGCCGTGGTGCGCCAGGCACTCCGCCGTCTCGAGCAAGACCGTTACGAACGTCTCTTGGCTCAGTGAAAGGGTGCCTGGGAAGCCGAGGTGATGCGCCGACACGCCAGCGAACAGTACCGGAGCGACCACTCCCCGGGCGCGCGGCGCTGCCGACCGGGCGAGATCGAATGCGCCGAAGGTGTCGGTGCCGAGCGGCAGGTGCGGACCGTGTTGCTCGGTCGCCCCGACCGGGATGATAGCGAGATCGGTATGCTCCAGGGCACTTCTCACCTCCTCCCAGGTCATGTCAGGTAAGAACCAGGGGTCCTTGACGGGGTCGGTGCTGTTCATGCTGCTCCCCCCTTTTTGGCTAGACACCAGCGTAGGATCACGTTGGCGAGGATGCGTATGGCATCTAAGTACTGGCTGATCTCGAGTTGCTCGTTGGCAGCGTGCCCCTGCGACATATCACCCGGGCCGAAGTTAACGGTGGGAATGTCGAGGCTGCGCAGTAGCCGCATGTCGGTACCGGCTAGCAAGCCCCGAGGTTCTCCGCGATAACCGTACCGCCGACTCTCCTCTCCGAGGAGGTGGACTAAGGGATGACCGGTGGGTGTCTGACTCGCCTCAAAGGCGAGCCAGCTCCAGCGCCACTCCGGCGGGTGCTTGTGAAGCCAGGGATCAGCTTGTGTGACCTCAGCTACCACCCGTTCAACTCTGGCGCTCATGCTGGCAAGCGTGTCGGGTGGAACCCAACCCACCACTCCCTCGATTTCGCAGGCGGCCGCTACCGAGGCGAAGGACGAGCCGCCGGCGATGCGACCTAGGTTGAAAACGTAAGGGGTATCGAGTTCTGGCCACAAGTGGGCGTCGGCCCGACAGGCAAGGTCTCGGTGCAGCGCTTCGAGCGCCTCGACGAAGCGCATGGCTAGGTTTACTGCATTCACGCCTCGGTAGGCCTCGCCGGCGTGTGCGCCTAGGCCTCGGACCGCGAGCTGGAACGATCGGGCACCGCGGGTAGCTGTGCTCGGCTGGAGTTCGGTTGGTTCACCAATGATAGCGGCGTCCGGCAGAGGTTTCCCGAGCCGCTCCTGATCCCGCAGCCAAGCCTCGGTGCCGCCGCCGCTAGCCTCTTCATCGACGACGCTGGTGAGGGTAATGGGCCCGAGCGCATCGCCAGCCAGTTCACGTGCAATCCAGACAGCCTGCAGCATGGCTAGGAGCGATCCCTTGGCGTCGGCTGCTCCACGCCCTCTCACATACCCGTCGGCGACGCGGGCCTCGAAGGGTGCATGGTTCCAGTTGGGCTCATCGGCAGCCACCACATCACAGTGGCCGTTTAAGAGCAGGCTGCGACAACTGAGATTTCCCGGGAGGGCGACCTCGACATTCGGGCGCGCTTCGAGATGACTCTCCTGAAGTGTTGCCGGTAGGCCTTTAGCCCTACATAATTTTTGGAAGAAGTGTTGAAATCGTGCCTCGCCCACCTGATCGTCGAGACGCTCGACCCGCGCTGGGTTGATGCTGGCGAGCGATACCGCCTCCGCGAGATCGTTCACGAACTGCTCTTGACGCTCTGTGACTAGGGCATTGCTCCATTCGTTCCAGGTGTGGTCCGGGATCTCAGCCTGGGATCTCTGTATCTCAGGTGATATGGCGAACCACCTCTCCCTTAATCCCCTGCTCTTGTGCGAAGCTGATCCCAGCGTCGGTGGTGAGAAAGCTCCCACCACTTCCTGTCAGTGCGCCTTCGGCGTAGACCATGTTGCCAGAGGCAACCGTGTAGGCTATCGAGCCGCGCTCTAGGTCGAGAATTGTGAGGTCGGCCACGCTTCCGGGCCGCAACGTACCGCGGTCAGCGAGATGCAGCATGCGTGCGGGGGCGGTTGACGCCTTCTCAACGAACTCCGAGAGAGACAGGGCTCCGTAACGCACCAGCGCTAATCCCTGCTGCACCGTGCTGTTTCGTGGGATGGAGCCACCGTCGGTCGCCAGGGCAGAGACGATGAAATCCCCCTCGTGCCGGGCTGTAGCCAGCAGTGAGGTTACCTCCGGTGGATTCACTGGGAAGCTCACCACCAGCTCACCACCGGCTTGGCGATAGTGCTCGATTCCAACGGTCCCTGCCACGAGTTCGGTGCCGGCTAACCCCTCAATGTTGACCTGGGCGTAGCCCATCTCTATCGCCCGCTCCAAGCCTTCCCTTGTCTCGGGATGACCTCCCAATCGGAGGCAGGTGCGAGTCACGTGGCTCACAGGAACGCCGTCACTGCAGTGGCCCGAGGTGCCGTTCCAGCGCGACAGATAGCTCTCACTCGCTATCCCCTTGCCCGCCAGGGCACGCAGGGCCCGGCGAGCCTCCTTGATCGGGTCGTTGAGCAGTTGACCGCGGCAGTAGCTGTTGACATGCGCGATCTGGACCGGATTGTCGCCTATCAGTTCGATTGCCTCCTCCAGGCCGCGAATATCGCTGCCAGTCTCGGTAGAGCCACAATGGATAGCAAGGTAGCAGCCGCGTTCACGTGTTAGATCTACGGTTACGCGTATCGCTTCGGGCACGAGTGGATAGTGCCCACCGAGGAGCTTCACCCCGAGGGCACCCTGCTTCAGTGCTCTCTCAATCTCGTGCTCTAGCTCAATATGGCTGGGGTTTGAGTTGGAGAGGTTGCGTCCTGGGATGAGTGGTAGTAGGTAGCCTATGTGAATGCCGCAGCCCCGTTCGCGCAGGCCGCGAGCGAGGTCGGGGCCATCCCCTGCCAGTTCTAGACAGGCGGTCACTCCGGCCCGGGCAACCATCGCTATTCCGTAGGTCTTGCCGAACGGTATTGAAAGGTGAACGTGTGGATCGATGAGGCCAGGAACAACCACTAGCCCCTCAACTGAGAGGTGTCGCCGGGCACGGATAAGCTGGCCACTAGGTTCGACCGCTTCGATGTAGCCATGGCGGATGCCTACGTCGACGATCTCGTCGACCCCAGTTGCCGGATCGACCACGCGGCCATCGGTTACCACCAAGTCGAGGTCGGCCAAGTTGGACATCAGCTAGCTAGAAGCGGGTGTGTTACGCCGAGCTCGATCGCGACCGAGGCGATCTCTTCCCAAAGGGCTGGTGTGATCTCGACACCTTCCTGATCGTTCTTCTCGCGTCGGCGGACGCTGCGCTCGCCAGGTAGCAGTACCTCCCTCGAGCCGCCCTCAGGGGCACTGGCGCGCATGGCCTCTACCAGCGTCTCGAGCCCGCCGAGGAAGGCTTCGTACTCAATGAAAGCGTCGATGGAAAAGGTGCCGAAGAAGCTGCTACTCTCCTCGGGAGGATAGCCGCCCAGGACACTCGTGAGGATCTCTACGACGAGCGCGAGGCCCGAGCCCTTGTAACCGCCGAGGGGCGCGAGCGTACCGTGGGGTGGCAGCGCGCGGTGGGGGTCAGTGGTGGGGGAGCCGTCGGTATCGAAGGCCCAACCTTCGGGGATGGTTTCATTGCGCTTCTGGGCCATAAGGATGGCTCCCCGGGCGATCTGGGTGGTTGCAATGTCGTAGACAATCGGATTGGCGTCGCGCCTGGGTACCCCTACAGCTAGCGGATTGGTACAGAACACGGGCGAGACACCTCCCCACGGCGCCTGGGTTGCAAAGCTCTGCGCACCTGCCGCCGCTGCGATACCGATGACGCCCTGTTGCGCAGCGTGCTCGACGAAGTAACCGAGCCGCCCGAGGTGGCTTGTGTTTAGCATCACCGCGAAGCACGCGCCGCTCTCTCGTGCCTTTTCCGTGCATAGGTCGATTGCCCTCTTACCCATCACGTAGCCCCAGCCGTAGTGCGCATCGAGCCGGAGGGCACTCGCCGATTCCATGAGCACCTCCATTTCGACATTAGAGCGGGTCCTCCCCGCCGCTGCGGCCTTGGCGTAGACGGGAAGCCGGACCAGCCCCTGAGAGTCGATGCCCCGGAATTCAGCGTCGACTACCGCTTCCGCGACCACTGCGGCCTCCTCGCCAGTGGCACCCGCCCGCTCGAGGATAGCGTGGCTCAGGTCGGTAAGCTGGTAGCGGCTGAAGCGGGTGGCGGCTGGTGTTGACATCTCAATCCCCCTTGCTACCAACTTGGTTAGTCCTGGTGTCCATACTGGCTAGATTTCTCTCGGGAGGGTGATGATGTATTCATGGAGGTCCGAACGGATTTCGGCTTCGAAGTACTCGATTGGGCGGTCGTGGTCAGTATACGAGGTGCGCCGGACGATCAGGAGAGGGAGGCTATCGGGTATGGTCAACACCTGCTGTTCCTCGGCGGTCGGCGCGCGGGCGGAGATGCGGTCGGTGCCGTAGATAATGAAGTTCTTGCGATCTTTCTCAATAAGCGTGTGAATGCTACTGGTAAAGTCGGCTTCGGTGCCGACCCATTCGGGCACGTAAGAACGTGGTGATCGAGAAAGGACGGGTCGCAATCTTGCGGGTCCGTTGCACGCGTAGCACACGCTCGCCAGCAGGAAGGCGCAGGTGCTCACGGATGGCGCAGCTCGGTTCCCGGAGGTCAACATCGACCGACTCAATATCTAGTGGAAGGCCAGCGTCTCTGAGGTGTTCGGTAAGCCGTTTTAAGGTGGGCTTATGCATTTCGGGTCTGTTGCGCACCACCACCGTGCCGACTCCCGGAGTGGCTTTGACAAGACCCTCGTCCTTAAGTGAGCGAATGGCTCTCCTGACAGTGTCTCGGCTGACATTGAACATATCCGAAAGGGTATTCTCTGTCGGCAACTTGTAACCAACCGGTCGTCGGCCCGAGAGGATCTGGGCGTTCAACGTGTCCTCAACCTGCTGGTAGAGCGGTCTTCGCACGGACTCTCCTCAGTATTGTGCGTAACAGACCCAGCCGGGCCACCCATTTTAGGCGAAGCCCCATCTGGAAGTCAATTCTGCAGGCGGTGATTCCCACAGCAGAGTCAGTCTCTGGGAGGATTTCTCGTAGAGTGAATGGTTATAATAAATGTGCGTATAGAAAGATTATTTCTCGAGAGGGGCAGGTTCGGGTCGTAACGTGAGATTATCTCTTACCCCCTTCAAGCCATCCTCCAAAATGAAGTTGTCCCCGTCCGGAAAGCGATATCTCGATAATCATTCCTTCCCCTGGTATGGGCAAAACTCGGTGAAACCTATTCGAGAACCGCCCCTTCACTCTTCATCATGACCCCCCTACCGGCACCAATTCCAATACCACGGGCTCTGCTAAGGTCTGGTACGCATCTCCAAGGACGGACTCGCTGGATCTGGTAGGGGTGCGGGATAATCTCACGTCACCACCCAGGTTCGGTGGGGCGATCTCTGCGCTGGTTCAGAAGAGACAATAAAGTGAAGACCTGTTGCAAAACCTGCTGGAGTTGCACAAGACTCTTCAGGCATCCCTCCTCAATTTGGATTGTAGTTCGGGTGTTAGGCAAACGCAGCTAGTCGAGGTGCTTGACCAAGGTCGGGACTGGTCTTCCCATCCTGAGGTAGCCGGGTTCTCGTTATAGACTCGCTCCAGTTTGATGGCTCAGGAGGGACAGGCGCCATGCCCAAGATGACAGGTGGTCGATTCATTGCTGAGACCGTGCACGGTTACGGCATCAGCCACGTCTTCTTCGTACCCTACATCGCTCCCCGAGCTTTGATGGAGATGGAAAACCTGGGCATCAAGCGGGTTCAGACCCACGGTGAGAAGGCAGCCGCCTACATGGCTGACGGTTACGCTCGGATCCGCCGTGGTCCTGGACTGTGCATGGCCCAGTCTGTCGGCGCCTTCAACCTCGCTGCCGGTCTGCAGGACGCTCATCTAGCCCACTCTCCTGTCGTCGCCATTACTGGCCGGCAGACGCAGATCAACCAGCACCGTCACGCCTACCAGGAGGTCGATCATGTGAGACCCTTCGACGCGGTCACTAAATATAACGTCCTCATCGACGACCTTGAGCAGCTCCCCCTGTTCTTGCGGCAGGCCTTCCGGGAGGCCACCACGGCCACACCGGGCCCGGTGCACCTCGACCTCGATGGCTTCGTTGGCCAGGGCATCGCCGACCGCGAGGCAGATCTAGAGGTCTTCATTGAAGAGTCGTTCGCCGGGCTGCCACCGTTCAGGCCCGAGCCGGAGTCGCCCCGCATCCGCGAAGCGATCCGCCTGCTGCAGGAAGCTGAACGACCTGTCGTCGTTGCTGGGGGAGGCGTTACCGCCTCGGATGCCGGTGCTGAACTGGTGGAGCTAGCTGAGGAGTTCAACCTGCCTGTGGCGACATCTCTCAATGCCAAGGAGCAGTTCCCGCATGATCACCCGTTAGGAGTGGGGGTGTGCGGTCAGTACTCGAGGGCGTGTGCCAACCGGGCCGTGGCCGAGGCGGATCTGGTTTTCTTTATCGGCTGTGGTGCCGGCGGGATGGTGACGAACGAGTACAAGATTCCGGTGCCCGGCACCCGTGTACTCCAGCTCGACATCGACGCTGCGGAGTTGGGTCGCAACTTCCCCCTGACGCTTGGGCTCCAAGGTGATGCGAAGGCGTCGTTGCGGAAGATCGTCGATCATGCTGTGCCGACCAGAGAGCGCACTGCCTGGATAGGGCACATCCAGGAGCTAGTTCGGGACTGGAGAGAGAGGGTTGCACCGCTCATAGAGTCCGAGCGAGAGCCGATGATGCCGCAAAGGCTGTGTGGAGAGTTGACGGAGTATCTTCCGTCGGATGCGATTCTCGTCTCTGATACGGGCCACTCGGGCATCTGGACCGGTGCCATGGTCGACCTGAAGTACCCGCAGCAGCGCTACATCCGCTGTGCTGGTTCACTGGGTTGGGGTTTGCCTGCGGCGATCGGTGCGAAGGCGGCTGCACCGGACCGGCCAGTGCTCTGTTTCACCGGTGACGGCGGCATCTGGTGGCACATCGCGGAGTTGGAGTCTGCTTTGAAGGCGGGGATCGACACCGTCACGGTGGTGAATAATAATCACTCGTTGAACCAGGAACAGGGTGGCGTGGAGGCGATCTATGGGGGGCGGACGTCTGGCTCTGATGAGCTCTGGCTGTTCCCGGACGCCGATTTTGCGAGGATCGCCGAGTCGATGGGTTGCTTCGGCGCGACGGTGCACAGGCCGGGCGAGCTCGCCAGTGCGCTCGATCAGGCGTTCGCTGCGGGGAGGCCGGCGGTCGTCGACGTCAAGACTCATGTTGAGGGGATTGCCCCGAAGGCGTGGGAGCCACCGCATGAGTAGAACGCGAGTCCGGGGGATACCCGGCTAGGGAGACGATTATGGCTTTGGAAACACGCCGTATCGGGACGACCGATATCGAGGTTAGCATCCTCGGCTTTGGAGGTGCACCTTTAGGCTCGGAAGCCTTGAGCGACCCTCAGGCAATCGCCATTGCCGAGCGGGCCTACCGGGGTGGAGTCCGGTATTTCGATACCGCGCCGCTGTACGGACATGGGGACAGCGAACGGCGTATCGGGGCTGTGCTGTCGCAGCGTCCCCGGGACGAGTTCATCCTCTCCACTAAAGTCGGTCGCCTGCTGGCCCCAGCAGGAAACGGCCAGCCGCCCTCCTCAGCGCCCCTCATCCCCCATTATGACTATAGTTACCCTGCGGCCCGCCAGTCGCTTGAGGAAAGCCTCGTGCGGTTGGGGTTGGGTCGCGTCGATATTGCGCTGTGTCACGACATCGATACCTGGACCCATGGCGACGCGCAACCGGACATCTTCGAGGTTGCAGCCAGGGGCGCCCTGCCAGCCCTGAACGACCTGCGCAGCGAGGGCGTGATCCGGGCGTTTGGGCTCGGTGTGAACGAGTCGCGGGTCTGCAATCAGGTCTTGGACCTCTTCGACGTCGACTGCTTTCTGCTGGCGGGTCGTTTCACACTGTTGGAACAGGATCCGCTCGATGACCTGCTGCCCCGTTGCCTTGATCGTGATGTCTCGATCATCGTCGGCGGGCCCTACAACTCGGGCATGTTGGCGACCGACCGACGCGAACGGGCGATGTACGACTACCGGCCGGTAGACGACGAGCGCTGGGCACGGGCCCAGGAGATCCGGCGGATCTGCGACGAACATGGCACCGACATCCGGGCCGCAGCCTTGCAGTATCCGTTGCAACACCCTGCGGTGGCGTCGGTCATCCCGGGTAGTGCGTCGCTTGAAGAGGTCGAGGCAAATTTCGTCTTGATGGAGGCTCCGGTCCCTGCCGGGCTCTGGTTGGATCTTGACGCTGCCGGGTTGGTGCGGTCCCTGATGTAGGCGCCTCGACCTATCGGTGCAGAGCTGGCTCGCCGCCACGGCCACGTCGTCGGGGGAGACGAACTGGCACCAGAAGGATGGCCCGAGTACGACTCTGCCCACTGCGGGTTGCGGGCAGAAGCCGACTAGAAGAATCCGTTCAGAGAGCTGTGTCAGTGGTCGAGGCGCTCAATCTCGTTGGCACCTGCGAAGGTGCTGACCAGTCCGACGTGATCGTCGAGGCCGGAAGCCTGCACCATCCGACGAAGTCTGCTATTCACAGGCCGGTCGCTCCAGGACTCGGCGGTCTCGGAGACAAGCCTGTACACTATCTTGTAGAGGCTGGCCTCGCAGGTCGCAAACTGGGTAATTGTCTCTTAGTCAAAAACCACTGAACATTAACGTTCTCAGTCATTTACCGGGTTCTTCGCCGAATCGGTAACGGAACAAGTAGATACCGGCTTAACATTCAAGCCCACCCATGCGATAACCAGGGTATGAATATCGTGTCGGTTTCCAAGGGATTTCCCGACCAGCACGCCTGTATCGCGCAGCTGGAGCGGGTACGGTTCGATGAGGAGCCCTACTGCCCCTTGTGCGGTAGTGTCAAGGTAGCTCGCAAGGCCGAGAACGATGTTGTAGGTCGTTGGAACTGCCACGGTTGCAAGTCTTCGTTTAACGTCCTTAGCGGTACCGTGATGCAAAAGACCAAGATTCCCTTGCAAAAGTGGTTTCTAGCTATCTCTCTGGCAGTAACCGCCAAGGAGAGCCTGTCTAGTCACCAGTTAGCCCCTGACTTGGAACTCAATCAGAAGAGCGCTTGGTACCTCATGCGGCGTGTGCGCGCTGCTATGGCAGCCGAAGAATCCGCCCTTGGCGACCAGGGTTCTTTCCTGCGGGGCATTGTAGAGGCTGACGAAACCTACATCGGGGGCAAGCCCCGCAAGCGCAACCGCCGTGGTGGCAGGAAGCCTGCTAAGCGCGGTCGCGGTAGCTCGAAGACCGCTGTACTGGCTGCGGTCGAGCGCGGTGGCAAGGTGAAGGCGATGGTGGCGGATGATCTCACAGGTCGAGGCATCTTGCAGTTCATTCAGGACTCAGTGGACCCATAGCCTGCTGATAACGAACGAGTACGCGGCCTACGAGGCCGTGAGCCCGTTCATGTCTCACCTGGCTGTCAACCACGGCGAGCAATACTCGGACCGTAGCGGAGGGCAGACCAACACCATCGACCCGTAGAGTCCGTCTTTGGGGTTCTGGGCACTTCTCAAGCGGGCCTGGTATGGTCAGCACCACCACTACCCCAAGCTGTTCAAGGACGGACTCTTCGGGTCACCCCGCTACATCGCCGAGGCATCGTGGAAGTACAACCACCGTAGCGATGTAGACCCGTTCGGGTCGTTTATGCGGGCGCTGGTTGGGAGCTAACTAGTCAAGCCGGTATCTACTTATTCCGTTTGACTGGGCAGGTTGTTGCACTCCAGACAATAGGATGCCACCTAGCCCCTGAATGATTTGGGTAAACCACGATATAATTCCCCATCATTAGACCATCACGACGGCAACATACAGAAACAACATTAGTCGGAAAAATCGGGATTATTGCCACGGGCTGCTAATAGAAGGACTCTCGCTTCAAGGGATGGCAGAATTGTTCGACCTCCAGAGTGCACTAGCACACCAGGGATCTTTGCTGTCCTTGGGGTTGCTGATCATAGTCGCCAAGTTGACCGAGGGCGTTTTCCGCCGTTTGGGCCTGAGGTCGATTGTCGCCTACGCGACGGCGGGAATACTGCTGGGCCCCGTTCTTCGGTTGTCCGGCATCTGGTGGATTGAGTCTTCGCTGCACCTCGAACTGCTGCTGACGCTGGGCATTTTCCTGTTCTTTTTCCTGATCGGGATTGACGAGGTTGACATATCCAGCTTCATGTCATCCATCAGAGGCCGCTACTTCCTCGCTGCCATTCTTTCCGTGATCTTCTCGTTGGGGATCTCGATTCTGGTCACTACGGAGGTCATTTTCGATTTCGGACTCCAACTGAGTTTCATGGAGTCGCTGGCCTTGGCCGGAGTGCTGTCGATGACCAGCCTGGGCATTGTGGCCAAAGTGCTCGCTGACGACGGTCAGTTGAAAGGACCGATCGGGCTGCAGATTTTCACGGTGGTGATCATCGCCGAGTTGGTCGTGTTGCTGCTGATCGGGTTCAGCATAGGTGAACACAACCAAGAGGTATCCGCAGTCGGGATACTGGTTTTGTTGGCGAAAATCGTCGGCTTTACGGTGGTGTCTTGGGTTTTGATGTCCCGGGTGCTGCCTCCGGTGATCGCGTTGTTCCAGCGGGTAATCCAGGTTCCGCAGCTTTCGCTGGGCCTGCTGCTTGGGGTGCTGTTCCTGATGGTTTTCGGCGCGGAAGTGGTGGGCTTGCACGGCTCACTGGGGGCTTTGCTGTTCGGAGCATCGCTGTCTGGGCTGTCCTATCAGGTGCGGCGTGAGATCATCCCCGGACTCCGCAGCGTTGCGGACGGATTCTTCGTGCCCCTCTTCTTTGCTTCGGCCGGATTGAGCTTCAGTTTCTCATTCGCAGCCTTGCCGCTATGGACGATGGCCGGGTTGGCGCTGATCCCGCTGTTTGGGAACTTTGCCGGTGCTTTCATTGGCGCCTACGTTTCTCGCCTCACGGTTCCGTACGCCGTCGCTTCCGGACTGATGGGGAAAGGAGTGGCGGAAACCGCCCTGCTGCTCGTCCTGTGGGATTCGGGAGTCCTCGACGAGGGCGTGTTCTCCTTCCTGGTGCTGGTGATGCTCGGTTACATCTTTGTCATGCCGCCGGTGATCAGCTACACAGTCAACCGAGCCAGTCGCCGGACCGACCTGCCGACCGAGTTGGACGACATTCCCCGGGGCATCGCCCGATTCGCGCTGGATGACGTCACGGTTGACGACATCATGGACCGGACGCAGCGGCATCCGAGCCCCGCACTGTCGGTGGGTGACCTCACCGAACATTGGATGTCCTCCCGGCAGCACGACTATGTGGTGGTCGATAATGACGACATGGTTGGCATCGTCTCTGTGGAGATGCTCAGATACTTGCCTAAGGGTTCGTGGGCCAAAACCCCGCTCAAAGAAGTGATGCGTCGGGAACCCCCGCTGGCTTGGCCTGACGAGCATATTGAAGATGTGCTGCAACGTATGTCCGAGAACTCCGTTTCCGTGATGCCTGTCGTAGAACGGGAATCCGAAAAGTTTTTGGGATCCGTTACCAGAAGCGACATCGTGGAACTCATGATCGTGCAGGCCACTGGCGAGCATTAAGGTGACGGCTTCACCTGCAATGCCGAGTCAATTTCCGATGTCGTCGGAATTGTTTCCTCAAGGCAATCCGAAATGCCGGCACAATTGATATTAGCTCAACTAAGGAGGACGGAAATGAAGTTGACCAGATGCTTGGTCTTCCGACCGATATCTTCGGTGATGACGGCGAGCTTGCTGGTGGCAGCCTTGGGCATGGCGTGTCTGGACGGGCAGGATGAAACCACACAAAAGAACAGCGCAGGAGCAACAACTGCACAGTTCACCGCAACGATGGAGCATGAAGATGAAGGAAGCCCGGGGGTTTTCGACTCCCAAGTTCTATTCGGCCAGTCCGCCGCTTTCACTGGGCCAGCCCAAGAACTGGGCAAGCAGATGCGCTTGGGCATCGAGGCGGCGTTTCACGAGGCCAACCAGGCGGGCGGCGTCCATGGTCGCCAGTTGAAGATCGAGGCCTTGGACGATGCCTACGAAGATGACTATGCCTATACCAACACCGAGCGGTTGATCGAGAATAACCGGGTATTTGCCCTCATCGGAGCCGTCGGTACGCCCACCTCCCGAGCAGCTTCCCCGCTGGCGCACTCGGCAGGGGTACCCTTTCTGGCCCCATTTACCGGCGCGGAATTTCTGCGCGACCCGCGCCTGGACAACGTGCTCAACTTCCGCGCCTCGTATTACCAGGAAACCGAGGAGATGGTGGCCCGTCTCACGGAGGATCTGAGCGTTACTCGCGTTGCCGTTCTCTACCAGAACGATTCTTACGGCCTGAACGGGCTGGAGGGTACGCGGCTGGCCTTGGAACGCCGGGGACTGAAACCGGTCGTGTCCTGGCACTACCAGCGCAATACTAGCGCCGTGAAGGGGGCTGCACTCAGAATCACGGCAGCTAACCCGGAGGCCGTCATTATGATTGGCTCATATGCCCCTGTCGCCAGGACTATCAAATTGCTACGGCGTGACATGGACCCGGTATTTATGGCCGTTTCGTTCGTGGGCAGCAACGCACTGGCGGACGCCTTGGGCGAGGACGGCGCTGGCGTTTACGTTACGCAAGTGGTTCCGTTGCCGCAAGATGGCAGCATTCCCGTGGTCGGCCGTTACCACAGCGCGCTATCCGAGTACGAGCCCCAAGCGGAGCCCGGGTTCGTTTCGTTGGAGGGCTACATGGCAGGGCGTTTGGCCGTCGCCGGTCTCCAAGCCTGCGGCCCAGAACTCAGCCGCGAATGCTTCCTCCGGTCGTTGCACGACGCTGAAACCATAGATATTGACGGCATTCAACTAAAATACGGGCCTGACGACAACCAAGGCTCCGATGCCGTATTCTTGACCGTAATCGGTGCCGATGGGAAGTACCACCAAGTTGACAAACTCGGAGACACTTATTGGGGAAGTCCTGGAACACAGTAGTGTTGACACCCAACTTCACGCGCGATATGCGCAGGATAGGACACTGCGGAACCGGGGACCTTGAAGTGAGGATTCGGACGTCGGACGATCCGTTGCACGGCAAGCAGGAGGGACGATGCTTCCACGGCCACTATAAGCGCTACTGCTACCTGCCGCTTTATGTCTTCTGTGGAGACCACCTGTTGTGTGCCCGACTCCGCTCGTCGAATCGAGGGGCCGCCCACGGGGTGGTGCCGGAGTTGAAGCGGATCGTCAGCCAGTTGCGGGAGGCTTGGCCCCAGATTCGGATCACAGTGCGTGGGGACAGCGGATTCTCCAATGACGAGTTGATGGCGTGGTGCGAAGAGGAAGGGGTCGATTACGTCCTGGGAATGGCCAAGACCCCACGGCTGAAGCGGCGGATTGAGACCCGGAAGGAAGTCATCCGGCAGTTGCAGAAAGAGAGCGGGGAGGCGGTCCGGCAGTTCCAGGAACTCGGCTACCGGACGCGCCAGAGTTGGTCGCGCGAGCGGCGGGTGGTGGCGAGGTGGAGCACTTGCCCAAAGGAGCGAACCTGCGGTTCATCGTGACCTCGGTGCCGGTCCAGGAGTGTGATGGACGCACGTTGTACGAGGAGGTCTACTGCGCACGGGGAGACATGGAGAATCGGATAAAAGAGTAGCAGTTGGGTCTGTTCGCAGACCGCACCTCCTCGAGCCGGATGCAGGCCAATCAACTGCGGCTGTATTTTTCGGCGTTCGCCTATCTGATGGTCCAGACGTTGCGCCGGGTGGGGCTGGCGGGGACGAAGTTGGCGCGGGGGCGGAGCTGGACCCTGCGTGGGAAGTTACTGAAGATCGGAGCTCAGGTCCGGGTCACCACGCGCAAGGTCTGGTTGTCGTTTTCCGAGAGCTGCCCGTATGCGGTATTGTTGCGGACGGTCCTGGCCCGAGTGCAAGCTCATCCGCTTCGCTGTTAGTGCGAACCACCTGTTGGGAAGCCGCCACGTTGGGAGTCCGCAGGGCGGACTCCGCCCTGGAGTCGGAACTTGCAGGAAAAGAGTGGCTCAGGCGTGAAGGTTGGAGGTCAAATGCCTCCCGAGATCTCTGGTTCTCGGCTTTCGTCGTCCTGTTCGAGCCCGAAAGACGCCTCTTGAATACCCATAGACAAAAGACCCACTGAAATGTGGCTAAACAAATCGACTATTGTTTCTCCGGTGAGAAGTGCAGGCTAGCAGCCCTTGGAAAAAGTCTCGCGCGTAGTCCTGTTTGACCGGGTTAGTATACCGTTATACAGGGGTTTTTCCCAAAGGAGATCGGCGATGGCGATGGGCAGGTGGCGCAAGGGGCGGCAGCAAGAGATGTTCGTGGCGGCCAGTGAGATCCGCGCTGGGCAACCCATTTTACCGTGCGCTGAACCGGCTGCTTGCGGAGCACGATTTCGACGAGTTTGCGGAAGAGGTGTGCCGCGAGTTCCATGCCGAGAAGCGGGGTCGGCCGAGCATTCCGCCCGGGGTGTATTTTCGGATGCTGATGGTGGGGTACCTGGAAGGGATCGGCTCGGAGCGCGGGATCGCGTGGCGGTGCGCGGACGAAGAACCCGCCGGAGCATTCAAGCTTGTCGAAGACGCGGAAGCAACTGAGCGTGGAGGCGCACGCGGCGATGCGCTCGATCGTGCGGCGCGACGACGGCAGCGGCTACGAGGAGTGGCTGGAGCAGGTGGCGCGGGCGTCGGGGATCGAGACGCCGACACGGCAGGACCTGGCGAAGCTGGACCGGAAGCGCCCGAAGAAGGGGTCGAACAAAGACTGGGTCCATCCCCACGACCCGGAGGCGCGGATCACGAAGATGAAGGACGGCAGGATGCGCCTGGCCCACAAGTTCGAGCAGGCGGTCGACATGGAGACCGGGGCGTTGGTCGCAGTGACGGTACAGACGATGGACGGCGGAAGACACGGCTTCTCTGCCGTTAACGCTGGACGAGGTACAGCGGCAGTTGGCGGGGGTGGAGGCGGAGCCCAAGGAAGTCGTGGCGGACAAGGGCGCACCTGCCGGCCCTCGCTGGCGACATTCTCGGCGAAACAGTTGGCCAGCTCCGGTTAGGCGGCCTATTCGTTCTCCGCGTCGACCTCTGCATCCTCGGCACTGGGGAGGTGCTGCTGGGCCTCGAACAGGTTGACCCCGCTCTTCACGAGGTCGACCAGCTTGCCCATGGTGGCCTCTTCCTCTACCTGCTCACTGATAAACCACTGCAGGAACTGCAGGCTCCGGTAGTCACGGTTCTCAGTCGCCAGTGCGGCTAACGCATCGAACTGGCCACTCACTTTGCGCTCGGAGGTGAGGGCGCTGCACACGGCCTCGAGGGCGTCGGCGAAGTCTGTCCGCGCCTCCGCTACGGCCGGCAAATGGATCTCCGCGTCGTTGTCGATGAGGAACTGGAGGATCTTTAGTCCGTGCCCCCGCTCCTCCTCGGACTGCCGGTGGAAGAAGTCGGCCCAGCCGTCGAGGCTGCCCAAGGCGAAGTAGGCGGCGATGGCAAGGTAGTGGTTGCTGGCGGTGAATTCCGAGGCGATCTGACCGTTCAACGCTTTGGTTAGGGCGTCACTGATCATGCCTTCAGGCTACCACGCTTGAGCGATTTCGAACGCAGCCTAGCGACCATGTAGCGGCCTGATCAGTTCCGGCTCGGCGATCTGCAGCTGTACCGGCGGTAGCCCTCCAGCCATGAGTTCGATGTCGTCGATAGCCATCCGACCACCCTCCGCTCGTGACGGCTTGAGGCGGTCGGGGACTGGGGTCTGCCTGGCCGCTGCCTATGCTGACTCTATCCCCGAGAGGTGCGCCGCTCCACCACTCGAGGGCCCGAGGATTAGGATAAGGTCTACTTTGCGAGAATAGAGGTGATCGGGTGCGCTGGAAGAGGACCGTAACGGTAGTGGGGTGTCACGCTGAGGGCGAGGTCGGCCGGGTGATCACCGGCGGTGTTCTGCCCCCGCCGGGCGAGACCATATTCGACCAGAAGCGGTACCTCGAAAAAGAGGCCGATGGGCTACGTCGATTCCTGCTGTTCGAGCCCCGTGGTGGCGTCTTCGTCCACACCAATCTGGTCGTTCCACCGACCCGGCCAGAGGTCGACGCAGCGTTCATTATCATGGAACCCACCGACTATCCTCCGATGTCGGGGTCGAACTCCATCTGCGTGGCGACCGTCCTACTGGAGACGGGTATGGTGCCGATGACCGAACCGGAGACCCGCCTGCTGCTCGAGGCTCCAGGCGGCCTGGTCGAGGCGGTCGCGACCTGCAGGGATGGGAAGTGCGAGCGGGTAAGGGTACGCAACGTTCCCAGTTTCGTGAACGCTCTGGATGTCGATATCGAGGTGCCAGGCTTGGGCTCTCTGAAGGCAGACGTCGCCTACGGTGGGGCTTTCTTCGCTATCGTCGATGCGCCCGCCCTCGGCTTCGCACTGACGCCCGACGAGGCTCGGGACCTGGTTGAGGTGGGGGAGAGGATCAAGGCGGCAGTGGTTGAGCAGCACCCCGCAATCCACCCCGAGAACTCTGAGATCCACACGGTGACCTTCACGCAGTTCGCGGCCCCCGTCGAGACCGATCCGGAGGGGGTCAAGACCGGCCGCAACGCCGTTGTCATCTCGCCGGGGAAGATCGACCGCTCTCCCTGTGGAACGGGAACCTCCGCTCGTCTAGCCGTCCTGCACGCCCGTGGTAAGCTCCGCGTCGGCGAACCCTATATCAGTCGCTCTCCCCTCGAAACGGTGTTCCACGCTCAGATCACCGCGACCACCACCCTGAAGGGTGTCCCGGCCGTCCTCCCCTCGATCTCGGGCCGCGCATGGATTACGGGTCTTCACCACTACGGCCTCGACCCGACCGACCCCTTCCCCGAAGGCTACGCCCTCACCGACACCTGGTACCGAGTGCCAAGCTGACCTGTGGCCCTCCTTACGTTCCCGGGGACACTGCAGGGTGGAAGGATGTGAGATAATCGCCCATGACCAAAAACGACTGTCCGTTCCGCTCCAGGCCCGAGTTCTCGAATGCCTGCCAGTCGTCCCGGCAAGCCGGGTCGGAAGGTAGGTCCACATGCTAGGGGCCATCCCGACTCTCCTGCTGGTCGTCGCTGCGGTCGCGATCCTTTTCTTTATTATCCTGCTGAATGTCGTCCCGGTAGGCCTGTGGATCTCGGCGCTGGCTGCTGGTGTCCGAGTCAGCCTGATCAGCCTCGTCGCAATGCGGCTGCGGCGGGTGCCCCCCCGCAGCATCATCCTGCCGCTGATCAAGGCCGACAAGGCCGGTATCAGCGTCGAGCAGAACCAACTCGAGGCGCACTTCCTTGCTGGCGGCAATGTCGACCGGGTCGTCGACGCCCGGATCGCGGCGGACAAGGCGCGTCTCAGCCTCTCCTACGATCAGGCCGCCGCCATCGACCTTGCTGGCCGGGACGTGCTCGATGCCGTTCAGGTATCGGTCAACCCCAGAGTTATTCAGACTCCGAACATCTCTGCGGTCGCCAAGGACGGGATCGAACTGATCTCCACCGCGCGGGTCACGGTGCGGGCCAGCCTCGAGCGGCTGGTGGGGGGTGCTGGGGAAGAGACCATCATCGCCCGAGTTGGTGAGGGGATCGTCTCCTCGATCGGCTCAGCAGAGAGTCACAAGCTGGTGCTCGAGAACCCCGATTCCATCTCAAAGACCGTGTTGGCCAAGGGTCTCGACAGCGGCACGGCCTTCAACATCTTGTCGATCGACATCGCCGACGTGAACGTCGGGCGCAACATCGGGGCGATCCTGCAGACCGATCAGGCGGAGGCGGATAAGAGTGTCGCCCAGGCCAAGGCTGAGGAGCGCAGGGCGATGGCGGAGGCCCAGGAGCAGGAGATGAGGGCCCGAGTGGAGGCGATGCGAGCCAAGGTGGTCGAAGCCGAGGCCGAGGTGCCCAAGGCCCTGGCGCAGTCCTTTAGGGATGGCAACCTCCTGGCCACACCGAGATCTGGCGACTCTGGCGCCGGAGCGGGCAACGGCTGACGGACTGTTCTGGTAGACTTCGGGCGGCTGTCAGCCTTGGATCCATGGCCTCCCGAACACCGGCACCTCGGTCGGGGATGCCGGAGGGGAGGCGGGTGGGTCAGGTATCCTCACGGCCACCCGGCGGGGCTACGGCTCCGTCAGAGTGAAGTGGAAGATTGCAATCCCGACCCGGTTCTCCTGTCTGAGGCGATGTGGGTCGGTGTTCGTGCCGGTGAACAGCTGCAGCACCAGGGCATATCTGCCTAGCTGGGCACGGCTGCGCAACCGGAAGCTGATGGTGGTAGAGATACCCTCGCGCAGGGCCTCGCCACTGAGCACTCGCCGGAAGATGTCGTGGTCGGCCTCTGCGGTCGCGAAGAGTTGGTGGGTCGCCTGGACGTAGTCCTCGCTGTCGCGGTAGCGGATCGCGTTCAGGAAGAGCACCCCCTCCGCAACGAGGGCGCCGGGATCCTCGAGGAGGACGCTGATGGCGATCAGCCCCTCCTCCCCGGGTCGGTAGCCAGGGGCGACATCGGCCTCGACCAGCAACCGCTGGGCGGTTGCAGTGGCGGCGAGCAACAGCCAGGTGGCGAGGGCGACCTGCAGCTGGCGCATCCTCAGTGATCCCAATCGGGCCCGTTCTCTGGATCGACTAGGCGCTGGTTGTGCGCGAGGCCGTGGATGACTTGCATCTCTTCCTCCGACAGTTCGAAGTCGAAGATGTCGAAGTTGGCCACCCGATGTTCGTGCCGACTCGCCTTGGGCACGGCGGCGACCCGGTCCTGCTGAGCCAGCCAGCGCAGGGTCACTTGGACCGGATTCTTGCCGTGACGCCCCCCGATCTCAACCAGGGTCGGCTCGTCCAGGACCCGACCTTTGGCGATAGGGCTGTAGGCCGTTAGCAGGTGACCGTGCTGGCGGGCTTGCTCGAGCAGCCACGTCTGCGAGAGGAAGGGGTGGTACTCGACCTGGTTACAGAAGATATCGGTCATAGACTGCGCCCGCTCGACCAGGGAAGAGGGGAAGTTGCTGACCCCGAGGTGGCGGACTGCACCCTCCTCGACCAGGCCGGAAAGGCTTTCGAGTGTCTCCTCGAGTGGAACCTCGTCATTGGGCCAGTGTAGGAGTAGGAGATCGATGGTGTCCGTACCCAAGGCGTCCAGGCTTTCCAAGGCGGAACTCCGGGCCCTGTCACGAGCGAAGTTGCCGGGTCGCACCTTAGTAGTGAGAAAGATCTCGTCTCGTGGAACGCTGGAACTGCGTATGGCTTCCCCTACCTCCGCCTCGTTCTCGTATGCCTGTGCGGTGTCCAGGTGGCGATAGCCGATCGCTAGGGCGTGCCCTACCCCCTCTCTACACTCTCGGCCCCGCATGGGCCAGGTACCGAAACCGAGGGCTGGCACCGGTACCCCGCGGACATTCACATAGATCATTCGAAATCCTCCTGCCCCAGTCTACCGCTGCGACCGGAGCGATCCCCTTCATCTGGTACACTTCTGCTGTCATGGCGAACTCGGGCAGCACTGTGGTTCTCGGTATCGACATAGGCGGTTCCGGTATCAAGGGGGCCCCGGTCGACATTGAGAGCGGAGCGCTGACCGCCGAGCGTCTCCGGGTTCCCACCCCCTCGAGTCCCGAGGCGGTGGCTGAGGTGGTGGCCAGGATCGTCGAGCACTTCGGCTACGAAGGTCCTATCGGCTGCGCCTTCCCAGCGGTGATTCGTAGGGGCGTGGCCTGTTCAGCTGCCAATGTAGACGACGCCTGGATCGGGACCGATGCGGCCGATCTGTTCCGCCAGGCAACCGGACAGCCGGTTCACGTTTTCAACGACGCTGATGGTGCAGGGGTGGCGGAGATGGTCTTCGGGGCGGGTCGGTGTGAGCGGGGTGTGGTGCTGATGCTCACCTTCGGTACGGGCATCGGCAGCGCCCTGTTCGTCGACCGCAAGCTGGTGCCCAACACCGAGTTGGGCCACCTCGAGCTGAACGGGCGCAGGGCCGAGCCCTGGGCCGCGACTCGGGCCCGCAAGGCCGAGAAGCTAAGCTGGAAACAGTGGGGCCGGCGGGTTCGCAAGTACCTCCGTCACCTCGAGTTCCTATTCTCCCCCGCCCTGTTCATTATCGGCGGTGGGGTGAGCCGTCGGAGCGAGAAGTTCTTCCCCTACCTCAAGCTCGACACTCCGATCACCCCGGCGCAACTAGCGAACGAGGCGGGTATCGTGGGGGTCGCCTACGCAGCCAGTCGCCCGGAGAGCTTTGACGACTGTGGGCGGGTGGCCCTTTCTGCGCTGCCCCAGGCGCTATAGCCTCTGCCTGTGCCATTACCCTAACTTAGGAGGTGGACATGCCGACACTTGTGATCGACGGTCGCTCTAGCGACGTTGCGGCTGAGAAGCGCTTGGTCCTCGCCATCAAGTCGATGGATATCGACATCGGGCACCGCTGCGGCGGCAAGGCGCGCTGCACCACCTGTCGCGTCGAATTCCTCTCTGGGGAGCCTGAAGGGATGACCCGGGCCGAGTTCGAGAAGCTCTCGGAGCGGGGGCTACTCGGCCGTTACCGACTCTCTTGCCAGTTGACCTGCTCGCAGGACATGCAGGTGGTCGTGGGGATGACTAAGGCCTCTGAGGGCTGGCCCGACACCGGTCCACCCCCGGACGAGCGGGTGCAGCCCGAGGCGGTATGGTTCTTAAGGGAGGAGCTTGAAGGGGGCTGACGGGGACTCTCTCAGCCCTGCGGAGGTGAGATCGGGAGGGGTTGCTGGCCCCCTCACGATCTGAGGGTCCTGCTGGCCCTGCTTGGAGGATGCGCCGTGGCTGCTCAAGCCCCCCCCGAAGTGGCAGCTACTGAGCATCCTTGGGTTCCCTATCGACCAGACTCGACCGGACGTAGCCTGCTGAGGAGCCGACCATGCCTGAGCTTCAGTTCGACACCTACTACCGCTACGACGACCTCACGGAGATCCTCAGGGCCTTCGCTGCGGAGCGCCCGGATCTGGTGACGCTCTCGAGTATCGGGACTAGCTTCGAGGGGAGGGAGGTGTGGCTGGCGACTGTTACCAACGCAGCCACCGGACCGGCGGAGGAGAAACCCGCGCTCTGGGTCGACGGTAACATCCACGCTACCGAGGTCTCACCTTCGACGGCCTGTCTTTATTTCTTGAACTTCCTCGTCCGCGAGTGTGGGCGGCGTGACGATGTCACTTGGGCGCTCGACAGCCGCACCTTCTATCTCTGTCCACGCGTCAACCCCGACGGGGCGGAGTGGGCCCTCGCCGATCGGCCCAGGATCATCCGCTCCTCGACCCGTCCCTACCCGTTCGACGAAGAGCCGATTGAGGGCCTCAGGCAGGAGGATGTCGACGGTGACGGGCGCCTGCTGATGATGCGGATCCCCGACGACAACGGTCCCTGGCGGGTGAGTAAGGAGGAGCCGCGCCTCATGGTCCAGCGCGGCCCGACCGAGGTTGGCGGGCACTATTACCGGCTTATGCCTGAGGGAGTGCTCGACGCCTACGATGGGGTGACCCTGAAGGTGCAGCGTGACAGGGAGGGGCTCGATCTGAACCGCAACTTCCCGGCCAACTGGCGCCAGGAGGATGAGCAGACTGGGGCCGGACCCTACCCGACTTCAGAGCCCGAGGTGCGCAATCTGGTCGAGTTCATTTCCCGCCGACCGAACATCACCGGTGGAGTGACCTTCCATACCTGGAGCGGGGTGATCCTGCGGCCCTACAGTCACAGCGCAGACGAGGAGATGGTGGCTGAGGATCTGTGGACCTACAAGAGCATTGGGGCAAAGGGGACGGAGGTCACGGGCTACCCTAACATCAGCGTCTACCACGACTTCCGCTACCACCCTAAGGAGGTCATTACCGGCACCTTCGACGACTGGCTGTTCGATCATTTAGGGGTGTTCGCCTGGACCGTCGAGATCTGGAGTCCGCAGCGGCAGGCCGGTATTGAGGATTACAAGTTCATCGATTGGTACCGTGACCACCCCTTCGAAGACGACCGCAAGCTACTCACCTGGAGCGACCGTGAGCTTGGTGGCGAGGGCTATGTGGACTGGTATTCCTTCGAACACCCCCAACTCGGTCCGGTCGAGTTGGGGGGATGGAACATGATGCTCGCCTGGCGTAATCCGCCCCCCAAATTCCTCGAGCGCGAGGTCGCGAAGTTCCCCGAGTGGCTGCTCTGGCACGGTCTTATCTCGCCTCGCCTCGAGCTGCATTCGGACGAGGTCGAGGCCCTCGGCGGTGGCAATTATCGGCTGCAGGCGGTGGTCCAGAATAGCGGTTGGCTCCCCACCTACGTCACCAAGCGGGCCCTCGAACGCCAAGTCGTCCGCGGCATGGTGGTGGAGTTGGCGCTCCCGGACGGGGCGAGCCTAAAAAGCGGTAAGGTGCGTGAGGTTCATGGGCAGCTCGAGGGACGAGCGTACAAGGCTTCGTCGCCAACCGTGTGGAGCGCAGCCGATGCCACCAACGATCGGCTGAGGCTTACCTGGACGGTGCACGCCCCCGGGGGCGGGCAGGTAGGGGCCATCTTCCGGCATGAACGCGCTGGGACGGTGAGGCACGTGTGGACCCTCGAGTGATCCGGTACGCTTGTGGACACCCCGTCTGGTCGGGAGGGGAGATGTGATCAGGGCCGCGCGCCGCGTAGACGATCTGTTCGAGTCGGTCATCCGCAGCATCACCGTTCATGCCCTCTCGTTGGGTGCCATCAATCTGGGGCAAGGGTCGCCCGACTTCGATCCGCCCGAGGAGCTCGTGGAGGCGGCCAAGCGTGCCCTTACCGAGGGCTATCACCAGTACGTTCCCACCTGGGGCCTGCCCGAACTTCGGCGCGCCATCGCCGATAAGACGGAGCGCTTCTACGGCTTCCGGCCCGATCCCGACAGCGAGATCACCGTCACCTGCGGCGTGACCGAGGGGGTGATCGCATCGCTGATCGGTGTAGTCGATCAGGGCGAGAGGGTGGTAATCCTCGAGCCAGCCCATGAGAACTACCATGCCGGTGCGATCTTTGCGGGTGCCGAGCCGATCTGGCTCCCACTGAGACCTCCCGACTACCGGATCGACCCTGAGGAGCTTGAGCGTGCCTTCCGTAAGCCAGAGGTGCGGGCATTCATCTTCAACACCCCGCACAACCCCAGCGGTCGGGTGTTCAGTCGCGAAGAGCTCGACGCTATCGCCGAGCTCTGCATCCGCTACGGCGTCGTCGCCATCAGCGACGAGATCTACGAGCATATGGTCTACGACGATCACGAGCACATCCCGATCGCCACCCTGCCTGGCATGAGTGATCGCACCATCACCATCAGCGGTCTCTCGAAGAGTTACTCGGTCACTGGCTGGCGGGTCGGCTATGCCATCGCCTCGGCACCGCTCACCGAGGGTCTACGCAAGATTCACGATTTCACCACGATCTGCTCCCCGTCGCCCCTGCAGAGGGCAGCGGTAGCAGCCATCGAGTTGGGCGACGACTACTACGACTGGTTGAAGCGCTACTACGCTGAGCGCAGGGAGAAGATGATGACGATCCTCGCTGGGGCTGGGTTCGACGCACCTACGCCCGAGGGAGCCTACTACACGGTGGCCGAGTTCACCGCCATCTCGGAGGCCTTCGGACTCACGGACGACGATGACGCCTTCGCCCACTGGCTGATTGACGAAGTCGGGATCGGTTCGGTTCCGGCCTCGAGTTTCTACCGGAGCGACCCATCACTGGGTCGGGGTCGAGTCCGCTTTGCCTTTCCCAAGCGTGACGAGACCTTATGCGAGGTCGAGCGGCGCTTTGAAAAGCTGCGAGATGCCATGCGCTGACAGGCTGGCGGAGGGATTTGGTCTCTAGGTGGACACACCTAGGCCCTCGAGTGCCCGTAGCACCTTCACCCTCATGGTCGGCACCCTGGCGAGCCGAGCGACGGGACTGCTGCGCAATTCACTCTTCAATCAGCTCTTCCCTCAGGTCGTCACCGACGCCTTTGCCGTGGCCTTCAAGGTGCCCAACCTGTTTCGTGAACTCTTGGCCGAGGGGGCGCTTACCAACGCGTTCGTGCCGGTCTACCGGGGGCTGGGGCGCATTGAGGCGAAACGTCTCTCGGGCGCGCTATTCAGCCTGCTTCTGCTCGTCAACGCGCTGCTGGTGCTGGCGTTCACACTGGCGGCTCCCTGGCTGGTGCGTCTGCTTCTGGGGTCCGAGGGGGGCGTGGACTTCGGTCTAGCGGTGCAGCTCACTCGGGTGGTGTTTCCGTTCCTCGCCGCCATCTCGCTCTCCGCTTTCGCCATGGGCGTTCTCCAGGCTGAGGAGCGCTTCTTCGGCCCGGCCTGGGCGCCGGTGGCGTTGAACCTAGTCACGGTGGTGCTCATGCTCACCTTCCCAGGGCGGGCGGTGCCACTGGCTCTGGCCTTCGTCTGTGGTGGGGTTGCGCAGTTTCTCGTTCAGCTCCCCTTCCTGATCCGCTTCGGCCTGTTCCCCCGGCTTGGGCTCCGGTGGCACCCCGAGTTGGCGGCGGTGCTGATCCTGGCGGGTCCGCTCGCCTTCACCACCGGTGCCCGGCAGGTCCTCAACGTGATCTCCACCCGTATCCTTGATACCCTCGAAGCCGGCAGCCAGACCGCCTTCTTCAATGCCGACCTTTTCCTCGGCTTAGCGTTGGGCCTGTTCAGCATCTCCCCGGCACTGGCCTACTATTCCAGGCTCAGCGCCAACGCTGCCGACGAGCCCGACGCCTTCGCCGGGACGCTCCTCGAGGGACTCCGCCTGATCGCCTTCCTCACCGCCCCCGCCGGGCTGTTGCTGTTGCTGTTGCCCGACGCGGCTGTCCAGAGTGTCCTGAACTGGATCACGGCCTTCCGGCCCAGTGCCGGGACCGACCCGCGGACCCTTGCCCTGTCGGCTGTGGCTCTGGCCCCGCTCGGCTTGGCAGTCTTCCCCCTTGGGCTCTCGAACCTGCTGATCAGGACCTTCTATGTGCGGCGTGAGGTGCGCCTTCCGCTCTCTATATCGATGGGTTTCGTGGTGGTGAGCGGAGTCCTCTATGCGCTCTTGGCCCCCCGCTTCGGGATCGCGGGCCTCTCCTGGGGACTCACTCTGGCAGCCTGGGGCCAGTTCGGAGTACTGCTGGCCCTGGTGGGTCGGCGGGAGCGGTTCGGACTCCTAGCCTTCGGGCGCTACGTGCTCACGGTTTGGCTTGCAGCGGGGTTGGCCGCAGTCGTGACCTTCTTACTCCTTCGGGCTGTCCCCTTTGGAGTTGGCTGGTTTGGTTTCTTCGGGCAGGCCTTGCTTGGGGTCAGTGCTCTGTGTGTCCTCTACGCCCTGCTGGGTCTGGCGTTGCGGCTTCCCGAGCTTGAGAGGTTAAGCAGGCGGTCGCGGCGCCGAGATTCGGTCCATGATCAAGGATAGTGTGGATTTGTGGCCCCCTCTTTCCACTTTTTGTAACCGCCTGAAGAAAACATCCCGCCAGGAAACGCAGTGGCCTGGCGGGGTGCTAGGGGGAGTGATCACACTCAGTATTGAGGTTGAATGTCAGGGCAAGATCATGTCTTTCTGTGCTACCAGCGTGTAGCATAGTGGCGGTCTCTTCTTCAGGTCCTGGAGCGACCGAAAGACCGTTGAGATATCGTGATCATGCTCCTCGAACACCCGCAGTGCGAGTCCGTGGCGGAGGCAACCGCCGATGATGTCGGAGAGCTTGTGATGGAACCAGAACGAGGTGGCTTCAACGATCCGTTCGGGGTCGTAGTAGTCGGGATCGTCCGTGCTCTCGAAGGGCTCGCTCCGGAAGTACGAGTGCCTGATGGCGAGATCCCCATCCGCGTCGAACATGTCGAGGATCGGGTGCATCTCGTAGACAAACAGGTGCCCGCTTGGGCTCAGCAGACGATCCACCGTGGCGAAGTAGTGATTGAGGTCGGGTAGCCAGCCTAGTGCGCCGACGGTGACATAGACTAGGTCAAATGTGCTGTTGTAGCGGGTCGGGATGTCGTAGACATCGGTGCAGACGAATTCGACTCGCTCCTCGAGGTGGGCTGCTGCGGCGAGTTGATTCGCCTGGTCGATGAACGCGTCGGAGATGTCGAAACCGACACCGCCCGAGGCACCGAGGCGCACCACCGAGAGCAGCTCTCGGCCGTTGTTGCACGACAACTGTGCGACCCACTTCCCGGCTACTCCCAACTCCGTGAGGATTTGGCGCTCGGTGTTGTCAAGGAGGTTGTAGTCGGGGTTACGGAATCCGTTGAGGAGGTCTGCCAGTTTGAGGTCGGCATGGATGGCGGCCGTCTCGTTCCACATCCGTCGGTTGGCCTCGGTGTAGTCGCCCAGTTTCATCTCCCTTGAGTGTACTGCGGACGGGTTGCGGGAGGGCATGCGCTCGCGCCAGGCGGGCCGCGTGCTAGTGTCTGAGGGATATGGCTGAGGGGATCCTCAAGCCCTGCTGTGCACCCTTGCGCGAAGCCGACGGGTCGACCGACGGAACCGAAGCAGAGTTCTCAGTGGAAGCCAGTTCGTACCGGGACATGGTGAAGCTCGAGGGAGGACGCTTCTTAATGGGTGGATCCGACCCGTCGTTCCCCGCCGATGGAGAGGGTCCCGTTCGCATTGTCGAAGTCGACCCCTTCTGGATCGACCGGTACGCGGTGAGCAACGCCGACTTCACCAAGTTTGTAGAGGCTACCGGCTACAAAACTGAGGCCGAGCGCTTCGGCTGGTCCTTCGTCTTCTACCAGTTCCTCCCTGAGCACTTTCCCCCGACCCGAGGCGTGGCGGAGGCACCCTGGTGGCGTCAGGTCTACGGTGCCGACTGGAGCCACCCCGAGGGACCCCACTCGGACCTCGATGGGCGCATGGACCATCCGGCCATCCATGTCTCCTGGAATGACGCTGACACCTTTGCCACTTGGGCCGGCAAACGCCTCCCCACCGAGGCTGAGTGGGAGTACGCGGCACGTGGCGGTCTTGAGCAGAACACCTACCCTTGGGGCAACCGCCTCACGCCTAAGGGTAAGTACCACTGCAACATCTGGCAAGGTACCTTCCCGGGCAACAACACCGGCAAGGATGGTTTCTTGGGGACCGCTCCGGTCGACTCCTTCATCCCGAACGGCTACGGTCTCTACAACGTTTCAGGCAATGTCTGGGAGTGGTGCGCCGACTGGTTCAGCGCTGACTACCACCGGCACCGGAATGGGCCAGCTAGGGATCCAACGGGGCCACCCAGGGGTGACCAGAAGGTTATGAAGGGCGGTTCCTACCTTTGCCACGCTTCCTACTGCAACCGCTACCGTGTTGCCGCTCGGACCCGTAACACTCCCGACAGTAGCACCGGCCACATGGGCTTCCGCTTGGTCCACGCGGTCGATTGAAACGGCCTGTCGACCCTTGTGAAGTATCGAACGCTAGCAGGTTGGGTGGTGACGCGAGATTATCCCGCACCCCCACCAGATCCGGCGAGTCCGTCCTTGGAGATGCACATCAGACCTTAGCAGAGCCCGTTTGGAATTGGTGCCGGTAGGGAGATCGTGGAGTGAAGGGGCGGTTCTCGAGTAGGCTTGACCGGGTTTTGCCCATACCAGGGGAAGAATAATCGAGAGATCGCTTTGCAGACGGGGATAACTTCAAGAGCGGTTTGAAGGGGGATTAAGAGCTAATCTTGCGTTTACGCCCCGGCTGTTGGAGACTTTGATGAAATGGGAATCGGGAGATCATCTCTCCTAAGTGAGTCCCCACCCTACCTACACCCGCTTGAACACCAATGCTGCATTCTGGCCGCCGAAGGCGAAGTTCTGGCTGATGGAGTACTCCACCCGCACCCCCCGTGCCTCGTTGGGGATATAGTCGAGGTCGAGGTCGGGATCGGGGTCATGGAGGTTTCTGGTGGGGGGAAGGACGCAGCTGTGCAACGCTTGGATGGCAGCAATACCTTCGATCCCCCCGCTGGCGCCCAGTAGGTGGCCAGTCATCGACTTCGTTGAGGAGACAGGCGGTACCGAATCGGCACCGAAGACGGTTTTGAGGGCCCGCGTTTCGTTGAGATCGTTGGCTGGGGTGCTGGTGCCGTGGGCGTTGATGTAGCCGATCCGGTCAGGGTCGACTTGGGCTGACTTGAGCGCCCACCGTAGGCAGCGCACGGCGCCGCTACCACCTGGGGCGGGAGCGGTGATGTGGTGGGCGTCGGCGCTGGTGGCGTAGCCGACCACCTCAGCGTAAATACGGGCTCCGCGCCGGCGGGCGTTCTCGTACTCCTCAAGCACCACGATACCGGCCCCCTCGCCAGCTACGAAGCCGTCGCGGCTGGCGCTGAATGGCCTGCTGGCCGTCTCGGGGCTGTCGTTGCGAGTCGAGAGAGCCCTCATAACGGCGAATCCGGCGATCCCCATGGGAGTGACGGGGGCCTCACTGCCCCCGGCGATCATATAGGTGGCCTCACCGCGCTGGATGATCCGGAAGGCGTCCCCAATTGCGCCTGAGCCAGTGGAACAGGCGGTTACCACGGTGCTGGATGGGCCCAGTAAGCCGTAGCGCATGGCCACATGGCCGCTGGCCATGTTGGCTATGAGCATAGGGATGAAGAAGGGGCTCATGCGCATCGGGTCTCGCTCGAAGCGCACCACCGATTCCTTTTCCCAGGTTTCGATGCCCCCGATGCCGCTGCCGACTAGTGTACCGGTCTGCTCGCCCGCGACCTCATCCTCGCTGAGACCGGCGTCTTCAAGGGCAAGGGTCGCACCGATAAGGGTTAGGTGGACATAGCGATCAAGGCGCCGCGCCTCGCGACGGGATATGTGCGCCTTGATGTCGACATCTACTTCCCCAGCGATCTGGACACTCAGGCTGCTGGCATCGAATCTCGTGATACGACGGATACCGTTCTTGGCCTCGTGCTGGGCCTGAAGATACGCCTCCGCCCCCACACCTATGGGGGTGACGGGGCCAACGCCCGTGACAACGACTCGTTTCATGATTGAAACCCCTCGTTTCGGGCTGGGTGGACGGAGAGGGGGGCGCTGAGTGCCCTGGGGTCAGGCTCTTTCAGCGATGAATTTAACAGCGTCTCCGACAGTCCGGATGCTCTCTGCCTCTTCATCACTTATTTCAATGGCGAATTCGTCCTCAAGGCCCATAATCAGTTCGACCACGTCGAGCGAGTCGGCGCCCAGATCATCCACGAACGAGGCCTCGGCCACGATGTTGCCCGGGGCGCTGTCTAACTTGTCGGCAATCACCTCTCGAACCTTGTTGAGAATCTCTTGCTCGTCCACAGTTCCCTCCTTGCGTTCTCTATCTTTTTGTACAATTCCTTATCTTGCTCGTGAAGGTATTTGAGCCAAGCGATTCTAACATGGTGTTTGCCAGCTATGACATTACCATCCCGCCATCTATGGTGAGGGTCTGACCGTTGATATAGGCTGCCCCTTCGCTAGCCAGGAATACCACCGCCTCGGCGACCTCGTACGGCCGGCCGAAGCGCCCGGCGGGAATCTGCTCGAGATAGCGCCCCTTCAACTCGTCGGCCAGCCCAGCCGTCATGTCGGATTCGATGAAGCCGGGTGCAACAGCATTGACGGTGACACCCCTGGCAGCGTACTCGCGCGCTAGGACCTTAGTGAGCCCGATGATCCCGGCCTTGGCGGCTACGTAGTTGGCCTGCCCCACGTTGCCTATGAGGCCACCAACGGATGAGATGTTGATGATGCGCCCATGATTTTGCCGTAGCATGCCACGCAGCGCCGCCTTGGCAAGGAAGAAGGCCGAGGAGAGGTTGGTGTCGATCACCGCCCGCCAATCCTCCTCCCTCATCCGTAGCGCTAGGGTGTCGCGGGTGATACCGGCATTGTTGACTAGGACATCGAGGCCGCCGAACTCCGCGATCACTTCCTTTACGAGTGCTTGGCAGGTGTCGGCGTCAGCAACATCTCCCTCGAATACACGGGCCTCTCCTCCTGCACCTCGAATCCGGTCGGCCACCTCTTCGGCAGAGGCTTGCGAGCGGACGTAGTGCACCGCCACACTGTAGCCCCGCCTGCCGAACTCGAGGGCCATGGCGCGCCCGAGCCCCCGGCTCGAGCCTGTGACTAGTACCCGCTTTGTACTCTTTGCCTCACTCATAACCCCTCCCGAGTGGCTTTTTGAACACCTTCCATATCTGTCACGGCTACCGCCTCTACCCTCTCGAGGGTTCGACCGACGAGACCGGTGAGGACCCTTCCAGATCCGAACTCGAGAAAGCGGTCGACACCGAGTGCTGCGAGGCGCTCAACGGTCTCCTGCCAGCGCACGGGAGCCGTGACCTGCCTGGTGAGGGTTGCGGTGGCGTCGTGGACATCGTGTAACAGATCGGCAGTGACATTGGTGACGATACCGAAGGCGGGCTCGCGGAAGGTGACCTGCTGCAAGTCGATCGCCAGGCGTTCGGCCGCTGGTGCCATGAGGCTGCAGTGGAATGGAGAGGAGACCTTTAGGGGAACGACCCGCGCACCCCCCTTCCGGAGAGAGCGGGAGGCCACAGCCACAGCTTCTGCCTCACCCGAGATGACGGTCTGGCCCGGAGAGTTGAAGTTCGCGGGCTCGACCGCACCCTCGGTCTCGCTGCACACCCGTTCGACCTCCCTGCGGTCGACCTTGAGCACGGCGACCATCGCCCCCTTTCCCTCGGGAACGGCCTCCTGCATGTAGGTCCCGCGCTTTCGGACCAGTCGGAGTGCCTCCGCAAGTGGGAGGGAGCCAGCGGTCACGTGGGCGGTATACTCTCCGAGGCTGTGTCCGGCCGCGTAGTCGGGGAGCGCCCCACCGGCGCTGCGATAGGCACCGAAGGCTGCAGCACCGGCTGCGACCAGGACCGGCTGCTGATTGGAGGTGAGTTGGAGCACCTCAGTGGGGCCTTCGAACATCAGCCTCAGCAGGCCGGGAAGAATCGCCTCAGCCTCATCGAGCACACGCTGCGCAGCAGGACTGTTCTCGTAAAGGTCGCGGCCCATCCCGATCGTCTGTGAGCCCTGACCAGGAAAGAGGGCAGCTAGCTTTCCACTCACGCGCCGCCCCAGGTGAGTACGCTCGCCCCCCAAGTCAGTCCGGCTCCGAACGAGACCAGCAAGAGGTGGTCGCCCGCTTCGACACGGCCCTCATCAAGGGCGTGCTTGAGCGCTAGCGGGATGCTGGCTGTCGAATTGTTGCCATACTCGTCCACGGTCACCACCACGCGCTCCTGTGAGAGGCCGAGCAGTTCGCGCGCCGCTTCGATGATTCGCGAGTTGGCTTGGTGGGGCACGAGCAGGCTGATGTCACTGTTCGATAGCTCCGCCTTCTCGACCGCCTCGACAGTAGAGGTGTGCATGACCCGGACCGCGAACTTAAACACCTCGCGGCCGTTCATGTAGAGGGTGTCGGAGAGGGGCTCCCCATTCGGTAGACAGCAGCCGGTCGCCCGCTTGTGCAGATGATGGGCCCCACCTCCGTCTACGCCCAGAACTATCGACTTGAGGCCGTACGGTTCGGGTACGGCCTCCACTACGCTGGCGCCTGCGCCGTCCCCGAAGAGCACCGCGGTGGAGCGATCCTCCCAATCGAGCACCTTGGTGAGGGCCTCGGCGCCGATGGTCAGTACCTTCCTGTACTGCCCTGATTCGACGTAGGCCTTGGCTACCGAGAGAGCGTAGATCCACCCGGGGCAGGCCGCGAGAAGGTCGAAGGCCCCCGCCTTGAGTCCGAAGTGATCCTGTACCAGAGCAGCGGTGGCGGGGAAGAGAGCGTCCGGGGTGTTGGTCGCCACGATCACGAACTCGACCCCGTCGAGGGCACCCTCTCCATGTCGAGCGACCAAGTCCTCTACGCTGCGCACAGCCAGATCGGAGGTGAATTCGTTATCTGCCGCTACGTGCCTCTTGCGGATTCCGGTGCGGGTCCGAATCCACTCGTCGGAGGTGTCCAGGACCTTTTCCAGGTCGGAGTTGGTGATGACTTTCGGGGGTGCATATGCACCCAAGGCAGTCACGCCCGCACGTGCGGCTCTCGAGGTCACATCATCACATCCAGTCCTGTGCTGTTACGTCGCTGCCGGCCGCGGCCATGCGCATGATAAGGGTGAAGACGACCCGGAAGCAGCCCATTCTAAGCAATTCGCTGTTGGGGGGCGGGGAGGGTTCCGAGCCCGGGACCTTTCCCGGTCGTCAGGTATCGACCTCGATCACTTGGCGACCGGCGTAGGAACCGCACTCGGGACACACAACGTGAGGCGGCTTCATGGTCCTGCATCCGGGGCACTCCACCAGTTCCGGTGCGGTTAAGGCGTGGTGGCTGCGGCGCTGATCGCGACGAGCCTTCGAGGTGCGTTTCTTGGGGAGGGGGCGCTTGGCCATGGGGTTTCTCCTTATGGTGGATCTGCACTACAGATCTAGATCCTTTAGGGTGGCGAACGGGGAGGTGGTAGGGGGGCTCCGTTCCCCCTCCAACTCGGGGTATTCGTTGAGGTTCACCCCGTCGAGGGAGAGCCCCTTACAGCTGTTCTTACATAGCGCAGTCAGCGGCAGGTCGATAGCGAACAGCTGTGCCAACATCGGGCCGAAGTCCACTTCGGGGTGGCCGAACAGAAGTCGTTCCTCCTCATCCTCGCTGGTCTCAGCTAGCGTGAGTCGCTCCGTGGCCGGCTGATAGGTCATGGGGTAGAGGAAGCTCGAGGCGACCGGAATCGGGACATCCGCGAGGCAGCGGCGGCACTCGAGGAGCGCGGCCCCTGCGACCTCGCCCTCGGCAAGGAAGTCGTCGTCACCACCAGCATTGCGGATGGTGAGGCGCCAGGCGAGCGGCCCATTGAGCCGCAGGCCGATCTCACTGAGGTGAGTTCCGTCCGGATCGAGTAGACCCTCCCCCCCCACCTCATCTGGAGAATTCGGGGCATGATTGAGCAGCATCGCTAGGTTGAGCGTTGCGTCCCGTCGAGACACCATCTCTCAAAGGTAAGGGTTCTTAAGAGGGGGTGTCAAGCGCCTCGGCGACCCACCTTTGGGCACCCTGGTTCGAGCGAGCGTGGGGGTCGTCAACCCAGCTGCAAACCGCTTCTGGGGTGGCGGGAGGTGTGACCCCGGACCTCGGTAGTTGCGATGCCCCCTTGTCAACTCTGTTCGGGTCCCTGGCTGCGCTCTACTGGGGAGTTCGCGAGATCCTAATCCGCTGGATCCCCTGACCTCGTCCGACGGCTCACACCGTTACCTGGGGTGATATGCTTTATACTTCGCCGATGTTCCTTGTGATCCCCGCTGTCGATATCCAGCAGGGCCGGGTGGTCCGCCTGTTTGAGGGCGATCCCGAGCGTGAGACGGTCTACTTCGACCGACCCCTCGACGCCGCTCGTCACTGGGCCGGATTGGGGGCCGAATGGCTTCATCTAGTCGATCTTGATGCCGCCTTGGGGCGGGGCAATAACAGGGCTGAGATCCTCGAGATCGCTGGGGCGGGTCTTGCCTGCGTCGAGGTGGGCGGCGGCATCCGCAGCCTCGAGGGGGCCCGCGACTGGCTCCCCCCGGGTGGGCGGGGGGGGCCGGGGGCCGGCCCCCCCCCGCTGCCCGGGGGGGGTGCGGAGGTGGGGGGGGGCATCCGCAGCCTCGAGGTGGCCCGCGACTGGCTCGACCGGGTTGAGCGGGTAGTGCTGGGTACCGTCGCCACCCAGTTGCCAGAGGTGGTCGAGGCGCTGGTCGCCGATTTCGGGCCCGAGCGCGTCGCTGTCTCGATCGATGCTTACGAGGGCAGAGTGGCGGTGCGAGGTTGGGCCGAGGTCACCGAGGTGGAGACGGTCGGGTTGGCGGTAAGAATGGCGGGTCTGGGCGTGCGCCACCTCATCTACACCGACGTTAGCCGGGACGGGACCCTGCGCGGGGTCAACGCCGAGCCGGTGCGGGCGCTCCGCGCCGCTTTCCCCCATACCCTGATTGCGGGCGGTGGGGTTGCGACCGATGCCGACCTCGACCTTTATGAGCAACTCGGGCTCGACGGATGCCTCGTCGGTCGTGCCCTTTACGAGGGGAGAGTTCACTATCCCCGAACTCCCTGAGGTCGAGACTGTCCGCCGTGAACTCGAGCCTTGGCTCGTTGGGAGAACCATCCTCCAGGCCGAGCGGGTCGAGGCCCCGCCAAGCCCGAAGTATGCTAGCCTCGAGCGGGCTGCGGGCCAGCGCATCGGGGCTGTGAACCGTCGCGGCAAGTTCCTGCTTCTGCCGCTTTCGCTCGGTGACGAGTTGGTTGTTCATCTAGGCATGACCGGTGTGGTGAGCCCGGATCCCCCCGAGGCACATCTGCGGGTGAAATTGACGCTCGACCACGGTCCAGATCCCACGCTCTACTTCTGCGATGTGCGTCGGTTCGGGCGCTTCCTAGTCGTGCCAGCTGGCGACTACCGGTCGCTCCCGACGCTCCACGGCATGGGTCCAGAACCGCTCTGCGATACCTTCACGGCAGCTGGCTTCGCCCAAGCACTTAAGCGCTCGGGCACCCCCATCAAGAGCTACCTCCTCTCTCAGAAGCCTGTTGCGGGGGTCGGCAATATCTACGCTGACGAGGCCCTGTGGCGCGCCGGCGTAAGTCCGCTGACCCCGGCAAACCGCGTCTCGGTTTGCAAGGTCGGGCCGCTCTGTGATGCCGTCCGGGAGGTCCTTGCGGCTAGCATCGAGGCTCAGGGAACCACCCTCAACGACTACCGCACCGTTAGCGGAGGGGTGGGCAGCTACCTCAAGGGGTTAAATGTCTACGGTCACGCCGATGAGCCCTGTCCCCGCTGTGGCAGAGCGATCTGCAAGGTTAGGCTGAGCAGCAGGAGCACATATTTCTGCCCCCGTTGCCAGCCGGCTCGTACCTGAAGGGATCCTGGCTACCGTTAGTACAGCTTGCGGATCGTTCTCCCCGGGGTGGATTCCTCGGTTATCCCGAGGTGGTCGTATCCGATATGGAGCCAGCCTCTCGGCTTCGAGTCGAGAACCAACCTCGGAGGTCGCCTCGAAAGGTCGCTGGATTAGGGGGTCCCTACTAGTGGCGATCCTATTGACCGTTCGGTCCCTCCCTGCGGAGTGGGCGTATGC
The DNA here is from genome assembly GCA_002239005.1 of Truepera sp. bin119. Classification (GTDB taxonomy): domain Bacteria; phylum Deinococcota; class Deinococci; order Deinococcales; family Trueperaceae; genus MPNL01. Next base: position 54,936 of record MPNL01000009.1, read on the forward strand.
TACCTCATGCCGTACCGTACCGATATCCAGGTCCGATTCGCCGATACCGATGCCCTGGGACATGTCAACAACAGTGCTTTCGCCCACTACGCCGAGCATGCCCGGATCGAGTTCTTCCAGCACCTAGGTGGTCGGGTGGGCGGTCTGATCTTGGCCCGACTCGCTATCGACTTCCGGCGCCAAGTCCACTTCGGCACGACGGTCATGGTGGAGACTGAGGTCGAACGGGTCGGGACCAGCAGCATCGCTCTGCGGCAGGGCATCTACGCTGTAGGGGACACCGCCGAGGTCGCTGCCGAGGTCGAATCGGTGGTGGTGCACTTCGACTACAAGACCAACCAGCCCCGGCGTGTCCCCGGTGGTCTGCGGGGGAAGCTGGCCGCGTTCGCGGCGTTGTAGGGCGCGAGTAGGTAGCTGGCGGGGGTGAGGTAACACCCTACGACGCGATCCCTGGGGAAGTGTGCAGCTACTGAGTAGGTTAAGGTCAGTGGCCGGTTGCCTCTTGGCGTGCCGGCTTGGGGAAGGGGTCGGTCTCTGAATCGGTGACCTCGGAGTCTCTATCGCCCCTGAAGTCGAGAGGGGTGTCGTTCGTGCTAGATTGGGTATAGATAGAGTCTGTCTGAGGCAATAGTACGGGCTGTAACACGGTTTATAGTGAAACTGCAAGGGTCGACATGTCTGAAGCAGAAATCGAGACTTATCGTGATGAAATCGGGAACATTATAATTCTAGTCTGGTAGGGTGAAAGGTGGACCGCTTAGTATGAAGTTGCAGCTAAGGAAAAGATACCCGCAGATCCTAGTGGCCACAGTTTTGACCGTGCTGGGCATGCAAGCCCTAGCGCAGGGGGAGCGCTCCGATTGGCACACCCTCGAGTTGACCGACGCTCGTACCGGTGCGGTCTTTACGCTGGCTGGCTTTGGGGACAGGACGGTCTTCGTAGAGACCATGGCGACTTGGTGTGTCCGCTGCGCCCGGCAGCTTGACAACATGGCAGTTGCGCGCACCGACCTGTCCGAGGAGGAGGTTGTCTTCGTGGCGGTCTCCGTCGAGGGCAACCTGCCCCCGGAACGCCTAGCTAGCTACGCCGAGAGTCGCGGCTTCGACTGGATCTTTGCGGTGGCTACACCGGAGCTGCTGACCGCTCTGGTTGAAACCTTTGGCCGAACCATCACCAACCCTCCTTCGACCCCCCACTTCCTCATCTACTCGGACGGGACCTTCACCGAGTTGGCTACGGGGATCAAGCAGCCTGAGGAGATTATCGCCTTAGTCCAAGATAGTCTCTGACCCAGACTTCATGAGCCAGCTGCTCGAGGCCTTCCTCCTAGGCAACGGCGCGATCCTGACCAATGTCTGTCTGCTGCCGCTCTACCCCGGCCTGATCGTGTTCCTTGCCAGCACCGCCTCCGATGAGCGCACCCGCCGCGCAAGCGGCTGGCTAGGTCTCCTGGTACTCGCCGGGGTCTTGACCCTGATGATCCTCGTTGGCCTCGCTCTCTCCCTCCTCCGTGCCTCCTTCGGTGGCCTGCTCCCCTGGCTCCTACCCACGATCTATGGCGCTGTCCTTATCCTGGGCGCCACGATGCTCTTGGGGGTCAACCCCTTCTCCCGCCTGTCGGGGCTGAACGCACCACTGGTACGCAACCCTGTGCAGAGCGCCTACCTCTACGGGCTACTGTTGGGGCCCATGACCCTGCCCTGTACCGGCCCCATCGTGCTGGGCGCCTTCCTGGTCGGTGCAGGGAGCGTCACTGCCCTTGCCGACGGTCTCCTCTACTTTCTGGTCTTCGGCCTCGGTTTCGGCTGGCCGCTGGTGCTGCTGCCCCTGCTGGCACTGCCCCTACAGCGCCGCGCTACCGGCTGGCTCACCCGGCATTATCGGGTCCTCACCCGTCTGTCGGGGATACTACTGCTGGCGATCGGGACGTTCGGGATGGTCACCGAGGTAGCGCCGAATCTGTAGGACCCGGAGGTCCCCAGGGCAGCTACGGGTGCGCCCACCTTGGTGGACGTGCCATGATGGATCTCGTCGTGTCGACCAACCCCCCTGAAATCGGTTCGAGAGACGAGTTTCACACCGAGCAGATCGTCACTATCGCCGGGGGACACTTCGTCCACGACACCTACACAGCCTTCGTTGCCCCGCTGCTGCCGCTGCTGCGCGAGCGCCTCGGGATCGGCTACGCCCTTGCGGGCGGGCTGGCGATCTTCACCCAACTCCCCAGTCTGCTCAACCCCCTGATCGGCTACCTGGCTGACCGGGTGAGTTCGCGCTATTTTGTGATCCTCGCCCCAGCGGTCACTGCCACCCTGGTGAGCATCATAGGGCTGGCTGGCGACTACCTGACCCTAGCCTTGTTGCTCTTGGCGGCTGGGGTGAGCGTGGCGGCCTTCCATGCGCCGGCCCCTGCGATGATCGCCCAGGTAACGGGCCCCCGGGTCGGTGCCGGAATGAGCATCTTCATGGCGGCCGGCGAGCTAGGTCGCACCCTGGGCCCGGTGGTGGTGGTCGCCGCGGTGGGCTGGTTCGGCCTCGAGGGACTGTGGCGCGTGACCTTCGTAGGCTGGGCGGTCTCCGGGATCCTATACTGGCGGCTGCGCAACGTGCGGGCGCGGCCCGTTTCGGGCCCTGGCTTTCTGCCTTGGGACAGAGTCCGGCGGGTGTTCCCGGCGCTCACCTGTCTGATGCTGTCGCGGACGCTAATGATCGCGGGGCTGACCACCTTTCTACCTCTGTTCATGACCGAGGTTCGCGGGGGCGGACTGTGGTTGGCTGCGGCGTCGCTCACCATCCTCGAGGCTGCCGGGGTCGTAGGGGCCCTCGGCTCGGGTACCGTGAGTGATCGCTTCGGACGCGCCCGGGTACTGCTAGTACTGTTCGCCATCGCGCCGGTACTGATGCTGGTGTTCCTGGTGGCTCCACCCTGGCTGTCGATCCCGCTCCTAATCGGCTTGGGGCTCACTGCCATCTCGCCCACCCCGGTCTTCCTGGCCATTGTCCAGGAGGAGTTCACCGAGAGCCGAGCGCTGGCCAACGGCACACTCCTGGCGCTAAATTTCCTGATCCGGGCGCTAGGTGTGTGGCTAGTGGGGTTGCTGGCGGACGGGTTCGGGCTCGAGCAGGCGTTCCTGGTAAGCGGGGTGGTGGCATTTGCGGCGCTGCCAGCGGTAGCGTTGTTGAGGGGAGCCTCTAACTGAAGCACCGGAGGGGGGCGGGCAACATATTGACAAATTTCGATGCATCGAATATCATCGATATATGGAAGAGTTGGCTACGCAATTCAAGGCATTATCGGATCCTGCGCGGCTGAAGATCCTCGACTTCCTGCTCGAGCCTGATCGGAGTCGCTGCACCCGAGAGGAAGGTGTCTGCGCCTGTGATGTCGAGGGGGTGTTGGGGCTCTCCCAGCCGACGGTGAGCCACCATATGAAGCTCCTGGTCCAGGCTGGCTTCGTCACCGCTGAGAAGCGGGGCCGCTGGGCCTTCTACACTATCAACCCTGACGCCTTCAGGGTGCTCGCTGGCTCGCTCGAGAAGTATCACTTGGCCCCGGTCCTGGCCTACTGCTGCTAACGCCGCGTAGGACTCTGCTCAGGATACCTGTCCCTCGGGGGGCGGGTGCCCCTCCTTGCCTCGACACCCTTTGTTGCGCGCTCACGACTCGGTCCAGAGCCGGAGGGCGACGGACGCTATAATCGTCTGACCGATCAGAGTTCGGTGGCAGCTTAAGCCCCTCCCTACGATGTTCAAGAACGGACGACCCCTCCTCCCGCTCATCCTGGCGATTGTCGGCCTCTTCGCCATCGCCGCAGGGCTCTCCAACTTGAACCTCCGCCCCGGTGAGCCGACGATCAACCTCTTCCAGTTGTTGCTCCAGGGCCTGTCAGCTATCCGTCCCCAGGGTGCGGCTCCAGAGGCGCTTCCGGGTGGGGACAGCTTTCTCTGGTTTGTCCGGCTCCTTATCTGGTTCGCGCTCCCCGCCGCCCTCATCTACGCCTTTATCTCCTCGAAATTCCGCAAACGGCTGCTCTCTACCCTGGCTCTCACCTTCCTGATCACGCTCCTCCTGGAGCGGATCGGCTCACTAAACCCGAGAGAGGGACGGGAGGTTGAGGAGGGTGCAGCTAGCGGGGCACTGGGGGGTGCCGGGGGAACACTGCCGCCCCCGCCCGAGATCGTCGCGTCGCCACCGGCCTGGCTCACGGCGGTGGTTACTCTGGGCCTGGCGCTGCTGATCGTCGGGGCCATCGGGTTGGTGTGGAGGCGACTAAGGAGCCTTAAGCCGGACGCCCGTTCTGAACTGGTGGGGGCTGCGGAGCAGGCGCTCGCCGCTCTCGACCGCGGTGTCGATGTGAGAGATGCGGTGCTTCGCTACTACGCCGATATGATCCTCCACTTCGGTGCCACTCGAAAGCTCAGGCGGCGTGAGGGTATGACGCCGCGGGAGTTCGATGTCCACCTGGCCGCTGTGGGCATAGATGACGAGCATATCCACAGGTTGACCCGACTCTTCGAGTCGGTCCGGTACGGAGGGCAAGGCTCGGGGTGTGCCCCGGTTTTTGGGTGCGGTCCGTGAGGGGGGCAAAGTCTGGGAGGAGCCGATGGTGCGGGAGGCGAGGGCGTGTCTGCGCTCAATTGTGAGCACCTATGGAGGGTAGCGGTGAGTGCCCCTGAACAGGGCTCGGACGAGCCCCGGACGACCTGGCACAGGTTGCTCCCTCTGGTTGCTGTCCTGGTAGGGACCTTCGTGCTCGCTATCCTGGTGCAGGGTTTCGTGGAGCGGGTAATCGTAGAGCCGGCCCTGTACTTGGCCTGGATCGTCTCGCTCCTACTTCGCAGCGTCCCCGAACCGCTGTTCTGGCTCCTGTTCGTTCTGCTCGTGCTGGTGGTCGCGATCAGGAGCCTTAGGCTCTGGATGGTGGGGGGGCGCGAGGGGAGGAGGGCTGGTGAGACCGTCTACGGTCCCGTGGGCAGGAGGGCTCGGCTCCTCCAGAACGCCACTGCTCCGGGCTACTCCCGTTGGCGGCTCGCCCGGGAACTCGGCAGGCTCGCAGGGGAGTTGGCGTGGCCGGGGAGGAGCTTCAGTGCGGAGCGCCAGCGTGCCTGGTTGACCGATCCCAGCAGCGGCATTCCGCCGGAGATCGCGGCCTATTTCTTGGCTGGCTTGGACCCCTACCGGCCGGTCCACCTCCCCTGGTACCGGCGGGGAGTGCGCCGGCTACCGTCCCCGCTAGACCTCGACCCCGGCGCTGTCATGGGCTTTCTTGAGGAGCTGCAGGGGTGGGGGAGCGGGCCGTGAGTGCGCCGCTCGGGCCCGCCGATGTCGCCGCTAGGGCTGAGGCTGTGGTGAGGGAAGTTGGTCGCGCGGTTGTTGGCAAGCGGGAGCTCCTCGACCACATCATGGCCACAGTGTTGGCTGGCGGCCATGTCCTGTTTGAGGACTATCCGGGGTTGGCCAAGACTCTGATAGCTCAGAGCTTCGCCACCGCCCTGGGCCTCGGGTTTAGGCGCATCCAGTTCACGCCAGATCTGCTGCCCGGCGACATCACCGGGGGCTACATCTTCGACCGGACCCGGGGAGAGTTCGAACTCCACCGGGGTCCGATCTTTGCCAACATTGTCCTGGCCGACGAGATCAATCGTGCCTCACCCAAGACGCAATCCGCCCTGCTTGAGGCTATGCAAGAGCAGCAGGTAACGCTGGAAGGAGAGACGCTATCCCTGCCCGAACCCTTCCTCGTCATGGCTACCCAGAACCCGATCGAGTATGAGGGTACCTTCCCGCTCCCGGAGGCGCAGTTGGACCGCTTCCTGATCAGGCTAAAGGTAGGGTATCCCTCCCCGGATGAGGAGCGGGAGATCCTGAAGCGTCGGCGCGAACGCCGCGCAGATGCGTTCCGTCTCGAACGGGTCATGGATGGGGAGACGCTCCTGGCAATGCAGGCCTCGGTGGAGGATATCTACCTGGACCCAGATCTCGAGGGCTACATTGTGGACTTGGTCCAGCGGACCCGTCGTGACAGTCGCGTGGCTGTGGGTGCGAGCCCGCGCGGCTCGCTGGCGCTACTCAAACTGGCGCGAGCCCGCGCGGCGCTGGACGGTCGCCACTACGTGCTTCCCGACGACATCAAGGAGTTTGCCGGGCCGGCCCTCGTGCACCGACTGATCCTCAACCCCGATCTCTGGCTGCAGAGCGACGCAGCTGAGCAGGTCCTCGAGGCGATCGTGGCCACCACGGCCGTCCCGGTGGTCGGCGGCACCTGACGGGAGCGTACTCTGCGTGTCCCGCTCCCTCCTGCTGGTCCTGCTGATCTACGGACTGGTACTGGCAGGGCTAATCACCCTGCGGGGCGAGTTGCTGGTTCTAGCCCTGCCCCTTCTTCTCTATCTGGGTGCCAGCCTGGTCTATCGACCCAGTGCTGTCCACCTCTCCGTCGACCGAAGGCTTGATGCCAGCCGCGTGATCGAGGGTCAGCCCGTTCGGGTCACCCTGTCGATCACCAACCTAGGTGCGCCACTCGAAAATCTTCAGATCGGAGAGGTCATCCCGTCCGGACTTCGGGTGATCGAGGGGGAGACCCGAGTCGTCGGCGCGCTTGGCGCCGACGAAGGTGTCGAGCTAGCCTACACAGTTGCAGGTCCGAGGGGACTGTACGGCTTTTCCGATGTCCGGGTTAGTGCCGGAGACACCTTCGATCTGCAGACAGAACAGATCGTGGAACGCTCTGGCGGACGGGTGTTCGTCCTTCCGCAGGTCGAGAAGTTGTCCCGGGCGATGATACGGCCCCGCCGCACCCGCATCTTTGCAGGCCTCGTTCCTGCCCGTAGGGGTGGGCCCGGGGTAGAGTTCTTCGGGGTTCGCGAGTACCAATCTGGAGATTCGCGGCGGTGGATCAACCAGCGGGTGAGTGCACGCTTCTCTGGAGAGATCTACGTCAACGAGTTCGAACAGGAACGGGCAGTCGACATAGGACTTATCCTCGACGCGCGCCACTCCGCCAATGTCCTGGGCGGGGATCATTCGCTGTTCGAGAAGAGTGTCCAGGCCACCGCGACGCTCGCCGACGCGTTCCTGACCGGTGGCAACCGCGTGGGCCTGTTCATCTATGGGGGATCGGTGAGCTGGACCTATCCCGGCTACGGTAAAGTCCAGCGGGAACGCATCCTCCAGGCGCTGGCTCGCGCCCGGATTCAGCAGAGTCCGGTGTTCGAGGGGCTGGACCTGCTGCCTGCGCGCCTGTTTCCGATCCGGTCGCAGCTAGTCATGGTCAGCCCGCTTAGGGTGGACGACGCCTGCGACCTCATCCGCCTCCGGGCCCGGGGTTACCGGGTGCTCTTGGTCGCCCCCGACCCTGTCGATGCCGAGGTGAGGCTCCTCGAGGGGCGCAAAGGCGTCGAGGTCGCCGCCCGCATCGCCCGTCTGGAGCGAGCACACCTGAATCGCCGACTGGCCCAGGCAGGCGTTCGGGTCCTCGAGTGGAGGACGGAGGTCCCCTTTCAGGTGGGGGTCGGTGGGGTGCTCGCTCAGCTGCCGCTGTGGGAACGGGGGCCGGGGAGGTGACGATCCGGACCCTCTCCGTAAGCGGAATCGCGCTCGCCGCCTTGCTCCTAATCGTTGCCAACATCGCAGTCGGGCGCTTCTCCTGGGCACTGGCGGCACTCCTCCTTGGCGGCACTTGGCTGGCTCTGGGGAGAGGGCGGCCCGTGGTGGCCGGGATCGGCTTCGCTGGGCTCATAATCCTGGCTGCCCTGGGCACAGGAGCCTCGCAGCCGCTTCTTTGGATGATGACCGCCGCCGTCGTTGCCCTCGTCGCCTGGGACCTGGACCACTTCCTGGCCGTTACTGAGAGTGGGGAGCAGGTCTATAATCGGGTCACGCTTGAAAGAATCCACCTGCGGCGCCTGCTGGCGGTCGCTGTCGCCGGGGTGGTCCTGGCGATCATCGCCGGGAGTGTCGACCTCCGGTTCGGCCTGGTCGCAGCGCTGTCGCTAGGCCTGCTGAGCCTGTTCGCATTGAGGAGCGTGGTGCGCAATCTGAAGCGTTGAGTTCGACGGGAGGGGCCGCTACCCTACAACGATCTGATATGAGGCAGAGGATCGGCATGGTCATGAATGGGATCGCGGGGCGGATGGACAAGAACCAGCACCTCTCCCGGTCGATGCTGGCCCTCTGAGAGGATCGTGCTCCTCACCCAAATGGGATCACTTCCGGATGGTGGGCGGCCTCGATAGGGGTCGTTCGACGCTGCACCTGGGTCGGGATCTTCAAGTTGGCCGGCCGGGCCGGCCTAGCCACGACCGGCCCCAGCCCAGATGCGGAGCGCTTAGGGCCGCCGTGGTAGCGACGTGACAGGCGACCGCCCAGAGGGTAGGCTAGGGGGTATGGACTTTCATGGCATCAATGGGGAGATCGTCTGCTATGACGACGCGAGGTTACACCTCTCCGATATCGGGTTCCGCCGCGGCTATAGCGCCTTCGACTACCTGCGGATTGTCAGGGGCTACCCCCTGTTCCTTGAGGATCACCTCGACCGCTTTGAGAACTCCGCCTCTATCCTGGGTCTTGATCCGCCGCTGGGCCGCGCTGACCTCAGGGCCCACCTGCTCGAACTCATTGAGCGAAACGGTATAGCTGGGGCCGGGCTACAACTCTTCTTAAGCGGCGGGCCGGCCGACGACGGCTTCACCCCGGTCGCGCCTCAGCTCTACGTCTATCTCGGTCGGCTGCCGCGGTTCGAACCTGTCCTCTATGACAGGGGGGCGAAGCTCATCACCCATCGTTATCTGCGCGACCTACCCGAGGCCAAGACCACCAACTACCTGATGGCGGTCCATCTGAGCACCGCCATGCGCTCGGCGGGTGCGGTAGACGCGCTCTATCACGACGGTGAGCGGGTCCTCGAGGCCACCCGGTCGAACCTCTTCGTGGTAACCGAGACCGGGGTGCTCGCGACGCCGGAACGCGATATCCTCGCGGGGGTGACGCGCAAGAATATGCTCCGGGCCCTGGATGGAGAGGTCGAGGTGGAACTCCGCGACGTCTCCCTGGCGGAACTCCGAAGCGCCCGTGAAGCCTTCTTGACGAGCACCACGAAGGGGGCGCTGCCGATCTGTTGGGTGGATGATCGCCCGGTCGGTGACGGTCGGCCAGGGCCGGTGACGGCGCAGGTCAGCCGCCTCTTCGAGGCCTGGTTGGAGCGATATCTGATGAACTGACCGGTGTGGCAGAGGGGGGGAGGAACACCGGCTGCAGCGGGCTCTCATGCCTTGGCCCTGGTTCCGATCCGAAGGCCGCACGCCGCTGGAACTCACCGCGTTCGAGGACTGAATCCTTCAGGCTCCCGATGGGGTCGTTCACCACCGCTGCGCGTTGATGATTGTCGGCGGGGATTTCGAACGGCCTTTCGGCCCGATACCTTTTCCTCACCTGAGCTGCCGCAGTCGGCACACGACTGGGTTCTCTCACCACGTCGTAGCTGCGGGAACTCACCTGTCCGGGGGCAACCTTCGGTCGGCTGGCTGCTGCCTCGCCGGGGTCATGGAGCAGTGGAACTCACCGGTTATGCGTTTGGGGACCTGCATCCTCATAGGGTCTTGCGAGGCCGGCGGGGCGGGTAGATCGGGATCTCCAACAGCCTGCCACCTCGCCCGGCTGTGGCGGCGATGACGAAGGCTTCGCCCAGCGAAGCGGTGTCGATCAGGGTGTCAGGGTCGGTGTGGGTCGAGCGGCGGTTCGTCATGGTGTCGACAGGCCCCATCGGGAAGATGATCGATACACCGACGGTGCTGCCTTCGAGCTCGAGGTCGAGTGAGCGCAGGAAGGTTGCCACGGCGCTCTTCGCAGCTGCGAAGAGGCTACTCCCGGCGGCCCCGCCCAGGAAGCCCTCCCGCGAGGCGATGCCACCAAGGAACGCCTCCTCGCGCTCGAGCAGTGCCGGGAGGACCGCCTTGGCGGTGTGGTAGAGGGTTCGGACGTTGGTGTCGAACACCCGGGCGTACGCCTCGGGATCGAGGTCGAGGACTCTGCCGGTGACCACGTCGCCTATCAGATGGATGAGACCGTCGATCGGGCCCGCCTCGACTCTGACTCTCTCCACCATCGCTTGGGCCTCCGCGAAGCGGGTGAGATCGGCTTCGATGAACGGGGTGTCGTAGGAGGAGGCGCGGCCCTGGATGCGGATTCTATCGCGGTCGACCAAGATGGGGCGCGCCCCCGCGCTCATGAGCGCCTCCTCTACGGCCCCCGCGATGGCGCCGCCGGCGCCGGTGATGATGATGGCCTTATCGCGAAGCGTTTTCATGTCCGGGTCCTTCCGGGTGTGGATCGGTGGTTAACCTAACACGCCTCGAGCGGCCCAGCCCGGCGGACCTCCTCGGCCACCTGGCCAGAGAAGCGCTCGAAGTTCTCAACGAACATGCCGGCCAGTGCTCGCGCCTGCAGGTCGTAAGCTCCGGGGTCTGCCCAGGTGGAGCGGGGATCGAGGATCTCCTTGGGGACCCCGGGGCAGGTCTCAGGGAAGCTGAGGCCGAAGACCGGGTCGGGGTGGAATGTGATCCGATCGAGCTGGTGGTCGAGCAGGGCCTCGATCATGGCTCGGGTGTAGGCGATCGGTATCCTGTGCCCGACTCCGTAGGGGCCGCCCGTCCAGCCCGTGTTGACCAGCCACACCTGCGCCTTGCAGCTCTCGACCCGCTCGGCAAGCAGTTCGGCGTAGGTGTGGGGTTTCAGCGGCATGAACGGCTCACCGAAGGCGACGCTGAAGGTGGCCTGCGGCTCGGCGATGCCGCGCTCGGTGCCGGCCACCTTGGCGGTATAGCCCGACAGGAAGTAGTACATCGCCTGGTCGAGGGTGAGCCGCGAGATCGGCGGCAGCACCCCGAAAGCGTCGGCGGTAAGGAAGATGATGTTGGTGGGGTGGCCGGCGTAGCCGACCATGGTGGCGTTCGAGATGTGACTGATCGGGTAGGCGGCACGGGTGTTGACTGTCTTGGAGGTATCGTTGAGGTTAACGCGGTAGGTTTGGGGATCGACGACCACATTCTCGAGTATGGTGCCGAAGCGGCGAGTGGTCTGGTAGATCTCCGGCTCCTCCTGGGCAGAGAGATGCTCGATCTTGGCGTAGCAACCCCCTTCGAAGTTGAACACCCCAGCGTCGGCCCAGCCATGCTCGTCGTCACCGATGAGGGCGCGGTCTTGGGTGGCGGACAGGGTGGTCTTGCCGGTTCCCGAGAGGCCGAAGAAGATGGCCACTTCGTTTTCGGGGCCGACATTGGCCGAGCAGTGCATCGGCATCACCCTGCGCTCGGGGAGTTCGAAATTCATCATGCTGAACGCCGACTTTTTCATCTCGCCGGCGTATTCGGTCGAGCCGATAAGGACGAGCTTCTCACTCAAACTCATGGCGATGATGGTCTCGGTGCGGCTGCCGTGGCGTGCGGGATCTGCCCTGAACGATGGCAGGTCGATAATCGTGTAGACTGGTTGGTGGCTTTCGAGCTCCCTCCAGGTGGGCAGCACAAACAGGTTGCGGACGAATAAACTGTGCCACGCTAGCTCGGTGATGACCCGTACCGGTACCCGGTAATCGGGGTGGGTGCCGACGAAGACATTCTGGATGAACAGATCGAGGCCGCGGGTGTGTTGAATGATGTCCCTGCGGATGTTCTCAAAGTGCTCGCTGGTCAGCGGCTGGTTGATCTCACCCCAATCGATCCGGTGGAGTGTGGTGTCATCTCGTACGATGAACTTATCCTTCGGCGAGCGACCTGTGTACTTACCCGTGTCCACAGCGAGGGGGCCTAGGTGTACGAGTCGCCCTTCCTCACGCCGGAGCGCCTCGGTATATAACTCAGGCGTGGTGAGGTTCCAGTAGATGGTGCTCGCCTCGCGGATACCGAAGTCCTCAAGCGTCTGTGCCTCGATGCTGTGGCCGCGGTGGTCCATGTTGAGGTCCCCTTCTAGATTCGAGGTCTGCGATCTACCCTCTCAACATGAGGCTATCAGTAATGTCAGGAGACACATGTCCCGGCGATCGTCGGACCGATCGGGTCGCGATATACTTCGAGAATTCCACGGTCTCCCGCTCTAGGAGGATCCTGCTGGCTGCTGATCTGGCCCGTTGCGGCCGACCGGCGCCCCGTCCGCCCCATGGTGCAGGGGTACCCAGTGCGGAGGGGTGAACCATTCCCGATTCTCGCCGTGCTGTGCCTTGGCGCAGCGCGCGGTGAGAACCGGACGTGGGGCCAGGAGACAGTGGCAAGAATCGACTCTTCGCTGCACCCGGTGCGACAGGGTGGGTGGGGAGCTTGGCTGATGAGGGGCTAGCTGCGTGCTCGAGATCTTCTTAAGCAGTGTCCTGCCCGCCTTCCTGATCGTCGGCATAGGTGTCCTGCTCGGCCCTTTGGTGGGATCTGGGATCGTGTCGGTTAATCGGCTGGTGCTCTACGGCGCCGCGCCGGCGCTGGTGCTGACCGCGCTGGTAGAGGCAGATCTGGTGCTGTCTAACGTGATCCGCCTGTATAGCGGCCACCTGCTCTTTGTCGCAGCGATGTTCGTGCTGGCAAGGGGCCTAACTTGGCGGGTGGAGCACCGCGCTAGCAGGGGCTTTGCTGCGACAGCCATGTTCAGCAACGCCGCTAATCTGATGCTACCGGTCTCGCTCTTCGCTCTTGGGGCTTTGGGACTTGAACGCGCCGTCCTGCTGTTCGTCCTCCTGCAGTTTCTGATGTATACGCTGGGGCCGCTGGTGCTGGTCGGGCGTGACGGCTTTGCGGGTCGTTCACTCCTCGGCCTGCTCAGGCTACCGGTGCTCTGGGCGGTTCCTATAGGGATCGTTCTGAACCTCTTCTCCGTGACGCTGCCGACAGGCATATGGCGGGGTGTGTCGCTCCTCTCCGACGCCGCGATTCCGCTGATTCTGCTGATTCTGGGGTTGCAGGTGTACCGCTCCGGGCTCCGTCCCCCCACGGGCCTTACCTGGGCCGCGACGCTGCTGAAGCTGGTTGCCGGGCCGCCCGTAGCGTACGCGCTGGGCTGGTTGGTCGGTGCCCGAGAGCTCGACCTGATGGTGCTCACCCTACTCGGTGCGATGCCCCCGGCAGTGAATATTCTGATCCTGTCTCTGGAATTCGGTGGTGATGTCGAGGGGGTCGCCCGCACGGTGGTGCTGGGGACTCTCGGTGCGATGTTGACCCTTCCGGTGGTCCTCTTTCTCGTGGGCTGAAGAGGGGTTAAGGAGTAGGGGGGACGGAGCCGATCTACGACCATCGGGACGACCGGTTTCACCTGGGTCTCGATCTTCCTGCGTGCCTACCTATTCGAGCGTGAAACCGCATCAGAGTATTCTATTTATGAGATGACCTCTGGGAGATTGCAAGGAGGGGCGCTATGGTGGGAAACGGATTCGAAGGCGTAGCGAGCGAATGGGGGGTTGACGCATGACGGCTCTGAGAGTCGGGATTGTGGGCGCCGGGACGATGGGTAAGGCTCACGCCGTCGGCTGGTCCGCAACCGGGGCAGAGGTCGTCGGCGTGGCAGCTAGGAGCCAGGACGCGGCAGCCCCCCTCGCTCTGAGTCTGGGGGTTGAGGCGTTCGGGAGCTACGACGAGTTACTCTCTACCGTGGATATCGTCGATCTGTGCGTCCCCACGGATCTGCACTGCGATATGACCGTCCGGGCGGCTGCGGCCGCAAGACATGTCGTCTGTGAGAAACCGATAGCCCTCTCGGTGGAGGATGGCCAGGCCATGATCGACGCCTGCGAGGCGGCCGGCGTCCGCCTGTTCGTTGCTATGGTGGTCCGCTTCTTCCCACAGTACCGCGCAGCCCGGGAGGCCGTTGCGGCGGGACAGTTGGGTGAGTTGGGGGTGATGCGCCTCAAACGTGTCGCCTACCAGCCGATAGGCGACGCCGGCTGGTTCATCGACGAGGCACGCTCCGGCGGGATGATCCTCGACCTGATGATCCACGACCTCGACTACGCCCGCTGGCTGGGCGGGGAGGTCGAGCGAGTGTTCGCCCGGTCGCTGCGAAGTCGTGATCCTGGGGCACCCGCCGACTACGCTCTGGCGACCCTCCGCTTCCGTGGCGGCGCTATGGCACAGGTCGAGGGGGGATGGTCCTACCCGCCGGGAGTGTTCCGCACCGCATTCGACCTAGCTGGCTCGGGCGGGCTTATCGAGTGGGACTCTGATAGCAGTGAGAGCACCCACCGTCGGCTGATGCCGGAAAAGCCGGAAGGGGTAGGCCGGGTCGGGGTACCGCTCACGGTAGCGGCTGAGGATCCCTACACTACGGAGATTAGGCACGTCTATGATGCCCTCATTCACGACCGACCCTTTGACGTCAGCGCCGAGGACGCCCTTGCGGCGCTCCGCATCGCGCTGGCCGTTCGGACATCGGCTCGGGAGGGGCGCGCCGTCACCCTTGAGGAGGTGTGAGATGCGGATAGGCATCATGAGCTTCGCCCACTTACACGCGGAGAGCTATATTCACAACCTCAAGTCGATTGTCGGGGTCGAGGTGATCGGCTTCTCAGATACCGATCCAGTCCGAGGAGACCGCGCCTCTAGAGAGTACGAGAGTCGCTGGTTCCCTGAGCACGAGGCGCTACTGGCCGAGCGGCCCGATGCGGTCCTGATCTGCTCGGAGAATGCCAATCACCGCGAGTTGGTCGAGTTGGCTGCCGCCGCAGGGGCCCACGTGCTGTGTGAGAAGCCGATCGAGGTCTCGTGCGAGAGCGCCAGGGCCATGCGGGAGGCCTGCGACCGTGCCGGGGTGCACTTCATGACCGCATTCCCGATGCGCTTCGACATCAACATTCGGGCTGCCCGGGAGGTGATGGCACGCGGCGAGTTGGGGGAGGTCTACGCTATAAACGGCGTCAATCACAGTGAGAACCCCTACAGGCACCGTGCCTGGTTCGCTCAGAAGGCGCTCGCTGGCGGTGGGGCGGTGATGGACCACACCGTCCACCTGCTCGACCTCTATCGGTGGTTCCTCGGTTCGGAGGTGGTGGAGGTCTACGCTGAGGTCGGTAACCCCTTCTACCCGGATGAGATCGACGTGGACTCCGCTGGGCTTGTGACCCTCACTTTTGCAACAGGAGTATTTGCGTCGATCGACTGCTCCTGGAGTCGGCCTACCAGCTACCCCCGCTTTGGACACCTGAAGATGGAGTTGTTCGGCGACCGGGGAGCCCTGAGCGTCGACGCCTTCGCTCAGCACCTCCGGGTGTGGAGCGGGGCTCTTGAGAGGACCCCCAGTTGGATCGGCTGGGGTGACAATCCGGACTTAGCCATGATCAAGGCTTTCGTAGCTAGCGTCCATGAGGACCGCGAGCCGCCAGTCACTTGGCGGGACGGTTACGAGGCGCTCCGTGTGGCACTCGCCTGCTACCAGTCAGCTGAGCGGGGGGAGCCGGTCGCCCTCGGATCGCCCCCTGAAGGCTGAGGCCTTAGCTTGCGAGGTCTAACGTGGTCGAACAGCTACCGGTCCCGATGGACCGCCGGAACTCCTCAGCCTTTCGGTCGAAACCTTCGCGACGAAATGCTGTCTGATCCGCGACGGGGACGGCCCTATTCGTGACCGTGGAACGTGATCACGTTCCGCAGTGCCTCGCCCTGCTCGACAACCTCGATCGCCTCGTTGATCTCCGCTAGCGGATAGCGGGAGGTGATGAGTTCATCAAGCTTCAGTCCCCCCTGCAGGTAGAGGTCCACGAGCCTGGGGACGTCCGCACTCAGGCGGGTAGAGCCCATGGAACTGCCGAGGATACGTTTGGGGCCGCGACTGCCTAGGGTGCCGAGTACCAGGCTTGCGACGGGCAGATCTACCGACGCGTTGATAGGGGGGATGCCGACGAGTACCAGGGTTCCGTCACGGCGGGTCAGTTCGAGCCCCTGCTCGAAAGCGGCGGCGCTCCCGACCGTAACGAGCACGTAGTCAGCCCCGCGGCCCGAAGTCAGGTCGCGGACGGCCTCGGCTACGGTACTCCCGGCCGCGTTGAGGGCGTGGGTAGCACCGAATGCCCGGGCCACCTCGAGCTTGCTGTCGAGCAGGTCGACGGCGATGATCGGATGGGCACCTGCCCGGACCGCTCCCTGCACGGCGTTGAGCCCGACACCCCCCACACCGATGATCACCACCGAACTGTGGGGTGGGACCTTGGCGGTGTTGACCACCGCCCCAAAGCCGGTGATCACACCGCAGCCCAGGAGGGCAGCGCTGTCGAGAGGCACCTCCTTGGGGATGGGTACTAGTTGGGACTGGTCGACCACGATCTGCTCAGCGAAGGCGCCGGTGTAGAGGCCTTGGTGGATCGGGTCGCCCCCCCGGGTCCGAAGGCGGTGCTCGGTCGCCAGTGCGTACTCGCCCTCGCAGATGTGGGGAGAGCCGGTAGTGCAGAAGTAGCAGCGGCCACATGATCTCAGGAGCGACACGACCACGTGGTTGCCGGGCTGGACTAGGTTAACGCCCGCACCAACCTCCTCGACCACGCCGGCAGCCTCGTGGCCAGCCACAACCGGCACCGCGCGCCCCCAGTCACCCCTGAGGAGGTGGATATCGCTGTGGCAGATGGAGGTCGCCACCATGCGGACCCTAACCTCGCCCCATTGGGGGGGATCGAGTTCGACCTCCTCGACGATTAGCGGCCTGCCGAACTCATAGCAGACAGCGGCTTTCATGGTGACCCCCTTCTCGCTTCTCAGTTCAGTGCGTATCCGGATGATACCCGGTCTGGGTGGGCTCGGGCCCCGAACGCCAGCCCTACTTTACCGCTCCGGAGGTCAGGCCCCGGATCAGTTGCCGCGAGAACACGATGTAGAGGATCACGACCGGGAGCATCGCCAGCGTTAGCGAGGCGAGCACCGCGTTCCAGTCGCTTATGTACTGTCCCAAGAAGATCTGGGCGCCGAGGATGACGGTCTTAGCACGCTCAGTGCCGGTGAGGATCAGCGGGAACCAGAGGTCGTTCCAGATCGGGATCATATTGAACACTGCGACAGTCCCCAGCGCTGGACGGATTAGTGGTAGGACCAACGCGTAGATCCGGTACTCGCTGGCACCGTCGATACGGGCAGCGTCTTTGAGGGCTTGGGGCACGGTAGCCATGAATTGCGTGAGGATGAACACTGCCAGTGGGATGCCCGAGGCCAGATAGACGAGGATCAGTCCCATTAGGGTGTCGACCAGTTCGATGCCGACCAAGAGCCGTAGGATGCTGACTGTGCCTAGTCGGATTGGGATCATAATGCCGACAGCAAGGTAGAGGCCCATCAGGGCGTTGCCTGGGAAGTCGTACTCGGCCAGCGCGAAGGCGGCCATCGAACTAACCAGGAGGATGAGCAGCAGCGCCACAATCGTGACGATGAGACTATTGCGGAAGTAGAGGAGGAAGTTGGCGCCCTCGAAAACGGTCTGGTAGCCTACGGTGTCGAAGTTCGAACTGTTGGGCAGTTCGAATGGGTTCCGGAATATTGCGCGACGGCTCTTGAACGAGTTCAGGATCACGAGCAGGACTGGAAATAGCGCGATAACAGTATAGGTGATCAGGACAGCGTGGGCGGCGACGACCTGCCCCCAGTGGCCGAAGCCGCGGGGCGGGCGTTTGTTCCCGCCGCGCCGAGAAGTCATAGCTCGATCCTCTGCAGGCGGCGCTGCCAGCCGAACAGGTACAGCAGCACGCCGGCTAGGATGATCAGAAACATCACCCCAGCGATGGTGGCTCCCATAGTGGGATTGCCGAGTTGAAGCTGTATTCCGAAGAAGGTCCGGAAGAAGAAGGTGCCCAGGATATCGGTCGAGAAGTTCGGCCCGGCCAGGGCCCCTTGGGTGGTGTAGATGAGGTCGAAGGCGTTGAAGTTGCCGACAAAGGTAAGCGTCGCCACGATGCCGACGGTGGGCAGGATCAGCGGGAATTTGATGCGCCAGAAGACGCCCCAGCCGGTCGCGCCGTCGATGCGGGCGGCCTCGATCAACTCGTCGGGGATACCCAGGAGCGCGGCCAGGAAGAGGAGCATGGGGACGCCGACATACTGCCACACGGAGATGAGTGAGATCGCCACTAAGGCCGAGCTTTCGAGGCCGAGCCAGGGTCGGTACAGCGATTCGAGCCCGAATATCCCCAGGATGTCCTTGGCAATCCCCCAAAGCGGGCTGAGGATGAGCCGCCAGGAAAAACCAATCAGTACCACAGAGAGGATAGTGGGCGTGAAGATTAGCGTGCGAAACAGCGCCCGCCCCCGGATGATCTGTGAGCTCAGCAGCGCGGCCAGCAGCAGCCCGATAGGATTCTGCACAGACATATGGATTGCGAACAGCACGAAGTTGTTACGGATGGCGTTCCACAGCCTCGGCGCCCATAAGTCACTGGTCAGCAGCGTGCGGTAGTTATCGAGCCCGACAAACACCTCTCTGCCGGTATCGTTGAGGCTGAATAGGCCTAGCCGCAGCGAGTCAATCAGCGGGTAGACCATGAAAATGGTGTAGATGAGGACAGCTGGTGTCAGGAAGACAAGGATGTGGAACGGGAACGGTTTTCGTCGCCTTGGGGGCATGGGCTCCACCATCACGGAGAGGCGAAGGGCGGGCCGCAGCGGCTCGCCCTTCGGGGTGTTCGGATCAGGTCACCTGAGCGACCCTCATCATCGTCGTGGTGCACCTACTGCTGTGGTTCGTACCAGGCCTCGAGGCCCTGCTGGACTTGGTCGGCAGCCTCTTGCGGGGTCAGGGTCCCATTGAGGATCTGGGCCGAGGCGTTCCACAGATCGTTCTCATTGTTGGGGTTGCCGCGCGAGAGGATCTGGTATGAGGACCGGATGGTCGATTCACAGATGCTGCGCCAACTCAGGAACTCCTGCGCCAGTGGGTCGGTGAGTTCAATAGCGTGGCTTGAGAGGGTGAAGAAGCCGGGTAGCGCATTGGAGTAGAGCTCAGCGAACTCGGACGTGGTCATCCACTCGAGGAAGGTCAGGGCCGCCTCCGCATTGGGGCTGGCGGCATTTAGGCCCATAGCGATGTCGGTATGGTCACTTATGTAGCAGACCTCCTGGCCAGCAGGTGGGGGCGGTGGGAAGGCACCCATGGCGAAGTCAGCTTGGGCATTGAAGCCAGCGATCTCCCAGGAGCCCGACGGGTAGATGGCTCCTAGGCCCAGAGTGAACGAGTTCTGGGCGTCGGGGTAGGTCACCGCTTGGTAGCCGTCGGTCAGGTAGGGGACCCAGGTAGCCAACGCCTCAAAGGCCTTAAGGAAGCCACCTTCATTGTAGCCGATGCTGCCGTCGATAAGGCCCAGGCGACCCTCTTCGCCCTTCCAGTAGTTGGGACCGATGTTCTGGAATCCCATGGTGGCGGCCTCCCACTGGTCGTTGGTACCCATGACCAGTGGGGCGTAGCTGCCGTCCTGTTTTATGATTTCGAGGAGTTCTAGAAATTCTTCGTTGGTGAGCGGCTCACTCAGACCCAACTCGGTGAAGGCGTCAGCGTTGTAGATGAAGCCGTGGATGACTGAGGCCATAGGTACGCAGAAGACGTGGCTGCCGTCGTCGGTGATCCAAGCGCTCTTGGCCACAGAGCTAAAATTCTCTAGGCCGGGTAGATCGTTAATTGAGACTAGGTGACCCGCTTCGAACAGTCCTAGCGAGGTGTCGAACGGTCGACAGGTAATGAGATCGCCAGCGGCACCCGCCTCGAGCTTGCTGTTCAACACAGCATTGTATTCAGCCGGGGCAGTGGGGGCGAAGACGACTTCAATGTCAGGGAACTGGGCGTTGAATGCGGGGATGATGGTATCGCGCCAGATCACAAGGTCGTCGTTGCGCCAACTCTCGATTACCAGGCTCTGGGCTAGGGCCACCGCTCCGAGAATGAGGGGGACCAGCATGATGAGGATTGGACGGGTTCTCATGGGATACCTTCCCTCCCTTAAAACGGGGTATAAGCTTACCGTTGTGGTAGGCTTATGTGGCGCACTATAATCCACATTCCGGCGTAGTGTCGCGTATTGTGTGGGTTACTTCCAGGAGGCTGGATGGAACCCAACGACGAAGTCAACTTGAGCGTCCAGGAGCGAGTCAAAGCTGATGTGAAAGCGGTGTTCGAGCAACTGCTTGAAGAGGAGTAGTGCGATTAACACCTATGCCGGTGTCGCTACAGTCTCTACAGCGAGTGGCCATCGTACACACGAGAAGCGTCTAGGATCTCGAGATGGGACGTCCAAGCCTCCTTATGGCGCTTGATATCCGCGAATCTTATCGCACGCTCAGCTTGGTTTAAGTCAAGAGCCCATTGCCAGCAACCTTTGTAGCCCGGCCCTAGGCTTGACTCGAACTCAACCGCTTGCTGCGCCATTTTCTCTCCGAATAGCTCCACATAGGCGTCAAAGAGGAACAAGAATAAGAGCTTGTGAGCGTTCACGAAAGAGCCCTTCTCCCCGGGAGTGGTCTTGTAACCGTTACCCCACAGGATTCTATGGCCCAGTTCATGCACCAGAGTCGAGCACTTCACATTCTTCGGGTAGCTCGCCCGCAAGATCAGCGGGCGGGCCCGACTCGGATACTCACAGACTAATGCATTGATCGTAGTCTCGACAAAGCGAAGCTTGGTTCGTCGTTCGAGCACTTCGACGATGGAGCTACCATGAGCAGTCCAGATATTTCGGTACTCACGGACTGCAGTGACCAACTGCGGGTCGCTCCACTCAGGGTGGAAATTGACCTCTAGACTGCTTTCGGCAACGAGGTTCCCAGTCTGCATGTTGAGAGGACTCAAAGTGCTAGCCAGAGAGCTGCTGTCCGGTGTCCGCTACGGTGTTGTCGGTGGTGACGATCTCCTCCGAGATCAGGAAGACGGGGTCAGCGATGCGGCTTAGGTTCTCCTGCAGCCGGGCCTGTCCCTCATCGCTCAAGAACCCCTTCTCCAGATCTTCCATCGATGCGAAATAAACTTCGGTGATGTAGCGATACTTTGTCGGCCCTATTCTCGTGTCACGCGCCATATAGAAGTCGGTTTTGAGGACGCCTGGGTTTGACGCGTTGTTCTGCTGGTGGGTGGTGGTGCGCCACTTCAGGAAGGCCTCGTGATCGGCCCCATCGGGGAGGTTATAGAGGACGGTGAGTTTGACCATTGCCTACCCTCCCTATCTGCGCTGCGGGTCGAAGATATCTTGCAGCCCGTCGCCGATGAGGTTAAAGCCCATCACTGCGATGATGATGAATAGTCCCGGAAAGAACGAGATCCACCACTCGCCACTGATGATGCGGGGGCTGCCCATGGCCACCATGAGACCCCACTCCGGTTCGGGGATCCGGACGCCGAGGCCGATGAAGGAGAGCCCCGCTGCCGTGAGGATGGCGTAGCCGGGCTGCAGGGTGGACTGGATAAAGATCGGCCCCAGGCTGTTGGGTAGCAGGTGGCGTAACAGCACCCGCCACGACGACCCGCCGATGGCGATGGCGGCCATAGCATAGTCGTTCTGCTTATTGGATAGGATGCTGACCCGCATCAGGTGGGCGTAGATAGGCACGTTGGTGATGGCGATGGCGATGATCAGGTTGCGGAAGCTCGGGCCGAGCGCCCCAGCGACCGCCATCGCTAGGATGAAGGCGGGGAAGGCCTGAAGCAGCTCTACGATGCGCATAATGACCTCGCCGAGGGGGCCCTCCCAGTAGCCGGCGACGGCGCCGAGCAGGCAGCCGCTGACGAGGGCGATGCTGACCGCGCCGAGGGCGATAACGAGGTCACGGCGTGCCCCGTAGATGACGCGCGAGAGGATATCTTCGCCGAAGATGCCGGTGCCGAACCAGTGCTGACCAGAGGGCGGCTGGAGCGAGGCTCTGGGATCGGTTCCGTAGGGGTCGAAGGGGGCGATCACAGGGGCTAAGAGGGCCATGGCGATGAGGGCGACGACCACCGTCAAGCCCCAGGCCGTCGCAGGGCTCTTACGCATCGTCCGGAGGACACGCTGTCCGAGGGTAGGGCGTCTCGGGACGAACGGCAGTTCCGATTCGCCGCTGAGCCGCTCGGCCTCAGGTTCCGGGGGGGCCATGTCGGTCAGGGTCCGATCCTGGGATTCAGTGCCCGGTAGATCAGATCGGTGATGAGGAATAGCACTACAAACATGGTGGTGGCATAGAGCACGAAACCCTGGATGGCGGTGTAGTCACTGCTGGCGATGGCGTTGTAGGCGAAGCGCCCTAGTCCCGGCCAGGCGAAGATGTTCTCAACCAGCACCGAGCCGCCTAGCAGGAAGCCGTAGACGACTGCAGTCATGGTCACGACCGGGAGGAGCGCATTCTTGAGTGCGTACTTGAATACCACGGTGCGCCAGCGGAGTCCCTGGGCTCGGGCGGTACGGATGTAGTCGGTCTCGAGCACCTCTACCATCCCACTGCGGGCCATCCGGGCCAGCGGGGCCATGGCGCCGTAGGCTAGGGCGATAGTCGGCAGGACCAGGACCGAGATGGCGCTCTGCAATGCCTTCCAGTTGCCGGTGATGAGGCTGTCGATGGTGTACCAGCCGGTGATGGTGTCCGGTGCGACGAGGCGCGGGTTGATCCGCCCGATGGGCGCGGGGGCGATCTGCCACTGAAAGAAGAAGAAATAAATAAGCAAAAGCGAGAGCCAGAAGACCGGCATTGAGACGCCAGAGACGGAGAGGAAGCGGGAGAGTTGATCGATCCAGGTGTCGCGCCACACGGCTGCCACCACCCCTAGGGGGACCCCGATGAGCAGGGCGAGCAACATGGCGTAGGTCGTCAGCTCGAAGGTGGCGGGGAAGAACTTGAGAATCTCCCGGGTCACAGGTAGCCCGGTCTGGAAGGAGACGCCCATGTCGCCCCGGACGAGGTTGCGCATATATTTGAGGTACTGGACTGCGATGGGATCGGTCAGTCCGTAGCGCTCCGCGAGTCGATCCCGCTGCTCCTGTGAGGCCATCGGTGGGACGATCTGATCGATCGGGTTCCCCGCGATGACGACCCGCGTCAGAACAAAGACGACGAAGGTCACGCCGAGGAGGAGTGGGATCAGCAGAAATAGACGTCGGACAATGTAGACCAGGTAGTTCATGGCCACCGTTCATCGGGGGTGCAGGGACGCCGCGTCCCTGCACTCCCCGCGAGGACGATTTAGGTCGAGCCTACCAGCTCGCCTTCCTCAGGGTGTTGTAGCGCACGTAGCGGTCGGCCGAGTACCAGGCGAAGCCCTCGACATCGGAACGCATGGCGATGACGAAGTCGGGTTGGAACAGGAACGCCCAGGGGGCCTCGTCGAGGACGATCTCCTGGATCTCCATGGCTGCCGCCTCGCGCGCGGCAGCGTCGGTGTTGAGGGTGAACTCGTCGATCAGTGCCCAGACCCGGTCGTTCTGGTAGCGGGTGTAGTCGCAGCAGTCCGCCTTGAGCAGCCAGAACAGGTGATAGAAGGGGTCGTTGTTGATCGAGATCCACTGGTTGGCGTAGAAGAAGGTGTGGTTGCGCTGCTGCATCCGCTCGGTGAACGCGGCGCCCGGCATCTCCTCGATGGTCACGTCGATGCCGATATTCCGCAGCGAGGCCTGGACCCAGACGGCGGACTCCTTAGCCTCGGCGTTGTCGTTGCGGATGGTGAAGGTGGTCTCGAAACCGTTGGGGAACCCGGCCTCGGCCAGCAGGGCTTGGGCCTTCTCGAAATCCTGCTCATAGACGAAGAATTCGTCGGTGTGGTAGGGCGTGCCCTGCGGGATGGGGCTGGTCAGCTGGATGCCGAAGCCGTTTAAGACGTTGTTGAGAATGACGTCGTAGGGCACCGCGTAGGAGATAGCCTGGCGCACCAGCTTGTTGTCGAATGGCGGCACCGTGTTGTTCATGCCGAGGTAACCCACGGCCCGGGTGGTGAATCGCTCTACCCGGACGTTCGGGTCGTTCTCGAGGCTGGCGATATCCTTGGTGGGGATGTCGATGGCGATGTCGACAGCGCCCGCGCGGAGTTGTGCCAGCCGGTTGGAGGCGTCGGGGATGATCTGGAGGATGATCCGGTCGTTCTGGACGGCATCGGTGTTCCAGTAGTTGGGGTTGCGGACCAGTACGATCTGGTTGCCCCGATCCCAGGTCTCCAGCATGTAGGGACCGCTCTCGGTGCCGGCGGTGTTGTTCTGGAGCCACTCGTGGGCCCAGGGATCCTCGTCGGTCATGAACGGCTGCACCACGTTGGGGTTTAAGATCGAGTGGCCGAACTGGGCCATGTTCCCTAGGAGCAGGGTGTTCGGGGTGGAGATGTCGAATTCGATGGTGAGATCGTCCACGAGGCGGACGGCGTCGGCGCCGTCGACGGCGGCCATGCCGGTCAGGAAGGCGGTGACGCCACCCTGCCCGAAGATGCGGTCATAAGTGAATTTCACCGCATTGGCGTCGAGCGGGTCGCCGTTGGAGAACGTAAGCCCGGGCCGGATCTTGAAGGTGACTACGGTTCCCTCGTCGTTGGACGAGATCGATTCGGCGATGTCTCCCACGAACACATCGGGGTTCCCAGTGAGATTACCAGCTGCATCGGTCTCTAGTGCGAAGTCGACGAGGTAGGCGTAGACGTTGGTCATGATCGTCTGGGTGGAGATGTCGCCGCTGGAGAGAGTCGGGTCGAGGTTCTGGATGTCGGCAGGAATCGCGATGATGAGGGTGCGATCCTGCGCCAGGCCTAGCCCGACCAGCAGTGCCAGAAGCGTAATGGTGAGGAGGCGAACTACCTGATGCATGTCATCCCTTTCCCTTCCTGTGAAGATGTTGGCTGGGACGGTTCCCATAGGCTTCTCGTTCTTGAATTGTGCACCCTCCTTCCCTTTGGGGTCTATGCGACGTGAAGATCGCGTGGCAACTGGCTGAAGATGTGAACGCCCGTCTCGGTGATCGTCACGATCTCCTCGAGACGGACTCCGAAACGGCCCTGCAGGTAGATGCCGGGCTCGACGGAGAAGACCATGCCCGCCTCCAGGACAAAGTCGCTGGTGGCGGTGATGTAGGGCGGTTCGTGGCCGGTGAGCCCTAGCCCGTGGCCGGTGCGGTGGACGAAGTGGGGGCCGTAGCCGGCCTCGGTGATGACACCCCGGGCAGCCTCGTCAATGTCGCGGGCCCGTACGCCCGGCCGGATAACGGCGAGGGCCGCCCGCACCGCCGCCTCGACGGTGCGGTGGACCTCGAGGTAGTCCTCACTGGGCTCGCCGACGACCGCCATCCGGGTGAGGTCGCTGTTGTACAGGCCCATCCGGGCCCCGATGTCGATGACGACCGCGTCCCCCTCGCGGAGCACCGTCGAGCCGGTGTGATGATGAGGGAAGGCACCGTTGCTGCCCGCGCCGACGATGGTGAAGTTGACCTGGTCGACTCCGGTTGCTGTAAAGGACCTGCGGGCGGCGTTGGCGACCTCCATCTCGGTTGCGCCGGCCCGGACGGCGCTGTAGGCCGCCTTCATGGCTGCGTCTGCGCAGGCGGCGTTCCTCTGGATCCGTTCGATCTCGGCAGCATCCTTGCGCATCCGCAGTTCGCCCACAAGTTCGGCCGCCAGGCTAGGGCTGGCACCGTTTACATGGCTGAGCAGCAGCAGACTGAAGTCGGTCCGCATCAGTTCATCGAGCGCCACGCTGCGGACCGAACTGAACCCGAGGGAACCCGCTAGGCGGCCCAGCGCCCCGTCAGGCCCCTCCTCATCGGCATAGACTTCCATGGCCACGTCGGTGTGCCGCTTCGAATCCTCGGCATTCAGAGCCGGCATCAGGAAACCCTCGCTCTCGGGCGAGAGGAGCAGCAGGCAGGGGCGCTCGTCCGGGTGCGGGTGGAAGCCGAGCAGGTAGGTCATGTTCTCGCTGGGACCCAGCGCGAGGAGGTCGACCCCCCGGTCGCGCATAGCCGCCCGCACCCGCCGGCGCCGCGCCGCGTAGTCGATTCCGGTGTCGCTCATGGCTGCAACTCCCCTTCCAGGCCGTACACGCTCCGGGCGGCGGCCTCCGAGATCATCCCTGTCCTCAGGTCCTGGACGATCCGTTCGCGCGGACGTGCTCTGGGGTCGCCCCAGCCGCCCCCAGTTCCGGTGACCAGTCGGATCAGGTCCCCCCGCGCCAGCGGCACCCGGGTGACCTTGCCCGCCCTGGTCGGCGGACGGCGGTCCGCGAAGCGGATCTCCACATAGTTGGGGGTGCCGCAGCGCCCACCGGCCACCGCCCAGCCTCCCTCGGTCGAGCGGCCGAAGGAGGCGGTTACGCTTCCTTCAGAGCGCATAAGGTATTCACGCACCAAGCCGCGCCCGCCCCGGAAGCGCCCCTCCCCCCCCCCCCCGCGGCCGGGGGGCGGAGGGAGGCTGTTCCCCTCCCTTCAGAGCGCATAAGGTATTCCCGCACCAAGCCGCGCCCGCCCCGGAAGCGCCCCTCCCCGCCCGGTAGCACGTCGAAGCCGAAGCGTTGCACCTGGACATCGTAGCGGGTCTCGGCGACCTCGGCCGACAGGACGAAGGTCTCGCCGTTGCCCATGCTGAATAGCCCGCTCTCGCCATCCTTATCAGCCCCCGCGCCCCAGCCGCCTGGATTGGGCTCCACCAGCAGCGCCAACTCGCCCGTCTCCGGATGACGGGTGCGGATGACCTCGGCACAGACCGAACGGTAGTGACCGGCCGTGAGCTGTTCAGGCAAAACGGGGGCCAGGGCCCTCCAGACCGCGTCGCTGGCTACCAGCCGGGTCTCCCAGTAGGTCGAGGTCGGCGCCGGCCGCCGGGCGGTGAAGATGGTGCCTTCTGGGCAGATGACCCTCAGGGGTCGGAACATCCCTTCGTTCGCGGCTAGCCTCGGGGCGACGATAGCGGTGAACATGATGCGCATACCCGCCATCAGGGAGGCCCGGGTGCAGTTGATGCTCCCCTTCGCTGACGGACCGGTGCCGGTGAAGTCGACTGTGAAGGTGTCTCTGGTGATGGTGATGGCGGCCTGCACAGGGGTGGGGCCTGTGCCCATCCCGTCGTCCTCGACCTCATCCTCAGCGAAATAGGTTCCCTCCGGCAGCGCCTCCAGGGCGGTGCGAGCCCGCAGCTCGCCCTCGTCCAGGATCGCCTCCATGGCGAGGTGGACCAGGTCAGCGCCGTAGTCGGACGCCAGTTCGGAGACCCGTCTCTGGCCGACGCGGAGTGCCGCCGCCTGGGCGTAGAGGTCGCCCAGAGTGCTCTCCGGGGTGCGCACGTTGGCGGCCAGTAGGTCGATCACGGACGCGACCGGCTCGCCCCGCTCGAACAGTTTGATGCAGGGGAGTTGCACCCCCTCCTGGTAGATGTCGACCGAATCGTTGGTCATGCTCCCCGGGTCCTTGCCGCCGACCTCGGTCCAGTGAGCCTTGTTGACGGCGAAGGCGATGCAGCTTCCCGCAAAGAAGAGCGGCAGGACCATGGTGACGTCCGAGAGGTGGCTGCCGCCTCCCTGGTAGGGGATGTTGGTGGCGACGATGTCGCCGGGACCGAGACCGCTTTCACCGAACTTCTCGAGCACATCCTCTACCGCGAAGGTCAGTGCTCCTAGGAAGCCCGCCACCCCGTTCGCCTGCGCGATGAGTTGGGCACGCGCGTCGGTGATGGCGCAGGCGTAGTCGAGCACCTCGTAGATAATCGGGCTCTTGCTGGTGCGCCCCTGGGTGATGAACATCTCCTCGGCGATGACCAGCAGCCGACTCTTGAGGATCTCAAGGGTGAACGGGTCGGGTTTCGCGGGCTCAGATGTCGACGCCATACACCTCCCTGGCGATCTCTTTAGACATGAGGCCGGCCCGCACGTCGGTCCGGACCTTCTCCACCGGTCGCCTCTTCGGGTCGCCCCAGCCACCGCCTGAGCCGCAGACGATGCGCAGCAGGTCGCCCTTGGCCAGCGGCAATCTGGCCGTCTTGCCGGTAGGCTCCTTGGCGCTGCCGTCGCTGCGGATCACTTGGGCGTAGTTCCTGCTGCCATCGTGGCCGCCATCGACGCCCCAGCTGGGGAACTTGTGCCGCCCCAGGGTGATGGTGATGGTGCCACCATCTTCGTGGAGGATCCGGTAGCTACGGATGACGCCGCGGCCGCCTCGGTGCTCCCCCTCCCCTCCCGGCTCGGGGTTGAAGGCGTACTCGTCGACCCGCAGGCCGTAGGCCTGCTCCGTCACCTCTACGGGAAGGTTAAAGGTCTCGCCATTCATGCTGCTGAATAGCCCGCTCTCGCCATCCCGGTCGACGCAGGCACCCCAGCCGCCCATGTTGGGCTCGACCAGGATCGTGAAGCGGTCGTTCACCGCGTGGAAGGTCGTGGTGATTGAGGCGCCCACGGTGTTGTAGTGACCCGCTGGCAGCCGCTCGGGGACAGCTGGGGCCAGGGCCTTCCAGATCAGATCCAACGAGTAGAGGAGTGTCTCCCAATAGGTCGAGGTGGGCGCTGGCCGCTGAGCGGTGATGATGGTGCCGTCGGGTACCACCAGTCGGACCGGATCGAAGATGCCCTCATTGATCTGCGACTGGGGACTGGCGATGGCGATCCAGGCGCAGCGCAGCGCCGAGAAGGTGCCGGTGCGGCTCGAGTTGATCGGGCCCGCCACCTGCGGTGGCATCTGTGAGAAGTCGACGACGAACTCATCGTCGGTGATGGTGACTTCGACTCTGACAGGGATCGGATGGTCACTGATGCCGTCGTCGTCGATGGTGTCTTCCGCGACGAAGGTGCCCTTGGGCAGCCGCGCGAGGGCCGCCCTTGCGCGCTGGCGACCATCCTCGAGGAGCCAGGCCATGGCCTCCTTGACCGCGCCGACCCCGTATTTGCCACATAGCTCGACGATGCGCCTGCCGGCGAGGCGTAGCGAGGCTGCCTGGGCGTAGAAGTCACCCAGACTCATGTCGGGGGTGCGGACGTTGACGTGGATCAGGTCGACGATCTGGGGGAGCGGCTCGTCGTTCACAAAGGCTTTGATGCAGGGGAATTGGAGACCCTCCTGGAAGATCTCGGTGGAGTCCGTGGTCCAGCTGCCGGGAGCCATGCCGCCGACCTCGGTCCAGTGGGCCTTGTTCGCTGCGAAGGCGATCAGCTCGCCCTCGTAGAAGATGGGCATCACTAGGCAGACGTCGGAGAGGTGGGTGCCACCGCCACTATAAGGATCGTTGGTCATGACGATGTCGCCCGGCCGCAGACCCTCCTCCCCAAACTTGTCGAGTACCGACTGCACCGAGTAGGTCAGCACTCCGATGAAGCCGGCCACCCCATTGCCCTGGGTCAGCAGCCGCGCGCGTGCGTCGGTCAGGCCGGTGGCGTAGTCGAGCACCTCATAGATGATCGGGCTCATGCTGGTGCGGGCCATGGCGATGAACATCTCCTCGCCGATGGCGACCAGCCCATCCTTGATAACCTCGGCGGTGAAGGGATCGAGTGCAAAAGGCTTCGCGGTCATGCGCCCTTCCTCGTTTCGGTGATGATGTTGCCGAACTCATCGAGGTAGGCCTCCATGCCCGGATGTACCACGGTGGTGGTGGTCGGCTCCTCGATAATGCAGGGGCCCGCGACCCGCTCCCGGGCGGGCAGGGACTCACGCTCATAGATGGCGGTGTCGAGCCAGCCCCCATCGAAGTAGACCTCCCGGCGGCCCTTGGCCTCGAGCCGGGCCCCAGCTTTGGGGACGTAACGGGAGAGGTCGATCGGGTCCTGAGCGACCAGTGCCGTCGTGTGGAAATTGACGAACTCCGTCGGCGAGTCTAGCCGGAAGGTATAGGTCTGCTCGTGCAGCTTGTGGAAGCGCTCGGCTAGCTGGGCGCTGTCGATCTCGGCGACGGGCACCCGGACGGTGTGCTCCTGACCCAGGTAGCGCATGTCGGCGTAGAGCTGGAACGCGATCCTCTCAGCGGAGTAGCGGGCGGCGATCAGGCGGTCCCGCGCCTCCTCCCGCATCGCCTCGTAGATCGCGCGCACCTCTGGGATGGCGTCGGGGGTGTTGGCCAGGACCCGGGTCCGGATGAAGTCCTGCATCGGCTCGGTCATCAGCATCCCGAGGGCGCTGAAGGTGCCGGGCGTGACCGGGATGATCACCTTGCCGATCTGCAGCTCCCTTGCGAGCGAAGCGGCGTGCATCGGTCCCCCCCCACCGAAGGCGACCAGGCTGAAGTCGCGTGGGTCGTAGCCGCGCCGGACCGAGACCAGCTTGATGGCGTTGACCAGGTTGGCGTCGGCCAGCCGGATCACCCCGAGGGCGGCCTCCTCTACGCTGACGCCGAAGTGCTCGGCGATCGGCCGGTACGCACTGCGCGACAGCTCGACATCGACCTCCATCTCACCACCTAAGAAGTACTCTCCGTTGATCCGATTGAGGATCAGATTGGCGTCGGTGACGGTTGGGCGATCACCACCCTGCCCGTAGCAGGCGGGGCCGGGGACTGCGCCGGCGCTCCGGGGACCGATCTTGAGGGTCTGGGCCTCGTCGATCCAGGCGATCGAGCCCCCGCCGGCACCGATCTCAACGATATCTACTACCGGGATTTTTATAGGGTAGCCTGAGGTGTGCGGATCCTTCTCGATCCGGTACTCGGTGGTGAACTTTACCACCCCGTCGTCGATGAGCGAGGTCTTGGCAGTGGTGCCGCCCACATCCATGGTGATGAGGTTGCTCTCGCCGAGGGCCTCGCCGAAGGCCCTGGCGCCGATGACCCCGCCGACCGGCCCGGACTCGATCAGGTGGATGGGTTGGGCCTTCGAGAGGTCGAAGGTGCTGGTGCCGCCGTTGGATTTCATGATGTGAAGTTCGCTGCCGATGCCCAGCTCTCGCAGGGCGGTCTCGAGGTTGTCGAGATAGCGCGACGCCACGGGTTGCACGAAGGCGTTCAGGACCACGGTGTTGCTGCGCTCATACTCGCGCCACTCCTTGGTGATGTCGCTCGAGATCGAGATGAATACTTCGGGGAGTAGCTCTCCGAGTAGCTCGGCGCAGCGCCGCTCGTGGTCGCTGTTGGCGTAGCTGTGCAGGAAGCAGATGCCGACCGCCTCGATCCCCGCTACTTCCAGCCTCTCAGCGGTCCGGCGCACCCCCTCCTCATCGAGCGGGGTCACGACCCGGCCCAGGTAGTCGAGCCGCTCCTCGACCTCGTAGCGGTGCTCGCGGGGCACGAAGGCGGGTTGCTTGGTGAAGCGCAGGTTGTAGAGGTCGGGCCGGTTGGCGCGGCCGATAGCGAGGATGTCGCGGAAGCCCCGGGTGGTGATGAGGGCCGTCTTCGCCCCCTTGTGCTCGGTGAGAGCGTTGATGACGACGGTGGTGCCGTGCACGAAGTGCTCGACGGCGTCGGCCCCGAGATCGGCTTTGCGGATGGTATCGAGGATGCCCTGGGCGAAGTTGGGAGGGGTAGAGGAGGCCTTGGTGGTGCCGATACCGCCCGTCTCCTCATCGAGGTAGACGAGATCGGTGAAGGTTCCGCCTATGTCCGTTGCCAGTTTCAAGGTGCGACCTCCGTGCGGGGCATATGGATCCCCAGAACTCTTCAGTCCAGGTACTTGGGGGTGTTGACGAACAGGACCCGGGCGGGCACGTCGCAGGGGTTCACCACCCGGTGGGTGTGACGGGACGCGAAGTGCATGCTGTCGCCGGGGTTGAGGGCATACTCCTGCTCCTCGAGGAAGATCAT
>MPNL01000010.1 GCA_002239005.1 Truepera sp. bin119
GTGCTGGCGGGAGCCGTGAAGCACATTCATGGCCTCACAGAGGAAAGAAAACACATTCTGGGTCTCTTCAGTCGGGAGTGCCGAAGCTATTACCTCTTACTTTGAAGGGGGGGTGCGGAATGTGGGTCTTGTATCTCCTGGTTTGACCCCATCTTACCGAGTATCTGGCTCAACCTCCTGATGATCAAGAAGGTGCTTACGCAGGTCGTCGGCTCCCAGGCCGAAAGTCTTTGCCATGCGGACTGACATATTTCTGCAACATTTCATCGCTATCGTGGCACTTCACGAAAGGAGTGAAGCGATGATTCGCAAGAGACTGATCCGTCCTTCAACGAAAAAGTCCCTGGTTGGGTCGATCCTGGGAGTCGTACTCTCGGCACTGATAATCAGCGGCTGTACAGTCGGCTCTGGACTCGGCTACGCCCGGGGAGGTGAAAGCTCTGGGGGTGAACACGGTGCTGGTGGTGAAGGTAGTAATGAAGGTGATGGCAGCGAGACCGGTGAAGCCGCTATGTCGAGCCCCATCATTCCTCTCGGACAGTCGTGGAGCGGTGTTCTCGGTGGGCTAGCCGTCTCTATGCAGTACGATCCAGCGACCCAGTCCGTCTACGGGACGGTACGAAACACGCTCTCACAGAGGCTCTGCTACGTACAGGCCGAACCTCACCTGAAATCAGGAACGAAGACAGTAGGAGAGCTTGGCCCCGAGAAGCTAGGAGACCTGAACCCTGGACAGCAGGTAACGTCAAGGTTGTCAGCCGCCAGTGAACCGAGTCTTGCAGGGGTCTCCTACGATGGATACGTGGTCCACATGGAAGTGTTCGACTGCGGCGGTCCTAGCCCTATGGCTCACACGGAGAGCGGCGAAGAAGGTGGCGGTGCCTCCTTAGCACCGGATGATACCTTCGACACCACCCGCAGCGGTGCCCGGTTGATCTTGAGCTACCACGCTCCCAGCAACTCCTTCAGGGGCACTGTGGAGAACACGACCAACGGTGTCCTGAGGCGGGTCAGGATTGAAGTGCACCTTTCGAACGGAGCGGAGCTTGGTCCGACGACTCCGACGGACATGGCTCCAGGCAAGGTCATAGTGATCAACCTACCTGCGACGCAAGCATCGTTCACTGGCTGGACAGCACATGCCGAGGTCGGTAGTGGCGGCGAGGGTGGTGGCGAGGGAGGCGAGTCAGGTGAACACGGTGCTGGCGGCGAGGGTGGTGGCGAGCACGGTAGTGGTGGCGAGCATCGGGATGGCGACTAGGGCCAATCGGAGTCGACTGAGGGAAGATGTCGAGACTTCAAGTGAGACAACCTGACCATAGGCATATCCGGTAGATAGACGCGGTGTCTCCATGAGGCATCGCGTCTAATATGGCTCGAGGACTAGTGATGAGCAGCACCGTATTGATAATCGAAGACGATACGAGGATCGCGAATTGGGTCAAGGTGTATTTCGAGCGCGCCGGATTCTCTGCTGAGGTTACTCATGATGGTGAATCCGGTCTGGCTCTAGCCCGCAGTCTGACTCCAGACCTGATCATCCTCGATCTAATGCTTCCCCATCTCGATGGCGTGGAGCTGTGTAGAATCCTGCGTCGAGAGTCAGACGTTCCAATAATCATGCTGACGGCTAGAGAAGCCCACACCGAGCGAATCATTGGACTAGATAGCGGAGCTGACGATTACATCGTCAAGCCCTTCGACCCAGAGGAAGTCATTGCGCGCGCCGCCGCTGTGCTTCGTCGCGTCAAAGATAGAGTCCAGCAGGTTCTGACACGCGGCAATATCACACTGAATGAGACCACCCGGAGCGTAACGGTCAGTGGAGAAACTGTAGTGTTGAGCCAGGCGCAAATTGCTCTGCTATCGACGTTCATGCGTCATCCCAACCAGGTGCTCACCCGTGATCAGCTAATCTCGCTGACCTTCGACAACGACTTCGATGGGTTCGACCGTGCCATCGACAGCCAGATCGCTCGCCTGCGAAAGCAGATCAGCCGAGATGATAGCCGACCTATCCAGACTGTCTACGGTGCCGGCTACAAGTTCGTGGTACAGGACGAATGATGTCTCTACGCTGGCAAATCATGGGTTCGATCGTCTTTGTCATCGTTCTTACCGTCTTGATCAACATTGGTGTGGGCTATTACACGACACAGGCCCGCCTGGGTGTGTTCGTAGACCAGATAGGTGATGATGAGGCGAGCCAGTTAGCCCGGAACCTGAGTCGGGAGTATACCGCTGCCGGTGGCTGGGGAACGGTGGACAGGCCGCTGTCCGAGGCCGGATACATCTACGATGGAGTTCCGCAGCGGGAGCGGTCAGAAAAAAGTGAGGGGGAACACTTCGAGTCCTTCCACCAAGACCCGGTACGAGTCGTCATTGCAGACGCCGACGGACGTGTGGTGAAGGATAATTTGGCCGAGCTGTTACCTGGAACCACCCCACCCGATCTGGACGGGCATCGCGAGACGGTATTCGATTTAGCTACGAACCAACCCGTAGGCCACGTCTATGTAGATGTAAACCATGAGTTCCTATCGACCGAGAAGCATGGGTTTCTCAACAGGCTCCTGTACATCACCCTAATTGGGGGAATGCTGACGGCTGGCGTTGCCATACTGCTGGCTGCTTGGTTGTCCAAACGGATCACGGCGCCTGTGACGGCTCTGACGGAGGCAACCCAGGCAATTGCCCAGGGGGATACGACCCAGCTACCAGTCACATCCTCGGATGAATTGGGTCGGATGAGTGCGGCTTTCAACCGGATGACCTCCTCTTTGGAATCCCAGCGCGACCTCCGCAAGCGGCTAATAGACGATGTCTCCCATGAGCTGAATACACCGCTGAGCGTCATACAGCTGGAGGCGAAAGGGCTACGCGACGGACTTCAGACGCCTGAGAGCGCGTCTGACCACATCATCCAGGAAGTGGACAGGCTGCGCGGTCTCGTAACTGATCTGAACTGGCTTGCGGAGACAGACTATGGTGAGTTGAGGCTCACGCTCCAAGCAAGTTCAGTTTACGAGTTTCTCACCGCAGAGATGGACCGCTGGCAGCCGCAATCCCAGGCTCGACAGATCGAATTGTCGCTGCAGGTACCCGCCGACCTCCCAGACATGAACCTCGACCGGATGCGCATGAGCCAGGCGCTGGGGAACGTCGTGAGCAACGCCATTCATGGCACCGAGTCCGGCGGGAATATTGTGCTTAGGGCGGGGCTAGCAAGCGACGAGGCGTTGGCTATCTCGATCACCGATGACGGGATCGGCATTCACCCCGCAGACCTTCCTCATGTCTTCGACCGCTTCTACCGTACTGACCAGTCTCGTAGTCGTGGGATAGGCGGCACAGGTCTGGGACTGGCCATCGCCCGAGCTATCGTCGAAGCACATGGGGGGACAATTACCGTAGCGAGTGACGGGCTCAGACAGGGTGTCACCGTGATTATTCACCTTCCCTTGAATAAGAGCCTATCCGGAAACCGCCAAGTCGAATAGAATGTGGCTGCAGGCGGGTTGAACAACCGCCAACCAGTTCCCAGCTCTCTTGCTCCACCTAGTTCGAATGCTGCGGCGCTTCGAGGGATTCATGGCGAGGTCGTTTCATGGGACAACTTGCTGGAGCCGCGCATCCAAGATATAGTGAAAGCGCAAGGCATAATCCTGTGTCTTCCTGCTGTCGACCATAACCACTGCACCCAGTTAGACCGAACAGTCGTGCGGTAATTGTGGTACTGTCTACCGTACAGTTGGGCTGGAAAAAGTGGGGCCGAGGGGGTTCGAACCCCTGACTCCCTGAATGCCATATGAAGCACGCAGGTCACCCTGTTTCACGATACCTCGTATTGTCGTGGGCGACACACCTAATCCTTCGGCATCCCATCACGTCTCGCAAGGTCTCGTGTTGATAGGTGTCAGATAAGTGTCAATACGAGCTACTCGTGAACGGCGGATAGTATTCACACGCAACGGGTCCAGAGCGCGATTCCCATGCTAGGATAATCGTAAGCCTAAGGTATCGACTCGAGTGATTCGCCGTCCTAGCGCGGCGGGGCACTATACAACAGGTAGGGAGTCTTAAGCCTAGAACATGTATAAATTCGTGTTGCGGCGGATTCTGATCCTCGCCCCCCTGCTGATCATGATCTCGTTTCTGGTCTTCTCGATGATCCAGTTGGTCCCCGGCGACCCCGTCATCCTGATGTTGGGCGAGTACAGCGTCGCCAATGCGGAGAGCATCCAGGCGCTACGGGAACAACTCGGCTTCGACAAACCCTTCTACCTCCAGTACTGGAACTACTTCACGTCCCTGGTGCAGGGGGATCTGGGCATGTCGATCCGCTCGAAGAAGCCGGTGTTGGAGCAGATCGTGCAGCGTCTGCCGAGCACCTTCGAACTGACCCTGGCGGGACTGGGCTTCGCGGTGGTGCTCGGGATCTTCCTCGGCGTCGTCTCGGCACTATACCATAACCGGTGGCCCGACCGGATGGCGGTCACCATCGCCCTGTTGGGGATGTCGATTCCGAGTTTCTGGTTGGGCCTGATGCTGATCCTGATCTTTTCGGTCTACCTGCGCTGGCTCCCGGTGACGGGCACGAGCCTGAAAAGCTTAGTGCTGCCCGCTTTGACTCTGGGGTTGTGGGCAGCAGGCCCGATCGCCCGGTTCACGCGCTCGGGCCTACTCGAGGTCATGCGCCAGGACTATATCCGGACGGCACGCTCCAAGGGACTCCGCGAGCGCACCGTGGTGTGGCATCACATGTTGCGCAATGCGCTGATTCCGGTGGTCACCATTCTCGGCATCCGCTTCGGCCAGATCCTGGCGGGCACCATCATCATCGAGGCGGTGTTCGCCCGGCCCGGCCTCGGCCTGTATCTGCTTAACGCCATCGTGGCCAAGGACTTCCCGCTAGTCCAGGGGATCATCCTGTTCGTGGCCGCTGCCTACGTCATCGTCAATTCGCTGGTGGAGGTCACCTACGCAGCGATCGACCCGAGGATCGAGTATGGGTAGGGTCTCGAGACCACCGCGACGGGTGAGATCGTGAGTCTGACACAGCCCCAGCCATCGCGGGGCGGAGAGCCCGCTAGGCCGGTCGGCCGCTGGCGGCTGCTCCTGCCCCAACTCCGGCGTCAACGCGTCGGTCTCGGCGCCGCCATCTTCCTGCTAGTGGTTGCGGCCAGCGGGATCCTCGCGCCCCAACTGGCGCCGTATGACCCGTTGCGAATCGACGCTCGCAACACTCTGGCCCCACCGAGCGGCGAACACTGGTTCGGCACCGACGATGTCGGTCGCGACGTGTTCAGCCGCGTGATCTGGGGGGCCCGGATCTCCCTGCGGGTGGGGTTTGTCTCCGCCATCATCTCCACTGTGATCGGGGTGGTGCTCGGCCTCGTCAGCGGCTACTATGAGGGGGCCGTGGGGTTCGTGATTCTCCGGGCGATGGACCTGCTGCTGGCGTTTCCCGGCATCCTGCTGGCGCTGGCAATCGTCTCGATCCTCGGATCGAGCATCGAAAACGTTATGATCGCGGTCGGCATCAGCGCCGTACCGACGTTTACCCGGGTCGTTCACGGGTCGGTGCTGTCGGTGAAGCAGAATGACTATGTCGAGGGGGCCCGTGCCCTCGGCTGCCGCGCTGTGGGCATGTTCCGCCGCCACATCTTTCCCAATGTGCTGGCCCCGGTGATCGTCCTCTTCACCCTGCAGATCGGTGCCGCCATCTTCTCGGCGTCCTCGCTGAGCTTCATCGGCCTCGGCGCTCAACCCCCCTCCCCAGAGTGGGGGGCGATGGTGAGCCGCGGCCGCTACGTCTTGAGCAACGCCTTCTGGATGTCGGCCTTCCCCGGCTTGGCCATCGCGCTGGTGGTTATCGCCATCAATGTCCTCGGCGATAGCCTGCGGGATCTTCTGGATCCCAGGATCCGCTAGAGACGGTAACAGAGACAGCGGGAAAGCGAGGTGAGAGTTAAAACCGAAACATCACCTGTCCGAACCCGGACAAAAGCTAACGGTTTAGGAGGAGTACAAATGAGGAAAGCGTTAGGCTTGATGCTGGCAATGCTGGTGCTGATGGGCTTCGCCCCGGCACAGGGTGAACTCACGGTCGCGATCCGGAATATCGACTACGACACCTTCGATCCGAACGTAAGCTCCTTCACCCAGGCAGCGTACGTCTTCCGGAACATCTTCGATCGCCTCATCTACATCGACGAGAACAGCGACTTAGTCCCCTGGCTGGCCACCTCCTGGGAGGCCAACGAGGACGCAACGGTGTGGACGCTTACGCTGCGCGAGGGCGTCACCTTCCACGACGGTACGCCCTTCAACGCCGAGGCGGTGGTATACAACTTCGAGCGGATGGTGGACCCGGCGACCCAGTCCCGCCAGGCTGGCCCGCTGTTGGGACCGTACGACCGGACCGAGATCATTGATGGGAACACGGTGGAGGTGCACTTCACCGAGCCCTACGCGCTGTTCAGCTTCGCCCTCAGCTCTCCGTTTATGGGGCTGGTCTCACCGGCCGCCGTGGAGGAGGCCGGGGACCGCTTCAATCAGGTCCTGATCGGTTCGGGCCCCTTCAAGTTCGTGAGCGAAAACCCCCACGTCGAGGTCGTGCTGGAGCAGAACCCCGACTACAACTGGGGACCGGAAGGGCTCCATGAGGGACCGGCCTACCTGGACCGGCTGGTGTTCAAGTTCATCCTCGAGGATGAGACCCGCCTGGCGACGCTGCTCTCGGGGGAGACCGACATCATCGATGAGATTCCCCCCGCTCAGGTCGACCGCATCCTGCAAGACCCCACCTTCGAAGTGTTCGGCGCACCCAAGGTTGGCATCGCCCGCAGCGTCTTCTTCAACACCCAAAAACCCCCCGTCGACGACATTCGAGTGCGCAGGGCCATCCTCCACGCCATCGACCGTGAAGCGATCAATATCGCCATCTTCAAAGGCGTATACCCGCTGGCCTCGGTGGTGCTGACGCCGGGCACCCGCTTCTACGACGCGACCCTCGAGGAGCTCTACCCGTACGATCCGGAAGGCGCTATCGCCCTGCTC
The DNA here is from genome assembly GCA_002239005.1 of Truepera sp. bin119. GTDB lineage: Bacteria > Deinococcota > Deinococci > Deinococcales > Trueperaceae > MPNL01. The sequence continues at coordinate 7,063 of MPNL01000010.1, forward strand.
GAGGAGGCTGGCTGGACCGAGATGAATCGGGACGGCTTCCGCGTCAAGGATGGGGAGGTGCTGCGCATCGACCACACCACCTTCCCGGGCTTCGTGGCCGAAGCGCCGGCCGAGATCATCCAGGCGCAACTCCGCGATGTCGGCATCGACATGAGCATCACCGTGGTTCAGGGGGCCGCCTACCTCGACGGCATCATCTCCCCCGACAGCATCTACCACTCCTCCTTGATCGGAACCTACAGCCCCGATCCCGGCCTCATCCTCAACCGGACCTTCAACTCCGCTGGGATGGGCACCACCAACTGGGCGCATTACGCCAACCCGGAACTCGACGCCCTGCTGCAGGAGGGGTTGCAGACCACCGATGAAGCTGCCCGGACCGAGATCTACGCCGCGGCGCAGAAGATCATCATGGAGAATGCCGTGGTCGCGCCCATCTACGCCAACGTCTCCATCTTCGGCGCCCAGGGCGGCGTGAGCGGCTTCAAGTTCGACCCGTACGCGCAGCCGGAGTTCTTCGACATTCGGGTCGAGTAGGTCTTCACTGTGGGTCCCCCACGGCGGTGGGCCCAGCGTGAACCGTCGAGCATGTGCTAGGGGGGTGCCTGGCACGCCCCCTAGCGCACACTAGGACCGGGCGAGCCGACCCAGCCACCAGTCCCTGGGGCCGGGTTCGCCCGCGGCCCTCCTGCAGGAGGTTACGGAGTGAGTGTAAGGTCCGAACTGAGTGTGAGCGAATACCGCCACCGCGGCGACCAGATGCGCGCGTACATGGAGGAGCAGGGCCTGGCGGGGCTCTGCATCTTCGGCGCCATGCGCATCTTCTACCTGAGCGGGTTCCACCACCTGGCCACCGAACGCCCCGTCGTTCTGGTGCTGCCGCTCGAGGGCGACCTCGCCCTGCTGGTGCCGCACCTGGAGGAGGAGAATATTCCCCTTCGCACCCCCCATATCGAGGAGGTCAGGGTCTACCGGGAGTACCCGGGGACCGAGCACCCGATGCACCACCTGGCGGGGTTGCTCCGCGACAAGGGGCTGGCGGAGGCGGCGCTGGGGGTCGACGCCGGCGGCTGGGGCGGCGGCTGGGGGTACCGCGGTCCCGAACTGGGCGAGGTGGTCCCGAAGGCGAGGCTCACCAACGTACGCGACGTCATCGACGACCGGCGCATGATCAAGAGCCCGGCGGAGGTCGAACTGATCCGGCGGAGCGTGGAGTTCGGCAACGTCGCCCACAGCCTGCTGCAGGATTACACCGAGCCGGGTCTTTCGGAACTCGCCATCTCGATGCGCGCCGCAGCCGACGCGTCGCTCCACATGACCCGAGTGCTCGGCCCGGATTGGGAACCGATGGGTTCGGCGGCGGCGTCGGCCGGCATCACCTCGGGCTTCAAGACGGCGCTGAATCACCGGCGGCCGGGCTCGCGCCGGATCCGCCGGGGCGACGTGATCCTCACCTACGCCAGCGCCGAGGTGGGAGGGTATGTCAGCGAGCTCGAGCGGATGTTCATCGTCGGGCCACCCAGCGAACGGCAGCGCACCTATTTCGACTTGGAAGTCCAGGCGCAGGATGTCGCCCTGGCCAGCATCCGGCCGGGCAGCCCCTGCAGCGAGGTGGAGAGGGCCGTGAACGCGTTTTTGGAGGAGCATAACCTCCATCCGCTGACCCGCACCCACATCGGGCACGGCATCGGGATCGAAGGTCACGAGGCTCCCTTTCTCGATCTCGGGGATGACACCCCGATCGAGCCCGGCATGGTGCTCACGGTCGAACCCTGCCTGTTCCTGCCGGGCGAGGCGGGCTTCCGCCACTCCGACACGGTGCTGGTCACCGAGGAGGGCTGTGAGATGCTCACCTACTACCCCAGGGACATCGACAGCCTGACGGTCGACATCTGATGAGCCGGGTGTTCGTCCGCACGGGTAAGCGCGTGCGGGAAGTGGGGGCCAGCGATGAATGAGACCCTGTTCCAGCGCTCGATGACGCTCCCCGATGAGCTTCTCGAGGGTGCGATCGACATTCACGTCCACGCCGGCCCCCACCTCAGGTCCAGTCCGCGGCGGGTCGACCCCTTCGAGGCCGCCCGCCAAGCGCGCGAGGCGGGGATGCGGGCGCTGGTGTTCATGGACGTGTTCAAGGAGAGTGCCGGTACCGCCTGGTTGGTGCAGCGGCAGGTTCCCGGTATCGAAGTGTTCGGCGGTATCATCCTCAGCACCAACCACGGAGGGATAAACCCGCGCGCGGTCAAGACCGCCCTCAACTACGGCGCGGGGGCCAAATTCGTGAGCTTCGGGGCGCACTCCACCCACTTCAAGGTCAGTACCGAGGGCCGCCTCGTCGACGGAAAGCCGGTCCTCTTTCAGGATCTCTACCCCAAGTATGCCGCGCAGGAACTGGACCGCTCGATCCGCATCCCGCTCGAGGACCCCATCCCCGAGGAGCTGAGTGCCGTTCTCGAGCTCATCGCCGCTCACCCTCACATCTACCTCAACACCGGTCACGTGTCCGGCGAGGAGGCGCTGCGGCTGGTGGAACTGGCGGCCCGCTACGGCATCGAGCGGGTGCTCATCGCCGGGCTGGCGGTCGAGGAGCTGTCGCTCGAACAGCAGCGGGCCGCTGCGGCCGGGGGCGCTCATCTGGAGCGGTCGCTCGGGCAGTATATCGGCACCGAGGGCATCCCCAAGACCCACTACTATGTCGAGCCGGAGTATATGGACGAACTCATCTACGATCCTGCCGTCCGCAAGGGCAAGCACGGTGGCCTGCTGGGCCTAAAGGAGCAGATCCGCACCGTAGGTCCCGAGCACATCGTGCTCAGCACCGATTACGGGGTGCGTTCGCTTCCGCCCCCCGTCGAGGGCATGCGGCAGCTGCTCGCCTGCCTGTTAGACATGGAGCTGAGCAACGAGGAGATACGACTGATGACCGCTCACAATCCCGCCCGTCTCCTGGGATTACGCTGATGGGCACCACCCTCATCACCAACGGGCAGCTCATCGACGGCACTGGAGCGCCGCCGCGCCCCTTTGCCGGGGTGCTGATCCGCGACGCCACCATCGACGGGATCTACCCGCAGCTGCCCCCAGGAGGTGTTCAGACCGACGCCACCATCGACCTCGGCGGGGCTACCCTGCTGCCTGGGCTATGGGACGCTCACGCTCACCTGGGGATGGTCTTTCCCCAGCCTGCGCTCCACAAGACTCCGCACCACGAACTCCCGGCCGACCGCACCGTGCGCTGCGGCCGGGCGGCCATGGAAACCCTCGACCACGGCGTCACCAGCATCCGGGTGGTCGGTGAGGCCGACTACGTCGACGTGGCCTGGAAGAGAGCATTCGAGGCAGGGCTCTTTACCGGCCCGCGGCTGTTCGTGTGCGGTCGCCCCCTGATCGCTACCGGCGGCCACGGCTGGCAGAGCGGTGCCGGCGTCGAGGTCGACGGTCCGGCGGAGGTCCGCAAGGCCGCCCGGGAGCAACTCAGGCGGGGAGCGGACCAGATCAAGCTCATGATCACCGGTGGGGTGGCGTCGCCGACCGAGACCATGTTCGAGTCGCAGATGACGATGGATGAGATCGAAGCGGCGGTGGAGATCGCTGGCCTCAAAGGGCGCAAGGTCGCCGCCCACGTGGGGGGGCCCCTGGGTGCCAAGATGGCTGTCAGGGCCGGGGTGGCCAGCATCGAGCACGGATATCACCTCGACGACGAAGCCATCGAGTTGATGGTCGAGCACGGCACCACCTACGTCCCCACCCTGGCGGTGACGCAGGACACCGAGTTCGTGATGAACAACAATGCCCCCTTCGCCATCGCCAAGATCCAGGCGGCGGCCGAGCGACACCTAGCGAGCTTCCAGAAGGCGCTCGCCGCCGGTGTCACCATCGCCACCGGGGAGGACATGCCGGTGCCATTTGCCGAGCGGATCATCCCGGAGATCGAGACGATGGTGGCCTGCGGGATGGAGCCCATGGCGGCGATCGTCGCCTCGACCAAGAACGCCGCGGAACTCTGCGACGTTGCCGACCGCCTCGGCACCGCCGAAGTGGGCAAGGTCGCCGACCTGATCGCGGTGAGGGGAGATCCCAGCGAGAACATTTCTCGGCTGAACGACCTGCTGCTGGTCTTCAAGGCGGGAGAGTTGGTGGTAGACAGGAGGGAGTCATGATTCTGCCGGCGGGCCGCTCGTTCGAACTGACCCGGGAGCTGTTGCGAGGCGCGATCGACATCCACGTCCACGCCGGGCCTCACCTTTTCAGCAGCCCGCGCCGGGTGGATCCCTTCGAAGCCGCGACCGAGGCTCGCGATGCGGGCATGCGCGCCATCGTGTTCATGGACGTCTTCGAGATGAGCAACGGTACCGCCTGGCTGGTCAGCCGCGCCGTGCCCGACATGATCACCTTCGGTGGGCTCATCCTCAACACCGTGTACGGGGGGATGAATCCTCGAGCGGTCAAGACCGCCATCCACTACGGGGCGGGCGCCAAGTTCGTGAGTTTCGGGGCGCACTCGACCTACTTCCAGGCCTCGCGCGAGGGCCGGGTGGTGGACGGAAAGTTCGTGCCCCTCAGCGAACTCTACCCCGAGTTCAAACGTGAGGAGTTGGATCGCTGCATCCGCATCCCGGAAGGCGATCCCACCCCGGAGTTGGCTGAGATCCTCAGGCTGCTCGCCGACAACCCACATATGTACCTCAACACCGGCCATGTCTCGGTCGAGGAGGCGACGCGGCTAGTCGAGCTGGCGGAGCACTACGGCATCGCCAAGGTGCTGGTCGCCAGTTCGGTGAGCAAGATCGCCACCCTCGAACAGCTCGAGGTGATGGCCGAGCGGGGGGCTTTCATCGAGTTCACCCTCGCCGCCTACACCCACACCACGCCGATCCCCAAGACCCACTACTACGTCGAGCGGGAGTACGTCTCGATCGACGAGGGCATGGAGGACGCGCCCAAAGGGGGGGTGAAGCTGGTCGCCGAGCAGATCCGGGCGCTGGGGGCGGAGCGCTGCATCATCGCCACCGATCTCGGCGTGTACACGCTGCCCACCCCGGTAGAGGGGTTGCGGGAATTCATCGCCTGTCTGTTGGACCTGGGCATCCCCGCGGAGGACATCCGCACCCTGACCAAGACCAACCCCGAGAGGCTGTTGGGTCTGCCACCCGAGGCCGCTACTCCAGATCCGGCACCCACGAACTAACGTGGCCCCGTCGCGGCTGAGCATCTGGCAAGCCCACGTCGGAATCGGGGACCCGCACGTGTCCAGCGACGACAAGAGCCGGCTCAGCATCCTGGCGTCGCTGGTCGAGCCGCTGGTGCGGCGCGCGCCGGGGGGCTGGTACGCCCCCTGCCTGGCCGCCAACTGGAGCTTGAGCGAAGATGCCCGCAGCTGGACCTTTGCCCTGCGCGAGGGCGTGACCTTTCACGACGGCACTGGGCTCGAGGCCGGCGACGTAGCGGCCAGCCTGGCACGGGTACGCGACGAGGAGATCGGGGGAGAACTGGGGACCCAAGGGGTGTACCAGAGCTACCTCGCGGGCAGCGTCATCGAGGCGCTGGACGCGACCACCGTGCGGCTGGCGACGCCGGAGCCGGTGGCCGATCTGCTCGATCTGCTGGTCGAACTGCCGATCCTGCCCCGAGGCGGCCCGGCGGGAGGACTCGTCGGCACCGGGCCCTACCGGCTGCTCGAGGCGGATGCATCGGGGGTGGTGACCGAAGCCCACGACGGGTACTGGGGTCGAAGGCCGATCGCCCAGCGGCTGCACTGGCGCGGGCAGGCCGACCCTGCCGAGCGCGTCCGCGCCCTGTTGGCTGGCGAGGCCGACCTCATCAGCGGGGTCCCCGTCGAGCTCCACCGAGAGGTCGAGGAGGCCAGCGAGGTAGAACTCGTCAGCACCGCTAGCAGCGTCTGCAGCACCTTCATGTGCAACCTGACCGCTGGACCCTGCACGGACCGGCGCCTGCGGCAGGCGTTGAACTACGCCCTGGACGTCCCCGCCCTCATCGAGGAGGTGATGGCGGGGAGCGCCGAACTGCTGACCGGACCCTTCACCTCACTCCACCTCGGTTTCGACCCGGCGGTACCCGCCTATCCCTTCGATCCGCAACGGGCCCGCGCCTTGCTCGCCGACGCCGGGTACCGGGACGGGCTCGCGCTCACCTTCGACATCCCCCGCGTGCTCCCCGACGAGGCTCCCCGGTTGGCCGCCCTCATGAAGGCGCAGTACGCCGAAGTGGGGATCGACCTCGAGGTGATCGAACATGGGAACCGACCCGCCTACGCAGAGATGGTCCGCCATAGAGAGATGCACGATGCCTGCTGTTTCGACTCGAGCCCGCTCAGCACCTACCGCTTGCTGCGGGAGAAGTTCCACAGCGGTGTCCAAGGGCCCTGGTGGCTGGGGTATCGCAACGCCGCGGTGGACGATCTCATCGACCGAGCCCAGGCGACCGCCGAGAGCGAGGAGCGGCAGCGCCTCTACCGCCGCGTTCACCACCTGGTGCGGAACGATGCCCCCTGGGTGTTCCTGTATAGCCCGAGGCTTTACTGGGGGCGCGGCGCGCGGGCTGGAGACTGGCAGCCCCAGGTGGACGGGTTGATCGGTTTTGCCTGACCCGGGGTGTGGCTCACGGAAGGAGGAACCCACAGCGTGACGATCTATGACCTAGTGGTAACCGGGGGGATGCTGGTCCTCCCCGGCGGCCCGGTTCGAGCGGACCTCGCGGTGAATGACGGACGCATCGTCGCCCTCGGGAGTGGGTTCAGGGGGACAGAAACGGTGAGGGCGGACCACCTGCTAGTGCTTCCCGGACTGGTCGACCCTCACGTCCACCCGATCCACGCCGAGAGCTACCGTTCCGCTTCCGAGGCGGCGATCCACGGCGGAGTCACCACCACCCTGCACCACCTCTACGTTCCCCCCGACCAGGACCCGGTCGCGTTCTTCGAAACGGCGGTGCCGGAGGCGGAGGCGCTGTCGCTTACCGATTTCGCCTTCCACGTGCGGCTCAACGACCTCCACCGCACCCAGCACGCCATCGCCGAACTGGTTCGGCGTGGTAGCCCCACCTTCAAGCTGTTTCTGGCGTACGGGGCCCGCGGCATCATGGTCCAGGATGACGAGGCGCTGCTCGCCATGCAGGCGGCGGTGGCGGCGGGGGGAACCCTGCTGTTTCACGCCGAGAACGGCCCGCTGACGGAACTGCTCGAGGGGCAGGCTCGCGAACAGGGGCTGACGTCGCTACTCGATTACTTCGCCACCCGGCCAGCCGAGCTCGAGGCGGAGGCGGTGCAGCGGCTCCTCACCATGGTCGGGCTCAGTGGTTGCCCCAGCTACTTCGTGCACCTGACCTGTCGGGCGTCCGTCCGGCTGGTGGCCGACGCCAAGCTCGAGGGCTTGCCGATCCATGCCGAAACCTGTCCCCACTACCTGTTGCTGACCGCGGCCGAGGCTGCGGGGCTCGGGCCGCGGGCCAAGATGGCGCCGCCCCTGCGGGAGGAGGCCGATCGTGAGGCGTTGTGGCGAGCGCTCGCTGCCGGCCTCATCGATGCGGTCGGCAGCGACCACAGCGCCTTTTCGCCCGAAGAGAAGGAGGGCCTCGCCAGCGTCTTCGATGCCGGCTACGGTGTCCCCGGCATCGCCACCATGTTCCCGCTGCTGTACGATCGCGGCGTGAGGCGGGATCGGGTAACGCTTGCGCGGCTCGTCGATGCCACCGCCGCCCGCCCCGCTGAAATCCTCGGACTGGCGGACCGCAAGGGCCGCTTGGCGGTGGGTACCGATGCGGACTTCGTACTGTTCGATCCTGAGGAGGATTTCGTCATCGATGACACGTCGGAGCGGGGCAATGCCTATTACAGCCTCTACTCGGGGTGGAGCGGGAAGGGCGTGGTTCGATCGGTCTACCTCAGGGGGGAGCCGAGGCTCGTCGAGGGGGAGTTGCTAGACGCTCCCCAGAAGGGGCGCTTCGTCCGGCGTGGGCCTGCCGGCACCGCCATCGACCCGCGACCGGACCGCTGAGCCATGGGGTTCTGCCTACTAGTCCAGCCGATCCACGAGGTCGGTTCCCAAGTGCTGGCAGAGGCGGGGATCGAGACGCGCCTCGCAAGCGCCAGCGACATGTCCACGGTCGCCCAGGAGATCCCGGGGGCGGTGGCGGTGATCACCCGCAACGCCGGCCTGTCACGGGAGGCCATCGCGGCTGCTGAGGATCTGCGGGTGATCGGCAACCACGGCACCGGCTACGATCCGATCGATGTCCCCTTCGCCACCGAGCGGGGCGTGCCCGTAGTCAGCACCCCCGAAGCGAATGTCCAGTCGGTAGCGGAGCTCGCCATCAGTCTGATGCTGGCAGTGGCCAAACGCCTGCTGCCGGCAGATGAGGCAACCCGCAAGGGCCTGTTTACCTTCAAGTACCATCACCCCACCGGCGAGATTGCCGGCAAGACGGTGGGGATCGTCGGGTACGGCAGGATCGGGCGCCGCACCGCTGCGATCCTAAGAGATGCCTTCGGAATGCGGGTCCTAGCTTACTCGCCGTCGGCGGACGCGGAGGAACTCCGCGCCCACGGCGTCACCAAGATCGATCGCCTCCACGATCTCTTGCGCGCCAGCGATGTCGTGTCGCTGCACCTCCCCCTCACCGAGAAGAGCGAGGGGCTCATCGGCGCAGCGGAACTCGCCTGCCTGAAACCGTCGGCGCTCCTGATCAATACCTCGCGCGGCCCGGTGATCGACGAGCCAGCACTGGTCCAAGCGCTGCAGCGGCACCAACTGGCGGGGGCCGGACTCGACGTCTACGTCTCCGAGGCGATGGACGAGGACGATCCCCTGTTGGCGCTCGAAAACACCGTTCTCACACCGCACATCGGCGGCTCCTCCCAGGAGGCGCTCGAGCGCACCGCCGTTCAGGTTGCCGAGCAGGTCATCGCAGTGTTGCGTGACGAGCACCCCACTAACCTGGTGAACCCCGAGGTGTGGTCCCGGAGGCGACGTGTAGCGCAGTCAGGGTCGTCGCTGAACCCCGGATGATCCTTGCCCTGGAGTGCGGTGTGGCAGCGGGTTGGGCAGGCTTGGCCTAACATTATCCACCGCTAGACCTCCACCTGTCCCTCCGCCATGGAGAAGGTCGACAGCTCGAGCGTGGGCGATATTCTCACCCCGGACGTGGACTGGGATCCGGGGAGAAGGACGGCTGGACCGTACCTGGTCGAGCCAGATCGATGGGCAGCGAAGACACCAATACCTGCTGCCGCTTCCCAACGGACCCCCGCACCTTCATCGAGAGCTGGAGCCTTGCCGGTTCCACCCACCACTTCGCCCTGGGTGGGGCACATCGCGCACCAGATTGAGCTGGTGACCTAGTGCTGGGGGATCGAGTACGTCACCGACCCGATGTACCGGCGGCCTCCGCACATCAGGTGACCCGAAACCGACATCGGTTAGGCACGGCTGGCGGGGAAGTCCTTACGGAAGTGGAAGCTGGCAGGGGCCGGATTGAGTCCTGTGCCTTCATCTGCCGTTCCAAGCGGAACCCCCGGAATGAATCCGGGGGTTCCTTTTGCGTCACCGACGCTTTTCCTTGTGGCGGGCCAAAGCGTACTGTACTGCGAACTTTTCGGTGAGAGGTCCAGATATAGGAGCCGGTACAACGGCCCTGAAAAGCCCCACATAAGCCTCCAGTCTGCCAGTGTTGGGGGCTCTGTCATCGACATCTCGGCGGCCATCCCGTTCCTCGCTGACGAACGGGATGGCTACTCACCCAACGAACATACGGACACCGGGGCCGAATACCAATCCAAACAGAGCGCTATCCTCTCTGCCTTATGTCTCGTCGCTGAAACAACACAAACGACAGGCCGACCAGCGCGAAGGCCAACACGGCTAATGCCACGGCGTCTCCCCAGTCCATGCCGTTCATGAGCGGGTCGCTGCCCAAGTAGTAGTGGAACGGCGACACCCACTCCAAGGCCGATACAGCACCTGTGATGTTCGCGAAAGAGGTCAGCAGGTGGAAGACGAGCGCGGCCCCTGCCGTGCCGCATACCGCGACTCCCGTGCGCCCCGTACCCGCACTGAGCGCCAGAGCCAGGGCGCCGAACACCAGCCCCACCAGTACCTGCAGCGTCGCTGTGGCAGCGATGTTGCCAACAGACATCCCCAGGTCGCCCAGCACCGAACCGAGCGCGACGCCCGCAAACGTCGCAACCCCGACGGCTATGCCGAACAGCACCATCGTCACGGCCTTCTCCAGCACAATCCTGGATCTTGGTATTGGGTTGGACAGCAGCAGCGCCATCGTCCGGCGCGACTCCTCCCCTGCCAGCGCTCCCGCGCCCATGACCGCCGTCACGAGGATGACCGACAGCGGCGCCATCAATCCGAAGGTCTCCAGCGTGTACCAAGCCTCCGGCGTACTCAAGCTGCCACCCCCGAAGAGCGCGATCACCTCCTCCGGGAAGGCATCGAACGCTGCAAGTGTTTCCTCCGGCAACGATGCATAGATTGGCCCCAACATGACGCCCATGACGAGGAACATCGCCGCCGACGTGATCAGCAGCAGCGTCTGGTAGTCCGAGACAGTCTTGACCCATATGGACGCAACCCTGGCCGATCCGGCAAGCCGCCCTATAAGCCTGTTGAGTAGAGAGTTGCCCCGAATCCTGTCCAGCAGGGTGATCCCCACGGATTGGCCTTTCAGATCCCGGCGGTTGAACCCGACCATGGCCACAACCAGCAGGGCTGCCGACGCAACAAGAAGCACCAGAAGGTGGCCCCAAGCGATACCATTGTAGACGGGCTCGCTCCCGTCGAAGTAGTACCAGGGAAACGCCTTCCGCAAGTCCTCCATCCCTTGGACAAGTGGCAGGAGCCCCACCGCGAAGAACGACAGCACCAGGATGCCCGTCGTCGCGCCTGTAGCCGTGTCACGGTTGCCGGTAACGGCGCCGATGGCCAGCGCCAGCGTCCCGTAGAACACCGCGTTGACGTACAGGTGAAGGGCTAGAGCCTCGACGTACAGGCCACCAATCTCCACGCCCAGCATGGCGGCTATCGGATGGATCGGCACCCACATAACAAAGACCGTGGCGCCCGTGAGCAGCACCAGGACGACGGCCTTTGACAGCAGGACGTGCGTACGGCTCTTGGGGTTGGCCAGCAGAATGCCCATCGTGCCGTTCCGCTCCTCCCCGGCGATGGTCGCCGAGCCCATAACCAGCGCCATCGCGGCCACCACAAGGGCGCCAAACGACCCGAAGACGTAGCCTATCGCCAGGCCGCCAACGTCGACGTCCTCGCCAATGCCAAGCAGCGACCTGAACGCCGCGGGCAGTTCGGTGTAGACGGTGAGGTCGATTTCCCGGTAGAGAGACATCCCGAACAGCAGCAGCAGCGTGAGACTCGCGGCCGAGATCGCCCAACCCAGCCACCTGTCTCTCAACGTCTTGATGAAAATGTTGGCAAACGCCATCGCTACTTCCCCTCGTCACCGTGGTAGTACGTGAGGAAGATCTCCTCCAGGTCCACCTCGCTCGTCCTGATGTCCGCAACCCCATACCGGTCCGTCGCCGCCTTTAGGAGCGCGCCCATGTCCCCGTCGAAGGACATCTCGACGTGATTGTCGCGTACAACGACGTTGCGGACTCCCGGGACCCCTTCGAAAACCGAGGCTTCTGCCGGCGAATCGAGCACAAACTCCACCTGGCGCATCGCCTTCGACTGCAGGTCCGTAACCGACTCCACAGTGATGAGAAAGCCGTCGCGGATGATGCCGACCCGGTCGGCGACGTGCTGCACCACGGACAGGATGTGGCTGGAGAGGAAGACCGTGCGTCCCTCGGCCGTGACCTCGCGCAGCATCGTCTGGAACTCGCTCTGCACCAGCGGGTCGAGGCCGGAAGTTGGCTCGTCCATGATCAGCAGGGCCGGCCGGTTCATGAACGCTTGTATAGCGCCGACCTTCTGCCGGTTGCCCGTCGAAAGGTCGCCCACCTTCCTCGATAGATCGGCGTCAAGGCGATCAGCCAGCTTGTCGACATAGCTCCAGTCGACGCCACCGCGCAAGTTCGCGAAGTACGTCAGCGTGTCCCGGCCCGTGAGGTTTGGGTATAGCGCCAGGTCCCCTGGGATGTACCCTACATGCCGCCGTATGGCGACAACATCCTTGTGCGTGTCAAGGCCGAGGATCGTTGCGGCACCGGACGTCGGCCGGATTTCGTCCAGTAGCGTCCTGATGGTCGTGGACTTCCCCGCGCCGTTCGGTCCGAGGAACCCAAAGACCTCCCCCACTCGGATGTCCAGATTGACGGCCTCGATCCCGCGTTTCTTGCCATAGTACTTGGTCAACCCTTCCGTGTGAATGGCTGCCCTCGCCGCGCCTTCGGCCGTTGTTGCCATGTGTCTGCCTCCTGCAGGGGGATAGTTCTGACGCTCCAATTCAACAGCGTTCTACTCAGTCATCAGCAGCCCGGACAGCGACGTCATCTTTGCTGGCCGCCTCCAAGCGTTTCACACCCTGATCAAGTATCTCCAACGCACGAGCGACCACTTTGAGCTCGTCAATCGGCAGGAACGCCGTAATCTTCTCAACGACTACATACTCGCTGCGAGTGACTCCCTCAACAGCATCTCGCCCCTTATTGGTCAGACAGGCCAGAGCGACTCGTCTGTCGTTGGGATAGGGAACCCGCTCCACCAGACCCTTCCTGACCAAGCGTTCTACCTGCTTGAGGCGTTGGCACGGGCCATCCCCTGGGCCCGCGAAATGTCTGTGATCCTCGCTGGACCAGAAGCGAGCATGTACAGGATCCTGATCTGTGGGAGAGTCAGGTCAGTCTCCATGGCAAAGTCCCTGGGGGCCGTCTGGCTCGTGGCTGCTATTGACTCCACCAATTCGGCGATCCTGGCAACCAGTTCCCTCCTTGCTGTCATGAGCTTCTCTCGCTACTAGAGCTTATTGTTATCATAACTATTATGTCTACAATGATTTTCATTATCAAGATGATAAGTTGGGCGGGCATATCCAGCCTGCAGCACCTTGGCAAATGCCGAGATCAGTAGAGGGCCACCCGTTAGGTCGACTTCGCTGTCCCGGTCGGTGGGGCCTATGAACTTAGCCTGCAATGGTCTGAATCGCTGGAACAGGCTATAGAGCAGCGGGAGCGCGGCCGGTACAGACAGACTGGCTCAACAACCGCTTCGGCGTCTCCCGGCCGATTGCGCTGGCGATGACTGACGGCTTCGACATCCGGGATCGAATCTGCTGGATACCACCTGTGAGCTTGTGGAACGCCTATATCCATGATCCCCATGTGAAATGGGGATCATGGATAGGATAAGGGATTCCGTCCCGCCCAAGGTGTCCGTATCGGAAGAGTTCGAGTCCCCTATGGTCTTAGGAACAAACTGGTGGAGCCGAGGGGATTCGAACCCCTGACCTCCTGAATGCCATTCAGGCGCGCTCCCAACTGCGCCACGGCCCCTTGCTCTCACACACCCTACAGAGTAGGGTACCTCACCAATCTAAGCCTCCCCTCGAACCGCTGTCAAGAAACTATCCCTCGGCAACCCCTCCTCCGCCCTCCTCGTCGGCAGACCCAGGGCCCAGCGAACTCGTAGTGTCAGCGCCATTCCCAGCACGGGCGGCACGGGCGGCAGCACGATCCGATTCCTGGCGAGCGACATCGGTACGGAGCCGGGCCCTCTTACCGCGCAACTGCCGAAGGTAGTAGAGCTTCGCCTGCCTCGAGCGGCCGCGACGCACCACTACGATCTTGTCGATCAGCGGGGAGTGGAGTGGAAAGATTCGTTCGACGCCCTCGCCGAAGGAGATCTTACGAACAGTGATGGTCGCGCCGGCACCCTTGCCATTCTTGCGGGCGATGACGGTCCCTTCGAAGGCCTGGACGCGACTGCGGCTTCCCTCGACAACCTTATAATCGACACGGATGGTATCGCCGGAGTCGAACTGAGGAATGTCATGCCGCAACTGCGGCTGTTCGATCGAGCGCATGATAGCGCCTTTGTTGTATCTCATGATTGGTCCCCCGTGTTACTCAAAGAAACGCGCTCGAGGGAGCACCCTGCGAGCGAGTAACCCTATAATCTTAGCGCACAGACCTCCACATTGCAAGACGATAGGGAACATGGCACCGCTGCGCGAGCGGGTTGCCCCGGGACACCGCAGATCCGTTGTCCAGGGAATGAAGTGGCTTCTCACCACGAACACTGCTGACAACTGGCCAGTCAACACAATAATGCCTGAAAGAAGCTCAGCAGTACCTGCTTCGGTTCCTCCACCGGTTGCACGGGGAGGTTGCCTCGTGGAGAGGCCGCATCCTACGGCCCCAACTCCTACTGTAGAAGACGGGAGGCGACGGGGAACAATGCACGACCAAGTGGACGTTTGTTTGGTGACGATGCCACTCGCGAGCGCCGAGCGACCATCGCTTGGGCTTGGCCTGCTCAAAGGGGCCCCAGAACAAACATCACCGGTGACCACCTGCCTGTACCCGAACTTGACTTTCGCCGAGCAAATTGGTGTGGAAAACTATAATCGCCCCCCTATTGATAAAGCCTGAAGACTTGGCTAGCAAGTGGATGTTCGACGACGTACCGTTCGGGCCCAATCTGTACAGTGACGGTAATCACCTGACAGTTCCCCTGTCAGGGAGGGTCAGTCAACAGCCTTCTTGCTCCCTCCTTTGGCATTCTTGGGCAGCCGGGTCACGGTGCCCGTATCGCGTGTTCCGCAAGCCTTGCATAGAGGGGGCGAGCCTCTTCGAGGAGGGGGAGGAGTTCGTCCGGGAAGGGAGTCTCCTTAGGCCGGTAGGGGGCGAAGCCGGTAGAGCGGTGGGCGTTAGCGTACCAGTACCGGGCCCACACGCCGTCCTCGGGCTTGGGGCCTGCGGGCCAGGCCAACATCGTCTCGGCAAAAGGGATACCGAGTCGGCGGCAAGCCTCGGTGAGCACAGACCGCGGGTCCCTGAGGATCTCCTTTGCCTCAAGGACGATTGGGGAGCGGCCCCTATTCAGTTCGCGTTCGAGCAACTGTACCTGCTCCGGTAGCCCAGTGTCGGCCAGACTCGGATCGGTGATGTGACCGGCGAGCGAGGGCAGCATCTCGGCCGGGTCGCGTGTGAGTAGGACGGAGCGCAGATCGTCGAGGAAGTCCCACTCGAGCCCGCGCAGGTGATGCGCCATGTTCTTGAAGAACAGCACCGGCCGCTCGCAGGGGCCTAGCAGGATGTCCCGCACGACCCGTTCACCATCTCTATCCATGGCAGCGAGCACCTCGTTGCGACCGGGGTGTCTCGCACCGGAGTGGCGCAGGTAGTAGCCGTAGAGGGGCTCGTCGAAGACGCGGGTGTCAGACCGCTGGCGGAAGCTGTACATCAGCGCGGTGGAGACGTTGCGGGGGCCCGACCAGACTGACAGGCGCAGGCAGTTCATCCGACACCCTCGATGCTGCGCTCAATCGCCTCCCGGTAGAGGGCGGAGAGGCGCTCGGTAACCGGTCGGTCGCCCGATCCGATGTCGCGGCCGTCGACCTGGATGACCGGGGTGAGCCCACCGAAGGTTCCGGTCACGAAAGCCTCATCGGCGTCATACACATCGGTGAGGGTGAACGGCTTCTCCCGCGCCGGGATGGCGGCGGTGCGGGCTAGCTCGAGCACCAGCCTACGGGTGATGCCGTTGAGACAGTACTGTCCGGTCGAGGTCCACACCTCACCGGAGCGGACGACAAAGAAGTTGGTGGCGTTGCAGGTTGCCACCGCGCCGGTTGGATCGAGCATCAGCGCCTCGTCAGCACCGGCCTGGAGCGCCTGGATGAGCGCGACGACCTCGTGCAGCTTGCTGTGGCAGTTGAGCTTGGGATCGAGCGTGTCGGGCGGGGGGCGCCGCACGGTCGAGGTGAAGAGCCGGACGCCAGCGCGCGCCACCCCGGGGTCGGCCCGCTTGTGCTCAGCAATGATCACCACCGTGGGTCCAGCCACGGTAAGACGGGGATCCTGCGATGGGGTCTTCTTTATCCCACGGGTCACCATCAGCCGCACGTGAACTCCGTCGCTCATATCGTTGCGGCGCACCGTCTCGAATAGAGCCTCGGTCAGTTCGGAGCGGGTCATGCCGACATCGAGTCCGATGGCGGCCGCCCCCTGGAACAGGCGGTCGAGGTGAAGTTCCAAAAAGGCGAAGCGGCCTCCGTGCAGCCGGAGGCCCTCCCAGACCCCGTCGCCCACCAGAAAACCGCTGTCGAACACCGACACCTTGGCCTCTTCACGGGGGTAGAAGTCCCCGTTGATGTAGATCAGGACATCCCGATTCCGCTCGTCGGGCAGGGCCTCGTGAGTTCCGCGCGCCATGGCAGGACACCTCCATAACTCCAGGGGTCGCCGCCCAGCATGACACGAACGGGGTTGCGGCGGTACCCGCCACGCTCTGGTACTCAAGCCTGTACCCTGAGACATCATGGAGTTCGATCCTGCTCGCCTGGAGCCCCGGACCATCTACAGCCTCATGACCGGCACTGTGGTGCCGCGCCCGATCGGTTGGATCTCAACCCTGTCCGCCGAGGGCATCGCCAATCTCGCACCCTACTCCTACTTCAACGCGGTCGGAACCGAGCCCCCCACTATTATGTTCTCGGGCGGCCTCCGCGGTGGCGAGATCAAGGATACCGTCCAGAACATTCTCGATACCGGCGAGTTCGTCTTCAATATGGTGACTGCGGAACTGGTGGAGGCGATGAACGCCACGGCGGCCGACGCCCCTGGCAACGTAAGCGAGTTCGAACTCACGGACCTGATCGCAGTGCCCTCGGTCCGAGTGAAACCCCCACGCGTCGCAGAGAGCCCCGTGCACTTCGAGTGTGTCCTCGACCACATCCATGCGGTGGGTCCGAACCGGGTCGTGTTCGGGAGGGTGGTCCACCTGCATGTCGCGGATGAGGCCCTGCAGGGCGGTCATCGGGTCGACACTGCGAAGTTGAAGCCCGTCGGCCGCCTGAACGGTCCGTACTACGCGTACGTGCGAGAGCTGTTCGCACTTGAACGGCCGACCCAGAAGGGCCGGGAGCAAGGTGTCATTAGCAAGGAATAGCCCTGTCTCACCAACCCACCCGTGAGCGCACCACCCCCTGTTTTGCCGCCCGCAAGTCACGACACGCCACCGTGAACCCGCCACCCGGGCCACACCTCCTGAGGATGAGGAAACGTGGAACCGCAGCCCTATCGGACTCACGGGCTCGACAAGACACGAAGGGAGGCGACGCTTCGGTGGAAGGCCCACACCCGGCACCACCTGGGGAATGGGTTTCAGCCCAAGGCCGATCTTTTAGGCTATGGAACCAGAGCTGCTTCAGCAAGTGTGGTTTCCAGAGACCGACCTCACGCAAGACCCTCGAACATCCGGCAAGCCCACCACAGCTAACGCTTTCACCACAAAGCGCGCCTCGAACGCCCTAGATGCAGTCCGCTCAAGCCGCACTTTGCGCCGAACGCGCAGTCGGCGGTGTCGGTACCCAAGCTCAAAGCAGCTCGATCACGGCGTCGGCAACCTCCTCGACCTCCGCATCGCTCAGGTAGGGGTGGCAGGGCAGGGCCAGCAGCTCGTCGCAGAAGGTCTCGGTCACGGGCAGACTACCGCGGCGGTAACCGAGGTCGCGGTAGCAGACATCGAGGTGGTCGGCGGGCACGTAGGCAAGCGATGACTCGATGCCGCGCTCGAACAGGCCGGCGTGGACGCGGTCGCGCTCGGAGATCCGCACCGTAAAGACTCGCCACACGGCCTTGCTGTCGGCTGGAGGACGCTGGATCCGCACCCCGGCTCGCTCGAAACGTCGGGCATAATTGGCGGCGTGCTCACGGCGCCTGGCCAGTTGCTCGTCTAAGTAGGGTAGGCGGAGCCTCAACACTGCGGCGTCGATGGTGTCGATCCGCTCGTTGTAGCCGATCTCGATCGTATCCGAGGGCCACTTGGGGCGGGTCGCAGGCCGGTCGCGGTAGGGCGGTTGCTCGCGGCCATAGTGCCGCAGTGTGTTGAGTCGGTCGTAGAGTGAGCGGTCGTCGGTCGTGATCAGGCCGCCGCTGCCGACGCCGCCGAAGATCTTCCCAGGTGCTGTACTGAAGGCGGTAAGGGTCGAGAGTGAACCGATGCGGCGGCCGTGGTAGTGGGCCCCAGTCGCTAGCGCGGCGTCCTCCATCACGGCGATCCCATGGTGCTGCCCGATCTCCAGGATCGGCGCCATCTCGGCTGGGACACCATGCAGGTGGACAGGGAGGATGGCCTTGGTCCTAGGGGTGATCGCCGCCTCGACAAGATCGGGATCCATGTTGCACCCTTCGGGCTCGATATCGATCCAGACCACCTGCGCGCCGGTCAGGGTGACTGCGTGACTAGTGGGAATGTCGGAGTTGGCGACGGTGATGACCTCATCCCCAGGGCCAATACCGAGCGCCCGCAAAGCCAGCAGCAGTGCCGAGGTTCCCGAGGTGACGCCGACGGCGTAGCCAGCCCCGCAGTAGGCAGCAAACTCCTCCTCGAGGGCTCGCACGGCCGGGCCCATCACCAGTTCTCCAGAGTCGAGCACGCCTAGCACCGCAGCGTCTATGGCTTCCCGGTCGCTCCGGTAGCTAGCGGCATTATCGTACATCCGGACCCGCAACTCCATGGGCGCATTATACATAATATAGTAGTGTCGACAGTTGACAGCAGCAGGGTATCCTGTCGAGTGTCTGGGAGGGGCGGTATGAAGACCAAGATAAGTGGACGCTATGTTGTCGGCTTCGACGACACCCGGCAGGAGCATGTCATCTACCGGAACGGTGAGGTGGTATTCGAGGGCGACACCATCCTCTATGTGGGTAAGAGCTACGAGGGTGCGGTCGACAGGGTCATCGACGCCTCCCGTTGTCTGATCTCACCGGGACTGATCAACATGCACGCCCTCATGGACGTCGGCATCCATCCGCCGCTACTCGACATCGGGAAGCGGAGCGGGATGTACCGCCCTCGGAACTGGGTGGTGGCCGAGGGGGAGCCGCCGGTATTCACCCCCGAAGAGGTGCGAGCGGGAGCCGAGCACACCTTCCTGTCGATGCTCCGCTCAGGCGTGACCACCTTCTGCGGCATTAACGCGATGGTCTTCAAGCGATTCGACGACCCCGTCTGGGAGCCCGAGATCTATGTGGAGACTGCGGTGCGTTACGGCCTGCGAGCTTACCTGTCGCACCACTTCCGCGCCGGTGCCCAATATGTTCAGGAGGACGGCTCCCCCGGCTGGGTGTGGGACGAGGAGCGCGGTTTCAGGGGCCTCGAGCGCAACATCGCCTTCATCAAGAAACACCATGGCGGCTACGGGGGCCGGATCTACGGGCTGCTCTTCCCCTACACCACCGACCAAGTCACCCCGGAGCTACTCAGAGCGACCCGGGAGGCCGCCACAGAACTTGGGGTAGGTATCCGGATGCACTTCGCTCAGTCCGACTATGAGCTGCAACTCATCGCCGAGCGCCATGGTGGTAAGACTCCAGTGGAGTACCTGGAGAGTCTCGGTTTCCTCGGCTCCGATGTGATGCTGACTCACGCCCTCCTGGGCCGCGGAACCGACGGTGAGATGAGCGACGGGGAGTTGGCCACGTTGGCCGAACATGGTGTCACCGTCACCAACTGCCCTTGGATCTACTCGATGCGGGGCAGCTACCTGCGCTCGATCTCCCGCTACCTCGACGCAGGCATCAACGTCTGCCTCGGCACCGACACCCAACCCGACGATATCCTCAGGGAGATGCGCTTCGGTGCCATCATGGGCAAGGTGGCACATACCAGCGCCCAGCAAGCGACCGCCCGGGATGTCTATAACGCTGTCACCGTCAACGCTGCGAAGTACCTGAGGCGCGACGACCTCGGCCGACTGGCGTCCGGCTCGAAGGCCGACATCACCGTCGTCGACCTCGACAGACCCTCCCTGAGCGCCCAGGATGACCCTATCCGCAGCCTCGTCTACTTCGCGTCGATGGCCGACGTCAAGCAGGTTTTTAGCGGCGGTCGCCTGGTAGTAGACGACTTCCGCTGCCCGCTCGTCGACGAGGCCGAGGTGAGCCGGGCGTCGCAGGAGGTGGCGGTGAAGGTTCGGGAGACACTCGCGGGCTGGGACCGGAGCAGCACCACCGTGGAGGCATTCTTCCCTCCATCGTTCGAGATGCACTAGTTAAGCTGCAAAGCGATCGCAGGATTGGAACCGATGTCCACCTTCACTGCGGTCCGGCGCCGGCTGCGAGGGACCTTCTATGGCTGGTGGCTGGTGACCGGCGCGATCGGCATCCAGATCCTCCAATCCGGGCTGATGCTACAGGCCTTCGGCATCTACGTGCCGATCTGGCGGGAGGAGTTCGGCTGGAGCAAGACCGCTCTCGCCACGGTGTTCTCGCTCCAGCGACTCGAGAGTGGGCTTCTCGGACCGCTGCAGGGCTGGCTGCTGCGCCACTTCGGCGCCCGCACGATCATGCAGGTCGGGCTGGTGGTATTCGGGCTCGGCCTGTTGGCCCTGAGCCAGGTCGAATCGCTGGTGACCTTCACACTGGCCTATCTGATACTGGCGGCTGGCGCCACCCTCGGCGGATTCCTCTCGCTGATGACCGTCATCGTAAACTGGTTCGAGCGGAAGCGGTCGATCGCGCTGGCGCTCATGCAGGTTGGGGGCTCCATCGGCGGGCTGCTCATCCCGCTTCTGGCTTGGTCGCTCATCACCCACGGCTGGCGTACCACCGCTGCCATCTCTGGACTCATCGTCCTGCTGGCGGGGCTCCCGCTCAGCCTGCTGATGCGAAACCGTCCAGAGGACTACGGACAACTCCCCGACGGTCGACAGAAACCGTCTGGCCGGGCGACAGATGCGGCGGAGCCACTCGATAGCAGCCAGGACTTCAGCACCGGCCAGGCACTGCGCACACCAGCCTTCTGGCTGCTATCGCTGGGTCACGCTCTGGCAGTGACTCTGGTCTCCGCTGTCACCGTGCACCTAGTGATCCACTTGGATGAGGCGCTCACCTTTTCCCTGCAACGCTCGGCCTTCGTCATCGCCTTCCTGACATCTATCACCCTAGTGGGTCAACTCCTCGGGGGCTTCCTCGGCGACAGGCTGGACAAGCGGATCATCGCTTCGATGGCGATGCTCGGCCACGCTGGTGGGATTCTGGTGCTCGCCTGGGCTGGAAGTCTAGTCACGGTCCTGCTGTTCGCCGCTCTGCACGGGCTGGCTTGGGGGGTGCGCGGCCCCCTCATGGGCGCGTTGCGGGCGGATTACTTCGGTCGCACCTCATTCGCCACCATCATGGGCTTCTCTGGAATCATCATCATGACAGGGTCGATGAGTGGACCGATCCTGGCCGGCTACCTGGCCGACCATTTCGGAAGCTACCGACCCGCCTTCACCCTGCTGGCGGCGCTAGCGGGGCTCGGTGCGATCATCTTCCTGCTCGTGCGGAGGCCGAAGCTCCGGCCATGATACCCATTGCGACTTAGACCCTGACGAAATCTTCGACATCTAGGGTGAAGATGATGGCTCCTCCCAGGGTAACCTCGGTAGCCTGGGCAGCGTAGACCCCTTCCAGGTCCGCCATAGCGGCGCCAGGGACGAGCAGGTCGGTCCGCTCGCCGCAATTGGTGGTGATGATCTCCTTAACCACCCGAACTTCTTCACCCTCGACACCGATCAGGAAGGTGGTGTTGCCCTGACGCAGGAAGCCACCGGTGGACGAGAGTTTGGTCACCCCAAAGCCGCGCTCGGTCAACGCCTTTTGGAGCTTGCCTGCATCGGTATCCTGGACAATAGTCAGGAGCAGCTTCATTCCCTGTACATAGTAGCAGAGACGAGTCAGAGTTCAGATGAGTAACCGTGTCCGCAATGTTCTTGTAGGGAGCTTGTGACCTCCCGCGACCGCGTAGTGCATCCCGGTGTGTCAGTGCACACTTACGGCCCGACGAGTACTCGATCCCAAAACCATGCCTATTCCACGGTTACACTCTTGGCCAGATTCCTGGGCCGGTCCACATCGAGACCGAGCCGATTGGCAGTCTCGTACGCTAGAAGTTGCAACGCCACGACGTTGACTAAGGGAGAGACCAGTTCGTGCGTCTCGGGAACCGGGATCACGACATCTGCATGAGCCCCGACCATGTCATCCCCGGGATGCGCCAGTGCGATCAGGATCCCATTGCGTGCCCTGACCTCCCGTAGGTTCGAGAGGGTCTTCAGATAGAGTTCGCCCTGTGTCGCTACGGCAACGACGGGCATGTCGTCATCGATCAGGGCGATCGGTCCGTGCTTCATCTCCCCCGCCGCATATGCCTCAGCGTGAATGTAGCTGATCTCCTTGAGCTTCAGAGCCCCCTCCAGAGCGGTAGGGAAGTTGATTCCGCGACCGAGGAAGAGGTAATGGTCCTTGTCCTTGAAAGTCTCGGCAACCTCCGCGATACAGGGGCGGTGTGTGAGGGTATCCTCGATGAGTCTTGGAACGCTCCGAAGTGCACGGACGATCTCGCGGGCCCCGTCATCCCCCAGCGTTCCCCGGGCGCGGCCGAGCCAGAGGGCGAGCAGTTCGAACGCCACCAGCATGCCCAGGTAGGCCTTGCTGCTGGCCACGCCGATCTCGGGGCCGGCCTGGAGGTACAAGATGTCATCCACCTCCCGGCTGATGGAGGAGCCCTTCACATTGAGGATCGCGAGGCTGCGGGCCCCACGTCCCCGAGCCTCCCGCAGGGCCTCGAGGCTATCGATGGTCTCCCCCGATTGCGAGACGACTATGCACAGGGTCCTCTCGTCGACCACAGGATCACGGTAACGGAACTCACTAGCGATCTCGACCTCGACGGGTAAGCGCGCCAGCTTCTCAATCAGGTACTCTCCGACAAGACCAGCGTAGAAGGCGGTCCCAGCAGCGGTCACTATGGCGCGATCGATCGAGTGCGGGTCGAGGGCAAGGTCAAGGTTCACATCGGTCTCCCCTACCAGGCGACCGCCGAGCGTGTTATACACCACAGCCGGTTGCTCGAAGATCTCCTTCAGCATGTAGTGGGGGTATCCGTCCTTTTCGGCGGACTCCGCATCCCAGTCAATCTCCGAGATGTCGCGGGCCAGCGGGGCCCCGTGGAGATCGGTCAGAGTCACCCCATCAGAGCCGACAAGGGCCATATCGCCATCGTGAAGGAAGATGACGCGCCGGGTGTAGGCAAGCAGCGCTGGCACGTCGCTTGCGACGAAGTTCTCACCCTCGCCGAGACCGATCACCATGGGGCTCGTCGCCCTCGCAACGACGATCACCTCATGATCGGCGCGCGCCACCGCGAGCGCGTAGCTACCGGTAACCTGGGCGAGTGCCTCCCGGACGGCGGCAGCCAAATCGCCCCGATAGTGCTCTTCGATGAGGTGCACCATCACCTCGGTATCTGTCTCCGAGAGGAAGACGTGACCGGCCGCGCTGAGCCGCTCCTTCAACTCGCCATAGTTCTCGATGATCCCGTTGTGGATCACTGCCAGTTGTCCATCCTCGGAGAGGTGTGGATGGGCGTTGATGTCGCTGGGCTCACCGTGCGTGGCCCAGCGGGTGTGGCCGAGGCCGATAGTGCCCTCAAGCATTCTCCCCTCGAGCGCGATTTTCAGAACCTCCAACTTGCCGGCTCTCTTCACGATCTCGATGCGGGCGGGGGCCCCATCTGCAACATGGCCCACAGCAATGCCCGCGGAGTCGTAGCCGCGGTATTCGAGGCGCTCAAGTCCGTCGATAACGACACCGACCGCCCGGCGGTGGCCGACGTACCCTACTATGCCACACATAAAACCCCTTCCGAACAATTGGAGGGGCGTGTCTAGCGGGGGGACAACAGGTATGCTACCACCCCGCACCGCCCCACACCCAGGCCGACGTGCGGTCGGCAACTGGACAGCTATAACGCCTTAACCTCTGTGCGGTCGTGTTGTGGGTGGGTCAATCCACCTTCCGGCCCGGAACGGTTGCGAGTGAGGAGCCGTGGTCTCAGGAGGGGCCCGCAGACTTTCATACCCTGGGGTACGGATCGCGTTTTCGGCGCCTCGCGCCTATCCCCCGGAGTCCACTCAGGGTCCGGGGGCCCTCCACCTCGTCACCAAGCGACACGTCGCCTGGGCTTGCGCTTCCTCGCGTTCCCAACGATTCTGACCCTCATCCACCCCCTTCCCAAGGCGCCCCGTCCGCGCTGTGGAAGCCCTGAAGGATCCCTCTTTCATCCGGGCCGACATGGCTCACCCAGGAGCGGTTACAGCAGGGCCAAGCTAGCCAGCTGTGATGACGATTCCGCCTTGCCAATAGGTCGGAGCCTGAGCGGATAGGTGCTCTGATCGAGCGAGTTCCACTCGCTAGGTAGCGCCGTAGCCATGGCGAGGACGACACTAAGGCCGAGGGCAAAACCCCTAAGAAGGGGGAAGGTGTTGCGGCGTCGCTGCGGGTCGGGGGCGGTAAGGGCCGACCCAGCACGTTGAGGTCCAACCCCGCGACCGGTGCGAGACAGAGCGCCACGAACGGGCTGCCTAGGCTCAGGATCGGCAAAGGCCTCAGTAACAGGACACCCCCTACCCCGACGCAAAAGCCAGCCAAGCGACGCTCGCCACCGAGGGCGAAGGAGCCCGCTACGAGTAACATAGGCAGGAGACCAAACCGACTCACTCGCGGATATCATAGCCAGCCCCCCTCACCGCCGAGATGATATTCCCCATATAGCCGTCCACCTCCTCATCCGTGAGCGAGCGGTCCGACCTTCGGAATCTCAGGCGTAGTGCGAGGCTTTTGTGGCCTGCAGGAACCTGGCTCCCCCGGTACAGATCGAAGGGCTCAAGGTTCTCAAGGTGGGTCCCGGCGGAATCCGCGACGAGGCGACGGAGGGTGGCGAAGGGCAAAGCCGACGGCACGACCACGGCAAGGTCCCGCTCCACATGGGGCTGACGGCTGAACGCCTTAAAGGCGAGCCGTTTCGACTCCAGCGGGAGAAGCAGTTCGGCTACGAAGGTCACATCAAGGCCGTAGGCGGAGGCGACTTCTGGATGCAGTCGACCGACGGTCCCTACTTCACGGCCGTTCCAGCATACGGAAGCAGCTACGCCGGGGTGCAGGTGCTCGGTCGTGGCTGTCACGAGTTCGATGTCCGCGTTAGCGAAAGACGCGAGCCGCTCCAGCAGGCCCTTGACAAGGAAGAAGTCGAGGGGCTGGGCGGGCCGCCAACCCGCCTCCTGCCAGTCGCCTGAGAGGAGCAGGGCAAGATGCTCCTCTTCCTCGGCACCGAACACCCTACCAATCTCGAACAGCGCCAGCGAGGAGGTCCCACGATTGACCTCAGCAGCAGCCAGCAGGCCGGGGTAGAGGGCGGTACGGAGAACGCTCCGCTCCACACCCTGAGGATTTAAGAGTTCCACCCGAGCAGCCGGGGCGCGGGAGCGGGCGATCTCTTCAGATCCGGTGAAGGAGTAGCTCAGCGTCTCCTGGAATCCGCTGCTCGCAAGGATAGTCCGCAAAGTCCTATGGGTAGGATCCCCAGGTTGGGGGACGAAATGCATGATCGGGATCGTCTCGCCAATCTTATCGTATCCGTGGAGGCGGGCGACCTCCTCGACGATGTCCTCCTCGATGGCGAGATCGAAGCGCCAGGTCGGTGCCGTCACGGTCCAGGCGTCTGCGCTGCGCTCCGCCACGGTGCAACCTAGAGCCTCAAGGTGGCACCGCTGCTCCGGAAGGGGCACTTTGAAATCGATCAGGAAGTGGACCCTAGATGGGCGGAACTCGATGTTTACCGGGTCCCTATCTCCTCCAAACTCCGAGAGACCGGGGTGGACCCTGCCACCAGCGATCTCGGCGATGAGCTGCGACGCCCTCGCCGAGGCGACCGGAGGGAGATTGGGATCGACCCCCCTCTCGAAGCGGTAGTGCGCATCGGTGGCGAGATCGTGTCTGCGTGCGGTCTTCCTGACGGTGACGGGGTCGAAGTGTGCCACCTCTAGGGCAAGCTGACTGGTAGAATCGCGCACGCTGTCATCGAGCCCGCCGATCACGCCGGCCACCCCGATCACCCGGGTATCGCCCCGGTCCGGTGTGGCGATGACGAGATCTTCATCGGTGAAGACGAGTTCCTGTTCGTTGAGGGCTGTGATCCGCTCCCCTGCCCGGGCCCTTCGCACCACCAGAGTTTCATCGCCAAGGACCTCCCGGTCGTAGGCATGGGAGGGTTGGCCCAGTTCGAATGTCACGAAGTTGGTCACGTCCACAATGCTATTCCGGGGCCGGAGACCCAAGGCGGCCAGACGACGCTGAAGCCAAAGCGGGCTCGGCCGCACCTCGACATCGTCGATCCGCTGGAGCGTGAACCGAGGGCACCCACGGGCGTCCTCAATCCGCAGCTCCAGACCGTCATCGATCTCTGGTTCGGAGCGTTGCACCGCAACGGCCGGATAGATGAACGGTCGACCCAGCTTGGCTGAGAGGTCCCTGGCCACACCGAGCAGACTGCAGGCGTCGCCCCGATTCGGGGTCAACTCCAACTCAATCACCTGCTCTGCTGACCACAGGTCTGCGAGTTCGGCCCCGACCGCAACGTCGGCCCCGAATTCGATCAGGCCGGCGGCGTAGTCGAACAGCCCAAGTTCTCGGGGACTGCACAGCACACCGTCACTCCGCTGGCCAAGTACCTCGCGAAGGCCGACCTCCAATCCCCCCTCAGAGAGGGATGCCCCTGGCAAGGCAAGTGCGGTCCGGAGGCCAGGACGAGCGTTAGGAGCTCCGCAAACGACCGATCTACCTCCGGCCCCGTCGTCGACCGAGGCCACCACCAACTGATCGCTCCCCGCAACCGGGCGAACCGAGACGATATCGGCCACGACTACCCGGTCGGGCGGCCCCGGGAGTTCGTGGACCGCCTCCACCTCAAGCCCGAGCCCGACAAGTACCTCGACAAGACGGTCCAAGGGGGGAAGCTCGTCGAAGAAGCTGCGCAACCAGTCTACGGGTACCCTCATACCGCCCCCCTGAATTGGTTAAGGACCCTCAGATCGCTCTGATAGAAGTGCCTGATATCGGGGATGCCGAACGGGATGAGTGCTAGCCGCTCGATCCCGAAACCGAACGCGAAGCCGGTCACGCCCTCGTACCCCACAGCCCTGAACACGTTGGGATGAACCATTCCACAGCCCCCGAGCTCGAGCCACTGCTGCTCTCCCGTGCGAGGGTTCGTCCACCAGATCGCGAACTCGGCCCCGGGCTCGACGAAGGGGAAGTAGGCAGGCTGCAGCCGAGTCCGAGTATCCCTCCCGAAGAGCGCCGTCGCCATTTCGGTGATCGCACCCTTCAGGTCGGCCATGGTAATTCGCTCGCCAACGACCAACGCCTCCAGCTGATGAAACTGTGCCTCGTGGGTCACGTCCACGGCCTCATTACGGTACGCCCGGCCGGGCACGATCAGACGGAACGGTGGGCGATGGCTCTCCATGTAACGGACCTGCATCGGGCTGGTATGGGTTCGCATGACCCTGCCATCGGTCGTGAAGAAGGTGTCCTGAGTATCGCGGGCGGGATGTTCTTGAGGGAAGTTGAGCGCCGTGAAGTTGTAGTAGTCGGTCTCTAGTTCGGGCCCGACGGCAACTTCATATCCGAGGGAGACAAAGATCTCAATGAGACGGTGGGTGACCAGGGTCATCAGATGGAGCCCCCCCTGTTTCAGCCTCGCACCGGGCAAGGTCACGTCGACCGACTCACTCTCGAGCTGTCGCCGAACGGCCTCTCGCTCCAGCGCCTCGCGGCGCTCGTGAATGGCCTCCTCAAGGACGGACTTTAAGCGGTTGATCCGCTGTCCCGCCTCACGGCGCTCGTCTGGACGGAGGGCACCGAGCCTCTTGAGTTCTTGCGTGACCATCCCTCTCTTCCCCAGGTACCGCACACGGATGTCTTGCAGCTGTTGGGGATCGGGAGCAGCCTCGATCTCTCTAAGAGCCTGTTCAAGCATGGCGTGTTCGCCTCCAAAAAAAGACCGCCCAGTGCGGGCAGTGTCGTTCGCGCGCAAGGGGGCCCTGCGCCTACCGGATAAAGGGCGAAGCCAAGCGGCTTCCCATACACAAAAAGTTTAGCCGCAGTCGTCAGCTACGTCAACAGCTAGGCTCTGTCTGGCCGGTCATGACGGTCCGACCGATGCAGACTCCGGCTAGGGAATCTAGAGTGCTAAATCGTTAAGCAAGATCGCTATTGAGTGATACGGAATGAACAGTTACAGACTTAGCATTTGAGGCCACCCATGCCATAATCAGGGTATGAACATCCTCTCCCTGATGCAGAGATTCCCCGACCAGCACGCCTGTATCGAGCAGCTGGAGCGGGTCCGTTTCGATGAGGAGCCCTACTGCCCGCTGTGCGGTAACCTGCACGTCGCCCGCAAGCGTCAGAACAACGTTGTGGGCCGCTGGAATTGCCACGGCTGCAGTCGAGCTTCAATGTCCTCTCCGGTACCGTGATGCAGAAGACCAAGATCCCCCTAGTCAAGTGGTTCGCCGCCATCGCCCTGATCGTCAATGCCAAGAAATCGCTGTCGAGCCACCTGATACCTGATGCAGCGGGTGCGGGCTGCGATGGCCGCCGACCAGGGGGCGCTCCTGCGGGGCATCATCGAAGCGGATGAGACCTTCATAGGCGGGCAACCCCGCAAGCGCAACCGACGCAAGGGCTGCAAGCCCGCTAAGCGCGGTCGCGGTACCTCCAAAACGGCTGTCATCGGGGCCGTAGAGCGCGGTGGTGACGTGAAGGCTATGGTGGCGGATGATCTCACGGGCCGGGGCATCTTGCAGTTCATCCAGGGCGCGGTAGACCCTGACGGTTCTGTGCTGATCTCGGATGAGTACGCCGCCTATGAAGCAGTGAACCCGTTCATGCCCCACCTAGCTGTGAACCATAGCGAGCGCTACCCCGACTGCTCAGGCGGCCACACGAACACGATAGAGGGCTTCTGGTCTCTCCTCAAGCGAGCCTGGTACGGCCAGCACCATCACTACCACCGTCAGTACAGCCCCCAAAAACGGACTCTATGGGTCTACGTGGCTGAGGCAACCTGGAAGTACAACCACCGCCAGGATGTCAACGGCTTCGGATCGTTCATGCGCGGGGTGTTTGCTACCTAAGGCGGGCCCTCACTTCGTTCGGATAACCCCCTGAGCCCATAGTTTCGCTATCAATTCCTCCTGTGTGCCGGTTCCCTTCGTCGAGTTGCAAGCCCCGCAAAGCAACTGGAGATTGCCGATATGGTCGCTGCCACCCTTGGTCTGGGGGATGATGTGATCGACCGTCACCTCCCGAAACGGGAACAGCGTAAGGTAGCCGTTACAGAGGCCCTCTTGCCGTCCATAGAGGGTGTGCTTGTGGGTGCGGTAGTTGGGCAACTCGCCCAAGTCGGTACGGTGGATGATA
Source organism: Truepera sp. bin119 (assembly GCA_002239005.1). GTDB lineage: Bacteria > Deinococcota > Deinococci > Deinococcales > Trueperaceae > MPNL01. The sequence goes on from MPNL01000010.1 coordinate 36,521, forward strand.
TCGGCGAACATACCCGACTCACGCTCCAGGCGCACCCTTACCAACTGGGCAACCTTCGGGACAGGTCGATACCGGCCCACTGACGGCATCAGGTATCAAGTCTGTAACTGTTCGTTCCGAAGTGATAAGGAGGTCTTTAAATTGGGTTGGTGCTGTGCAACCCCAGATCCGTGTCTGTTGAGGGTGCTGGGGCAGCCTTTCCTGGAAGGAGGTTACTTCCCTAGGCAGTAGCGGGGGGTCGACACCAGTTCACTGTATACCCCGTACGTCTCTGCGATACCTCTAGTGTATAGGTGACAGCGCCTCACGATGGGACGGACCCGCCTTGGCATGTTGCAACATCACTCCGCAACCTGTCAGTCGACCGCATGAAGTCGTCTAAGGTCGACCCCCTAGCGTTCAACGCGGCGCCGAACCCCTTCGGAATAGCCGGTGATCTCAACGACCTGACCACACCGCAGGCCGTCCTGTCTCGCAAGAGGCGAATGAGGCCTCGCTTCAGGCGACAGCGACGGCCTGGTCAAAGGCCTCAGGCAACTGAGCCGCTTCCAGGATAGTGGCGAGCGCGGTCATCAGGCGCTGGTAGTGCTCAATGCGAGCCGCCTCACCCATCAGCCCGAGCCGCCAGATCCGGCCCTCGGTCGGGCCGAGCCCACCCGTTACCGAGATGCCATGGTCGAACCGCAAATCGTAGCGCACGCGGGCATCGTCAAAACCCTCGGGAATCGTTAGGGCGAGAACCGTAGGGAGACGGTGCTCTGCGGGAACGAACGGCTTAAATCCGATCGTGGAAAGGGCCTGCAAGCAGGCCTCGGCTACGGCCCGGACTCTCCAGGTCCTCGCCACAACGCCCTCATCGAGGGCTGCCCGCACTGCCTCACCCGTGGCCCAGTGAAGCTGCACCGGGACGGTGTGGTGGTAGCGCCTATCGTCGGACGGCTGCCAGTAGGCGCGCATACCTTCAACATCCCCGTACCAACTCGCGACCGGCACCTTCCGCTCCGCTACAGCGGCCAAGGCCTCCGGTCCAAAGACTGCAGGGGCCAGCCCAACCGGCCCCGAAAGGCACTTCTGCGAACCCGTGTAGGCATAGTCCACACCCCAGCCCCGCATCTCAAAATCGAGCATTCCCACAGTCGTCACGGCGTCGACGGAGAACAGGGCACCAAACTCTTTGGCTACGGCCCCCAGATCCGCAACAGGGTTAAGGACACCGGTACTGGTCTCACCGTGGACGGCTGCCAGAAGTTTCGGACGGACGCGACCGACAACCTCCCGCACCACTTCGGGGAAGGCCGGGACTCCAGGGGGAAACCGGACCGGGGTAACAGCGGCGCCGAGCCGGGAGGCCATATCGATCATGCGCTCTCCGAACACACCATTCGACACGATCACCACAGACTCGCCGGGCTCGAGCAGGTTGGCGAATCCGACCTCCATTCCAAACGAACCTGTTCCCGAAAGGAGACAGGCAAACGCATCTCCAGCGGAGCCGTAGAGTACCTCAAGATCCCGCATGACCCTGTCGTTGAAGGCCACCACCTCGGGGTCCATGTGTCCGCGCACGGGCCACGAGAGGGCGGCCTTGGCCCTCGGGTGGATAGGGGTCGGTCCCGGTGTGAGCAGAAGCACCTCGTCGCGCATATCGGTTCGCCCTTCGCCCGGCGTTAAGACTACTATCACAAGGAAATGACGACCGCACCCCGCAGTGGGTCATCGGCGACGCGAAGCAGCCGACCTAGAGACCAAGGTCGCACCGCTAATGGATAGTTCACGCCGAATGCATTACGGCGAAGTCTACACACCTTACACACAATTGTAAAGTCCCGGATTTCACACTCTCCCTCGCCGAGGGGTCCGGAACGGTGGGTGTCCCTGCGCTTGTACGAACCCCTTAAGCGGAGTATACTCCCCTTGGACAACCGTCCCGACTACCTCTAACAGGGTGGGTTCGTCAAGGCCCACCTTTTTTGATGGGCGGGACCGGAGGTGGGATGAATCTAACGGAGATGGCTAATGAGGTGCTTGAGCCCCTAGGCTTCGAAGTGCTCAAGGTGAGCGTGAGTGGCCGAGGAGCGAAAAGGCGGGTGCACCTGCGGATCGATCGACTCGATGAGAAGGCGGTATCTGTCGACGATGTCTCCAGGGCCAGCGAAGTGTTCGGGCTCGAACTAGACAGGCTCGACCCCTTCGCAGAGGCCTACCACCTAGTGGTGGAATCGCCCGGGCCGGAGCGGCCACTATTCCGACCACGCCACTTCGAACGGTTCTCCGACCTCGCCGCCAGGATTCGCACCTCTGGGGAAACCTTTCGCGGCACCGTCCGTAACGTCGACGGTCGTCGCATCACCTTCGATGTTGCCGGGCAAACCAGGAGCTTCGACTTAGACGACATCATCAGCGCCTGCCTCGACGAGTGGCCGGAGCGGCCCCGCTGAACCACAACCGAATAGGAGTGTGGCTAGTGAACAGAGAATTCATCGACGCCCTCAATCTGCTGGCGGCAGAGCGCAACCTCGACAAGGATCAGCTCCTTACGAGCTTCGAAGAGGCGTTGGAACAGGCTTTCGAGAGGAATGTCGAACCCGGCAAGGAGATCGAGGTTGCCCTCGACCCAGAGAGCGGCGAGATGGAGGTTCTGGTCATCATGAGGGTGGTCGAGGAGGTCGAAGATCCCGACAAGGAGATCTCGTTCCAGGAGGCGCTAGACCTCGATGAGACCGTCGAGGTGGGAATGGAGATGGAATTCCCCGTCGATCCCGAACGCTTCACGCGTATCGCCGTGCAGACCACAAAACAGGTGATTACTCAAAAGATTCGCGAGGCCGAGCGCGCCATCGTGTTCGAGGAGTACAAGGACCGGGCCGGCGATGTCCTCACAGCAGTCATATCCCGCACGGATAACAAACGCAACGTGTTCGTCGATCTCGGGTCCGGCGAGGCAATTATGCCCCCCAAGGAACAGATTCAGGGCGAGCGCTATCTGGTCGGGATGCGAGTCAAGGTGTATGTGGTCAAGGTGGAGTTGTCGAGCCGGGGGCCGAGCATCCTGGTCTCCCGGGCCGCGCCGGAACTCCTCGCATATCTCATGAGACAGGAGATCCCCGAGGTGGCCGACGGAACCGTCGAAATCAGGGCTGTGGCGCGCGAGGCCGGGCAGCGCTCCAAGGTCGCCGTTACCAGTACCAACCCCAATGTAGACCCCATCGGGGCCTGCATCGGCCACAGGGGGAGCCGCATCCAAGCTGTGACGGGGGAACTCCAGCGAGAACGAGTCGACATCATTATGTGGGATCCCAACCCCAGGGAGTTCATCCGCAACGCCCTGTCCCCAGCCAAAGTAGGCACCATCGAGGTGGACCTCGACGAGCACGAGGTCAGGGTGATGGTGGCGAGCGATCAGCTGTCGCTGGCGATCGGCAAGGGTGGACAGAATGTCCGGCTAGCAGCGAAACTCACCGGCTTCAAGATCGATCTGGTCGGCTCCAAAACCGTCAGCGACCTCGATGCCGCGGTGCAGGCCGCCGCAGCCAGGACCGACCATATTGTGGCCAGTGAAACCTCCAGAGCAGCCTTCGATGCGCTGTTCGCTGACGCCAGCAGCGAGGAGGCTCCTACTCCAGAGGTGGACGCCGGAGTGGAGAGAGTGGTAAAGACCGAGGCCGAGGCCGCCGACCGAGAGGAAGGACCTGAGAGCCGGAAGATATCGGAGGAGGCGACCTCCTAGTATGGCGCGAACGCCACATGCTCCCCAGCGAAGTTGCGTCATCTGTCGAGAGCGGCGGCCTCAGCAGGAGCTACACCGCTTCCACCGGGATGCAACAGGTCAGTGGCAGCCCGACCCTAGCCGGAAAGCAGGTGGTCGGGGTGCCTGGCTATGCGAGACCTGCAGGCACCAGGCAACGGGCAGGGAGCTTAGACGATTCTTCAGAAACCAAGCCTCTCGCATCGAGAGGTTGCTCCGCAGTCAGGGCTGTTGGGTCAGCCCGGATACCGAGGTCGCGGGAGGGATAAATGGCTGAAAAGGTGCGCATCTATCAGCTCGTGAAAGAGCTGGAAATCGACACCAAGGAGATGCTAAGCATCCTCGATTCCATCGGGGTCGAGTACAAGTCACACGCGAGCACCTTGGATGCGGAGACGGCCGAGGCCGTCCGTCAACTCGTCATCCAGGAGCGCTCGGAAGCCGCCGCGGCGGAGACTGGCGCCGAACCTGAGTCGGCCGAGACGTTCACCGACCATGATGGAGACGATCTGGAAGGGGGGGACGAGACAGAGCCCTCCACACCAACAACGCCCCAAGCGGAGACCGACGCCCCTCCGCGCTCACCAGTCGTCACGGTCATGGGGCATGTCGACCACGGCAAGACCAGCCTGCTCGACTATATTCGACAGGCCGCAGTCGCCGCGAAGGAGACTGGCGGGATAACCCAGCACATCGGGGCCTACCAAGCGGAGACCGACCACGGCACCATCACCTTCCTCGACACCCCGGGCCACGAGGCGTTCACCTCGATCCGGCAGCGCGGTGCCAACGCCACCGACATCGCTGTGATCGTGGTCGCAGCCGACGACAGCATCATGCCCCAGACCCGAGAGGCCATCGCCCACGCCCGCGCCGCCGAGGTTCCGATCATCGTGGCGATCAACAAGATCGACCTCCCGCAGGCCGACCCGGAGAGGGTCAGGCAGGACCTGATGCAGATCGGACTGGTACCGGAGGCCTACGGCGGCGACACCATCACTCTGGAGATCAGTGCCTTGACAGGCGACGGTGTGACCGGCTTGCTCGAGATGATCTCGCTCGTCGCTGAGGTCGAGGAACTCCGCGCCGATCCAGAAGCTGAGGCCTTCGGGGTCGTGGTCGAGTCGATCCTGGATAAGCGCGCCGGTATACTCGCTACCGTCCTGGTTCAGCGAGGAACACTGAGGGTCTCGGACACCATCGTCTCGGGTGAGGCCTGGGCTCGCATCCGCCGCCTGACCGACCACAGCGGCGCGGTGGTCTCCGAGGCCGGGCCCTCGGTTCCGGTCCAAGTCCTCGGCTTTAGCACCCAGCCCCAAGCGGGCGACACCGTGACCTGGGTCGAGAACGAACAGATCGCCAAGTCCCTGACCAGCGACCGCAAGCGGGAGCGCGAGGAGGCTGAGCGGGAGTCCATCGGACGCACAGGCGTGACCTTGGCCGACCTGTTCGGCCAGTCTAACGTGAAGACCATAAACATAATCCTCCGCGCCGACACCCAAGGGTCGCTCGAGGCCCTCAAGGCGGTACTTCAACGGGAGTCGGAGACCACGGAGGAGGTCGACCTCGCAATCATGATTGCTGAGGTCGGCGCCCCTACCGAGGCCGACCTTCTGTTGGCGTCTACGGCCGAGGCTCAGGTGATTGCGTTCGGTGTCAACCCACCCGGATCGGTCAAGAAGTCGGCCGAACGCCAGGGAGTGACCCTCAAAACCTACAGGGTCATCTATGACCTGATCGCGGATGTGCAGCACCTGATCCACGACCAGATCGAGCCCGAATTCGAGGAGCAAGTCATCGGTCGCGCCGAGGTGCGCGCCGTCATCCGGGTGCCGCGCAGCGGCAACATCGCCGGCTCGTACGTCATCGACGGGGTCGTGCGCCGGGGGGCAAGGGCCAGAGTTGCCCGCAGCACCCGCGAGGTGTATAAGGGCACAGTCTCCCAGCTCAGGAGGTTCAAAGACGATGTCCGCGAGGTCACCCAGGGCTTCGAGTGTGGAATCAATCTGCAGAACTACGACAACATTCAGGAGGGTGACATCATCGAGGTCTACGAGATGGTGGAGGTCCCAGTCTGAGGTCTCCGAGGGGCCTCAAGACCGGAAGTCGAACGGTGCCGGGAGCGGAGTGTCGTCACATAAGCTTGTGTCGATCACGACCAGGAACGGGGGACTCCTCCCCCTCCTAGCCGCCCCGTCGCTGTCCGCTCCCGGTCCTGCCGGCCTCAGCGGTATCCATCAACTCCTGACCGAGCAGGTACCAACGCCGTTCACAAATGCGTCGGTGAACAGCATCCAGAGACCCTCCCATGCCTCGGGCCCGCCCCCCCGTGGAGCGCGCACCCCGGACCGATCGAGGGCAGGTAAAGCCCGACCCGACTTCCTATCGACCGTCGGACCCATAACCCTCAAGGAGCAACTATGAACATCAACAGAAGAACGGTGACCGGCCTGCTGGTGCTCGCTGCCCTGCTAGCCGCGATCCTCTACCTCTGGCAGCCCTGGGACCCAAGCGGCACCTCCTCACTCAAGCTCGGACTCGACCTCCAAGGGGGGCTCAGGGTGGTCCTCCAATCCGAGGCAGACGACCCGCTACGGGAGGATCTTAACGCGGCCCGCAACATCATCGAGAACCGCATCAATGAGTTCGGCGTGGCCGAACCCCTCATCCAGACCAGCGGCAGCAACCGGATTATCGTGGAACTGCCCGGGCTGACCTCCGAGGACCAGGCCCGCGCCCTCGACCTAATCGGTCAGCAGGCGATCCTCGAGTTCCGCCTCGTACGGACCGATGCGCAAGGGCTCCCCCGCAGCCAACTCACCCTCGACGACCTGGAGGAGACGGCCTTCACGGGCGAGATCATCCGCAGTGCCCGGGCCGACTTCGCCCCTCCGGGAACCGGCCAGATCGGCCCTCTCGTGCTGTTCGATATCAAGCAGGAGTTCGTCCGCGAGTTTGGTGACTTCACCGGACGCAACATCCAGCGGAACATGGCCATCGTGCTCGACGGGGTCATCCAGTCTGCCCCCATCCTCCAGAGCCGTATCAGCGACTCGGGGCAGATCTCCGGCATCGCCACAATCGAGGAGGCCAGTGATATCGCCCTAGTGTTGCGCACCGGCAGCCTCCCCATCAATCTGCGGGTAGAGGAGATCCGTGCCATCGGCCCAACCCTTGGCCAGGACTCGATCAATGCCGGCAGGCGCGCCGCTCTCATCGGCGGCACCGCTGTCATCGCAGCCATCTTGCTCTACTATGGGCCTCTGTTCGGCGGGGTGCTCACCCTGGGCCTCAGCCTCGTCATGCTCCTCATCTTCGGCACCCTGGCTGGCCTGGGTGCCGTGTTAACCCTTCCCGGGCTCGCGGGGCTGGTACTCACGATCGGTGCCGCCGTGGACGGCAACGTCATCAGTTTCGAACGCATCAAGGAGGAACTGCGCAGCGGGAAGAGCCTGCGCCTCGCGATGAGAGCGGGGTTCGGCAACTCCCTGTCAGCCATCATCGACGCCAATGTCACGACACTGCTGGCCGCAGCCTCACTATACCAGTACACCTCAGGCCCGGTTCGCGGCTTCGCTATCACCCTGGCAATCGGGCTCGCCTCCGCAGTGTTCATCAACACTATCGCGGTCCCCTTTATCCTCGACGTGCTCACCCTTCGCATCCGGAAACCCATGCTGCCAGGCGGCTTCTACACCGACCGTCTCCGCTTCGTGGGCAAGGCCCCGATCGTCATGACCATCTCAGGCCTTCTCGCGGCCGGGGCGATCACCCTAGTGCTCGCAACCGGACTCCGGCTCTCTACAGACTTCACCGGAGGCATCACGGCTCTCTACAGGGTACCCGACGGGACAGCTGTCATCGATGTCCGGTCTACCATCGGGGGACTGGGTATCGAGGGCCTGACGGCTGACGGTGCAAGCATTATCGAGGTTCAGGACAACACGATCGACGGCGAACTGATCTCGGTTCGCGTCGGGCTCACCGAGGCTATGGCTGGCAGCGAGCAGTTCCCGAATGAGCTCGCTTCGGCCCTAGGAGCGGACCTCCTCTCAGCCGATTTCGTGGGTCCTGCAGTCGGCGCAGACCTCCGACAGGGGGCTATCTATGCTGTGTTGGTCGCCCTAGGTCTAATCCTGCTCTACGTCAGCTGGCGCTTCTGGCCCACCTGGATCGTAGCGATAGCCGCCATCCTCGCCGTGATCCATGACGTAGGGGTCACCTTGGGCGTCCTCGAACTCATCAACGCCGAATTCGGGATCCCGGTCCTCGCCGCCCTCCTGTTCGTTGTAGGGTACTCGCTTAACGACTCGATCATTATCGCCGATCGGATCCGGGAGAACCTTCGCAAGGTCAGAGGGAAGTCCTACCAGGAACTCGTGGACCTCTCTGTGAGCCAGACGCTGGCCCGGACCATGATGACCTCCGGCACCACCCTGCTACCGGTGTTGGCCCTGCTCTTCTTCGGTGGTAGCGTCCTTCGCGATTTCAGCGTGACCCTCCTTATCGGCATCGCAGTGGGGACCTACTCGAGTATCTTCATTCTGGCCCCAATGGTCGTCTGGTTCCGGAGCCGATGGAGTATGGCACGGATCTCAAGGCGCACAGCCTGAACGGCTCGCTGCCCCGGCGCGTCGCTGGAGGAGGTGGGCCTATACCGAGGTGATACATTCGGCCTCGGCCCTACCACGTCTCGTCAATGGAGCCTTTCCGCTAGCTGAAGACACCGCAGCAGACCGTCGATCTGATCTCAAGGGGTCCCGACGGGATCGGATCAACAGCAGGACCAGCAAAGCAAGCGAGCAACGCCAGTCCCGGAACCCCATCGACATCACGAGCAGGACGAGGAGGGGCAGCTCGAACGGCGTCACGAAAAGCCTGCTAGGGGATCAGATTACACACCCCGAGTCTTGAACCTTCTGATCGGTTCCCGGTATCCGCTACCGGCGCGAGGTTCGAAGCGGGCACCGATCTCGGTTCGGGCCGCGCCCGCAGCCCTCTCGACCAAGCCCACCCCCTGCAGTGCCAGCAGCGCCGCCCCGTAGGCCGCTCCCTGGTCGGAGTCGGTCCGCGCAAGAGGTAGCTCGAGGACATCCGAGAGGAGCTGTAACCAGAGATCCGAGCGAGCCCCACCGCCGGTCGCTAGGGCGCGCTCGAGCGGTGCCAGCGGGGTCATCACACCGAGCGCATCGCGCAGGCTGAAGGCCACCCCCTCAAGGACCGCCCGGACCACATCGGCCCCGTCGGTGGCGAGGCTGAGGCCCGTGAACGAGCCCCGCAAGTCGGGGTCCATGTGGGGGGTTCGCTCACCCGCGAGATAGGGTCGGAAGGTCACACCGTTGGCTCCGATCGGGCTTGTGGCAGCAGCCTCAGTCAACTCAGCGTAGTCGCTGGCCGGCGCGAAGGTGTCACGATACCAGCGGAGGCTTCCCGCTGCCGCCAGGGTCACTCCGAGCAGGTGGTATCCGCCGTCGGCGTGGCAGAACAGGTGGACTCGGTCTTCGGGAGTGGAGGGGGGAGCAGCAAGTGGGATGAAGATCACCCCCGAACTCCCTAGGCTCACGCTACCCAGTCTAGGCTCAGCGCTCGACAAGCCGAGCCCAATAGCCGCAGCCGCGTTATCGCCTGCGCCAGCCACTACCGGGATCCCTTCGGCCAGCCCTGTCGCACGGGCCACCTCCGCAGTCAGCCGACCCGTAACCTCGTGCGAGGCAACGATCTCGGGAAACAGGTCCGGGTCCAGACCCACGGCGCCAAGAACGTCCGCGTCCCAGCACTTCGTACTCAGATTGAAGGCGTTGCTCCCCGAGGCGTCGCTCGGCTCGGTCGCCATAACCCCAGTAAGGATGTAGCCGAGGTAGTCCTTAGGCAATAGGCTGTGGCGGGTTCGCGCGAACGCCTCAGGCTCTTCGGTGCGGAGCCACAGCAGCTTGGGCAGGTGGAAGCCGGTAATCGCAGGGTTTCCGGTGCGCACAACCAGCTCCTCACGAGGAATTTCCCGTTCCAACTCTGCGACTGCCTCGCCGGTGCGCTGGTCATTCCATAAGATGGCCGGACGCACCACCTCCCCCACACCATCGAGAGGCACCATGCCGTGCATCTGACCAGAGAGACCTAGGGCCGCCACCTCACGCACCCTGAACTGGCTGGCCACGTCCCGAAGCACCTCCATCGCGGCCCGACGCCAGTCGTCAGGGTCCTGCTCGGTCCAACCAGGTCGCGGAGTCAGCAGCGGATAATCGCGGTTCGCCTCGGCTATGACCTCCCCCTTGGGCGTCACCCCCACCACGCGCGCACCACTTGTTCCCAAATCCAGACCGAGAGCCAACTGGCTCATTCGCTACCTCCCCGAGACCCACCTCTCCGCCACAAAGAAGGGGCAATCGGCCTCCACCAATACCACATCCAGTCCACAATTCTCGGGGCCCTCTTCATCATCAACGGTTTCCCCCAGATGCCCTCCCGGCGCACGCCCTGAGGCGCTTAGGGAATCTTGCAGAGCAAAGCACAGGTAGTGGACCTTAAGTGTGAACGTGCCCCAGCCGGACTCGTCTGATCGACCTCAAGGATCTTGCGGTCATACCCTCCAAAGGGTTGGCGGCGAATCCGATCCCCAGGCGAGCTACCGTGGCCGGAGGGCGCTCTCCTTGCACTGGAAAGTGGTGTGGAGGAGCTAGATGACGGCTAGCACCGCCAATGCATGGGGAAAGTTCCGGCCGACGCCCAGATCGGTCTAGGAGCCCACCCCGTCCCCAAGAACCTCAGCGTGCATCAAAAGTAAGCGGCTGAGTCCACACTGAAGCGACGGGGGGCTAGATATACGGCTAGCGGAACGAACACGAACTAGGCACATAATGTTATGCTCCAGCCACAATATGTAGTAGCAGATCGGGCTGTGCGTAAGTTACGTGGGCATGGGTCCGCTAGAGGACCCAGGGTTCGGTGCTGCCTCGTTGCACCCTATCTTCACTCTGCACGCCGCAGACCACATGCCGGGGCGATTACCATTCCCACCCAGGGAGATTGGGGCCGCGCGTTGCGAATCGCTACAACTGACATCGTCGACCTTGAAATCCGCTGGCAACGGCTGATCAGCATCATGGACGAGGTCGACAACGCCACCGTCAAGACCTCATTCTCTACCATCGTCGGTGAAAGCCGCGACTTCGCCTGCATCCTGCTCGATGAACGAGGCGCATCACTATGCCAGTCGAACTTCAGCCCACCCGACTTCTGCGTTTCGATCACCCGGACCTCACGCGAACTGCTCGAGCGCTTTCCGCTAGACACGCTTGAAGAGGGAGACGTGCTGGTCACCAACGACCCCTGGATCGGAGACGGACACCTGCCCGATTACTTCGTGCTGACGCCAGTATGGTTTCGCGGTCGCATCGTCGCCATCCTCGGCACCGTGGCGCACCTCGCTGATGTCGGCGGGCACCCCGGCGACATCGAGGCCGACGACGTGTTCACCGAAGGGGTGCGCATCCCCCCCGCCAAGCTCCACCAAGCCGGGCAGGAGAACGGACTGCTGTTCGACATTGTCGGCGGCAACTGCCGCGTCCCGGAGCTGGTGCTCGGCGACCTACGTGCCATCGTCGGCACCCACCGCGTCGGCGCGAGACGCCTCCGCGAATTCCTCGACGACTACCGACTTGACGACCTCCGGGCCATCTCAGCCGATATCCATGGGCGCTCGGAGACACTGCTGCGCGAGCGGATCGCGGCGCTGCCCGACGGCCGCTACGAGTTCGGGCTCGACATCGACGGCTACATCGACATCGTCCACCTGCACGCCACCGTCGAGATCCGCAGCAGCGACATCTACGTCGACTACACCGGTACCAGCCCCCAGGCTAAACATGCCGCCATCAACTGCACCTACAACACCACCAGATCGTCATCAATGTACCCCTTCAAGTGTGCGCTGGCAGCGGCTATTCCGAACAACGAGGGACTGTTTCGACCGATCCACGTATCGGCACCGGAAGGCTGCATTCTGAACACCACCTTTCCGCACCCAGTGCAGGCACGTGCCAAGACCACCAACAACATCAACCAGGTGCTGTTCGGCGCCATCTGGCCTATCCTTGGCGAGCATGCCCAAGCCGGCACTGGCAGCATCTGGCCGATCAGCGTCCACGGCGACACCGCCAGCCACGGTCGCTTCAGCGTCCACATCCTTCCTCACGGCGGTCGTGGTGCCACGCGCGACACAGATGGCCAAGTACCGATCGCCTACCCACATAACAGCAGCGTCACTCCGGTGGAGATCTTCGAGGTCCAGGCACCTGTGCAGATCACCCAAAAGGTGCTCCGTCCCGACTCCGCCGGACCCGGTCGCAGCCGCGGCGGCGTCGGACAGATCATGACCTTCGTCAACGCTGGCAACGAAACCATCAAGGCGCGGGTGCGCCCCGATAAGATTGTCTGCGCGCCGCCCGGTATCGATCGAGGTGGTGACGGCCGCACCGGTGAGGTGTGGTTCAACGGCCGCCAGATCCGCCGCTTCCCGATCCTCGATTTCGCACCTGGGGACATCCTTGAGATGCGTATGCCGGGTGGCGCGGGCTTCGGCCCCGTCAACCAGCGACCCCGGGCCGCCATTGCCCAAGACCTCGCCCTCGGCTACATCAGCGCCGAGGGAGCGCGGCGCGACTACGGTTACCTGCCCACCGAAGTGACCCAGAACCCGTCGGCTTCCGATGAAACACCCTCCTCCACTGAGGCATCCCGAGATGTCCTCGGATCAAAAGGGCGACCATGAAGAAGATTATCAGGCTGCACGCCCGCACCATCGAGATCCCTCGCAAGAGCACCCTCACCATTTCGTACGGCAGCGAGGATGCGGCCGTCGCCACCCTAGCCGAACCGTATCAACATGAAATGAACCCCACCCCACCGAAGCCCGGTCTTGGGGTCGAACTTGATCGGGATGGAGGTCGCTCGCCACGCTGTCGACGGCTAAATGCCCCCCGGTCGAGATCCTGAATCCGGTCCGGTGCTGTGAAGCGCCACCTACGCTCGTAGCGCATAATATGGATCAGGAGGTGAAACATCGAGCGAAGCGATTGAGACGGCAGGTCGCGCCACGGCCAGCGTAGTGAGGCGCAGATGTGGCGCCCTGCACAGGCACCTATCCGAGCACCTAGTTCGATCATAAGCCCTTAGGAGGTCTAACCTGTGAAAATCTTACTTCGCCCCCTCCTCGTAGCAGCGCTCGCCCTGCTTATCTGCGCACCCGCACTGGCCCAGCGGCAAATCGTCGTGGCACAGGGCGAGGGCGTTGAGAACTGGGATCCCCCGGTGGGTTGGGACAGCGCATCCGAGTGGATCGAGATGAACGTCTACGACTGCCTCACCTTTCCCGACCGGGAAACCGGGGAGATGGTCGGCTGGCTGGCTGAGTCGTGGGAGAACCTCGATGACACCACCTGGCGACTGAGCCTGCGGCAAGGGGTAACGTTCCACAATGGCACACCGTTCACTGCTGAAGATGTCAAGTTCTCGATCGACCGCATCATCAACGGGTCGCGTGAGCAGTTCATCGTCTTCAACCAGTGGGCGTTCGTCGATACTGTCACCATCATCGACGATTACACCATCGAGATCACTACCGATTACCCCGACCCGGCGTTCCTTTCGGAAATCTCCGGCACCGGCTGCGGTGTGGTGTCAAAGGCGTACGTAGAAGAGGTCGGTGACAACGGACTCGCCAACTTCGGCATGGGGACCGGGCCATTCAAGCTCGTCGACTACGACCGCGACCAGCACGTGATCCTCGAAGCGAACGAGGATTACTGGGGCGGAAAGCCGGAAATCGACCGACTGGTGTTCCGCGTCATCCCCGAACCCTCGACCCGCATCGCCGAACTGCTAACCGGTGGCGTCGACATCGCTCCCGGTATCCTGCCCCAAGACCTGCCGCGCATCGAAGCCGACCCGCGCCTCCAGGTTGTCCAGTACCTGACCGACCGCGTCTACGGCCTCACCATCGCCCACGCCCCGCCGCCCGGCGTCGATGCCGTCGCCACCTCGATCCCGGAGATCCGGGAAGCCATCGACTACGCCATCGACCGCGACGAGCTGATCGCACTCGCTGGCGGCGGCGTGCCGACACTGACCCGCCTCACCCCGCCGCTCCCTTGCTGGGACACTGTCGACCCCCCACTCTATAACGTCAATCCGTACGATCCCGAACGGGCCCGGCAGATCCTCGAGGAGATCGGCTACCCCGATGTCCCCGGCGGTCCGGTCATCACTCTACACGGCACCTTCGGGCAGTACATTGCACAGCGCGAGATCGCCGAGACTATCGCAACGATGCTCGAGGATGTCGGCTTCGAGGTCGATCTCGACATTCGCGAGTTCTCGACCTTCCGTGAGACCGTCTACCGCGGCAGCAATGAAGAGTTGATGTTGCAAAGCCTCGGCAACATCATCACCGACCCATGGATCTATATCCTCAACTATGACTCGAGGTTCGGCAACCGGATCCCGGTGCGCGGTCGCTTCTCCAACCCCGAACTCGACACCCTGGCGGCGGCGGCGAACGTTGCGATGGATCCCGCTGAACGGTGCCGAATCCTCAATGAGTACGCCCATAAGGTGGTCAACTTCCGGCCGACTATCGAACTGTTCCGGATGGCCGACTCGATAGCGATGCCTGTGAACGTGTCGTGGACTCCTCCACCTGACGGCAACCTGCAGTTTGTCAACCTAACCTTCAACGACTAAGCCGATCCCCCGGCGACGGGTCGCAGTTGCGACCCGTCGCTACGGAATCTATGACCATCTATATCTTTCGTCGGCTGCTGCAGGTGATCCCGGTGCTGTTCGGGGTGACGCTGATCGTGTTTCTGATGATCCGCCTCAAGGGAGATCCGGTCCAGCAACTCGTCCCAGACTGGTACTCGGAAGCGCAGGTAGCCGAGGTGCGTGCTGCGTACGGTTTCGATCGACCGATCTACGTCCAGTACTTCGAATTCATCTCGCGCGCGGTACGTGGCGACTTCGGCTTGTCGTTCCACAACCGGGTACCAGCTTGGGAGCTGGTGAGAGAAGCGCTCCCCTGGACCGCGCGGCTAGCCCTCACCGCCTTCGCGATCGCGGTGGTGGTGGCGTTGCCGCTCGGCATCCTGTCGGCGCTGAACCGTAATACGCCGCTCGACCTTGTGGTCACCGGTCTGTCGGTGTGGGGGCGGTCGCTGCCGAACTTCTGGCTCGGCATCATGTTCATCCTGCTGTTTGCGGTGGCGCTGCGCTGGTTCCCGGTGTCGGGAACCGGGACATTCTCGGGTCTGCCGCTCTGGAAGCACCTGTTCCTGCCAGCATTGACGCTGTCGATGGGACTCGTCACCACCCTGACCCGGCTGATCCGCTCGTCGATGCTCGAGGTGATGCGCGAGGAGCATGTCACCACCGCCTACGCCAAGGGGCTGCGGCACTTCACGGTGATCGGCCGGCACGTGCTGCGCAACGCCCTCATCCCGGTCGTGACCGTGCTCGGTCTGCAACTCGCCTGGCTGCTCGGCGGCGCGGTAATCATCGAACAGGTATTCGCCTGGCCGGGCATGGGGAGGCTGATGCTACAGGCGATCTACGCGCGCGACAACTCGGTGGTGCAGGCAGCGCTACTGGTATCGTCGCTGGTCATCGTCTTCTCCAATCTCATCGTCGATCTCCTCTATTCGGTCCTCGATCCTCGCATCCGCTACTCGTGATCGCTCCCGATCCGATCCCCTTCGCAGGCTACTAGGAGCGCAATGGACGATCTCACAACCGACGAACCGATCGGCGGTGGACCGCCACCAACGAAGCGCGGTCAAGCGACCGAACGGACACGTAGGCTGTTTCGCCAGTGGCGCAGCAGCCCGGTCGGCATGGTCGGCTCGGTGATGGTCATAACCGTTGTTCTGGTCGCGTTGTTGGCACCGGCCCTAGCTCCACACGACCCTACCCAGCACCACCGTGACATGCGCTTCCTGCCTCCGGGCACAGCCAGGTTCCCACTCGGCACCGACCAGCTCGGCCGCGACCTACTGAGCCGTCTCCTCTATGGCGCTCGCATCTCGGTGCTGGTCGGCGTCTCAGCGGCGCTGGTCGGCGGCAGCGCCGGCGCCATAATTGGCCTGGCAGCTGGCTTCTACGGCGGGACGCTCGACGCCCTGATCAGCCGCGCCATCGACACCTTCCTGTCAATTCCGTTCATCATCCTGGTACTTGCCGTAGTCGGCATCTTAGGGCCGAGCCTGCTGACCCTGATCCTGGTGCTTGGCCTCACCGGCTGGGCCAGTTACGCTCGGGTCGCACGTGGCGAGACGATGTCGGTGCGCGAACGCGAGTTCGTCAGCGCTGCTTACGCCCTCGGCGGATCGGGGATCCGCATCTCACTGCGCCACATCCTGCCGAACACGATGGCGTCCCTGATCGTACTGGCCACCCTCGATGTCGCCGCCACCATACTCGCCGAGTCGGGCCTGAGCTTCTTGGGGCTCGGTGTGCAACCGCCGACCGTCACCTGGGGACTAATGATCGCCGATGGCAAGGACTACATAGCCACCGCCTGGTGGCTAGCGCTATTCCCAGGGCTGGCGATCTCGTTCACCGTCCTCGGCGTGATCTTCCTCGGCGACTGGCTCCGTGACGTCCTCGACCCGAAGTTGAAGGTGTAACCCCACGGAAAGGAGTACTTGATGAAGATCTACATCAGCGCCGACATGGAAGGTGTCAGCGGCGTCGTCCACCCCGAACACACCGGCTGGAGCGGCCGCCGGCATCACGAGGCACGACTGCTCATGACCGGTGACATCAACGCCGCTATTGATGGGGCCTTCGCCGCCGGCGCCAGCGAGGTGGTCGTCTGCGACAGCCACAGCAATGGCCGCAACGTCGTCCTAGAGGAACTCGACCCGCGTGCCCGGCTGGCATGGGGACGTCAGAACCGCAGCCTCGGTCAGGTCCACGGCATCGACAATTCATATGCAGCACTGGTCATGGTCGGCTTCCACGCTCGCGCCGGGACACCCGGTGTACTCAACCACACCATTAACAGCGGCGTCGTCCACCAGTTCCGGCTCAACGGTGAGGCCTACGGCGAGGTGGATATCAATGCCGCATTGGCTGGGGTGTTCGGGGTGCCGATCGCGTTCGTCTCTGGCGACGATCGGGTGGTAGCCCAATCGAAGTCGCGCTTCCCAGCCATCGAGACCGTCACTACTATGGAGTCGATCGGCACCTACTCGGCGCTGCTGCACGCCCCCAAGGCGGCGCGGGTGCTGGTAAGAGATGGGGTCGAACGCGCTCTCGGGCGGCTCGCCGACATGACCGTCCTGCAACTCGACGGGCCCTACACGCTCGAGATCGACTTCAAAGACACCGCCATGGCCGAGACCGCGTCACTGGTCCCCGGCGTCGAAAAGGTCGGCGGCCTGACCGGGCGCTTCACACACCACGATCTGCTCGAGGTGTTCCGGGCAGCGCTGGTGATGATCACGCTCGGTGCCACCGAACGGTGGGAGACGACGGTCTGAGCACGCAGCCGACTTCAACCTGCAGCACCCAGGGCTCTCAGGTAGCACACAACGAGCAATCCTCTACCTCTCCCTGCCTACCGGCTTGCCCACAACAGCCCCCGCCTCACGATCTCTTGCACCGCCGGCACATCGAAATCCTTCCGCACATGACCCACCGAGGCGTAGAACACCCTCCCCTTCCCGTATCGCCTCTTCCAGACCACCGGCATCACCGTCCCCGCAATCCACGGCGCGTTTCCATGCTCACCCGAAAAGGTCGTAGTTGCCAGCACCTCATTGCCAGGGTCGACGTGCATATAGTACTGCTCGGACTCCATATCGAAATCGTCCAAGCCGGCGACGATGGGATCATCGGGGCGGACTATGTTCACCCGGTAGCGGATAATGTCGCCCGGATGCTTTACCCACTGGCCCCCGACCATCCACTGATAGTCGGTATTCTCTCGGAACGAATCGGCCATACCACCATGCCAGCCGCCGAGGCCGACGCCGACCTGGACGGCCTTAAGTAGGCCCTGTTCCTGCTCCCGAGTGATGGTGCTCATAGTCCACACAGGGACAACCAGGCTCAACGACGCCATGTAGTCTGAGTCGCGGTAGACCTCAAGGTCGGAGACGAGATCGACCTCAAAACCATCCTCACGGAGCAGGTCGGCGAACAGGGTGGCACAGGCTTCGGGCTCGTGGCCCTCCCAGCCGCCCCAGTCGACGAGTGCACGTTTCACGACTTCTGCTCCAGCCATTCCAACTCCTCGGGGGTGAGATTGAGATCCATGGCTTCGGTGCCGGCCTCAAACTCCTGCGGTGTGCAGCAGCCTACCAGCGCAAAGATGTTGAGCGGTTGGTTCAGCACGTAGGCCAAGGCGACCTGCGTTACGCTCACCCCCTTGGCCTGTGCCAACTCCCCGACCCGGTCCAGACGCCGGAAGTTCTCCTCATAGCAGTAAGATGTGACGCACAGCCTGTCCCGGTCTTCACTGAAGCTATCCAAGTTATCGCGCCTGAAGCGACCTGAGAAGAACCCACCCGCCAAGCTCGACCAACTGAAAAGCGGCATGCCACACTCACGGTAGAAGGCCCGGGCAGCCTCACCTCCACTGGCACTGATACTGATGCACCCTTCCCAGGGGACCTGGACCTGCTCGGCGAGGCTAAAGTTGGGGCTGCTCGCCACGAACGGAGTGAGACCTTGCGCCTCCGCGTAGGCGTTCGCCTCGGCGATCCTCTGGTGCGACCAGTTCGAGCCGCCGAATGCGCGGATTCGCCCCGTCTCCCGGTGCTCATTGAGCACCTCCACAATGGGGTAGACCGGGACTGAAGGGTCGTCGCGGTGGACCAGGTAGAGATCGATGTAATCGATCTGGAAACGGGCCAGCGAATCGTGGATGTCGGCGCTGATATCAAACGGTGTGACTCGACGGCGATCCTGGTTATGGTGCGCACCCTTACCGATGATAACAACCTCGTCACGGTTACCGCGTGCGGCCAGCCAGCGCCCCATCACCCGCTCGTTGGCGCCGCCACCGTAGTTGTGGGCCGTATCGAAAGTGTTAC
This sequence comes from Truepera sp. bin119, assembly GCA_002239005.1. Lineage (GTDB taxonomy): Bacteria > Deinococcota > Deinococci > Deinococcales > Trueperaceae > MPNL01. The sequence continues at coordinate 55,355 of MPNL01000010.1, forward strand.
ATCCCATCTCGAAGACGGCGTCGAGGAGAGCAAATTCCCTGGCCTCGTCGGTGCCGTTCACCATGACGGTGCCCTGCACCAGGCGCGAGACGGGTTTGTCGACACCAGGAACCGAACCGTACTTCATATCTCCTCCAAAGGCCAGAAAAACCCGAGCGAACGCACCACTCTATCCCAGGCCTTAGGTAAGATGCCCACCGATCATGAACACTTTCTCCCCCACCGAACATCCCCACCGACGCCGCAACCCGCTCACCGGCGAGTGGGTCCTAGTGAGCCCCCACCGAATGAAGCGCCCCTGGCAGGGCAAGGTCGAGCCGGTTGCCGACGAGGATAGGCCCCGCTACGACCCGGATTGCTACCTCTGCCCCGGCAACGATCGCGCGGCGGGTACCACCAACCCCGACTACACCGACACCTTCGTATTCACCAACGACTTCGCAGCCCTCCTCCCTGTGACCCTGAAGACCTCGGATACCGGCCATCCGCTACTTGCCACCGAGCCGGTGCGGGGCACCTGCCGGGTAATCTGCTTCTCCCCTCGCCACGACCTGACCCTAGCGGAGCTTCCACCTGCCGACATCCGCCGGGTGGTGGACCTCTGGGCGCAGCAGACGGAGGAGCTAGGACACGACTACCGCTGGGTACAGGTGTTCGAGAACAGAGGCGACCTGATGGGTGCATCGAACCCGCATCCGCACGGGCAGGTCTGGGCTCTCGATGTGTTGCCCGACGAGGCAGCTAAGGAAGATCGGCAGCAGCGAGCCTACTTCGGTGAGCACGGAGCCCCGCTGCTGCTCGACTATGCCCAATTCGAACTAGAGCAGGGCGAGCGGGTGGTGGTCGCAAACGACGACTGGCTGACCCTGGTGCCTCATTGGGCGGTGTGGCCCTTTGAAACTCTGATCGTGCCCCACCGACGACCGATCGCACGGATGAACGAGTTGAGCGGTGCGGAGCGCATCGGGCTCGCGGCGCTGCTAGGGTCGCTGCTCACGCGCTACGACAACCTGTTCGAGACCCACTTCGCCTACACGCTCGGCTGGCACGGTGCCCCCTTCGACGGTACCGATACCCGACCCTGGCAGCTTCATGGCCATGTCTATCCCCCCCTCTTGAGGAGCGCATCGGTCCGCAAGTTCATAGCCGGCTTTGAACTCCTCGCCGAGCCGCAGCGCGACCTCACCGCAGAGCAGGCCGCTGCAAGGCTTCGCGAACTGTCCGAGATCCACTATCGGGAGCGTCGCCGATGACCCCTGAAGAGACCGTCCGTGAAGGCTTTGTTGCCCGCTTCGGGACCGAACCGAGGGCGCTCGTCCGCGCACCGGGCCGGGTCAACCTGATCGGCGAGCACACAGACTATAACGGTGGTTTCGTGCTGCCGATGGCGATCGACCGCTCGACCTGGATCGCACTCCGCCCCCGGGACGACCTCAGAGTAATAGTCCACACGCTTGACCTAGAGGCGAGTGGCGAGTTCGTGCTCGAACACCTCGAGCGGGGGGAGGGTTGGCTCGAATACCTTAAGGGCGTCGCCTGGGCCCTGCAGGAGGCCGGGCTGGAGGTCGGCGGTTGGGAAGGGGTCGTCTCGAGCAACGTGCCCATCGCGGCGGGACTCTCCTCATCGGCGGCTCTGGAACTGGCGACTGCCCGCGCTTTCCACGCCGCCTCCGATTTCGCCTGGAACCCTGTCGAGATGGCCTTAGTCGGCCAGCGGGCGGAGAATCGCTGGGTCGGAGTTTCAACGGGCATCATGGACCAGCTTGTCTCCGCAACCGGGCGGGCAGGACACGCGGTGCTGATCGACTGTCGTAGCCTCGAACTCGACGCGGTCTCCCTGCCAACGGGTACCGCCATAGTGGTGCTCGACACAGGTACCCGCCGAGGTCTAGTCGACTCCGCCTACAACGAGCGGCGCGAGCAGTGCAAAGCGGCAGCCCACCACCTCGGGGCCGACGCCCTCCGTGATGTCGACCCGGAGCGCCTCGCGACCGATTTCAAGGGCCTCGACTCAACCACCCTCCTACGCGCCCGTCATGTCGTGACGGAGAACGCCCGCACCCTGGCCGCAGCGGAGGCGATGAGGCGGGACGACGCTCCGGCGCTCGGCCAACTCATGAACGAGAGTCACGAAAGCCTCAAGAGCGACTTCGAGGTCTCTTCAGATGCCCTCGACGCGATGGTCGCTTGCGCTCAGACTCTACCCGGCTGCCTCGGTGCCCGCATGACCGGTGCTGGCTTCGGCGGCGCGGCGATAGCACTCGTTAAAGACGAAAAGGTAGAGGAGTTCACGCGGAGTGTTGAACGGTGCTATCGGGCAAGCACGAGGAATGAGCCCGAGATCTACCTGTGCAGGGCGAGTGAGGGGGCTTCCAAAGCTTCTCCAAGCTGAGTGCGTGAGTGCTAGGCACTACCCTCAGCAACCCCAGAGCCAGACGCAGCCCTCCACTCCGCTACCGAACCTCGGTCTGTGGCACCGTTCGATCAGACTCAAGGGTAGGCGAACTCATCTGCATGGTCATTCCGCAGAAACGGTAGTGAGCTAGAGGCGCCGCACTCCCGCACTGTTCAAGTGTCCTCAACAGTAATGAACAACCCTACTGTGCAGACGGAGATGGCCCCCTTCTGCTGATCTCGACGAGAGAGACAATGAACGAGACAACGTTAGCTATTAGGGGCAGGCGAGGTGTCCAGGCGGTGGACGAACGAAACTCTACCTTGCTACAGAGCGCCTTCACACGCAGGGAAGGGGCCACACCAGGGTCTCTGGTGTCGCTAGGTCAACTCTCCCTGGACAGGCCTGAAGGGGCTGGCAAAGTTCATGATAGGTTTCCCCCCGCCAGGTACCGCTCCGGCCTGAACAGGCTCCTGTCGTGCGAGGTCGTCCCGTTCACGGCTAGGTCGGCCATTATCTCACCTACGACGCTGCAGAACTTGAAGCCGTGTCCCGAGAATCCCGCAGCGAAGTTCACCTGCGGATGGTCGGGATGAGTGCCGATAATGAAGTGTTCATCAGGGCTATTGGTGAACATGCAGGTCTTGAGCGCCATGGTAGGGCCGTTGGCCTCAGGGAAGTAGCGCTCCACACATGAGCGCAAGATGGCCTCGTCGGCGGGGTGGACCGAGTGGTCGATCTCATCGGGATCGACCGCCTCCCTGAGATGATGGTAGCACCCGATTTTGAACCCAGGAATGCCGTAGACTGGATAGCCGTAGAACTGTCTCTCGTCTACCTTCAGGATGAACACGGGGAAGCGCTCGGGAGCGAAGAGATCGGGCCTTGAGGGCTGAAACCAACCGAGGACCTGCCGCTCTGCCTGGAGGACACTGCCTCCTAGTCCGGGGACTAGCGAGGAGGCCCACGGCCCGGCCGTGATCACCAGGGAGCCCGCCTCGTAGCGGCCCCTCTCTGTCTGGACCATCACGCCGGCGGCAGTCTCCCACCAGTCGATAACCCTCTCCCTAAACCGCACCTCCGCGCCGAGGGACTGGGCCATCACCACCTGATCGACGATACACTGCTCGGAGAGCAGGAAGCCGCCCTCCCCCTGGAAGAGGGCGTAGTGGCCCTTCGGGAGTCGGTACCCGGGGAACCGCATAGCTAGTTCTTTGTGATCGAGCACCTCGTGTTGGAGGCCGTGCTCCAGGCACGATCGATACGATCCCTGGAACACCCCACTCTGTTCAGGACCGGCGTCGACCGACCCGGTGATATGCAGAATCTGCCGCCCGGTCTCCCGCTGCAACTCGCGCCACAATTCGTAGGCTCGCCTCAACAGCGGCACGTAGGCTGGATCCTCGAAGTAGGCCAGACGGATGATGCGGTTCACCCCGTGCGAGGAGCCTCGATCATGGGTGATATCGAAGCGCTCAAGACCTAGTACCCGCTTACCCCTCCTTGCAAGCTGGTGGACTGTGGAACTACCCATCCCACCGACACCAATAACGATGACATCGTATGCCCTCATGTGCCAACTCCCCCAGTGCCAAGCCGGTGGATCTGCCCTAGCAGTGCGAACTCATCATAGGCGGTATATTCGCGCACGATCCTCCTCCACTCGACCTCGTGATGACCGATGTCCCACAGAGCAATCAGCCTCCCAGTGAGCAGGGCGCGGCGACCGGACTCGAGGTCGATGCTGTGCAGGCACCGCTCGGGAACTTCGCTCCCCACCCCTCAGGTAGTCCGACCAGATCAGGATAAGCTGACCAGCAGGACCAGCACGTGGGCTCGGCAGTCGCCGAGCCCATGGGTCGTTCGGGCGAGATCCGGCAGTATAGCTGTGGGCAGAACGCCTCGTCAATGAGACCGAGTATCCGGCAATCCCACACCTCGCAGAGGACCCGCCGTACTGCGGACATGGCAGAAGCTCGGGACCGGAAATATCGCCGCTGGCCCGATGCTAAGCTACACTACAGCCCATGCCGCGCCGGACCGTTGTGTTCCTCGCCTTCCTGGGCGCCTACTTCCTGTCATACTTCTTCCGGTCCACCAACGCCGTGATCGCGGGCGATCTGAGCCGAGATATGGAACTGAGTGCCTCCCAACTCGGCTTCATGACCAGCCTCTTCTTCCTCATCTTTGCCCTAGCGCAACTGCCGATCGGGGCCGCGCTAGACCGCTTCGGGGCGCGGCGCACAACCTCGACCTTGATGCTGGCTGGCGTGGCCGGTAACCTACTGTTCTCGGTGGCCCCCTCATTCCCGCTGCTGGCCCTAGGGCGGGCGCTCATAGGGCTCGGCATGGCCGGCGTACTTATGGGAGCACTCAAGGCGTTCAGTACCCTCTTCGCAGCTGAGCGCTTCGCTCAGGTCTCGAGCGTCTTCGTCGGACTAGGTTCGCTTGGGGCACTTGCCGCTGCCACCCCACTGACTCTGCTTAATAGTGCCTTCGGCTGGCGCACAGTGTTCGCAGGAGGCGCCGCAGTGATCCTGGCCAGCGCCCTACTTATAGCGCGATTCGGGCACAGCCCAGCCATCACCACTGCGAAAGCAAAGGACAAGGGGGGGTTCAGCGCACTCTTCCACCGGCTCGACTTCTGGCGAATCGCCCTGCTCAACTTCGCCGTGGGCGGTACCATGTTCGCCTACCAGGCACTGTGGGCCGGACCGTTCCTCAGCGACGTCCGTGGGCTCGACGAGGTCGCTGTCGGTAATCTTCTGCTACTCATGGGGCTGGGCGTGATGGCGGGATACTTCCTGATGGGCAGGCTGTCCGGCAGGGTGGGCGTCCCCGTCACGCTGGTCTTGGGGGCGACGGTACTGACGCTGGTGCAGGTGGCGCTGGCACTGACCAGTCCAACCTGGCCGCACCTAGTCCTAGCCATACTGTTCGTCTTCTTTGGCGTCGCCGGTGCGTTCAATGTCCTCACCTTCGCCCACGTCCGCTTCATCTTCCCCCTAAGCATGACCGGCAGGGCAATCACCGCAATGAACATCTTCGGCATCGGCGGCAGTGCCCTGCTCCAGTGGGGCCTGGGTGTCGTGATCGGCCTATACCCGCTGGTGGACGGTGGTAGACACCCACCCGAGGCCTACCGGATTTCGTTCCTGCTTACGGCGGGGCTGACAGCGCTAGCCTGCACCCTCTACCTCCCGCTCGTGCGTAGGCCCCAATGAACCCACGCCGGCCCCCTACATTTGGGAGGAGCACATCCTGGGCCGGTGCTGCCCTTTCCTGAATGATGCGTACGCCACGTTGTGGAAGCGGAAGGGTGACGACCCCCGCGTCGGAGCGCCCCTTGGTGCTCTGGATCCTAATGGCCTTGTCGACACGGTCCGAGCGGAACGGATAGACCTACAGAGGGATATTCCCATGCTTCTTGAAGGGGCGGGGCTCCTCCTTGTTCTCGAGCATGCGCAGGTGCCGAATAAGATGCCTCCGGGTGTCCTTGGGATCGATCACGTCGTCGATGTAGCCGCGCCCCGCCGCCCAGTAGGGGTTGTCAAACTTACGGCGGTAGTCCTCAATCCGGCTGTTACGGGTGACCTCGGGGGTCCGGGAAGCCTGAATCTCGCGCCGGTAGACGATGTCGGTCGCCCCCTCTGCACCCAGGACTGCAACCGCTGAGGTAGGCCAAGCCAGAACTACGTCCGCACCCATGTCGACCGAGTTCATAGCGAGGTAAGCCCCTCCGTAGCTCTTGCGAATGATCAGTGTGATCTTGGGTACTGTCGCTTCAGCGTAGGCGTAAAGCATCTTGGCCCCATGGCGGATGATGCCGGCATGCTCCTGGGCCACGCCGGGCAGGAAGCCCGTGACGTCGACGAGGGTCACGATCGGCAAGTTGAAGCTGTCGCAGGTTCGGATGAAGCGGGCTGCCTTGTCTGAGGCATCGATATTCAGGGTGCCAGCCAAATGGCGAGGATTGTTGGCCACCACCCCAACGGGCTGCCCGCCCAACCTGGCGAACCCGACGAGGATATTCCTGGCAAAATCGGGGTGAATCTCGAAGAACTCCGCATTGTCCACTAGGATTCTGATGACATCAACCATGGGATAGGGTCGGCGCTGGTCGGGATGGACGATAGAGAGAAGCTCCGGTGTCTCCCGCGCCTCTGGATCGTCGGTCGGTCGCAGCGGGGGCTTCTCGCGCGCCGACTGAGGCAGGTACGAGAGGAGACGCCGAATCAGCCTGAGCACCCCGGCATCATCTTCGGCCTCGAAGTGGGCCACACCGGACAGACGGGTGTGTACCTCAGACCCACCCAACTCCTCAAACGTCACCTCCTCCTTGGTTACAGATCGAATCACCTCGGGACCAGTGATAAACATGTAGGACGATCCCTGCGCCATCACGACGAAATCGGTGAGGGCAGGACTGTAGACCGCGCCACCGGCGCAGGGACCTAGGATGGCGCTGATCTGCGGCACCACCCCCGAGTAGATGGCATTGCGGTAGAACACTTCGCCGTAGCCCGACAGAGCATCGACCCCCTCCTGGATGCGGGCACCTGCGGAATCGTTGAGCCCGATGATCGGGGCGCCGGTCCGGACCGCCGCATCCATTACCTTGGTGATCTTCTGGGCATGCATCTTGCCAAGACTACCGCCGAGGATCGTGAAATCCTGGCTGAACACGAACACGGTGCGACCGTCAATCTTGCCGTAGCCGGTGACCACTCCCTCGCCCGGAGCGTCCACGTCACGCATCATCTCCACCCCAAGGTGCTCGACGAACACGCCCAACTCAACAAAGGTATCCTGGTCGAGGAGCGCGCAGATGCGCTCCCTCGCCGTCATCTTGCCCAACTTGTGCTGCTTCCGGACGCGAGCCTCACCACCGCCGCGCTCGACACGCTTGCGCCGCTCCTCCATCTCAGCGGTCAGTTCGTTCATCCAAGACAGGGTGTCGTCGGGCACTAACGCCTCCCGAGGTTGCGTCTGGGACCAGAGTAACCCGTGACTGGGCCGGGACTGGTCATTACGCCCTTGCGGATTTTCACCTCAGCGATTGTTGGGATAGGTTACCACTCGGGTCTCATTGGGGAAGATGTAGCCTAAGCTGCGGGCCAACTGCTCGCGGTAGAGGGGATCATCGCCATGCTCTACGACCACCCTCAGGGTCTCGTGCTCACGTTCCAGCGCGTCCACCCTACCCTCGAGCTGCCTCACAGTCTCCCGAGTACGGTAGGCGCGGTAACCCTCAATACCGATCATGATCAGGACATGGAAGATGCCTATCACTGCCAGTATTGCAAGCACCACAGAGATCCCCCTGCCGTGGCTCAGACTCTCCTGGCGCTTGACCCCGCGAGCCCGCGTCTCTGTCCGGGGAGGCACACGCACCGTCACAGCACCACCCCCTGGAGCGCCACTGTCGCCCCCGAGAAGCGGGGAGTGCTCTCCGGAGTGGTCAGGCCAACGTAGAACTCGTTGTCCCAGCTGAAGCCCGCTCGCCGGGTGAGACGCGGCAGGGGTGAGAGGTGGCCGCAGGAAATGACGTCGAGCCGCCACTGGGCATCCCCATGCCCGACGACTACTTCCTGGTAGCCAGACGCCTTAGGTTCGAGCAGGGCCGAGGGGTGATGAGTGACACGCATGTACCGGTCGAAGTCGTCGACCACAGAGGTGCTTGACCTCACGATCTCGGGCGAGCAGCGCTTGTCGCCAAGCGAAAGTCCCGAACTCTCCAGCTTCGGCGGGAAACTATCGAAATCGGGCTTCTCGGGACCGCGTTCGAGAGAGATCAGGGGCCAGACAGAGCCGAAGGTACCCTTGCGGAAGCTAGGCATCCGGGGCAAGTTTACCAACTCGCTGGACAGCCAGAGCGTGAGCAACTTAATCCTAGTCCCTCGGGTTACCCCAGTCAGCGCGGAGACGGTGGTGCCGACTCTCCCTCCCACGACCGAAAAACATGGTGTAGAAGCTGCCTAGGGGCTAGGCTTCACCTTCAACCATAGCTATGTCATACCCCCCTAGGTACCACGGAGATAGTACGCTGCGGGGAGGATGTCTAGGAGGCGAACTGGGGTGGCAAATACCCCTCGTTGACAGCGAAAAGTTCGTTCACCATCTCCCCGATCTCCGCCAGAGACAGCACGGCGGCTGACAGCGGCGAGTAGGCAACCGCATGGTAGATCAGGCGCCGGTTGCCAGTCAGCGCCGCTTCGACGGCCATCTCCTCAATTTGGGAATAGAGATTGGTGAGGGGGGCAACCTGGGTCGGCAGTGGCCCGACCGCCACCGCCTCGAGACCCTTCGCCGAGGCCCAAACCGGCACCTCCACGCAGGCCTCAGTCGGCAGGTTGGGGATCAGGTTGCGGTTGGGAACATTTCCATTGAACTGGAACGGCACCCCGCCCAACATTGCGTCCATGATATAGGCGGCGTACTCGTGACCCCGCTCCAAGTCGATCTCTCCCTGCTCGAACCACACACGGACATCGTCGCGCCAATCGAGTTCGCGTCTCCGGTACTCCCTGAGGATATAGGCGTGCTCGCCGGGGTTCCAGTTGGTGCCGTGGGTGCAGTACTTCTCGATCAGGTCTGGGCGCTTCCGAAACCACCAGCAGTACTCCGAGTTGTGACCGCTCGACTCTGTGACGTAGTAGTCCAAGGCGAGGAACATCTCGTTGCGGACCTGCTCAGCGTTGTAGACCTCCTCACTCTCGGTGATTGCCCGGCGAATCAGCGGGTAGGCGTCGTCGCCATTCCAGCGGTAGTCGAGGTACCAAGCGGTGTGGTTGATACCGGCACAGGTGTAAGTAACCTCCTCAATCGGAGCGCCGATCCAGTCGGCCAGCATCTTCGCACCCCCCTGAACGCTGTGGCATAGACCCGTGACCCGAATGTCGGTCTCGCGACTGATGGCACGACACAGCATCGCCATCGGATTGGTGTAGTTGAGCATCAAGGCAGCGGGGCAGTAGCGCTCCATGTCACGGGCGATGTCGACCAAGACCGGGATGGTGCGCAGGCCTCGGAAGATCCCGGCAACACCCCGGGTGTCCCCAACGTTGATATCGACCCCGTAGCGCTTCGGGATCTCGATATCCTGGCCCCACACATCGGTTGAGCCGACGAGGATGGTGACGATCACGAAATCCGCCCCCTCGAGGGCCTCGACCCGATCACGGGTGGCAGTTACCCGAGCCGGATACCCTCCAACCTCGACGATGCGTCTGACGGCCCGGTCAGCAAAGTCGAGGCGTTCGGGGTCGACATCCATCAGCGCGATGTCTGCCCCTTCCAGGGTGGGGAAGGTGAGCAGGTCGCGAACCAGAGTGCGGGTAAAACCGAAGCTACCAGCTCCGATGAGGGCAATCTTGGGCATAGCGGAATTCCTCCCGTAGCTACTCTATATCCCTCAACGATTGAAGAGCAGTGAACGCCGGTACACTGGACGAATCCAGTCTTTAACTCTCTCTGTGGTTCGCGCAGAAGCGGCCTGTGCGGCTGCACGACCTAGCTACGCTTAGGTGTGAGGTGGGCAAGCAGCTCCGATGAGGGCCAGCCGAGGCGGAAGTGCCTCCAGGAAGGGCCGTAGCGGTACACCGGGACCCTGCACTTAACCAAGTTGGGGCGCTCCGCTGACCCGTGGGAAATCGTATCAGTGCAGAGGAGCACATCTCCCGCGCCTAAGTGCACCTCGACACCCTCGAGTGAGGCCGACTCCCCGGCCCACCTTGCACCTCTAGAACAACAGGGGCTCGAAGTTCACCTTATGGCTCTCCGGAGTCCGAATCCGGGGTAGCATACCTACCTGTGCACAAGCGGCTCCTCGCCTACACTGATGGCTCCTGCAACACCGCTACAGGCGACGGTGGCTGGGCTTACCTGCTCGACTACCAAGGGAACCAGAAGACCCGGAGCGGCTATGAGGCCGGAACGACGAACAACCGGATGGAACTGACCGCCGCGGTCGAGGCGCTCTCGGCCCTCACAGAGCCGTGCTCGGTCACCATTGTCACCGACAGCGCGTACCTGAAATGCGCCTTCGCAGACGGGTGGCTCGACAACTGGCAGCGCAACGGCTGGAGGACAGCGAACCGCAAGCCGGTTAAGAACCAAGACTTATGGCGCAGGCTCCTTAGGCTCACCACCAACCACAAGGTCACCTGGACCTGGATTCGCGGTCACGCCGGCCACCCAGAGAATGAACGGGTCGACCGGCTGGCCCTCGTCGCACGGAAGACCGGGGCTCCGACTTAAACGGCCACACCAACGCTGGGGGCTGCCCGGACACCAGACGGCTTCAGACGCCTGAAGGGCTGGCTTAGGCGGGAATCTGATGTGCTCAGATACCCCACCGACCCAGGTTTCGTAATAGCTGCCTGAACGCCTCTAGACCCACCCTCAGCGAGGAGGGTTCCAGCCACTCGGACAGTCGATGCGCGTCACCCCCACAGTAGACACCAAAACCGATGGCGGGGAGCCCCGCAGCCATCGCAGCGTTGGCATCGGTGCTGCTGGCCACAGTCTGAACCGGAATCTTGAGGCTCTCGAGACTTGCGCGCGCTGCCCGAATCATCACGCCGTTGTCTGCAGATCCAGCCGGGCGGTCCCCTACCTTCTCAAGCACGCACTCGACACCGTGGTGGCGCGACACCTTGCGGATAAGTCCCAGGGCCTCCCGCTCCAACTCCTCCAACACGGATCCAGCCAGGCTCCGCAGGTCGAGATTAAAACTTGCCTCCTGAGCGATCGCATTGACGCTCGTTCCACCGCAGATCTGACCGACATTGTAACTGCTCCGCGGCTGCTGCGGGATTCTCATCCGGTTGAGGGCGTGGACGGCATCGGCAAGAGTGTGCACAGCACTCGGCGCGGGAAAGTCGCCCCAGGAATGTCCCCCTGCAGCCCTAAAGGTCACCTCGTAGCGCTTCGAACCCACCGCCGACTCGACCACAGTCCCGAGGTGACCATCTAGGGCAACGAACATATCGGTCTCATCGGCCTTCGTTGCCACTAGGGCACGTGCGCCACACAGGTCCCCGAGCCCCTCTTCTCCAGTCGTAGCGGCCAGCGTAATGCGAGGCAGCCCCGGACACCCCTGTGCTCGGGCCCAGCGGGCGAAGGTGAGCATCACCGCGAGACTGGCGCTATTGTCCCCGATACCCGGTGCGAGGAGCCGCTCCCCCTCACGCCGGACGGTGACATCGGTTTCCGGCCCGAACACCGTGTCGAGGTGGGCCGCGACTAGGATGCGAGGCCCCTCCCCAAAGGCCAGAGGGGCAATGACATTCCCCGCAGCGTCGGTTTGAACTTCGAGCCCCAGGGCTTCGAACTCAGAGGCGACGAGCCGAGCCCTCGCCCCCTCATGGAACGTGGGGGCAGGGGTTTCGCAGATCTGGATCAACAGGTCGATCAGGGCAACTTCGGGCGACACCTGTCCGCTCCCCTATTACTTCGAGACGTCACCCCAAAACCCAAGAGCAACGCCAGCGGATCCGACCGGTCGGAGCGCCACCAGCGCTCGTCGAAGGCGGGGTAAATTCTGCAGCCACGCCCTGGACACTCGGCAAAGGCGAACTTTACGGGGTCGCTCGGTCCCTCTGCAGTATAGCCACAACCGGCCACGAAGGTTGCACCCCTGCTCAAGACGAATCTCTGAGGCTCGCAATCCCTTCGCGGAGCGCGTAGAGAGCGGCCTGCGTGCGGTTGTTGAGGCACAGCTTCGAGAAGATCTCAGAGAGGCGGTTTCGAACCGTCTTCTCGCTCACATTGAGGGCCCTAGCGATCTCCTGGTTCGAATTCCCTTGGGCCAGCAACTTCAGAATGTCAGCCTCCCGTTCTGTAAGCTCCGAAATAGTGTGCTCCGGGTGCCGCAGCATCTCGCCGACCTTTCTGAACTCACCCAGAATCGAGGCCGCCATCTCGGCATTTAGCAGGGTCTCCCCGTCAGCCACCCTCCGAATCGCATCCACCAGATCGCCCGCCCCGGCGTCCTTGAGCAGGTACCCCCTGGCGCCGGCCTTGATGGCCTCGAACACGTACCTGTCCTGCCGATACATCGTCAGGATGATGACCCCGATGTCGGGCTGCGCCTCCAGAATCGCCTTAGTGGCGGCCACGCCGTCAAGCTCGGGCATCTGGATATCCATCAGCACGATGTCAGGACGGGTCTCGAGGGCGTAGCGGACCGCCCCCCGGCCCGTGGCCACCTCGCCGATCACCCGGAACCCCTCCTCGGTCTCGAGGATACTCTTCAGACCCTGGCGAAACATGGCGTGATCGTCGCAGAGCAGAAGCCTCGTCACACCCCTATGCTACCCTAGACCGGTGAAACACTTTCGCCTTCAGGTGGGCTTAATGAAGTCGCAACTGCTAGACAGGGGCCCATGTCTCATCCGAAGACCGAACTGAACGAGCGCCTGAGGACGCTCGGCCTCGACCGAGCGTCCTTCGCCACTAAGAGCCGAGGTCCGGATCACGACCGGACATTCGCGGCGCGGGTGGTCGCGGGAGAAGAGATGCTCGGCAGCGGCGAGGGCAAGACCAGGCGCGAAGCCGAACGCAGAGCAGCCGAGCAGGCCCTCCTATCCCTAGAGCTCCAGGAGAGCGAGAGGCCGACCGAAGAAGACACCGGGTTCGAGGGCCCGTGGCCTATCTTCGAGTCGGTTCTGGCGACCGCCCTCCGTATCGCTCACGAGCGAACCGACCCCAAGGCCCTTGGCATGGCCGGCACAAACACCGTCAGGGACTTAGCGCTCGCTCTGTATAAGGGCCTTCTCGAGGAACTCGGGGAGATCATCGAGGTCGCCGAGGAGCACAGAACCTGAGAAGGCCGGTGTGAAGGGTCGCGAGGACCGCTGGTGCAGGTTGCCCAGACTCGGTAACCGACGCCCCTCCCGCAACCACTAGGACAGCGACTGGCACATCCAAATCTGTTTCTGTAGAGCCTCGAGTCGACCGCAACGTAGGCCGCTGGCACCGGGTCCCATCCCGTTCCACCCGGAAGCCAGAGTGGCGGTGGTGAAGTCGGATCATGAGATCGCCTTCGGTCCCAAGCACAGCGACTCCCACTTCGAACCGATCCAGGTCCTTAATGCTGGGATCAGGGCCGAGGCTGCTGATGCGTCCAGCATTCGGTCCGCTTAAGATCCCCGACCGCTCTCTCCCAAAATCATCGGCTCTCTATAAACTCCTGGACCGAGGCCGCCCGGATCGGTCCCTTCAGTTCGACTGACTCCACCCCTCCTTGGCGCTAAAGGTGCGGAGGGGCCTAGGTGGCAGGTGCTGTCCGCCGTCGGAAGTTCGAAGCTGAGCAGGTCGGGTCAGGCCTCTGATCTCGTCGACCGTCATCACAACATCGCTGCGGTCTGTTCTGAATCAGATAGCTCCGCATCTCGGTCCAAATCGCTCACAGAGTGGCTCCGACATCCGGCGTTCTCCATCTATGTCAGAATGACAGGAAAAGATGTCGCCACCCTGCTACTATGCCCTCCCAGCGACCCGTCGCGCCCCCTAACAGCAACTGCGGGGCTGTCGTCATATAGGGGACGACAGCCCAAGCCTCCTGATCGCGCTCGAGGAAGACGTTCCCAGCGATCCCTGAACAGCTACGGATTGGAGACCGCCATCGACCTCTTCCTCCTGGTGGCCGCATTCGCCATCATCGCCCTCTCGGCAGGCGAGGTCGGCAAGCTGTTCACCCGCCTGCGGCTACCGTTGATCAGCGGCTTTCTCTTTACTGGCATCATCGCAGGGCCGTTCGTGCTGGGCCTGATACCTGCTGAAGCGACCACGAGCCTCCGCTTCATCGACGAAGTGGCGCTGGCCTTTATAGCCTTCGCAGCCGGAAATGAACTGTACCTGAAGGAACTGCGTAGCCGCTTGAGATCCATCGCCTGGGTCACGATAGGGCTCGTCACCTTCACTTTCACACTCGGCAGCCTGGGCATGATCCTGCTCGCGGAATTCATCCCCTTCACCCGCGACCTCCCGCTCGCTGGAAGGGTCGCTGTCGCCATCATCGCTGGAACTATCCTGGTGGCGCGCTCCCCTACCGCTGCCATAGCCGTCATCAACGAACTGCGGGCCAAGGGACCCTTCACTCAGACGGTGTTGGGCGTCACGGTCATCATGGACGTGGTGGTGATCACGCTGTTTGCCTCCAACAGCTCCCTGGCCATCACCCTGCTAAACGGATCCGGGTTCGATCCGGGCTTCATCGGCCTGATCGTGCTCGAGCTGATCTTGGCTCTCCTGCTCGGACTGGTGCTAGCCAGAATCCTTAGGTTCTTCCTCGGACTCTCGCTGCACAGACTCATGAAGACCGTCCTGACCCTCCTCTCGGGATACGCCGTCTTCGTGCTGACTTCAGAGTTGCGGGCCCTCAGCCACGAACGACTCCCGGTGGAGGTGCTGCTGGAGCCCCTCCTCATCTGCCTCATCGCTGGCTTTGTGATCACCAACTCAAGCTCCTATCGAGACGAGTTCGGTAACCTGCTGCGCTCGAGCAGTCTGCCTATCTACATTGCCTTCTTTACTCTTACGGGAGCGTCGCTCAACATCGACATACTGACGGAAATCTGGCCGATTGCACTGGGGCTCTTCGCAATCAGGCTTCTAGGGATCTCCCTGGGTTCATTCCTAGGTGGGGTGATAGCGGGCGAGCCGATGAAGCACAACCGGATCCGCTGGATGGCCTTCATCACCCAGGCCGGCATCGCGCTCGGGCTGGCGCGAGAGGCTGCGGCCACCTTCCCAACGTTCGGGCCCGACCTGGCTACCGTGATCATCGCCCTAGTCGTCCTCAACGAGATCATCGGCCCCATCCTCTTCAAGGGTTCGATCAACATCGTTGAGGAGAGCCACACCCGAGCGCATCCGGCCGATTTCGACGGGGTCCGGGACGCGATTATCTTCGGCCTAGAGCGGCAGGGAATCGTGCTGGCGAGAAACCTGCAAGCCCACGGCTGGCAGGTAAAGATCGCCGCTCTCTTAGACCGACAGGCCGCCATAGCCACCCCCGACGTGGTGGTCCACCACATCGCCGCTCTCGAACCCGAAGTACTTCGCGAACTCGACGCCGAGCACGCCGACGCCATCGTCTGTATGTTTACCTCGGATGAGGAGAACTACCGCGTGTGTGAACTGATCTACGAGCACTATGGCATCGAGACGGTGGTAGTCCGGCTCAACGACCTAGCTAACACTGATAGGTTCAGGAAGCTCGGTGCCCTGATCGTCGATCAGGGCACCGCCACCGTACATCTGCTCGAGGAGTTCGTGCGGACTCCGTCGACCACCTCTCTGCTCCTCGGCATGGCGGGCAATCAGGACATCCTCGAACTCGAGATAAGTGACCCATCTCTCCATGGCGTTACCCTGCGCGATCTGCGACTGCCACTCGACGTCCTGGTCCTGTCAGTCCGGCGCCGGGGACAGGTCCTCATCTCTCACGGGTACACGCGACTCGAATTCGGAGACCGGGTCACGGTAGTCGGCTCAACCGAGGGCATCGAGCGGGTGGCGGTCCTGCTTCGCCAGGGACCCATAAAAGAGAGGGCACGAACCGAGCGGACAGACCTCGAAGCCTGACGACTCTGATCGAGTTCGATTAGAAGTGTCAGACTAGGATCATCGTGCCTCACCTCCACGACAACCCCGCCCTGGCAATCCCTATCATCGTGATCCTCGGTGCAGTTGCACAGTGGCTAGCCTGGCGGGTCCGGCTACCGGCCATCCTCCCCCTCCTCCTCATCGGGTTCATTACCGGGCCGGTGTTGAACTTGATAAAGCCTACCGAGTTGCTCGGTAGCGACCTGCTCTTCTCCGGAGTGTCGCTAGCTGTCGGCCTGATCCTCTTCGAGGGCGGCCTCACGCTGCGTCCCTCCTCCGAGGCCCAGGTAAGGGGGGTGGTCCGCAGGCTGATCACGATAGGTGCCCTAGTCACCTGGATCGGCGCGACATTCGCCGCCTGGCTCATCGCGGGCCTGCCGCTGACACTCGCCTTCCTGTTCGGCGCTCTGATCATCGTCACCGGGCCTACCGTCATCGGCCCGCTGCTGCGCAACATTCGCCCTACCAAGCAGATCGGAAGCATCCTCCGCTGGGAGGGGGTCCTGATCGACCCGATCGGCGCCGTAGTGGCCGTGCTAGTCTTCGAATTCCTCCTCATCGGCAATCGGGGGGAGGCTCTCGGCCAAACGGTACTCCTGCTGGCACGGATGATCTTGGCGGGTGGCGTGACTGGACTGGCCGGCGGCCTCCTACTGTCGTCGCTGCTTCGCCGCAGGTTACTCCCGGATTACCTCGTGAGCGTCGTCTCCCTCGCCCTCGTGTTCGCGGCCTTCTCGCTATCGAACCAGTTCGCAGGGGAGTCGGGCCTTCTTGCGACCACGCTGATGGGGCTGGTCACAGCGAATCGGCGGGTACCGAACATACAGGAGTTGCTCGACTTCAAGGAGACTCTATCCACCCTGCTGATCTCGGTCCTGTTTATCATCCTGGCCGCCGAGACCGAACTCGAGGCCCTGATAGGGGCTCTGTCCTGGAGGAACCTGCTCACGGTGTTGGTCATCATGGTAGTGGTCCGGCCGCTCACCGTCTTCACCAGTTCGCTCGGCTCTCCACTGAGCTTGAGGGAGAAGCTATTCCTCTCCTGGATCGCTCCGCGCGGCATCGTAGCGGCCTCGATCTCAGCGCTGTTCGCCTTCGAGCTGACACGCGAAGGGCACCTGGGAGCGGAGGTGCTAGAACCCCTGGTGTTCCTCGTCATTATCGGCACCATTGTCCTGAACAGCCTCACAGCGAAGCCGCTCGCGCGCCTCCTGGAACTTTCCGAACCGAATCTCCAGGGATTCCTGATCCTCGGGGCGCACGCTTTCGCCCGCAGTGTCGCCAGACTTCTCGAGGGTGAGGGGGTAAGCGTGGTCCTGGCCGACACCAACTGGGCGAACGTGGCGAAGGCTCGGATCGGAGGCCTGAGTGCATACTACGGCAGCCCCCTCTCCAACCGGAGCGACGACGAACTCCAACTCTCAGGCATCGGCCACCTCCTCGCACTCACCTCCAACGACGAGGCGAACGCGCTCGCGGCGCTGAAATATGCGAGAGAGTTCGGGGCAGAGCGGGTCTTCCAACTCTCCCCCACACACGCGACCGACGAACGCCAGACTCTGAGTGTCGAGCAGAGGGGGCGGCTCCTGTTCCGACCCCATGCTAGCTTCCCAGTGATCGAGTGCCTAAGGGAGCAAGGTGCGGAGATCCGGAAGACGGAGATCACAGATAAGTTCACCCTGGCCGACTTCGAGCGCCTCTACGGCGACAATGTGCTGATCCTGTTCACCATTCAGAGCGGCAGTATCGTGGTCGTCACCGAGGAACTGCAACTACCGGCAGCGGGTACGGCCCTAGTCACCCTCTCCATAGAGCCAAAGTCAGGGAGCCTAAAACCTTAGCAGTCATCCCCGAAGAGGAGAGCAGATCATGACCGATACATCAAAGGCTATCAACCCTGACCCCACGGGTAAGGTAACCCTCCGCGAGATCACCGCCGACACACTAGGGAGCATTCTAAATCTGAGCGTCTCGGAAGATCAGGAGCGCTTCGTCGCCTCCAACGCCCGCTCCATCGCCCAAGCCCACTTCAGCGAGCACGCCTGGTTCCGGGCCATCTACGCTAGTGAGGAGCCTGTCGGCTTCGTTAATGCTCTACGACAAACCCGAAAAGGGTGAGTACTCTTCTGTGGCGTTTCATGATCGACACCCGCTATCAGGGGCGGGGCTACGGGCGTGCCGCCCTACTGCTGGTCATCGCCCATATCCGGACCCGGCCAAAGGCCACCCACCGTACTCTACAGCAGCTACGTTCCAGGAGAGGGCGACCCTTCTACCGGTCCCTAGACTTTGACCGGCGAGGTGAGCTACGGAGAGCGGGTCCTTAGCGGCGCTCTCAGGGGTTGATTTATACTAGGTAAGGTGCAGTGGTGGCGGATACCATCGAAATCGTAGTCGGTCCCGATCCGACCGAACTAGCCGACCTAGTGGCCGATGTTGGTGGAACCATCGGGCCGGGCGAGTATCAGTTGGATAACATCTCAGGATCGGCCCCAACGGTCTGGATCATCGAACGGTCGAGACGGCTGTCGACCGTCGACAGACTAGCCCTTCGCACAATGCGCGGCGGACCTCCGCTCTATAAGTTGTCAGATGGTCTTGGCCTCAAACGCAAGGCCGATTCGTTTTTCTATCTGTGGACTACTTCGGGAAGCTCGGTGGTGGTGCTCACCCCTGCCAGTTGATGGACTGAGCTCTGTTAAAGGCTTAGGAGGAACGCCGGGAAAAGTCTGTCAAGAATGTTCAGAAGAAGCGGGCCGGCGCTAAAGGGGTAAGCAGGCTTGCCTGCGGGGGCCTGGATTACCAAAAGGAAGTGCGCCGGCCTGACTAATGGAATAGTTTGTTTCCGACTAAGTTGCCCAGGATTACGTGCAACATGAACTGACCCCCCTAGACAGTCCTTGTTCCCTCATGCAAGCTTGTCTCCACTAGGGGGGGCTATTTTGGGGGAATTATCCAGAAAACTCGTCAAGTTTTCTGGATAATTCCCTTAAGTTGGTGTCGTAGGTCGGGGCGCCGGGCGGACCGCTATTCACTAGCCTCGTCTAGGAATTGCTGCAGCTTCTCCAGATTCACGGTGATGGGAGCGCGCCGACGCCGCACAGCTCCATACTCCAAGAGTCGCGCCAGGCAGTGACTAACCGTCTCCCGGGTCGCACCGATCATCTTGGCCAGATCCTGCTGGGTGAGGCTGAGGTCGATGACGATGCCCCTCTCGCCCTCAATGCCGAAGTCGCCTGCGAGCCGAAGCAGGAGGTTGGCGAGGCGACCCGGGGCGTCGAAAGCCCCAACCTCGGCTTGCCACTGCTGTGCCTGCCACAGCCGGGTAGACATCACCTTGATGAACTTCATGGCGATCTGAGGCTGCTGTGAGAGGAGCATCTGGAAGTCCTGTTCGGGCATCACGATGAGGGTGGTGTCGACCACGGCCTCGGCTTGGTTGGACCTGCGCTCGCTAGGCAATAGGAGGAGTTCCCCGAAGATGTCGTACTGTCCCAGCAGGCTGAGGATCATCTCCTTCCCATTGGGAAAGTACATAGAGATCTTTACCATGCCGTCACGAATGAAGTAGAGCGCGTCGGCAGGGTCCTCCATATGGTAGATGATCTCCCCTGGGGCGAAACGCTTGTAGGGGGTAATTCGGGAAAGCTGCCCGAGCTCCTCCGGCGTCAGGTCCTCAAAGAGTGAGGTGTTCTTGAGGTGCCAGACTAGGCTGGGATACTCATGCATTTGAACCAGTCTAACTCAATCGCCCGAACGATATCGTTTCCAGAGGGACTGCCAGCGACACCGCCTGCCCCCTCACGCCGACTCCTCCGACGAGGCCTCCGGAAACCCTCCCATCAGACCCCAGTCGTCCACACTCGTCTCTTCCCGATACGGCCTTAGCCCTCTCAGGTACCCTGCCCGGGCGATCATGTACCCCGACAAGGGAGCCGTGAGGAAGAAGAAGGAGGCGATGACCAGCACCCTCGCATTCGCCCCCATGGGGGCGAATGCGAGGGCTGCGCCCCCGAAGATCCCCAGCCCGCCGAGCGCAACGAGCTTAGTGCTGGCATGAAGGCGAGTATAGAAGTCGGGAAAACGGATCAGGCCCAGAGCAGCGGACAGGATAAACAGGCTGCCGAAGAGGATTAAGATCTGAGCGAGCACGCTAACCTGAACCGCAGCGGCCTGGGATGGGACTCTCTCCTCCACCGCTAGGGCGACAGCCTGTGCAACGAGCAGAAGAGCGAGGTGTCTCACCTCATCACCCGCCCGTTCAGCAGGTAGCGGGTCAGGGCAACTGTACTGAGGAAGCCCAGGATGGAAAAGATCAGGGCTACATCGAGGAAGCGTGCTATCCCCGTCCTCATAGCGAGGACGACTATCAGAACGGCCAAGTCAACGCTAAGGAAGTCGAGGGCGGTAACCCGGTCGCCCCAGCTTGGGCCGCGTAACACCCTATACACGGCGAGGGCGGCCGCCAGCACAATACAGCCGAGCGCAAGGTCGACGATCAACGAGACTCCTCCTTCACCTCATGAACCCCAGGATCAACTCCTCAATGCGACGAATACCAGCGCGCGAACTCTCCGGATCGGCCTCACCGATCGCATGCGCGTAGAGGGTGCGCCCGTCCTCCGAGGTCCCCATAGCTACTGTTCCCGGCAGCAGGGTGATGGTAGCGGAAAGGAGCGAGATCGCCGCGTCGCTCTCGATACGGAGCGGGACCGCTACAACGTGGGGATGGAATTGCGGTCGGGGACGAATTGAAAGGAGCACGACAGCCAGGCCGGCCTGGACCAGTTCAACTACGAAGAGCGCCACGAAGCGCGCGATGCCGAAGAGCCGACTTGCGAACGACCTCCCCCGGCTGCGCTGGACCGCGCTTAACAGAATTGCACCCAAGAGCGCACCCACTAGGAGGTTGACCAAGGTCACGCCACCATCCAAAAGGCTCCAGAGGAGAGCCAAGGACAACAGGGTAAGGGTCTCAATCACCGGACTCTCACTCCCCCCGCACCTGCCCGGCTGGCAGGACCGCCTCGAGGTAGTCACGGTTGCCGTCCAGTTGCTCCGCGACCCTCTCTGCCGCTCCGAAGATGGGGCCGCCGAACACCGCCAGTGCCAGAACCAGGACGACAGCGACCCCCGTTACCGAGGTGGCCCCTCGGGGTAGATGAACCCGGTGGACGGCGTCCGACGCCCCCCAGAAGAAACCTCTCCAGATCTGCATACCGGCGTAGAGGAGACAGAACCCGGCGACGAGGGCGCTCACAGCGACAGCGACCCGCAGGGTGCCGCCGGCCTCAAGCAGCGACCGGACCAGGCCGAACTTGCCGATGAAGCCGCTGCTAGGGGGGACTCCGGCGAGAGCGAGCGCTGCCACAAAGAAGGCTACCCCGAGCCATGGGTAGACATCGAGGTGACCCTCGGCCCGGTAGCTCTCACCGGCGATACACTCTGCCAAGGCCGCGATGAGGAAGAGTGCAAACACCACCAAAACGGAGTGGATCAGGTAGAAAAGAGCGGCGCTGAGGCCAGAGGAGGTGCCCATAAAAGCTCCCACCACAAGGTAGCCGATGCTGGCGACGTTGGCGAAAGCCAGGGTGTGCCGCCACCTCCTGCGGGTGATGGCACCTAGGGCGCCGATCAACATCGTGATGCCCGCGAGGGTAAGGACAATGAGTTGGGCGTCACGCTCGTGCGGAAACATCAGGGTGAAGGTTCGGATCAGGGAGTAGGCCCCGACCTTAGTCAGCAGCGCCGCGAAGAAGGCGCTCACCCCGGCGGTCGGTACGGGATAGCTGTTGGGTAACCAGAAACCCAGCGGGAAGAGCGCTGCCTTAGTGGCAAAGACGAGCCCGATCATCAGGGCGATGAGCCCCACCCTGGGATCCGGCCCATGGATCTCGAGGCGCGTCGCAATATCGGCCATGTTCAGGGTGCCGAACAGGCCGTATGCCATCCCAGCCGCCACAACGAACAGGGCGGAGGCGACTAGGTTGATCACCACATACTTGATCCCCTCACGGAGTTGCGGGAGCTCCCCACCTAGAAGCAGGAGGCCGTAGGAGGCCACGAGCATCACCTCGAACGCCACGAACAGGTTAAACAGGTCGCCGGTCAGGAACGACATGTTGACACCCATCAAGAGGAACTGGAGGAGCGCCTGCGCGCCGAAGGCCTCACGGGCCCGGTTCAGGAGCGGACCGGTTCCCCGCCGGGGTGGGTGACGCAGGCTGATCGCGAGGAAGAGCACCGTGAGGAGTCCTATGACACCCGAAAGGATCAGGACCAGTCCCGTCAACCCGTCGGCGACCAGTGAGATCCCATAGGGAGCGGGCCAGCCAGCCATCTGAACGACCAGCACCTCGCCGGTGAAGGTGCGGACTCCGATAGCGACATCCACGGCGAGCGTACCGAGGGCGGCGGCTACGGCCACCACGCCCCGGATTCTGCGGCCGCGGAGTAGGAGCAGCACCGCTGCCGAGACGAGGGGGATGAGGAGCGGCCAAGCGACGAGATTCATCTCGGCCCCTCCCGGGCGGGGCCGATCTCTGGAGAGACCGACGGGTGTTCCGGGTCGGCGAAGACCTCGGGCGGCTCCATCGGGTCGGGCCGCTCGACCAACTCCTGCACGTGGTCGGTACCCGTGGCTTGGTAGGCGCGTACCGCCAAAACGAGCAGGAGGGCGGTGGTGCCGAACCCGATCACGATAGCGGTGAGGATCAGTGCCTGAGGGAGTGGATCGTTGTGGGGGCCGGCCAAGTCGAGGAGCGGCGGTGCATCCCGGGCGACCCCAGCTCCGGCAAGTAGAATACTGAGATTGGCCCCGTACGAGATCAGGCTGAGGCCGAGGATCAGTCGGATAAGCGCCCTCGAGAGAACCAAGAACACGCCCGCACCGATCAGGGTCGCGGCGAGCAGTGGGAGGAGGAGCTCCATTAACCCCCCTCCCCGCCCGCCTCGTCCTTCCCCATCCGCGTGAGCTTGTCGTCCTCTGCGAGCAGGTCGATAATCGTCACGGTCGTCCCGCTCACGACCAGGAACACCCCCAGATCGAACAGGACGGCCGTGGCCCACTCGAACTCCCCGACCATGGGCCAGTCGAGGTGGCCAAACGCGCTCTTCAGGAAGGGGAAGCCTAGTAGCATGGGCACGATCCCTGTGATTACCGCAACCAGGAGACCCAACGGCACCAGGGTCTCACTGCGGAAGGCGAGGAGCCGACGCGCCCGCGCCATGCGGGCCAGGAGCGCAGCGGTCGCGACAATAAGGCCGGCCACGAATCCCCCGCCTGGAGCGTTGTGACCTCGGAGGAAGAAGTGGAAACCGAGCACAGCTAGGGCGAAGATCACAGGTGTGGCGACGGTGCGAAAGAAGATGTCAGGTAGTCTCACGGTCCTCCCTCCCGGAACCTTCGACAGTAGGCTTGCCCCCGGCACGCAGGCGGAGCAGTGCGATCACGGTAACAGCCACGATCCCCAACACCGTGATCTCCCCCAGGGTATCGTAGCCCCGAAAGTCGACCAGGATAACGTTGACGACGTTCTTGCCCCCGCCGAGCGGCAGACTGTTCTCGAGGAAGAAGTCTCGGATCCTGGGTGCGACCGGGGTCTGCACCGCCACCAGGAGGGTGAACACCGTAGCGGCAACTGCAGTCGCGATCACTGCGTCGAGCCCTGCCACCGCCCTCGACCGGGAGTAGCGGGTAAGCAGCGGCAGGAAACGAAACACCGAGAGGAACAGAATGACGGTCACGGTCTCGATCAGGAGCTGTGTCAGGGCAAGGTCGGGGGCGCGCAGCACGACGAAGATCAGTGTCGACCCAAACCCTGCAAGGCTAGTGAAGATTAGGGCGCTCAGCCGAGTCTGCGCGGCCAAGACGCCGGCGACGCCGCCGAGGATGAGGAGTGCGACGGCTGAAACCTCCAGCGGGACGGGCTCCACGCCCACTGGCAGGAAGCGCCAGAGGACCGAGGCGCCGATGAAAGCCACCGCGAGCCAGATGAAGCGTAGGTGGGTTGCGAAGCTCGCTCCTTGGGTCAGGGCCGTCACCCCCTGAGCGAGGCGCTCGAGGGCTTCGAGAGAGCCGTAGTACAGGGTGTTTACATTCCACGGCGGTGTCAGGGCCCTCTGCAACCGATTGAACGGGGCACAGATCGAGAACAGGGCGAGGCCCAAGAGCCAGGTCAGCACGCTCAGGGCGAGCGTGAGCGACGGTCCGTGCCAGAGCGCAAGGGGTGCGCCCTGGTAGCCGAGGCTGGGTGCAGCAAGCCCCGTGAACCACCCGGCCACCGTATCCTGCCACGGGACAAGGCCGAAGGCCAGGACGGCGGCGACCAGCGGCGTGAGGGGGAGCCAGAACGGGAAGCGGGCCTCGTGTACGTTGGGATTCTGGCACCGGTAGGGGCCGAAAAAGACTGTCAGGAACCTTAGGCTGTAGGCGAAGGTGAGAATGCTGCCGGTCAGAGCGAGGACGATCGGCACAAGGCCCTCGTGGAGCATCCCTTCGTAGAAGAGCTCCTTCGAGATGAACCCACCGAAGGGTGGCAGCGCAGCCATGCTGAGAGCGGCAGGAATCGCCAGGGCCGCCGTAACCGGCAACCTTCGTGCCAGTCCTCCCAAGGCCGAGATCGAGCGGCTCCCGGCCTTGTGGTCGACGATCCCCACAACCAGGAAGAGGGCAGCCTTGAAGGCTGCATGGTTGACTAAGTGGACAGTGGCTGCGAAGGCGTGGCCCGAGCCGTAGAGCGCCATCATGAGCCCGAGTTGCGACACAGTAGAGTAGGCGAGGAGGGCCTTGAGATCGTCCTGGCGCAGCGCCAAATAGCCCCCCCAGAAGAGGGTCGCGAGACCGAAAAACAGGATGATGGTCGTGAAGGGGGTCCCCTGAAGCAAGAATCCGAACTTGGCGATGAGGACCACACCTGCCTTGACCATGGTTGCGGAGTGGAGGTAAGCGGATACCGGGGTAGGGGCCTCCATGGCGGTAGGCAGCCAGAGGTGAAAGGGGACCTGAGCCGACTTGGCAAAGGCGGCGATGACTAAGAGCACCACCGCAGGTACGAATACCGGGCTAGATCTGAGCACCTCGGCATCGAGCCCCGACAATCTCCCGCTCCCACCAGCGAGGGCCAGCAAGACCACAGCGGCGAGGAGGGCGAGACCGCCCAGGGCCGTGATGACCAATGCCTTGAGGGCTCCGTCCTGGGAAGGCTTACGGCTGCCCCAGAAACCGATCAGCAGGAAGCTGCTGATCGAGGTAAGCTCCCAAAAGACGAGGAGAGCCACGAGGTTGTCGGCAAGGACCAACCCGAGCATGGCGCTCCCAAACAGGAGAAGGTGGCTGTAGAAACGGCCGTGCCGCTCCCCGGGACCCAGGTAGCTCGCAGCGTAGAGGAGGATCAGGAATCCGACCGCCGAAGTGATCAGGGCGAACATCAGCGAGAAGCCGTCGGCTCGAAAGGCGAGCTCAAGATCGATGCTCGGCACCCACGCCAGGGCCGCCTCCACAGGCCTCCCCTGCCGCGCCTGGGGCGCGAGGGCCAAGAGACCTATACCGGGAGCGAATGCGGCCGCCAGCAGCCACCCGGCTCGCGCCCTTAACCCCCCACCGAGGAAGGGTGCCAGGGCCGCTGAGAACAGGGGCACCAGCACCGTAAGCAGGAGCAGTCTCTCCGGGTTCACGCCGACCCCACCAGAGGTCGTGGCATCATTGGCTCTACTTTAAATTACTCCTCGCCCCAGAACGCGTCGATGAGAGTGAAGAGTTGGAGGTAGGCCTGGAGATCGAGAAAGTCCTGTAGCCTGAACCCGCCGACGAAGACGGTCGGGGTCCCCGCCAACTGCAGAGCCCTCGCCTCCTGGTAGGCCGCCTCAACCGCTCCAGCGAACCGGCCCTCGCCGATGCAGGTGGTGACCTCCTCACCCCCTAGTTCGAGGTCCTCTGCGAGGGCTGCGAAGGTCATTCCGGGGGCTGTGGAGTCGCTCCAGGAGGACTGCCGATCGAACAGCGCATCGTGGAACGACCAGAATGCCTCGGGGCCGTGGACCTCCCCTACGCACTCGGACGCCACCGCCGCAGCGGTGGCGTTGGGATGGATGCTCCGCAACGGAAAGTGGTGGTACTCGAACCGGACGTCACCCCGCACCAGAAGCTGTTCCTTGATGGCGGGCAAGGCCACGTTGGCATAGTTGGCGCAGAAGGGGCACTGAAAATCGCTGAACTCTCGGATCACGTAGCGGGCGTCCTCCGGTCCCAGCGCGTAGCTCGCCTGCGGGAAGGCCTCCTGATCGACCTCCTGAAGCATCAGGGTGAAGATCACGGCCAACTGTCCGGTCTCCGCCTGGGTCACCTCAAGCTGCAGGACATAGACCTCGACCCCGAGCTGAACGGGGCCCTGCCCCACGAACTCGACCACACGCCCCTGGAAGAATTCGACGAGCGGTTCGGCGAGGGCGGCTCCGTAGCCGGTGGCGGCAGCGAGTACATCCGAGGCGAACTGGACCGAAGCCCCCTCTAGAGTCCCCTGACCGAGGACCCGGTAGACCAAGCCCCCACGGAGGTCGAAGCCGACCGCGAACCCGTCTGGACCCAGGTACCAGCCGTCGCCCCTCTCAGCCACCTCATAGCTGCCGAGGCTCGACAGAAGTTCCTCGAGGGATTGACCGATCGAAGCCCAGGCGACCGGGGCCGATACTATCAGGACCACCACGAGCACCGCTGCTCTACTGAGCCTACGAATCATGCGCTTTCTCCTTCGTCAGTGGTACCTGCCGGGCCCCCGTCACCGCGATCAAGGTTTCGGCACCGAGCTCCAGCATGACGCTCCCGCCTCCTCCCCCACCGTAGTACACCTTGCCAGCGACGATCGACTCGTCCACAACCGTCGGTAGTCGACTCCGGTGCCCAAAGGGGGGCATGGCCCCAACCTGGTAGCCGGTGATCTCGAAGGCTTCAGTGGCCGCAGCCAGTCGCACCCGGCGGCGCGCCACTCCGAAGGCCTCAGCCAGCAGATGGGGATCGAGGTGGGCAAGACCCGTAGCGACGGCCAGCCAGGGTCGCTCATCGGCGAGGAATACGAGGCTTTTTAGGATCCTCCCAGGCTCGACTCCCAGGACCTCGGCAGCAGCGCGCACGGTGGGTGTCGGACGCCCCGGATAGATAAGCCGACCCGCCACAGACCCCGTTCTCAGAAAGCGGTCGAGGTGGGTGTCGTTTAGCGGCTCCATACTCTAGCTATAGTCTAGTCCCCGAGTCGCGGAACGGCCCGTTCCAAGGCGACCGACCGCATCCTGAACACCCACGACCGCGTGGTACCCTTCCCTCATGAACGTCGAGCTGCGGGAGGTAACGAAGGAGCTTGTGGCCAGAGAAAAGCTGCTCATCGGCGACCTCCGTGGCCTCCTCAGTCGACTCGACGCTTCCGAGTCGGACCTCATCGACCTCAAGACCGCCCTTCGCGACCTCGAGGGCATCTTCATGCTGGTCGTCATCGGCGAATACAACGCGGGAAAGTCGAGCCTACTGAACGCCCTCGTAGGTGAGAAGGTCATGCCCGAAGGTGTAACCCCCACGACCGATCGGGTGGTCATCGTGAACTATGGCGAGACCGAGCGCGAGTCCGAAGACTCCGCCACCCTGCTCCGCCGAAGCTATCCCGCCGACATCCTGCGCAACCTCGCCCTAGTCGACACCCCGGGCACCAACGCGGTCATCACCAGGCATCAGGAGTTGACTGAGCGCTTCATCCCTCGTGCCGACCTCGTGCTGTTTGTCACTAGCGCGGACCGCCCTTTCACAGAGAGTGAAAGGGCGGTCCTCGAACTTATCGGTTCCTGGGGCAAGAAGATCACCCTGGTGGTGAACAAGCTCGATATCCTAGAGGGGCCCGAGCAGCGCCAACAGGTGCTCGACTTCGTCTGCGACCACGGGCGCAAGACGCTGGGGGTAACCCCCCAAGTTTTCGGGGTGGAGGCGAAGAGAGCCTTCCGGGCGCGCGCTGCCGGGAACGAGGCGGAACTAAAAGGGACCGGACTCCCTGAGATCGAGAGCTATATCGAGACCAACCTAGCCCCGGACGAGCGTTTCCGCCTGAAACTGCTTAGCCCCTTAGGTGTCGCGCGGCACCTCACAGAGCACTATCAGGGGGTGCTGGCGCGCAGACTCGGGCTCCTTGCCGACGATCGGTCCACGCTCGACGAGATCGAGCGCCAGCGCGACCAGTTCACACGGGACATGCGCCGCGAGTTTCAGGCCTACCTGGCCCGCACGAAGACGATCCTGCTCGAAGTAGAGCGCCGGGGAGATATCTACTTCAACGACACCGTTCGCCTGCGCAACCTTTTCAGCCTGATGAATAGCGAGCGGATCAAGGAGCAATTCCAGGCCCGGGTCATCCGCGACGCCGACAAAGACATAGAGATCGCTGTCGGAGAGACTGTGGATTGGTTCCTGAGCCGCAACCTTCAACTCTGGGAAGATGTAATGGGCTTCATCAACGAGCGGCGACAGGCTGGCGAGGAGCGGGTCATCGGCGAGGTGGGGGGCAGGTTCCAATATGACCGCCAAGCGCTGATCCGTGCGTTGCGGGAGAGGACTCAGGAGGTCTTAGATAGCTACGACGAACGTGAGGAGGCGGAAAGGCTCGCCGACCAACTGCAGAACTCGGTGGTCCAGACAGGTCTCCTGCAAGTGGGAGGGATCGGCCTCGGAGCGGCGGTGCTAGCGTTCATCTCTAGCGCCGCCCTGGACATCACCGGGGTCGTGACCGGCCTGACCCTCGCGGGGATCGGGCTGCTGGTAATCCCGCGCCGCAGGGCCCAGGCAAAACGCGAACTCCACAAGAGAATGCAGGAGTTACGAGACGGCCTCGACCTAGGTCTCAGTAAGCAACTCGACGCCGAAATGCTCCGCTCGAGCGAGAAGCTCTCCGGTGCGATCGCTCCCTATACCCGCTTCGTACGTAGCGAACTCGAGCGCCTCGAGAGCCACCAAGCCGAACTCGACGCTCTTGCAGCCGAGTCGGAAGAGTTGCAGCGGACAATCGAGTCGGCTGAGTTGTAGCACCAAGCCCGATCACCCCCTGCGCACGAGATCGACCCCACCTGCAGCTACGCCACGATCAGGATGATTACCGAGAGCCGACCCTGTGCACCTCCACCGGACTCCGTCCTAGCGAGGGCAACCCTGGGCTCCGAGAAAGGTGGAGGCGTTCTTCGCGGCGTACACGAAAAGGTCGATTCAAGG
This sequence comes from Truepera sp. bin119, assembly GCA_002239005.1. GTDB lineage: Bacteria > Deinococcota > Deinococci > Deinococcales > Trueperaceae > MPNL01. The sequence goes on from MPNL01000010.1 coordinate 84,601, forward strand.
GCGAGCGGAGTGCTATCGGTTCACCAGAGAGCGATCAGGGGCGAACATCTATATCACCAGCGGCCGGGGTCACTAGTCGGGGATCTAAGCGGAGCACCAAAGCTAGATTCTCCACGCTGACGCACATAAAGCTGCTGTAGCGGGGGGCGCCTGCCACCCCTAATCCCGAGCCCGAGAGTGGCAACACCTCGAACTCGTCCACTACCTCGTAGCGGGTAGCCATCATGACCAGCTTGGGCTGAGGGGACAGCCGACGAGCGTAACGTCTAAGAAACCATCTCAAAACCCAATTACGTCGTTTGCCACTTGATCTGCAGGCAAAGAAAGGGGGATGGTTGTTTCTATGACCACCCATCCCCGTTACCAGTATAAGCTAGAAGATCTGTTCCAGACGGACAAGACCCGTAGCTCCAACGAAGCCGTCCTTGTCCGCCTTTGTGGCTTCGTTGGGCCCGTAGACCCGTAGAGTTCGTTTTTGGCTGTTTTCGCTTCGGGTCACAGTATTCGTCTACCTAGACGACTGGCTCAAACCCTATCAGAAGCTACTCCCAAGGCTGGGGTCCCCCGCTGGGGGTACGGACTCACAAGCGGACTCGTTGGGTCCGGGTCAGCAACCTGCCCAGAAGGCGAGCTACAGCGAACTCTTAACCATTGCAATCGTAGGTGAGATCCTCACTCAACCCCATGAGAGTACCTGGTACTGGATCGTCAACCAACTCTTCAGAGAACTGTAAGGACGGCGGGGTCCCCCCTTGGGGGGTACAAGATCGGCTTCGTTGGGCCCGTAGACCCGTAGAGTCTGTTTTTGGAGGTTCTTGCTCCGGGTCCCCAAGCTGCCCCACTACAGCCGCTATCACCGGATCTTGCGGAATGCCGAGAGGCTAGTGGCCAAGCTCGCTCTATCGGTGCTGGGGGATGACCGGATCCATCTGATCGACAGCAAACCAC
>MPNL01000054.1 GCA_002239005.1 Truepera sp. bin119
CCACCTGCACCTCAAGGAAACTGAATGGCGGTACAACCATCGCCATGCCGACAAGTACAAAACCCTGCTACGTTGCCAAGGTCGGACTCTTTGGGTCCGACAAAACCCGATCAGCTAGGCAAGACCCCTCTTCTTTAGTCATCTGGTGCAGGATGCGCCAGGACTGGCCCCCTCCCTGTGAGGGGCAAAGACAATCCCCCGCTACGCCCATCATCCCACAGATGCACACCAAGGGACAATTGCCCCCCTAGCGCCGAGACGCGCCTATGGTACATTGGTCCCCGTTCCGCGCATGCGGCGCACCGGCCGGACAAGTCATCTTACGTCCGGTCTCCACATGGCGGACTGCCAAAGGAGGTCGATTGTACATCTACAGTCCTTCCCCCCGACGGCGGACGAGATCGAGAATCTCAATCTCCCCTGAAGCTCTGGACACCCCTGCAGGCGAGCCAGCAGGAGCGCCCTGATGCCGCAGTATTTCCCACCAGTCGCCAACGCTCTCGCAAAGTGGACCGTGATCGGTGGCCTCATCTTCACCATCCTGCTAATTACGACCCTTACCGTGTTTGCACGAACCACCAATAACAGAGTACGCGTACCGGTAGCCCAGCCGATCGGTTTCCAACACAGCCTACATGCCGGGGAACTCGGTCTCGACTGCCGCTACTGCCACACCTCGGTCGAGGTATCGGCAACGGCCAGCGTTCCCTCCACTGAGACCTGCATGACCTGCCATTCCCAGATACGGGTCGGAGCACCAGCGCTGCAGCCCGTCGTCGCCAGTTGGGAAGGGGAAATCCCGATCCGCTGGAACCGGGTCCACGACCTAGCCGATTTCGTCTTCTTCAATCACAGCGCCCACATCAATAACGGGGTCGGATGCAGCTCCTGCCACGGCCGGGTAGACGAAATGGATGGTATTTGGAAGGCAAAACCCATGACCATGGGTTGGTGCCTCGATTGCCATCGCAACCCGGAAAGATTCGTCCGTCCCCGCAGTGAGGTGTTCAACATGGCCTACGAACCTCCCGCCAACCAGCGTGAGCTCGGCACCGAGCTAGTTGAGGTGTACCACATCGACACTGACAAGCTTCCACAGTGCTCCACATGTCACCGATGAACGATAGACCCAGCATTCCAGCCATCCGAAACAAACTCGAGACGGCGTCTGGAAGGGAGTTCTGGCGCGGCCTCGACGAACTCGCAGAGACAAAGGAGTTCCAAGAATTCCTAGAGGAGGAGTTTCCCCGGCAAGCGGCACCGCTCGCAAGCGCGGTCGACCGTAGGGGTTTCCTGAAGATCCTCGGGGCCTCGCTCGCCTTTGCCGGTCTCTCCGCCTGCGCCAGGCCTCGAGCACCCACAGAGAAGATCGTCCCCTATGTGCAGGCCCCAGAGGAGATTATTCCCGGGAAACCTCTGTTCTTCGCCAGCGCCCTGACGGACGGCGGTTATGCCGAGGGCCTCCTCGTCGAAAGCCATCAGGGCAGGCCCACCAAGGTCGAGGGGAACCCGGACCACCCAGGTAGCCTCGGGGCGACCCACGCGAGAACTCAGGCAACCGTGCTCTCCCTCTACGATCCAGATCGAAGCCAGTTCATTATGGAGAACGGCGTCCGCCGCGACTGGGAGACGTTCGCTACCGCCTTGGCTGCTGCGGTCGACCGACTCGAGGATGGTGCAGGCCTCGCCCTCCTTACCGAGACGGTCACCTCCCCTACTCTCGCAGCCCTTATCGAAGAGGTCCTGGAGCGCTTCCCCAACGCCCGTTGGCACCAGTACGAGCCGACCCACGACGACGCAGCCTTTACCGGCGCCAACCTCGCCTTCGGGCGCTCCGTAAGCACCCGATACGATTTCAGCAGGGCGGACGTAATCCTGTCTCTAGAGGCTGATTTCACCAACGAGGGTCCCGGTCGCATCCGGTACGCTCGAGATTTCACACGACACAGGAGAATCCGTCACGCAGGCGACAACATGAATCGCCTCTATCAGCTTGAAAGCTTCCCCACACCGACCGGCTCCGTTGCCGATCATCGCATCCCGCTCGGTCCTAGCGGCATCGCCCGTTTCGCCGCCTCTGTCGCTCGTGGGATCGGCGTGAATGCCCCGGAAACGGAGCCACCCGACGGATTAGACGAACTCTCCAAGGCACTCGTCGAAGATCTCAAAGAGCATCGTGGTCGCAGCCTGATCATCGCTGGGCCAAGCCAGCCAGCGGAGGTCCACGCTCTTACCCATGCCATGAACAGCGCACTCGACAACGTCGGAAGCACTGTCACCTACCACGAACCGGTCGAGACCAAGCCCGAGAATCACCTCGACTCCCTGAACGAACTCAGCACCTCCCTATCGGCCGGCGATATCGAGGTCCTAGTTGTACTAGGAGCGAACCCGGCCTACAACACCCCAGCCGGTCTTGGCATCGCGGATGCCCTTAAGCGGGTCCCGTTCAGCGTTCATCTCGGCGACTATCTGGACGAGACGGGGGCAGTCACAACTTGGCACGTGAACCGTGCCCACTACCTCGAGACATGGGGGGATGCGCGGGCCTTCGACGGCACCGTCACAATCCAGCAGCCCCTTATCTCTCCGTTCTACGGAGGGAGGTCCGAGCTAGAGGTTCTGTCCGCCCTTCTGGGACGACCTGATGCCAACTCCTTCCAGATCGTTCAGGATTTCTGGCGGGAGCGGGTATCCGGGAGCTTCGATAGCTTCTGGCAAGACGCACTGTACCGCGGAACGGTGCAGGGAACGGAATCCGCCTCTGTCGAAGTCACGGCGGGACCGATCGATATCGATCTGCCCTTGGAGGACGACCTTACGATGCTTATCCGGCCCGACCCAAGCATCTGGGACGGCCGCTTTGCCAACAACGGCTGGCTCCAGGAGCTGCCGAAGCCCTTCAGCAAGCTCACCTGGGAAAATGCCGCCTACCTAGCGCCATCCACGGCCGAGCGGTTGGGAGTGAGCAGTCACCAGTTGGTGACGTTGTCCGTTGGCTCACGGACGGTTACTGCGCCTGTGTGGATTCAACCCGGCCAAGCAGCGGGAACGGTCGTCCTCTCCATGGGATACGGACGACAACAGGCGGGGAGAGTAGGAACTGGAATCGGAGTGAACGTCTTCTCTCTACTCAACGGTGATGAGAGATGGGGCACCCCCGTCGAGATTGCCCAGACTTCCGATACCACGCGACTCGCGACAACCCAGGTACACCAGAGCCTGAATGGGACTGGGGAGAGGCGACATATCATCCGCACCGGGAGGATCGACGAGTTTCGCGAACACCCGGAGCATCCGACGTTCGTTCACCCTGTGGAGCACCACGACGAGGACCTCTATCCGGACTTCGAGTACAACGGTTATGCCTGGGGCATGGTCATCGACATGACTGTCTGCAACGGTTGCAACGCCTGCATCACCGCCTGTCAAGCCGAGAACAATATCCCCATCGTCGGCAAGGATCAGGTTCTCATCGGTCGGGAGTTGCACTGGATCCGGGTGGACAGCTACTACCGGGGGGATATCGACAACCCGGAGGTCTTCCACCAACCTATGCCCTGTCAGCAGTGCGAGAAGGCACCGTGCGAGCCCGTCTGCCCCGTCGGGGCTACGGTCCATGACCATGAGGGCCTCAATGTCATGGTGTATAACCGTTGCGTCGGCACCCGCTACTGCTCGAACAATTGCCCCTACAAGGTGCGACGCTTCAACTTTCTTCAGTACGCTGAGCTCGATATCACAGCCACGGAGCTCTCACTCGCCAACAATCCTGACGTCACGGTTCGGAGCCGCGGAGTCATGGAGAAGTGCACCTACTGCACCCAACGGATCTCTCAAGCGCGGATCCAGGCAGGCAACGAAGGACGCCAGATCCGGGAGGGTGAGGTCGTAACCGCCTGCCAGAGCGTCTGCCCTATGGAGGCGATCGTATTCGGTGACGTCAATGACTCGGGCAGCCAGGTCTCTCTTGCCAAGGCCTCGCCGCTAAACTACACCCTGTTAGAGGAGCTGCAGACCAAACCGCGCACCAGTTACCTCGCCAAAGTCACCAACCCCAACCCGACCCTGGCACCCGGAAGGATGGTTGAAATCTGATGGCCGTCACCTCCGGAAAGCGCACCTCAGTCGAAACCCAACGGGTCATCGGTCGTGGCCAAAGCTACGGTGCCCTCGACGATGTCATCAACGATCCTGTACTTGCGGGACCGTTCAAGACGCCGCGCTGGTGGTGGATCGGCTTTGCCATCGCGGCGACTTTCCTCGCTATGTACCTGGTATCAATCGTATGGCTGGTTGTGAAGGGTACCGGCGTCTGGGGCAACAACGTACCCGTGGGGTGGGGCATGCCGATCATCAACTTCGTGTGGTGGATTGGGATCGGTCACGCAGGCACGCTGATCTCCGCAGCTCTCCTGTTGTTCAGACAGCCCTGGCGGACATCGATCAACAGGTTTGCGGAGGCGATGACCATCTTCGCCGTTGTCTGTGCCGCCATCTATCCCATCCTCCACCTAGGGCGGCCGTGGGTCTTCTATTGGCTGGTCCCTTACCCGAACACCTTTGGACTCTTCCCCCAATTCCGCAGCCCACTCGACTGGGACCTGTTTGCGATCTTCACCTACGGTAGCGTCTCAGTACTGTTCTGGTTCATCGGCCTGATCCCCGACCTGGCCACCCTCCGCGACCGCTCACGCAGCAAGTTCCAGCGGATCCTCTACAGCACCCTGTGTCTGGGCTGGAACGGCTCGGCGAAGGCCTGGCAGCGCTACCAGCGAGCCTATCTGCTGATCGCAGCACTGTCGTTCCCGCTCGTACTCTCCGTACACAGCACGATCGCCATGGACTTCGCGGTAGCTCAACTCCCTGGTTGGAACAATACGGTGATGCCCCCCTACTTCGTGGCCGGGGCGGTATTCGCTGGCTTCGCGATGGTGCTGATTCTGGCGGTACCGCTGCGGAAGGCCTTCGGGATGGAGAGGCTAATCACCCTGCGTCACCTCGACAACTCTGCGAAGCTCATGCTAGCCACCGGGCTGATCGTGGTCTATGGGTATATCATCGAGGGCTTCATGGCGTGGTACAGCGGTGTGGAATTCGAACGCTACATGATTTTCAACCGCATCCTGGGCGCCGACCACTGGTGGGCGTTCTGGCTCCTGATCGCCTGCAATGGGGTCGCTATCCAACCCCTGTGGTTCAGGCGTGTGAGACAGAATCCTCTAGCCCTATTCATCATCTCGGTTATCGTCTCGGTCGGGATGTGGCTGGAGCGCTTCGTCATCGTATCGGTCACCCTCACGAAGGACTTCCTGCCATCGTCTTGGGCCGACTACCGATCGACCTTCTGGGACTGGTCACTCTACCTCGGATCTTTCGGGCTCTTTGCCACACTTTTCTTCCTATTCATCCGACTCTTACCCTCGATCGCCTCTACTGAGATCAAGGGCTTGGCGCACCACGACCGGCACTACGGTAGCGATGCCTTCGAAGATATTCGACTGGACTTCCACGGGCGAAACCGTAAGGGGGCGGGGCCATGACCATCGCAACTGCCGGCACCAGCCTCTACGGACTCGTCGCCGAGTACAATGAGCCCGAGGAGATCTTAGAGGCGGCCAACAGGTCCCGTAAGGCTGGCTACAAGGCGATAGACGCCTACACTCCCTTCCCGATCGAGGGGCTCGACGAGGCCTTGGGTATGGAGCCGACCCGGCTCGGCTGGGTGGTCTTAATCGCCGGCATTATCGCCGGCCTCGGCGGCTTCTTTATGCAGTGGTTCGCAAACGTCGAATTCTACCCGCTGAATATCGGCGGCAGGCCCCTAAACAGCTGGCCGAACTTCATCGTGATCACTTTCGAATGCACAGTCCTGATCTCAGCTTTCACGGCCGGGCTGTTTATGATGGGCAGAAACGGCCTCCCGAGGGCGTACCACCCGATCTTCAACACACCGAACTTTGAATCCGCTACACGAGACCGCTTCTTCCTGTGTATCGAAGCCAGGGACGAGCGCTTCGATCTCGGGGCCACCCGGAGCTTCCTCGAAAGTACCCGGCCCAACGCGATCTCGGAGGTAGAGCACTAAGTGGCACCAACCATCTTATGCCGGACTACCGCCTTCGGTGTGGCGGCACTCAGCACACTTCTGCTGAGCGCCTGCGGCCTCAATATGTTTGATCAGCCCAAGGCGGAGGTCTTCGAGGAGAGCCCATACTTCGCAGACGGCGCCTCGGCCCGCCCCCTGATTGAGGGAACCGTCTCCCGCGAACGCGGGGGCGTCGCCAAGCCCTTCCTCACGGGCCAGGATGAGGACGGCCTCCTCACCGACCTTCCTATCCCCGTCAGTCTCGCACTGCTCCAGCGCGGTCAGGAGCGTTACAATATCTACTGTGCACCGTGCCATAACTACACCGGTGACGGCCAGGGGGTCATAGTCCAGAAGGGCTTTCCACAGCCGAGTAGCTTCCACGTCGATCGCCTTAGGGAGGCTCCCGTCGGCTACTTCTTTGGTGCCATGACCAACGGCTTCGGACGTATGTTCAGCTACGCTTCACGCATCCCGCCCGAAGACCGCTGGGCCATCGCAGGCTACATCCGGGCCCTTCAACTCAGCCAGTTCGCCACGCCCGAGGATATCGACGGTGAGGCGCGAAACGACACCCATGGGGAGGTCCGCTGATGCAGGTGACCCCTTCGGTAGTAAACTTGGGACGCCTCCAGAAAGTAGTCTTAGGACTCGGCATCATCGGCATCGGCGGGGCCGTGATCGGCCTCTTCATCTCTGCTGAAGCCTTCTTCCAATCGTACCTCTTCGCATTCTTGTTCTGGCTCGGTCTAGCTCTCGGCTGCCTAGTTCTGCTCCTCGTCGTCCATGTCGCGGGCGGCTCCTGGGGAGCGGTGATCCGGCGCCCCCTTGAGGCGGGCGTGTCGGTGCTGCCGCTTATGGCCCTACTGTTCATCCCCATCCTCTTAGGCGTAAGGTCCCTGTACGTCTGGACCGGCGCGGAATACCTCGCCACCCACCCGACAGTGGCCAACAAAGTCGACCTGTACCTCAACATTCCTTTCTTCATCGGCCGTGCGGCCGCCTACTTCGTCATGTGGGTGGGTGGTGCCCTGGTATTCCTTCGACTGTCTAGTCGACAGGATGCCAGGGAGGCTGAAAGTGGTCGCATCGGGTACCGAATGAAGAGTGTGGCGGGAATATGGATTGTGATCTACATCCTCACCATGACCTTCGCTGCTGTCGACTGGAGTATGTCGTTGACCCCGACCTGGTGGTCAGGCATCTACGGAGTCATCATGATGATCGGCCAAGCTATAACCGGAATGGCCTTTATCATCCTGGTAATGGTCGCCCTGGCGAGGCGAAACCGCCAAGTGAATGAGCTACTTACCGCGAAGCGCCTGCAAGACCTAGGCAACTTCCTCATGGCGTTCACCATGTTCTGGGCCTACACCAGCTTCTCGCAACTCATCATCCTGTGGTCGAACAACACCATAGAAACGGCGAGCTGGTACACTCTCCGGCTCGGGCCAGGTTGGAACTCTGTGGCGGCCTTCCTCCTCTTTTTCGGCTTCTTCGCTCCCTTCCTGATCCTGTTCTCGCGCTGGGTCAAGCGCAAGCGCCAAGCCCTAACCCTGATCGCCATCTGGGCACTGGTCGTACAGGCCATCAACATCTTCTGGTTTGTCATCCCGACGTTCGAACGATCCGGCTTCCAACTCTCTATTCTCGACGTCGCACTGTTTGTCGGGATCGGCGGCCTGTGGCTCTGGACCTTCGCTCGCTCCCTCGAGTCGAGGTCAATTCTTCCACCTCACGACCCGCGCCTCGCTGGAGTAAAGCATCATGGCTGAGAAGACTCGCCAGTACGTCTTCAGCGAGGGCCAGATCAGGACAATGTTTATAGGTACCACCATCCTCTCCCTCTCTTTCCTCGTGGTGTTGCTGCTGCTGTTGTCGATTCGTCCCCAGGGCCACCTCACCCCCCCAGACCGAACTATCTTCGTCCAGACCATAAGCGAGGCTGCCCACACCCTCGAGGTCGCGGAGGTGCTAGATGAAGACCTCGCCCGGATCAGCATCGAGCGGGCAATGGAGCTCGTGGTTGAGCGGGGTGTCGAGGCACCCTTCACGGCAGCCATACCACGGCCTTGAGAGCTTGATTGAGGACCTTTCTAACCTACGCCACCGAGAAAGTCGAGGCTAAACGCGGTCTCAGCCCCGACATGGGTTATCGCCTGCCAAGGAGACAGGAGCTTGCCCTCCCCTAGCCCGCAATCTCACTTGGGCAAAAACCCGGAGGGGCGCGTATGCGGTCGCCTGCACCTGCCTATGTCCCCTACGACTCTCCGTGCCAAGTCCCCGCTAGCACAACCCTGTTCGCCCGCCAAGCACGCGCGGCCCCTGTAGTAGTGTTCCTTTTTCGGGCAGAGAAGCGATCGTTCAAGCTCACAGAGAGTGGATAATCAAAGCATGGGTATGAACCTGACACCTACAGCAACGGATGATCGAAGGCTGAGTTTAGATAGAGACCGCCTAGATGAGCTGAACGCCCTGACCTGCATGACGCTTGTGCTGCTGGGCAACTACGCGCAGACAGGTCACTTCGGTGGGCCCCTTGCCTACACTCCAGCCACAATGGCCATGCACATGATCGGCCCGGAGCGTGGCGGTCTCCGCTACGACTATCGGCGCCCAAAGCACCCGTTCAGCGACAAGTTCATGGTCGCCGGAGGTCATAACATCCCGTCGAGCTACGCCCTATGGATGATCATGGGCGAGGCGATGGCGAGGAGGCACGCCGAGACCGGCGACCCGCGCTATTACGTCGATCCCCAAGTTGCCATGCTGCCTATCGACGCCCTCGGGTTTCGCCGCGGGGCGGGTGCCCTGAAGACACTCCTTGCAGACCATGGGCTCGAGGACCATCCCCTATTTGCCCAGGCCGGTCTGCGGGGCATCCGATCTTTAGCAGGGCACTCGGAGACCACGGACCTGACGAATGACGTGAACGGAGGACCCTCCGGTATCGGCATCGCCACGGCCGCAGGCAAGGCCGCATTTTGGGATATCGTGGGAGGGCCCGAAACGCTCAAGGTCATGGCTCTGGAGGGCGAGTTCGCCATGACAGAGGGGCACGCGCAAGAGCTCAAGACGCAGGCCCTCGCCCTTAAAGTCGGCAAGCGGCTCCGGATCTTCCTTTCCTATAACAATGCGGGCATCGACGACTCGTTGATCGGGGGCGTAATCGACGCACGTTACGAGGATTACCGGATTGTGGACCAGTGGACCTCGTACGGCTGGAACGTATTTGTCCTGGACGAGGGTCACGACTTCGAACGGATCGCATCCCTCCTTGAAACCATGGAGCGTTGGGATCCACAAGACCGGAGACCGATGATCATCATCGCAGACACCATCAAGGGATACTGGCCACTAAGCCACCAGGGGATCATTCCCGGCTACGGCGACCAGATCACTGGCTTCCCAAGCCACCCATACGCCTTTCCGATGAATTCCGATTACTTCATCGGCCTCGCGCAGACCTTCGAACAGCGTTATGGCGTCGAGTTCGAAGGGATCCGCGACGGGCCCGTGACCGATCCCCGTGAGCGGCTCATCCAGTTCAAGGCCAACATCGACGTCGTCATGTCCCTGCTCGGTAGAGGGGGCTTGGGAACATGGTTGACCGATCGACTCGTCACCATTGGGGACGGAATCTCTAACGACGCGTCACTGCGTATCGACAATACAGTCGACCCGTTCCTCGATGATAGACTCCGGGTCCACAGCCTTCCCCTCGACCCGCAGGACATCCCACTACAACATCCGATAACCGGAGAGACGAAGGTGGTCAGCATACAGCTCTTCCGCGAGCCCGGAGAGTATGCCGGTACCCGCCGAGCGGTTTCCGAGCTCATCAAGTGGGTAAACCACGTCACCGGTAACCGGCTCATCACCACCGCAGCAGACCTATCATCCTCTATCAACGTGGAGCAGGGGGCGCTTTGGGGCCACTACAGTCCAGACGAAAACCCTATCGGCACCCGCATCAAGGCCGCGATCCAGGAGGCGGGAAATACCTCCACGGCGATCGGGCTCGTGAGCCAGAGCGCCTCACCGGACCCGGATCGATTTGCCGGAGTGTGGGCCCTGAGCGGGAGCTATGGTGCCTTTACGCCCCTGATGTATCTTCCCGCCCGCGTGTGGAGCCAGCAGAGCCAGGATAGTCCCTTCAGGATGGGCGTGCTGAATATCCTCGCAGGGCACTCGGGGCCGGAGACTGCGGCGGATGCTCGCACCCACTTCGGCATCTTTGCGCCCCAGATCTGGAAGCTGTTCCCTCGCGGACAGGCCATCCATCTCAGCTTCTGGGATTACAACGATGTGGCACCGGGGTACTTCGCTGCTGCCGAGGTCGCCAGCCGCGATCCCAGAGTCGGTATCATTGTGATTGAGGTGGCTCGGCCCGACTTTCCGGTGGCAGACCGCTCAGCCTTTGCGGACCCCGATCCGAAGGCAGCGGCGAAAGGTCTGTACCTTATCCGCGAGTTCGCCCCGAACAGGCCCCGCCACGGGTACGTGCTAGTCCAGGGCTCGAACTCGACCTTCAACCTAGTCCAGACCCTCCCCCGCCTGGAGCGGGCGGGGATAAATGTCCGGGTCGTCGCCGCCATCAGTCAGGAGTTGTTTGACAGGCAACCGGCAGCCTACCGCGAAGCAATCCTCCCCCCCGGAGCACGTTTCGACCTAATGGTTGTCAGCACGGGGACCCGGCGGGTGTGGCCCCTGCGCGATCTCGGGCCACTCACGGACGAATATTCGTTAACGGCCGACTGGAACGATCGGTGGCTAACCGGAGGCTCGGAGCCAGATGTCATCTCGGAAGCCCGCTTAGATGCAGAGTCAGTCTTCGCAGGGATCCAGCGCTTCGCGAATGACAGGGAGTCGCGCATCTCGCGCCAGACCGATGAGATCGCGTCGCTTCTATAAGCAGGGCTGGATCTGGAGGTTAAGGTGAGACGCGAGTTCGCCAAGAGGATGCAACTGCTGGGCACAGAAACCGCCTTTGCAGTCTCGGCGGATGCGGCAGCCTTCGCCGCCGCTGGCAACGCCGTTTACCCCTTTCACCTGGGCGACATCGACCTGCCGACACCTCAAAATATCATTGAGACAGCGCACCAAGCCATGCTCGAAGGGAAGACTGGGTACGATCCCTCGGCAGGCATCATGCCTCTAAGGGAGATCCTAGCCGAGACCGTCGGTGCGGATCGAGGTGTCCGCTACGGGCCCGAGAATGTCGCTGTTCAACCTGGGGGAAAACCTGTGATCAGCAAGTTTCTCGAGGTCTTTATGAACCCCGCAGAGAGCGTCCTGTACCCGAATCCCGGCTTCCCGATCTACGAGTCCCAGATCCGCTATCTTGGGGGTAGGCCGCTACCTTACGGGTACGTCAGGGTCGAAACCGGCTTCGAGATCATGCGCGACCAAGTGGAGGCGCAAATCGACGATTCGACCTGCGCGATCATCTACAACAATTACCAGAATCCCATCGGTGCCGAATCGACTGAGGATGAGATGGAGTGGCTCGCTGACCTAGCCCATAGGCACAACCTGATGGTGCTCTCCGACGAAGCCTATTTCAAAATCCTCTTCTCAGACCGTGGGAGAAGCATCGTCTCGCTTCCCGGAATGAGGGAGCGCACAATCATCCTGTACACCTTTTCCAAGACCTACGCAATGACAGGCTGGCGGCTCGGAGCGGCGATCGGACCGGAAAACGTTATTGAGCAGATGACGAAGCTGAACGTCAATATCGAGTCGTGCACCAACCACTTCATCCAGTATGCGGGGATTGAAGCGTTGACTGGTGATCAGCAAGGGGCGGAGGAGATCCTGACCACGCTGCGTGGGCGCCGCGACGTCTTAATGGAGGAGCTTCTGAAGATCGATGGGGTGCACGTGGACAGACCCAACTCCACGTTCTACCTCTTTCCCAACATTACGGAGGTCTACGAGCGCTCTGAGGCAGGCTCACTGGAGGAGTTCCGTCTCCAAACGCTACATGCGACCGGCGTAGCCTTCTGCACGCGGGAGCATTTCGGCAGCCCACTGCCCGAAGAGCAAGGGACGTTCCTTCGGTTCGCCTTCTCCGGCCTCCCGGTCGATGACATACGGGAAGGCCTCTGCCGCCTGAAGGCCTTCTGGAACTGAGGACATTGCCGCTTACGTGCATTGCAAAGATCCTAAGCAGGAGCGTGCAGTACATAGTCGTGTAGCGGGGCGGAGACCCGGCCGGTCCATCAAGACTAAGGCTAGGGGACAACTGGAAACTCGAGGTAAGAGGCACCAACCCAAGACAGCAGCCGACGCAAGGCGGACCGGAGAATGAGAGTTCAAGGGCAAAATTGACGGCTTCGAGGGCTTTGAAAATGGTGGGCGGTACTGGGATTGAACCAGTGACCTCTCGCGTGTGAAGCTCTCGATCGACTACCAATCTGGAGCGCTCAGAGATGCTATATGCCGACAGGGACGACTTCCGCAATTCACTCCTACGACTCCGGACAACGCCTGGAAACACGAAGCGGCATCCATAAGCTGCCGGTAAGCTGCCGCTCCCCAACTTGCGACGAGCCCCTACAATCGAGCGTCGGAGATCTCCACCAGGGTCTCCCCTGCCTCCAGCAACCGCAGCGCCTCCGGCAGCAACTCCCCCAGGATCCGCTTCATGTTCGCGTTCGAGGTGTTCCCGCACGTCACCCAGACGATCTGCGGAGGCGCTCCCAACCGTGCCTGCAACGCGACGAAATCCTGATCCTTCGTCATCACCACTGCCTCCGCCGCGCGGGCAGCATCGAAGATCTCGCGATCCTTCGCGTCGCGCAGACCCAACCGCTTCACGCTGCGGGCCTCCACACCGAACGTGGCCTCGATCCACGGCACCGAGGCGGGGCGAGAGCTGCGCGTCGATCCAGAACGTCACGCGGCAAGGACGGGATGATCGATCCGGCAGCTGGCGTAACGCAGGGCCGCTCGCACGTCCTCGAGCTCCAGATCGGGCAGCTCCTCGATCACCTGCTCGGCGGTGCGACCGGCGGCGAGCAGGTCGAGCACGTCGCTGACGCGGATGCGCATACCGCGGATGCAGGGGCGCCCTCCGCACTGCTCCGGGTCGATGGTGATTCGCTTGTTAATGTCGTCCGGCATAGTCGTTCTTCGTGGCCGGCGGTCGCTTGGAATGCCCCCCGGGGAATCCAGTCTACGGCATTGGCAACGACCACAGAAGTCGCCTCCGGCTCGTGAACCGGCGCCGCCGAACGCACGCCGAGCGTCGCCGCTGGCGCACTTCATGGGCTTTCGACCCGGATTTGCAGCATGCGGTCGGCACGGCGGCTGCGGCGGTCGCTCGTGTCGCCACTCACGACTTCCACGAGGTCGAGGTCCTTCCTGCGGATCCAACCTCGGTCCAGTCCTTCGGCGAGCGCCTGGGCGAGGAGTTCGGCGGAGGGCTGGGACCAGCCCGAACCGGAGGGCCGCTTCGGCTACCTCGAAGGAACGATCCGCGAACTAATCACCACCGAAGCTGAGACCGGCACCCGCGAAAAAGCCGTCGTTCAGTTCCCTGGTGGACACGTCATCGAGGCAGATCTCCCCACCGACGATCCTTTCGCCCCAATGGACTTGCCACCATTCGAGGTGGGGCAGCGGGTGGAACTCTACTTCTCGAACACCCCTGCCGGCCAGCGGCAGTATGTGGTCTCCGACTGGGTCCGGCGACCCGCGCTGCTGTGGCTAGTGGCGCTGTTCCTGGTGGTCTCCGTCGTGGTAGCGCGCCTTAAGGGCCTCAGGGCGTTCATCGCCACCGGCACCAGCCTGGTGATCATCGTGAGCTTCATCGTGCCCCGCATCCTGGCCGGCTGGAGCCCAATCACGGTCTCCCTTTTGGGTGTTGGCGGCATCCTCAACTCTGGCGATCTACTTCGTGCACGGCCTCAACTGGAGCACCACCGCTGCGCTGGTGGGCACCTCTATGGCGGTGGTGATCACCATGGCCCTGGGGGTGCTGTTCAGCAGCCTCAGTCACCTGACCGGCTTCGGAACCGAAGACGCCATCATGATCAACGCCGCCGCCGGGCAGATCAACCTCAAAGGCCTACTGTTAGCAGGACTCCTTGTCGGAGCGTTAGGAGCGCTCACCGATATCACCATCGTGCAGGCCAGCGTGGTGCGGGAGCTCGCCCACGTCAACCCCGAGTTCAGCATCGGGGAGCTGTACCGACGCGGCATGAACGTAGGGCTCGATCACGTCGGTTCGCTGGTCAACACCCTGGTGCTGGCCTACACCGGAGCCGCACTGCCGCTGCTGATCCTGCTCACCCTGAGTGATTTCTCGCTGGCTCGGGCGCTCAACCTCGAGCTGGTGGCGGCCGAGATCGTCCACACTCTGGTCGGCTCGATTGGGTTGATCCTGGGGGTGCCGATCACCACGTACCTGGCGGCGCTGCTGTTCCGTGGTGACCAGCTGCCGATGGGACCGGGGGAACTCGATTACACCCACCCCCACTGAGGCCAGCGTGACTCCGAGTCGTACACCTCGACCCGCTGGTTCACCCGGAAGGGCGGCAGGTCGGCCGGCGTGAACAGATCTCGGGATCTCGGCGCGACTGACGTTGCCGCTGGGTAGTCTCACACGTGCCATGGTGCGGTCCCCAAGCCAAGGGTCCCGGGGGCGTCGATCTCGAGGATGCGGCCCTCGAGGTAGACGAAGCTGGCCGGGGCGGGCTGGCCGGTCGCGAGGCCGACTACGGCAGCCTCTACTACCACCACTGGGTGGCGGCCCTCGAGCGACTCGTGACCGAGAAGGGCCTGACGGCTGGGAACACGCCTACCGGCACACCCCCCATGGAAAGCCGGTGGTATTGCCCGAAGACAGCTGAACCGGGGAACTTGCGAGCTGGCCTTTACTCGTCAGTAGTGGGGGCGGTAACCAACGGCGCCCACGCAGCATCGCCTCGGCGTAGTCATAGATGAGCGTCACATCTGAGGCCGCGTCGATCGAATGCAGCCAGAATGCGATAGTGCCCCCGGGGAGACTTCGCGCCTTGCACGTCAGCGCAAGCCAAGTCAGCTAACCTAACTTGACCGTTCCTTCTTCCCGGAAGCGCTTACGCAGCAGTTTTTCCAATCGGAATCAGTAGTTAGGGGCTTGACAAGCAGTTCTGACCGCTGAGCTATCGCCTCCTCTCGAGCCGTTTTCGATAGCTGTCACAGCGGCCATGGCGAAATCTCCCTCTAGGCCGCCTGGCGCGGCCGCACTCCCCACAGCGCCCCTGTTCCGGCCGCCCGGCAACCCTCTCTGAGCCGCGATTCGGGCTGCC
>MPNL01000055.1 GCA_002239005.1 Truepera sp. bin119
TGTGACTGCGTCGATTTCTGTCACGGCAGGCTTCGTCATGGGCTCCTTGGTAACTGTCAATTGTTGACACCAAAATCAGACAGAACCCGCAGGGCTCCTAGTGCTTTCGGAATGCAACGCTAGCATAGGTGCCCGGTCGAGTCAACGAGGGCGGTCCTATACAGCGTGACCACTCTGTTCGCCACCCTGAACGTCAGCACCGTATCTTTGAGCCTGCATCGCCCATAGATCGGCATACTCTCCGCCCGCTGCGAGCAGGGTGCTGTGACTCCCCTCTTCTATGAGGCGACCCTCTTTGAGCACCAGAATTCGATCGGCCATGCGAACGGAGGATAGCCGGTGGGTGATGAGTATAGTCGTTCGTCCGCTCGCGAGCCGAGCAAAGCGTTGGTACAGCTCGTGTTCGCTCCGAGGGTCGAGAGCTGCAGTCGGCTCGTCCAGAATGAGGACCTCGGCATCCCGGAAGAGTGCCCGAGCCATCCCCAACTTCTGCCACTGCCCTCCAGACAGATCGGTGCCTCCAAACTCCTTGCCCAGTGGAGTTCGGAGCCCGGCGTTCAGAGTGTCAAGCAGGTCGACGAGTCCCACCTCCTCTAGTGCTTGGGAGAGCCCCTCGTCATCCCAGGGTGCCGAAACGTCTCCGATCTGGATGTTCTCCCCAAGGGTATAGGCATAGCGGTTGAAGTTCTGGAACACTGCCGCAACGCGTGCTCTCCAGGCATCCAGATCCACAGTCTGGAGGTCGAGGCCGTCGACCTTTACGGTCCCTTCGGTTGGATCGTAGAATCGCAGAAGCAGTTTGATCAGGGTCGTCTTTCCCGCTCCATTCTCACCCACGATCGCAACGGTTTCCCCTGCCCGGATCCCGAACGAGACCTCGGAGAGTGCTACCCGCCCATCGGGATAGCGGAATGTCACGTTCTCGAAGGATAGATACTTGGGCTGTGCCGGCAGCGCCTGTGGCACAGCTGGGCGTTGTAGCGAGGGGGTGGCTGCGGTGAACCGGAAGTAGGTCTCGAAGTATAGCGCTCTCTCGAAGAATTGGCCAAACCCCTCGACGAGAGCCATAACGAGGGCCTGCATTTGGAAAAGTCCCTGGACGACCACCACTATCCCGCCTAGCGTGAACGCTCCAAGCCCAGCTTGGAGGATTACCCAGCCGAACAATCCCCCTGCTATTACGATAGAGAGCAACGAACTCGGCACCAGGCCGGCGGCCTGACGTGCCCTCACCCTTCGCATCGTTCGGTGGGATCGTTCGAAGGTCGTCGAGTAGCGTTCTCTCAGCCAGGGGAAGAGCCCGAAGAGGCGTGTCTCTAGCGCAAAGTCGTAGCTCAACGCAACGCGACTATCATACTCCATCCTTCGTGCCTCTGGACTCCTGCTGATGAGTGCCCGCCAGCCGATCTCCCGCAGCCTCAGGGTCATATGGGCATGCGGCCAGACGCTCAGCAGAAGTACCAGGGGGATCCACCAGGTCAATGAGGCGAGCAGAGCGACGAGGCTGAGGGTGGTAACCAAGTCCCGGAGGGTATACACGAGGTTCACGACTAGGTTGAGGGGGCGGCTCTTCGCGCCTTCCTGAAGGACACTGAGATCGTCGAAGAACTCTGGATCCTCCAGCACGCCGAGTCCTGGGAGTTGCTCCGCCTTCTTCATCAACTCTAGATTTATGAACGCGGTGAACCTCTCGGCGACATTCCCCTGGAGGGCCTGGTTGATCGGGGCAAGCAGCTGAGACAGCGTCAGCACTGCAACCCAAGCGACTATGAGAAAGTAGGCCGCTGACCCGCTTCCAGTCAGCACCCGTGCGAGCTCGTCTACCGTCAACTTCGTTAAGTAGATGCTGATTGTGGGGACGACACCCTGGATCACAAGCACGAAAGAAAGGAGGCTCGTTTCCCAGGGAGCCACGCGCCACAAGAGTGGCACAGCCTTGAGGAGTAACCTTGGCAGTCTGGTCGTGCGCTTCAGCCAGTCACTGTCCAGCTTTATGGCCCACCACTTTCGAAGGTGCATCTCCAGCAATCATGAACGGAGCATCCCATCCGAAGTGACCGAATGTGTAAGAAATCAGGCTTAAACCTATGCCAACCACCCCTTCGAGAATGCCAAGATTCCTGTCTCGAAAATGTGGGCAGATGTAAGCGGATGCAAGCCTCCCACTTGGCTGCAGCCTCTGGTCATAATGTGAGATAATCCCACACTACAACCTTGGTGAGATGGTGGACGTGAATTTGATTGACTGCCACTAGGAGGGGTTAATTATGCCTCCTGCACAACCCTTTGCGCCATGGCAGATTCGCGAATGCCTGGAGGTGAAAGGCTGGACGGTATCGGAGTGCGCCTCACGGCGTCATACGCTCTCGCGACTGCTGGATGGACGCGCTGGCGTTTTGTCGGCACTGGCGCTTGCACTGGAGGAGTTCGGCTGGAGCGATGCTAGGTACTGGGTAAGGATGCAGGCAAGCTACGACCTGGCAAGAGAGCGTTGCAAACGGGCGGTGAAAATCCCAGCCACTCCGGGTGGGCCACTATGAAGAGGATCATGGCTTTGGATCCGCAGGTTCAGGAATTCGTCGATGAAGTAAACGCGACCGAGGCACCGTCGCTCTGGGAACGATCTGTTGCTGAGGTGCGTGCGGATTTCTACGACCTCAGCATGAGTTTGCAGGACCCCGGGGTCAGTGTCGGGCGAGTCGAGGGTCGCGATATTCCCGGACCGCACGGACCAATCCAGATTCGGCTCTACTGGCCAGAGGGTGGTGATCCCACTGCTCCCCTCCCGGTCTACATTAATTTCCATGGGAGCGGCTACGTGGTGCTCAACATCGACACGCACGACAATGTGTGTCGCGCATTGTGCAAGGGGGCCGAGTGCATCGTAGTCGGGGTTGACTACCGCAAGGCTCCCGAGAACAAGTTCCCCAAACCCACCGATGACGCCTGGGCCTCGCTCCGCTGGGTTGCCGAGAACTGCGCTGAGATCGGGGCTGACCCTGCGCGTATCGCGGTCGGTGGCGATTCGGCAGGGGGATGCCTCGCCGCCGTGACCGCGCAACGAGCCAAACGGGAAGGTGGACCACCGCTCGTGTTTCAGCTATTGGTCTATCCCGTCACCGACACTCGTGAAGACCGGGATTCCTACCAAGCCTTCGGTGAAGGGTATGTCTTGACCGCCGAGTCCATGGCCTGGTTCTTCGATTGCTACTTCAATGATGACGCTGAGAGATCGGATATCGCGGCTGCCCCAATTCGCGCCGACGATCTAAGCGGCCTACCGCCGGCTATGGTGATGACCGCAAGTCATGATCCCCTGTTTGACGAAGGCCTCGCCTATGCCGAGAGGCTCAAGGCTGCCGGTGTCCCGACCGAATATCTCAACTATGAAGGCCATATCCATGGCTTTTGGACCGCCACTAACCGAATGGACATCGCTGCTGAGGCCCACGCGGCGGCATGCGCCGCGTTACGCAAGGCGTTTGGGGCAGATTAAGCTAAGGTCCCTTGGACCTCAGGACAGGCTAGTTGCACCCGTGTGGGGTGAGGGGCTGTGGAGGCTTACCACCCCCCGCAGCCTATAGTGAGGGGGACAGCGAGCGAAGAGGAGATGCCAGTGGCAGAACGCGAGGGTAAGGTAGTAGAGCTCAAGACCAAAAGGAGCCGCAGGAGCGTCGATAAGTTCTTAAGCGGCGTGGAGAGTGGGCGGCGTCGCGAGGATGCGCGGAGGGTCCGGGCCCTGATGGAAGAGATCACCGGAGAGAAGGCCGTGATGTGGGGCGACAGCATCGTCGGCTTCGGGACCTACCGTTACAAATATGCGAACGGTAAAGAGGGAGAGTGGTTCACTACGGGATTCTCGCCCCGAAAGACCGGCCTCACCCTTTACATCATGTCCGGTTTCCCGCAGCACCAGGAACTCATGGATAGGTTGGGCAAGTACACGACCGGCAAATCGTGCCTCTACCTGAGGTGGCTCGATGATGTCGACATAGATACCCTCCGGGAACTGATTGCGGATTCGGTCGCCCATGTCAGGGAGGGGAGCATCTCCTACTAGCCGTAATTGTCAGACGATACGCGAGGTCGCCTCAGTGCCGGATCCACTCCACTCCGGTGTAGTCCGCGACGTAGAAGCCGAAGTCGCCCGAGCCGGGGTTCACCTGCACGAAGGGCTTCTCGCCCTTGACCATGACTAGCATCCCCTCGTCGTAGGGCATGCGCAGAGTGTCCAACTCCTCAAACGAGTTTGCGCTGATCACCCGGCCTAGGACGGTGCCCTTGGAGAAGATCCGCCCCAGGTCCCGTGGGGTGTGCTCGGGGATGAGCAGCCCACCGTGCTGCGGCCCCACCCCCGCCATGCCGCGCAGGTGGGCCTGGACGGGGGGCAGGACCGGGTCGCCATCGATCATACCGATCAGCTTCATGGTGTTGAACACGCCGGTGACGCCTGTCTCGGTCAGCGTCCGCACCCCGGTCAGCGAGCGGCCTCCCTCAGGTAGCTCGAGGCCAAAGAAGTCACTGATCTCAGCCCCGACGACGTAGATCCCCTGACTGAACGCGTAGTCGGTCAGCGAGCCGGGACCGGCGACGATCTTGCGGTCGATCAGCACCTCCATGCCGAAGGTGATCGCCAATTTGCGCAGGCGCTCGTTGGAGACCTTGTCTGAATCGCTGCTGAGGATGTAGCTGTAGAAGTTCCGGTTGCGGGCCCCCATCGCCTCGCCGTGAAAGTCGATCACTACCTCGCTTTGGGGTAGGACCTCGCTGGCGATGGCGTGGGCGAGCTTCTCGGTGAGCCAGCCGTCGGGGCTACCCGGCCAGGTCTTGTTGAGGTCGCCGTAACCTCCGTAGAGCCCGTCGACCCAGCCCGACTTGGCGCCGTGCTCGAAGGCGACCGGATTGGCCATCGGCACCATGATCAGGTGCCCCCGCAGACTCGAGGGGTCGACCTGCTTTAGGACTTCGATGAGGATATTGATGGCGCTGTACTCGTGGCCGTGGAGACCCACAACGAGCGCCAGTCCAGGCCCCGACTCAGCACCAGCGACGATATGGACCGGGACCCCTAGTTCGGCTCCGCTGGCCATAGTCGCCACCGGCAGATAACCGAAGGCGCGGGTGCCCGGCTGAGCGGAGACGGGGCCGATTTCGATCGTTTCAGGCATGATTCCTCCCTCAGAGATCTCTGTCGCAGATGTTGTTCTGGAGGACATCCTACAACGCGGGACGGGGAGCGCAGTGGGAGGTACACCCTTCCCTGAGCAAGCGGGCCTAGAGGAGCGGTCGGCGGACGCACGGAGCCGGGTCGGCCCGGTGGTTGAGCCTTTGGGCAGTGTCAAGAGCTTGGCTGCTGTAGCCGCGCTTGCGAGAAGCCGCCGAGACCTTTGATACCGCCACCGTCGGGTGACCTTGCCCCCAAGCTCCGCCCCCACCGACGCTCGCTCCTTGGCAGCTTATAGATAGCGCCCGAACCAGTCGAGGTAGCGCTCGAGCCGAAACACCCGGTGCCAGGGGCGGCCGGTCCGGGAGAGCTCGTGATTCTCGTTGGGGAAGCGTACCAGTTCGGTGGGGACGCCTAAGTGTTTGAGCGCGGTATAGAGTTGCTCGCCGTTGCCCACTGGGCAGCGGTGGTCGAGTTCCGAGTGGACCACTAAGGTGGGGGTCTGTATCGAACCGACGTAGTGGATCGGGGAGCGCTCCAGGTAGATGTCGGGGATCTCCCAGGGGAGCTTCCCACCGAACTCGACCCGGTCGAGCAGGAAGCCTATGTCGCCGGTGCCGTAGAAGGCGTTGCGGTTGCCGAGGTAGCGGTCGACCACTGCGGCCCTGAAGTTCGGGTGGCGGGCGATGATCCAGGTCGCCATGTAGCCGCCGTAGCTGCCGCCGGCGACCGCGAGGCGTTCCGGATCGAGGAAGTCGAACTCCGCCAGGGCGTCGTTTAGGTAGGCGATATTGTCCTCGTAGTCGAGGTCGCCCCACTTGCCCCGGGTAGCTGCCGAAAATTCCTGGCCGTAGCCGTAGTTGCCCCGGGCGTTGCAGTTGATGACGGCGTAGCCGCGGGCGGCGTAGACCTGCCACTCGTGGCAGAAGACGCTGGCGCGCATCCCGCCGGGACCGCCACCGGTGTAGAGGATCACCGGATAGCGTCGGCCCGGCTCGTAGCCCACGGGGGGCATGACCCAGCCATCGACCTCGACGCCGCTCGAGTGGGAGCGGAAGCGGATCGGGTCACAGAGTTCGAACTCAGTGAGCAGGTCGGCATTGACGTCGGTCAACTGCCGCAGGCCCTCTGCGCCCCGCTGGAGCGCGAACAGGTCGCACGGTTGGGTACTGGTGGTGATCAGGACTACCAGGGTCTCCCGACTGGCGTCGGTGGAGAAGGCGTAGACCACGCGGTCACCCTCGGTGAGGCGGGTCAGCTTCCGCTCGGCGAGGGTGAACTCTGCCAGGTGGACCTCTCCCCCCTCGTTGATGAGGAGCAGGAGGCCGCTGCCATCGGGCAGCCAGCGGGGGCCGTCGTCGCCACCATAGCGGCGCATGTCCTGATTGCGGGAGTAGTCGCCGAGACTCAACTCGAACTGCTCGGTCACACACTCGCCACTACCGTCGGCGACCGAGACCAGCCACAGCTTCTGGAGACCGTAGTGGCCTAGCACAGGGCTATTGTGGCCACACACCGCCAGGGTGGTGCCGTCGGGCGACCAGGCGAGGTCGCTGCTGCGCATCTCCTCGAGCCCGAATAGCTCCTGGGGCTCGGTGGGCCCGTCGGCGGCCGCATCGAGGAGGTAGATGAACTGCTTGCGCTCGAACTCGAAATCGGGGTCGAGGTTGCCCGCGATCGCCAGAGTAGTGCCGTCGGGCGACCAGGCGGGCGAGGTGTACTCAGAGCGGCCCGAGGTTAGCAGCATCGGTTGCGGGAGTTCGCTGGCGTCGGGGTCGAACTGGACTCGGGCGACGTGGCGGTAGTGGCTGCCGAGCAGCCCCAGGGAGTCAGACTTCCAGCGGACCCGGTTGACGACGAGTACGTCGCGGTTGAAGCGCTCGAAGGGGTCGAGTTCGTCGGTTGCCGTGGGGTCGAGCGACTCGAGCCCACGGTCGGGGTCGATCAGGGTGGTGAAGGCGATGGTGCGACCGTCGGGCGACCAGCACGGTTCCGACACCCCGCCTGCGAGGTGGGTGAGTTGTCGCGGCTCACCCCCTGAGGCCGGGATGGCGAACAGCTGGGGGAGTCGGCCCCGGAACGAGGTCGCCTCACCCACCTCGGAGTCCCCTTCGGGTGGAGAGACGGTGGCGAGGAAGGCGATGGTGCGGCCGTCGGGCGACCAGCGGGGGTGGGTGCCCTGGCCTGCGCCCGAGGTGAGCTGCCGGGTGGTGCCGGTGGCGAGGTCGGTAAGGTAGAGGTGGGCGCGGTAGCGGTCGGTGTCGATCTCCATCCAACTCTTCACCCAGGCGACCTGGGTGCCGTCGGAGGAGACCTGGGGGTCGTCGACCATCTGGAACTGGAGTAGGTCGCGCGTACCCAGGCGGCGTTGCTCGGATGATTGGCTCATGGCGGGCTCCTCTCTGGGGTCTCTCAGTCGATCTTTCGAAAGGCGTAGCGCTCGTGCAGCAGATCGATGCCGCGGGGTGAGAAGACGAATTCGACCGGCATCCGCCGGCCGCCGGAGAAGGTGGTGAAGCGGGCCCTCCCCTCCTGGATGACCTCAGGGGTCAGCCAGACGCTGCGATCTTCGTTGAACATCCAGATCGTCAGTTCGAGGTTGTCGCCCCGACGTCGGACCTTCGCCTCGATGGTATTCCGGAACGAGGCATAAGCTCCCTCGAGCTTGTCCAGCAGCCGGTCCAGTCGGACGAAGGGGAGTTGCTCGAAATCGAAGCCTAGGCCGTGAGCCAGCGCTGCCAGGATGAGTTGGTGCATGGGGTAGCCATGGCCGTTGGTCTGTAGCACTACCCCGAGCCCCCGCTCGGGCACCACGGCCAGGTAGCCGGTGCTGCCCATCACGCCGCCGCCGTGCCCGACGATGTCGACCCCGAGGAAGTTCTCCTGCAGGTAGAGGCCGAGCCCGAAAAGTTCGCGAGAGCGCCCTCCGGTGGCGGGGAAGAGGTCGGTCTCCTCGGCGTCGAGGGTCACGACGGGCCGCCGCATCGTCTGAAGCGACGCCTCCTTGACGATCTGCTCACCGGTTGCTGAGCGGCCCCCGTTCAGCAACATCAGTGCCAGCTTCGCTAAGTCTTCCGGGCTGCACACCAGGCCCCCGGCGGCGGGGATCTCGCTGTAGAGGTTGCTGCCGACGAAGAGGCGGTTGTCGCGGTCCAGCATGTAGGGGGTAGCGCGGTCGGCTTCGCGCTCCACCGCCGCCCGCTCCCAATGGCTGTGATCCATGCCGAGCGGTTCGAGTAAGGCCTTCCGAATGTAGGTGCGGTAGTCGACTCCGCTGGCGGCCTCGATGATGGCGCCGAGCAGGACGTAGCCCTCGTTGAGGTAGGCCCAGCGTTCGCCTGGCGCCGCTTGAACCCAGTCGTCCGAACCGGTCAGGAAGGTCAGCATGTCTGCGGTGCTGCTTACGGGGTAGCCGTCCATGGACCAGCGCCGCGACATCTTCGACTCGGAGAAGCCCAGGGCGGGGATTCCGCTGCTATGTGACAGCAGGTGGCGGATCCGGATCGCCTCGCCCCGGGCGCGGAGGTCGCTGCCGAGGTGGGCTGATACCGGGTCATCCAGGTCGAGTTTGCCCTGCTCGCATAGCTGAATCACCGCTAGGGCGGTGAACACCTTGGTGATGCTACCTATGCCGAACAGGGTGTCCGGGCCGGGCGGCCTGCGCCGGACTAGGTCGGCGAAGCCGAGCCCGCGGCGGTGGACCACTTCGCCCCCCTCGATCAGAATCAGCACCAGGCCGGGCAGGCGGGTGGCCACCAGCTTCTCAAGGGCGAAGGCCTCGAGGGCATCGGGGTTGGCAAAGCTAGAAGGCACGGACCTAGCTATAGCTCGCTCGCCCGGGGACGTCGAGCCAGCGCCGTTCGCTCCACGACCGCTTCACTGTAGCGACCAAGCGGTGCAGGCGGTGGGCGTCGGCGAAGTCGGCTGCTGAGGGTATCCCGGTAAGCCAGCTGTCGCGGAGGCTGGCGAGCGCGTGGGCGATGTTGTAGCCGGGGCTGTCTTCGCTCAGTTCGCCAGCTCGGTGGAGGCTGCGAGGGATGGCGAGGTGCTCGGCTGCCCCGGCGCCGGCCCGCATGCCGATAAGGGTGAGGGGGCTATAGGAGACGTAGTAGGGGGTCGAGGCAGAGAGCTGGCCCTCTTCGCCGTAGATCTCGAGACGGAAACCGATCTGCTCAGTAGTGACGTTGCTGATGTGGGCGCTGCCGGTGACGCCGCTCGCCATCCGGGCCTGGTAGCTCACGGTGTCGCTGGCGGTCCAGCGGAACGGCTCGCCGCTGTCAGCGTAGTGGTCGTTGGGGTGGAGGGTCTCGGCGTAGCCGCTCAGCGAGGTGATCGGACCGAGGACCGCTTCGAGCGTGTCGGTCGCGTGGGAGCAGGCCACCCCAAGCGCACCGCTATGCTCCTCCTCCATAGCCGACCACCAGTGTTCGGAGCGCACCGGGAAGCGCGGCAGCAGGTGAGCCATCCGGAAGAACAGTGGACGGCCGATGTAGCCTTCGGTGATCAGGTTTTTGAGGTGGACGATTCCTGGAGCGTGGCGACCTTGGGTGCCGACCATGGTCGGCGTACCGACCATGGTCGGTACGCCGACCTGCTCGGCCAGCGCCGCGAGGGTCCCGGCCTCATCAGAGTTGAGACCCAGCGGCCACTCGCAGTAGACCAGCTTGCCGGCTTTGAGGGCGGTCCAGGCCACGGGGTAATGAGAGCGTACCCGGATGGCGATGACGATCAGGTCTACCTCAGGGTCCTCCACTAGCGCTTCGCTGCCGACATAGTAGCGCCGGGCGCCATGGCGTTCAGCCGCGAGGCGGGCACTCTCCCCATGGGTGGTGCATACCGCCGTCAACTCGGTGTCGGGAGTGGCCAGGATCGCGGGCACATGGGCCCGGGCCCCGAAGCCGCGGCCGTGCCGGTCGGCCCCGACCAAGCCGATCCGCAAGGGGCGGGAGCGAGGTTCCATCTCCTCCAGCTCCGGCTTCAGAGGTCGACCGAGTAGCGCTCGATCTTCTCCCAGTCGAGTTCTACCCCGAGCCCCGGTCCGTCGGGGGCCCGCAGTTCGAGGCCGTCAGGTTCGAAGGGGGTGGCGACGATGGTGTCGTTCAGGTCGGTAGCGGGCGAAGGCCAAGTGACGCAGGGGAGTGCTGCGGCGAGATGAGCGGCGGCAGCCCCGATGAGGTCGTAGTAGATGGCGACCGATAGCGACAATCCCGCCGCCTCGAAGATCATTCCGATCCGGTGCACGTTCTCCAGTCCACCATGCTTACTGAGCTTCATGAGGGCTACGGTGGCGGCCTTGCGGCGGACGACCTCGATAGCGTCTTCGGGGCCGTAGATAGCCTCGTCGGCCATAACCGGAGTGTGAAGCCTACTTGCGAGATCGGCCATGTCCTCAAGGCGCTTGACAGGCTGCTCGGCGGCGCCGAGGGAGCCGATGGTCTCCATGGCCTTCAGGGTAGGGACGGCTTCAGTGATGGTATAGCCGGTGTTGCCGTCTGCCTGGATGACCGCGCGGCTGGCGACAGCCTCGGCAACGGCGGCGTAGCGCTTCAGGTCCTCTTTGGGGTCGAGCCCGACCTTCATCTTCAGTACCGAGTAGCCGTGTTGGTCGAGGACCTGCTCAGCCTCTTCGGCCATGCGCTCAGGGGTGTCGTGGTGTACGAAGCCCATCAGGGTCAGCCCGGGGCGGACCTTGCCACCGAGAAGTTGGTAGACGGGAACACCTAGGGCCTTGCCCTTCAGGTCCCAGAGGGCCATCTCGGGCCCGGAGTGGGAGAAGGTGTGGTCGGGGAGGGCGGCCCGGAGCTTCTGGTTGAGACGGGTAATGTGGAGGGGATCTTCACCCACTAGGGCAGGTGCCAAGTGGGCGCGGACGTTGGCGATCATGCCCTCAGTCGACTCGCCGTAGAAGGGAGCGTCGACCGAGGCTTGGCCGAGCCCGGTAATGCCCTCGTCGGTCCTGATCTGCACCAGCACGGTGGTGGCCCAGTTCTCGCTGCCGTAGGAGGTGGTGAGTTGCTCCGTCCTCGGCATTCGGATGGCGGTCGCAACGACCTCGGTGATCTTCATAATTTGTCCTTCCTCATCCGCTCTTGCCTTGGTGGTGGCGGTTTCGGGATGCGGATGTCGGTCGACTCCGCCACCTCAACTATATACCCGCCTCTCTAGCACCGGACGCTAGAATCTTGACTACTGTCGATTGTTAACAGTTATAGTGTAACCTGAGTCACGTGTTGTTCGTCCTCTGGTTGCGCAAGGCGCTGTGGCGGCGCTTAAAGATTGAAGAGTGACCGCGTAGAGTCGCAGCGCGGGCCGTTCCAATCCTGCTGGGAGAGTCCGACTATGAATCAAGATCACATCGACCGCACCTCCTCCTTCGGGGTCGTGAGCTTATGACCTCTTACCGCTTCGGATTCGATATCGGGGGGACATTCACGGACTTCGTACTGATCGACGCAGCGAGTGGGGAGATAGCGAGCTATAAGGCGCTGACGACGCCGGAGGATCTTTCGCGCGCGGTAGTAGAGGGCTGGGAGGAGCTACTAGCGGGTGCCGGTGTAGCGGGTGGGGCGGTAGAGCGTGCGATTCACGGGACGACGCTCATCACCAACGCTCTGATCGAACGTAAGGGGGCGGTCTCCCTGCTGCTGACCACCCGGGGTTTCAGCGATGTGCTCGACACCCAAAGGGAGATGCGCTACGACATCTATGACCTCCATGCGCGACCCGTCGACCACTTGGTCCCGCGTCCCCTCCGCTTCGAGGTCGACGAGCGCATCGATACCTTCGGTGATATCCTCGTGCCGCTCGACACCTCGGGCCTTGAGGAGATGAAGGCAACGCTTGAGGAGGCCGGTGTCGTAGGGGACATAGGGGCGGTGGCTGTCTGCTACCTGCACGCCTTCACGAACCCTGAACATGAGCAGAAGACGGGGGCTTGGCTGGGGGAGAATCTCCCCGGTGTCAGCGTCTCACTTTCGAGTGAGGTTGCTCCTCAGATCCGCGAGTACGAGCGGATGTCGACGACGGTGTGTAACGCCTACGTGCAACCCCTAGCCGAGCGCTATCTGGCGCGTATCGAGGAGAGTTTGCGGGAGCGCGGCTTCAACCAGGGGCTCTACCTGATGCTGTCGAGCGGTGGCGTCACCACCCTGGAGACTGCTGCGCGCTTCCCGGTGCGGCTGGTCGAGTCTGGTCCGGCCGCTGGCGCCCTCGCTGCGGTCTACTACGGCGAATTGGTGGGGGAGCGGGATCTAGTGTCGTTCGACATGGGTGGAACGACGGCGAAGATGTGTCTAATCCGTGACGGGAGCCCGACGGTAACCGATACGTTCGAGATTGCGCGGGTGCACCGATTCAAGCGTGGTAGTGGGCTGCCGGTGCGGGTGCCGACGATCGAGATGATCGAGATCGGTGCTGGCGGGGGCTCTATTGCCCGGATCGATGAATTGGGCTTATTGAAGGTGGGGCCGGAGTCTGCGGGTGCGGACCCGGGACCGGCATGTTACGGACTTGGGGGAGTGGAGCCGACGGTAACGGACGCGGACCTGCTGCTAGGGTACCTGAACCCGGGGTACTTTCTGGGGGGTCGGATGGGACTCGACCGGGGTGCGGCTGAGGCGGCGGTCGGGAGCAGGATAGCTGAGCCGATGGGGCTCGGGGTGACAGAGGCGGCGCATGGGCTCTACCGGGTGGTAAACGAGAACATGATCTCTGCCATCCGCGTGCACATTGCCGAGCAGGGGGGTGACCCACGTCGGCTCAAGCTGATTGCCTTCGGTGGGGCGGGGCCTATGCACGCTCACGCGATCGCGCAGGCGCTGAAGATGGAGGGTTACATCTGCCCTGCCCGGGCGGGGGTCGCCTCGGCGATCGGATTTCTGACGGCGCCAGCGGCCTTCGAATATGCGCGCACCTTCATAGCGCGCCTTGAGGGGACGACCCTTGGGGAGTTGGATCGGATCTACGCCGAACTTGAGGAGCAGGGGCGGCGGACGCTGCTGGAGGCCGGGGTGTCGGCGGGGGAGATGACGTTCAGCCGGCAGGCGGACCTGCGGCACGTAGGGCAAGGGTATGAGATTGTGGTGAACCTGCCCTACGCGCAGCTGAGCGGCGTCGATCTTGATGGGGAATTGCGGCCTCGCTTCTACCGGGCCTATGAGGAGATCTACGGGCACGCGCATCGCCACCTCGATCTCGAGATCACCACCTGTCGACTCACCGCTAGTGGGCCGCGCCCCCGGGTGAAGTTGCAGCGGGTGGTGGAGAGCGGCTATACCCCCGAGCAGGCGATCAAGGGGAGTCGCCGGGCCTACTTTGCCGAGCTCGGCGGCTTCATCGAGACGCCGCTCTACGATCGCTCGAAGCTCTCGGCGGGGGCGACCTTCAGGGGTCCGGCCATTGTCGAGGAGGTCGATTCGACGGCTGTCATCGGGCCGGGTACCCAAGTCACTGTCGATCACTACGCCAATCTGCAGGTGACCTTCGCTGGGGGTGGGAACCTTGAACAATGAGTTTGACAACTGGCTCCCCCTAGAGACCCGGACCCTGCGGGAGAGTGTGACGGAGCTGATCCGCCGGGCCATCATCGAAGACCGGCTCGAGGCCGATTCGGAACTTAATCAGGCGCAACTGGCTGAGCGACTGGGGATCAGCCGGGGGCCGGTTCGCGAGGCCCTGGGACGCCTCGAGCAGGAGGGCCTCATCCGGAACGTCCCCTATAAGGGGGTCTACGTCACTCCCTTAAGTCCGGCCTATGTCCGCGAGCTATTCTCGCTTCGCGCTGTCTTGGAGACCTTTGCCGTCGGCTATGCCAGCGAGCTTCCTTACCCCGCTGACCTCTCAGATGACCTCTCAGCACTCGAGGATTTGGTCGACAAGATGCGCTCAGCTGCTCGGAGGAGTGACAGTCTCGGACTTGCGGAGTTGGACATAGCCTTCCATCGGAGGCTGATCGAGATGGCCCGGCACGAACTGCTCAAAAAGACCTGGATGCCGCTGGAGATCGGGGTTCAGCGCTGCGTCTACACCCGGCACCAGATCTACTCGAGCCTCGACGAGGTCATAGGTACCCACCCGACCCTGATCTCCGCTATTGCGGAGCGGAACGTCGAGCAGGCTAAGGAGATCCTGCACGACCACATCATCGAGGCGGGTGAGATGATCTGCAGAGTCTGGTCTGAATCGAAAGAGACCGGAGCGGAGGCGGGATGAGGTGGAGAGTAGGGTGGAAGGGCAGATTGTGAGCGGGGCATACGACCCTATCGCC
>MPNL01000056.1 GCA_002239005.1 Truepera sp. bin119
GAAGGCGAACCTGGTGGGGACAGATTTCAGGGACGCCGATCTGCTAGGGGCAGTCTTTACCGAGGCTACCTTCGACCGATCCACCCGGTGGCCCGAACTGTTCGATCCGGTCGCGAAGGGTGCGATCGATATCGATGAAAGCGACTCTCGCAATGAGTGATGAAGGATCCTGGGTCGTAATGCGAGATCGGCCCTGCCTCCCGAAGGGGGAGGCCAGCATGCTACCGGTGGTCTCCTACAACGTGATGCTCACCGTCAGGTCCGGCGCCGGTTCCGCTCTGACTATGAACTGTACCGCCCAGTCACCAAACTCGTTACCGCGCTCTGATAGTCACCACAGGGGTAGACTGAGAAAGAGTACTACAGGTCGCGCAGATACCTGCGGCTCTCCAAAGGAGTAGATGCATGACACAGACCGGCCAGGATGCCACCTACACGATGGGACGCAGTAGAGGTGAGACCGATCGCCTGATCGAGCAGGCGCACCTGTATGAGAAGATTACCCTGCGGATGCTACGCGACGCAGGGGTGGGCAGCGGGATGAAGGTGCTCGATGTGGGCAGCGGCGCGGGCGACGTTGCCTTCGCGGCAGCGCAGATAGTGGGGCCCGAAGGTAGCGTCGTCGGCGTCGATGTCAACCCGGACATTCTCGAAGTCGCTCGGGGACGGGCCGAACAGGCGGGCCATACCAACATTCAATTCATCGCCGGAGACGCCCGCACGCTGGATCTGTCACCTGACTTCGATGCCGTCGTCGGGCGGCTGGTGCTGATGTATCTGGCAGACCCCGCTGTGGCGCTGAAGCAATTTGTCGCACACCTGCGTCCGGGCGGCATCGTCGCCTTTCAAGAGGCGGAACTCGCCCTCTACGAGACGGCCAAGAACCCGGATACGCCGCTTAGCAACCAGCTCGTAGACTGGGGGTTGAAGGTGTTCCAGCAGTCCGGGGCCAACATCGGAATGGGGTTGGAACTACACCGCACATTCGTGGAAGCCGGCCTGCCAGCGCCGGTGGCCCACCTCGAGGCTCCGGCCGGAGCGGGGCCAGCGTGGGTAGGCTACGAGTTCCTCAAACATGCCTTCACCAGCCTACTCCCCCTGATCGAGACCTATGGCATCGCAACGGCCGAACAGCTCGATTTGGAAACCCTGTCAGAGCGGCTGCAACAGGAGGCTACCTCCTCCGGGCGCCTGATCATGCTGCCACCGCACGTCACTGCCTATGCTACCCTTCCAATATAGTCGATTTCAGGTGAGCCCTCGACCACCGCGCTGGTAAGCCGATCACCCCTATGCTTTGGGAATTACGTCGTTTGCTACTTGATCTGCAGGCAAAGAAAGGGGGATGGTTGTTTCTATGACCACCCATCCCCGTTACCAGTATAAGCCAGAAGACCTGTTTCTCACAGTATTCGTCTAGTGACCTAGCAGCCCGTGGATGAAGTTGTCTGTAGTCACTTTGCCGATTAGATTAGAGGCACCCAGTGGCTTTTGGCAAGGAGGACGGCGATGGCGATGGGCAGGTGGCGCAAGGGGCGGCAGCGGGAGTTGCTCGTGGCGGCCAGCGAGATCCGGGCGCTGGGCAACCCGTTCTACCGGGCGCTGGACCGGCTGCTGGAGCGGAACGGCTTCGACGAGTTCGCGGAAGCAGCGTGCCGGGAGTTCTATGGGGAGAAGCGGGGTCGACCGAGCATTCCGCCGGGGGTGTACTTCCGGATGCTGATGGTGGGGTATCTGGAGGGGATCGGCTCGGAGCGCGGGATCGCGTGGCGGTGCGCGGACACGGGTCTCGCTGCCTGAGTTCCTGGGATACGGGCTGTCGAAGAACCCGCCGGCGGATCCGGGGCAGGCGGGGGAAGCGGTTGCTGCGCCAGAGGGGCGAGAAGCTGGAGCGGGGATTCGCCCACCTGCTGGAGACCGGAGGACTCCGTCGCGTCCACGTTCGCGGCCAGGAGGAGATTCGAAAACGGATCCTGATTCAGGCCGCCGCCTTCAACCTCGGGCTTCTGATGCGCAGCCTGTACGGGACCGGCACCCCGCGCGGTCTCCAGGGCCTCGCCGGTGCCCAAGCCGTCCTCACAGCGCATGTCAGCTCCGTCGTCGGGCACATCCTTCGCCACCTCCGCCGCCATCTCGGCGCTTCTCAGCCCGATCCTGGGCCTTCAAGCCTCAAGACCCGCCCTCACTCCCTCCCCAACCCGGCGCTCTGGACACCTATTTGTTCCACGGCCTGCTAGGCGTAGCTGATAGGTAGTTCGTCGACCACCACTGCGCCGAACTTGAGGGGGGTGCGACAGCGGGTATCAACCAGGAAGGTCGCGACCTCCCGGATGCGGATGTCCTGTTCATGGCACGCTCCGCCCGCGGGCAGCAGCCAACAGCCGGTACCACTCTTCCCGGGAGAGTTCGACCCGGTCCGCCTCGCACGAGGCCCGCAATCGGTCGCGCCGAGAGGTCCCGATAATCGGCACGATCTCCGCCGGATGGTGGAGCAACCAAGCCAGCACGATGGCGTCTTCAGGGCGACCCTTCCGAGCGGCCAACTCCATTACGAGCCGCTTGGTGTCGTGGACGGACCTAGGCGCGTCCCCAGGCGGACTGCCGAGTCGGCCCTTAGCTGCCGGCGACCAGGCCTGGATCTGGAGGCCGTGCAACCTGCTGTAGTCGAGCAGCCCCGACAGCGACTGCGCCTGCGGGGTCCCGGGGGTGTTGACAATGAGGCCGTCCGAGATGAGTCCGTGGTGCAGGAGGCTCAGCTCGAGCTGGTTCGCCACCAGTGGCTCAGCGAGAGATCTCTGCAGCAGTGCGATCTGGCCGATATTGTGGTTGCTTACGCCCAGATAGCGGATCATCCCCTGAGTCTTCAGGTGTGCAACCGCCCTCGCCACCTCGTCGGGCTCGACCAGTGCGTCGGGCCGGTGCAGCAGCAGGACATCGAGCCGCTCGACCTTGAGCCGCTTAAGACTCCCCTCCACAGCGCTGGTGATGTGCTCGTAGCTGAAGTCGTAATGGGTGATGGACTTATCGTCCTCAGGGCGCCGGATGCCGCACTTGCTCTGCAACACCATACGCTCCCGTGCACCCGGGATCGCCTCCCAGACCGCGGAGAAGACCTCCTCACACTTACCATGACCGTAGATATCGGCGTGGTCGAAGAGGGTGATGCCCTGCTCGAGGGCAACATCGACGAGCTCGATACCCTTGCGGATCTCCTCTGCCGTGATCGGATTCCGGTCCCAGGCAGCAAACTGCACGCCGCCGTAAGCTAACCGCGAGACCTCGAGATCCGTGTGGGGGATCCGGGTAGTCCTCAGCCCTGACATGCCCCAGCTTAACTCAGGCGCTAGGCCGACTCCAGGTTCTCCGAACCTGCTCGCCCCAGGGTCTGACTTGTGAAGTCCAACGTTCTAGACCGCAAACCGGGAAAAGCAGTCCAGCCTCGACCACATCCCACCGGTCCTAAGCGGGGGCGCCTTAGCTGAGTGGTGGGCTGCGGTGAATCTGTCATACAAGTCCCAGGAGGCTGAGGTGATCGGCTTGGAGCAGGAGAGTGCCAACAGCTTCACTGGCGTCGTGGCCAGCTACACCAGCAATCCGGGCCAGATCCAGCGTCGACGCTATTAGGAACGCCCACGACCTTCGCAGCCGAGGAGAGGTCGGGACTAGCGGGCCCTACGCCCTAACCTACGCTTCACCGGAACCAGACGCGCTGCTCCGAGGAGTGATCACAACTGCCCAGACCCGACAGGGGCTCGCTAGACCCGCTCCTCATCGGGACAACAGATACGGTGCTCCGCCGGTCTTTGCGAACATGGGCGCGAAGGAGCCTAGGACCGCTAACGACTGTTTTGCAGGGATCGGCCAAGACGCCCTTCCCTCAAGCCAGGGTCAACTTTCCATACTTACGGTCGCCAGCGCCCGCTGCTCAATCGTGTCGATATCCAACTCCCACCCGACCCCCACTGTCCCCTCGGGGAGTGCCACGGTGCCATTCTTGAACGGTATCTCACCTAATCTCCTAGACTCTATGTCCTCCCTGTCGATCACGATGTCCTCGTAGTAGCTGTTATTGGGCACCGCCAGCGCAAGGTGAAGATTGGCGAGGCCGCCACCATGGACCTCGGCGCGCATACCGAAGGACTCAGCAAGGTGAGCTACCTTGACGCCGCCAGTGAAGCCACCCTTGTAGTGGGTGCTGGTGCGCATGATGTCGCAGGCACCACGGCGGATGAACTCGGCGGCGTTCCAGTGGGCACCATCAGGGGTCTCAGCCGCAAGGATAGGGATGTCGAGAGCGTCGCACAGCTTGCGGTAACTCTCCAGGTCGAACTCCCGCATCGGCTCCTCGTACCAGGCGAAGTTGAGCCCCTCGAGGATGCGGCCGAAGCGGAGAGCATCCTGATAGTCCCAGATACCGGAGGCGTCCAGAGTCAACTCGACACTATTCCCGACGTGCTCGCGCACGGCCCTGCACAACCTGGCATTGGTCGCCACATCCCGGTAGCGCAGGTGCAGCTTGATAGAGGTGTAGCCCTCCTCAAGAGCGGCGTCGATGACCTCAAGGTATTCGGCCTCGGTGTCGTAGCTGGTGGTCGAGGCGTAGGCGGGGATGCGGTCTCGGTAACCTCCCAGAAGACGGTAAACCGGCAGGTTGGCGACCTTACCCTTGATATCCCACAGGGCGATGTCGGCGAGACCGAGGAAGTAGAGGGGGAACTCCTCGATCCGGTCGAGATCCCAAATGCGCTCCCATAAGAACTCGGTGTCAAGGGGGTCTTTGCCGAGGAGTTCCGGGCCAACCCGCCTCTCGACCAAGTCGAGCGCGATTCGTCCCCTGCGACCGACCGCGTGGCCCTCGTAACCCTCATCGGTGAGGAGGCGCAAGAGGCAGTTGTAGCTGCGCTCCGAGCAACGCCCGTCACCGGACCCGGGCCGGTCGATCTGCCAAGTGAAAGGTTTGACCTCCTCTTCCAGGAGGTGGGCCTTGACGGCGGTGATCTCCATCTTCGAAACCCCCAATGGTCCCCACCCTACAGCAGGTGGTGGCTGACGCGACTGGACCACGGCAACGGGATCATTGATCAGTCCAACCCTACAAAGAGCTAGAGAGGTCGGCTACCTTACTGGGAGGTCCCCGACACGCGTGCCCGAGCAAGCTCGGATAAGGGCGTGCTCAGGTGGACCGGATCAACCTAGGCAGCAGGCAGGAACAGCTTGGGCAGGATCGGCCAGTCGGGCACGTCACCAGCTAAGCGAAGGGGGCTAGAAAGGATCTGGAGTAGCTAAAGTCCAGGAGATCGACCTAACACCTCCGGATTGACCGCCGCCGGTGGCCTCTCCTCAGCCAGCACCGCCAGAAGATTGTCGACCGCCAGTTCTCGCATCGCCCGGCGCGTCTCCTCCGTCGCCGAGCCGATATGGGGAAAACAGATCACGTTGGGGAGGGTCACGATCGGGTCATTCAGGTCGGGTGGCTCGGCCTCCAGGACATCGAGGGCCGCACCGGCGAGCGCGCCCGTCTGGAGGGCCTGAGTGAGGGCCGACTGGTCGACCAAGCCACCTCGGGCGGTATTAACGAGATACGCGCTCGGCTTCATCTTGCCCAACTCCTCGGCACCGATGAGGAGTCGAGAGCCCGCATCTAGGTTGGCATGCAAGCTCACGAAATCGGACTCGGCGAGGAGCTCGCGTAGCCCGCGGCGCTCGCTCTGTGGGGCACCATGGGGCGGACTGTCGAACAGATCGTACCAGAGAGTACGCATCCCGAAACCCTGCATCCGGCGGGTAACTTCCTGGCCGATGCGCCCAAATCCGATCACGCCGAGGGTCCTGCCGCGCACGTCGAAACCAAGACCGGGCGGGGGTTCGTGCCTGGCCCAGCCGCCGCTGCGAACATAGGCCTCTGCCGGAAACAGTTTCAGGCCGAGCGAGAAGATCATGGACATAGTGAGATCGGTCACGGCGTTAGTGAGCACGCCTGGGGTGTGACCCACCACCACGCCGCGGCGGGTGGCCTCGTCGATATCGAACGGGTCGTAGCCGACACTGACAGTCGAGACGACGCGCAGCTTGGGGGCGGCGTCGAAGAACTCGGCATCGACCTGCACCCGCGGCGTCAGCAGGATCCCCTCGACGTCGTGAAGGGACCCGAGAAGTTCCTCCCTGGGAACGCCGATATCGATGTCGAACACCCTGCAGGTAGCGCGGATTCGCGCCTTCAGATCGCCCTCAATGGGCACATGGATGCAGACCCTCGGTCGTCTCACGGTTCAGTCTCCTAAAGGGTGGTCGACACCGAACTCGGCGGCGGTCCTGCGGAACCAGGCCACCACTTCGGGGTGATAGGGGATACCCCGGGCACGACGATCGCGCCCCATCTCGTGCTCGGGGAGACCAGCGTAGAACACCCGCTCGTACCCCTCCGCCGGCGGCGTCTCGCGGAGACCCTTCATGTAGATGTCCATCTCACCCTTGAACGCTTCGGGGTCGGTGAAGGCGTCGATACGGTAGGCCAGGAAGTGGTGGGAAACATCGTACCGGGCCCGCCGGAAACCGGCAGGGGAACCGCCCAACAAGCCACTCAGGATGTCGACCATCACGGCCAGACCGTAGCCCTTGTGCGATCCATTTTCTCGGGTACCACCCATGGGAAGCATGAGAAACTTATCGGGAACGGGGCCCGCCTCCATCACAGGCGTGCCGTCGGGACGGGCAATCCAACCAGGGGGAACCTCCGCGCCGAGGCGCTGGGCAAGGAAGATCCGGTTCACAGCTACCGAGGTGGTCGCGGCGTCGAACACGAAGGGCGGCTCATCACAGGTTGGGGCGGCGAAGGCGATAGGGTTGCTGCCGACCCTGGGCTCCGCACCGAAGGTCGGTAGCATGACCGACCCACCTATGGTCATCGCCACACCGATCATGTCGTGCCCAAGGGCCATGTGGGCGTAGTAGGCGGCGGCACCGCAGTGGCGGCTGTTGGCAACCACCACCGAGCCCACGCCCGCGATGGCGGCCTTCTCGATCGCCAACTTCATCGCCTGTAGCCCAACCGCCAACCCCAGGCCACGGTCGCCGTCGAGGGTGGCAGCGGCTGGGGCGTCGCGCACCACTTCGACCTTCGGCTCCGGGTTGGCAAAGCCCTCGCGGAGCCACTTCACATAGTAGGGCATCATATTGCTCACCCCGTGCGAATCGATGCCCCGCACATCCGCGTAGAGGAGCACATCGGCGCTGGCCCTAGCGTCCTGCTCGGAGAGGCCAAGGGTCCTAAAGAGGTTTTCGACCAGGGCACACATATCGTCGACCGGAACCCGGATGGCGATCTCTTCAGGAATCTGGTGGTGGCCGATCATATAGGAAGCGGAGCGGCAGGCACCGAATCAGAAGGTGGAATAGTGGATCTCCTTCGCTGTGATGAACTCGAGGAGAGCAGGGGTACCCTCACGAGTCTTGGCGACGCCCCGGCGAATCGCCGGGACGATATCGGCGGGGTCTCTAACCCGCTCACCGTAGCCTCCGAAGGCCCGG
Organism: Truepera sp. bin119; assembly: GCA_002239005.1. GTDB lineage: Bacteria > Deinococcota > Deinococci > Deinococcales > Trueperaceae > MPNL01. The sequence goes on from MPNL01000056.1 coordinate 7,528, forward strand.
GCCATGGCGGCGTAGTCCCCTGAGATGTCGGTGCCGCGGTACTTTTCGGTGGCGACCGGCATGATCGGCAACTCGATCGCCATTGAGAAGTTGTTGAGGAGGATCGAGAGAATAGGGATACGCTCCCGGACAGCTGTCTCGAAGTCCATCCCGGTGAAGCCGATGGCGGCGTCGCCCCAGACGTTTACGCAGAGCTTGTCGGGCCGAGCCAGCTTGGCCCCCATCGCCAGGCCGAGGCCGTAGCCGAGTTGGGTGGTCTTGCCCCAACCGATATAGCTGAGCGGGGTGCGACTCTGCCAGAAGGGGGCCAGTTGGTCGCGGGGGCTACCCGCGTCATGGGTGATGATGGTCTCATCCAAGTCGACGGTGTGCATCAGGTCCCAGATTACCCGGTAGGGAGACAGCGGGACCTCGTCGGAGGTAAGCCGTGGCAGCCACGACTCCAGCCACGGCCCATTAATCGCCCGGATGTCCTGAGCCACGGCGTGACGCCCCTCGGCAGTCGGCAGGGGGTGGCCCTCCAACTCCCCGAGGAGCGCCCGCAATACTAGCTGTGCATCACCCAAGAGCGCGTGCTGGACAGGCAGATCCTTGTTCAGGTCGCCAGGATCAAGGGTGGCGTGGATCACAGTCTTGCCCTGCGGCATGCGTACGCCGAAGCTCGTAGTCGTGAAGCTGCAACCGACGCCGAAGATCACATCGGCGTCGTCCAGGAAGCGGCGCACTGCCTCGGGCATGGAACGGTTGCCCACGCCCAGGGAGAGAGGATGGTCCTCGGGAAAGGCACTCTTGCCCTGAAGACTGGTGGTCACCGGAGCGTTAAGCAGTTCGGCCAACTCGCGCAATTCGCCCCAGGCCCGCGCGTAATGCACGCCCTGGCCAGCGTAGAGGACGGGGCGCTCCGCACCAGCGAGGACCTCCGCAGCCTCCGCAACGGCGGCGGGGTCGGGGCCGGAGCGGGTCGCGAAGCCCGGTGCGTAGTCGAGCGGCTCAGGAACCTCCTCGGAGAACAGGTCGACGGGGATCTCGATCAGCACCGGGCGGGGTCGACCGTTGCGGAGTCGCGCGAATGCGCGGCGCATCACCTCGGGCACCGCCTCAGCCAGGGAGAGCTGCTCCGACCACTTGGTCACGTGCCGGAAATTCAGCGCCGAACTGAAGTTGGGAGGCACTTGGGCGAGGCGTCTCGGATAGCCTGCCGGCAGCACCAGGATCGGGACCGACTCACCGTAGGCCTGTGCGACGCCGCCGAAGGCGTTCTCAGCGCCTGGCCCGTGCTGCATGGCGAACACCCCGATTCGCCGGCCCGAGTTCAGACGGCTGTAGGCGTCTGCCATGTGGAGGCCGACCCTCTCCTGGCGCACCACAATGGTGCGGATATCGGCCTCAGCGCAGGCCTCGATGATCGGGTTCACCGGATAGCTGACAAGGAACTCGACCCCTTCACGCTTCAGGATCTCGGCGATGGCTCGGGCAACCTTCATGGCTCCCTCCTTCTCCCACTAGCTGACCGCAGATGCTGGAGCATTATGACATCGACGTCCCACACCCATTCGCGCTCACCAGACGCTAGCTGTGGCAACTCGAATCGTCAGGGTCGTCGGCGATCATCCGAACCGACTCAACCTGTCTGCCGAGCACCAGCCGACCGGCCGACGTGGGCTCGTAAGCCCTCGCTGGCCACGTCTCACCGGCCGTCACCGAGGGGAAGTGAGGACGCTGAAGGACACCTCTGCCCGCCCCGCAGCAGCGAGGCATCACTGGCAACCAGAGGAGGGGCGGCGAGATCGCTGACTGAGGAACTCGGCTGCGCTGCCACCGAAGCGGGAGGGTAGATAGCGCAGAGAGCCCGCTTCAAGAGGGTCGATCAACAGGTAAGTGAAGCTGAGAGTGCCTCGAGACGGTAGCAGCTGCCAGAATAATCTCTGGCAGGACAGCCCTTCAGACGCCCCGCACCCCCCGCTCCGAAGGCAACAGGCTCGCGTAAAGGAAGTGGTTTAAGGGTGTTGCCACCCCCACCTCTGCACCGAGCCGCACCACTGCCCCATTCTGGGATTCGAGTTCCGAGGGGCGTCCGGCCAGCGCGTCGCGCTGCATCGAGGCCGTACTGGCAGCGGGCAGGTCATCGAAGAATCCGAACGCCGTCTCGATCGTGGTCGCGGGTAGGGCGATCCCGCGGGCGTGGGCCAAGTCGAAGACCTCCTGCATGGCCTGCTCAAGCATCTCACGGGTCTCGGGCAGGCTGCGAATCACCCCGATTGAGGCGCGGGTCACCGCCCCCACCCCACTCCAGGCAGCGATGAGGAGGAACTTCTGCCAGATGGCGACATGGATGTCTGCAGGCACCTCGACCTCGAGTCCCTTAGCCCCGGCAAAGACCTCGTAAAGGCGGTCGACCCGGGCACTCCGGCTCCGGTCCAACTCCCCAAAGCGGATGAACGGCGTCGCCCCAACGTGTCGCACATGTCCCGGCCCCTCGAGGTAGCTCACCAGACCGCATAGACCGCCGACGACCCGACCTCGGCCCAGGATCTGCTCGAGCTGACCGGCAGCCTCAACTCCATTCTGCAGGGGCACAACGAAGGTATCCTCGCCGAAGAGCGGCAGGAGCGCAGACGCTACCTCGGGAACCTGCCACGCCTTGACGCACACCAGGACAACGTCCGCGATACCAAGCTGGCTGGGATCAGCGGTCGCGGTGACCTCGGGCAAGGCAAGGTCGCCGAGGAGGCTGTCGACCCTGAGCCCCCCAGCCCTCATAGCTGCGAGGTGGCGACCGCGGGCGACAAACGCCACCTCGACACCTGCCTCGGCTAGGCGCCCGCCGAAGTACCCCCCTACTGCGCCCGCTCCAAAGATCGCGATCCGCATTCCCAAGCCCCTCCAGTGCAGGCCACTTTCACCAGCAGTAAGCGATAATAACAGACGGCCCTACTCCACTGCCCACCGTCCCGAGCGGCCAGGGAGGGTACTACGGTTGGCGACTCTATCTACCACCGGGCACGCTCGTCACCCACGCAGAGGCCGGTCACCTCTGAAGCTAGTCTGCCAGCAAGGTAGTGAGCAACAAGACCCTGAGCCGGCCTCAAATAGGACCTATCACCTAGAGAATCCAGAGGGGGATAACCGACAGCGGCGGCTGTAGCGGCTCGAGCAGCCCTCCCTCGCCTCGGTGACCTCAGTAACCCGACACATCACAGCCCGGCCCCGACCGACGCCACCCCGACTTTGCGCTGCGGGTTGTGGGCAACCCAGTTTCAGGTTTCCAGGGAGAGTAACTGCAGCGACAGCACCCCTCGCCCGGCACGGTTTCGTCTCGGGGTAGCCGCCGATCTCGAGCGACTACCTGCCACCAGACCAACCACGTGCCCCGCACTCCCACTCGCTGCACGACCCCAGCGTGTGCTCGAGTCCGATGAGTGCACCGCCCGCCGAAAGCCGAACTGCGGCTGAGTGTATCCGCTGGCCAGTGGGCAGGGAGTTCGTTGCCCTCAAGGGTCGGCACCACCCTGCAAGCCTTGAAATTCTGTCCGGCTTCCAGAAGGGGGTGTTCTTACGTTCGCCGAACTCGCTCTGGCAGCGGAGATAATGGATCTGGTCTGGTCCGTAGGTCTTACGGATCCAGCGAATCCGTCCTTCGATCAAGTTTCCCTGTCCTGGCTGACCGTAGCTGGGGCACTCAATGATTAACGCAGGCTAGACCCTCAAGTGGAGGTTGGTCGCTCTTTGTCACATGGTGCACCCTGCACCAGGACTGGCCTCCCCCCTCCGGGGGTAGAACTAATCTCACGTTACGACCAATATGTAGTAGGTCATCTATAATATTTTCTTGGCCTATACTCAGGGCGAGTTAAGGCCGAGGAACAGCCCGTTTCGACGGACCTCCCCGCTCGATGTCTCTGATCTCCAGGAGATCGGTATCAGCCACCCTCGCAATCTCCCCGAGAGAGGATTGACCATGCATGGCCTGACGAGAGGAAGACGACACCCACAGGGTACCCCTGGAGAAGGCGGAAGAGGAGACCACCGACACCGTCCAGGAACCGGACGAAACCCTCGGTCCCATCTTCCAGGTGGACCGCTGACGTCGCCTCTCCTCCGACAGAGACCACCAACGGTGAGGAGCGTATGAAAGACGAACGTCTCAAGCTGTGTATGATCTCCGGCTCCTTCGAGTACGACTCCGAGAAATCCTTGAGCATCTTTCAGGACTACCTGGAGCGGGTGTTTCCCGTCGATGCAACCCTGATCGTCTACGGGTCGGAGGACGATCATCAGCCACTGGATAAGATCGATGACACCGACGTTCTGCTGGTGTTCACGCGCCGCCTCAACACCGTTGGCCCCGAACTAGAGCGATTCAAGGCCTACTGCAGAGCCGGTAGGCCCATAGTGGGAGTGCGCACCGCCAGTCATGCCTTCCAGAATTGGCTCGCCTTCGACAGAGAGGTGTTGGGTGGAAACTATCAGATGCACTGGAGGCACGGGCCTCGGGCCCACGTCAGGTTCGAGCCAGCTTCGGCTAGCCATCCTATCGTTGAAGGCGTCTCCGAGTTCAGCTCTGCAGGCAGCCTGTACCGCAACACTCCCATTTCGACGGACACCACGCTTCTAATGAGCGCCAGCACCGAAGAGCACGACGAGCCGGTCACATGGACCCGAAGCCACGCCGGGGGGCGGGTGTTCTACACCTCGCTGGGGCACCAGGATGACTTCCTAGAGCCTGGTTTTATACGCCTGCTTGCCAACGCGGTGCTCTGGTGTGGAGGGAGTAACTGAGCTTCAGGAGGGCGGCACGTGCAGGGTATGCTAGAGGTCAGGACCAGGGTCAAGACAGACGGCATCTGGCAAGAGGCTGTCACCTATCGGTCGATCGCCCCCACCCGCTCCGCGGTACTGGTCTGCGACGTATGGGACACCCACTGGTGTCGGACAGCCGCGGAGCGCTGCGCAGAACTGGCCGTTCTCATAGATGAGCTTGCCCGTGAGGCAAGGAGGGCGGGCGCACAGATAATCCACTCCCCCTCGGGCACTCTCGACTACTACCGAGAGTCCCCGCAGCGGAGGCGGATGGAGAACGTCACTCTGGTGGAGCCGCTACAGCTGCTAGAACTCCCCGATCCCGAGCTTCCTATCGACGACTCCGACGGTGGGTGCGACACAGGGGAGTGCGAGGTTCACCGGCCCTGGACCCGACAGCACCCTGCGGTCGAGATCGACGGAGGGGACGTCATTTCCGACGACGGCACAGAGGTGTACTCATTTCTTCGTGGTAGAGAGATAGAGACGCTGTTCTTCACAGGAGTCCACGTCAACATGTGCGTGCTGGACAGGCCCTTCGGTATCAAGCAGATGACAAAGTGGGGAGTACAGTGCGTACTTGTCCGAGACCTCACAGACGCGATGTACAACCCCAGGCGTCCTCCATACGTGAGCCATGACGAGGGCACTAGGCTGGTTGTCGAGTACATAGAGAGGCACTGGTGCCCAACGACAACCAGTGGCCGACTGATCGGCCTTATGAGAGTGATGACCGATGCTTAGAGTAGGCTTCATCGGCGCAGGACGCCGGGCCACGAGCGCCCACTACCCTGCTCTGCACCGCATAGATGAGATCAGCCTCGAGGCGGTCTCGGAGTTGGACGACGGGCGGCTGCTAGGTGTAACTGAGCAATACCAGATACCCCGGCGCTTCGTCGACTACCAAGAGATGCTGGACGAGGTGGAGTTGGACGCGGTCTGCGTGGTGATGAGCGACACCCTCGTCACACCCGTCGCGTTGGATTGCATGAGAGCCGGCAAGCACGTCTTCATAGAGAAGCCTCCCGGAGCCAACACAGCGGAGTCGCAGCTCCTCCTGGACGCCGCGGAGGCGAACGATGTCTTCTGTATGGTTGGATACCAGCGCAGATATGCGGCCGTCACGCGGGAGGCGATGCGGCTGGTCGGTGAGAACGGTCCACCTACCTTGGCCCTCGGAGAGTTTCACAAGAACCTTCTGGGAAAGGATCCTCCCGAAACGGGGACCCTGTGGCAGGACATCTGCCATATCGTCGACCTTGTGAGGTTTATGGTAGGAAGCGAGCCGGTGGAGGTGACCGCCTACCAGGACGCCCACAGCAGCAGCTGGCTCAACAGCTACAACGGCCTGATCCGATTTGCCAACGATGCCGTCGGAATAGTCACGGGCAATCGCGCCTCGGGCGGCCGCGACCTGCGGTCCGAGCTACACGGGGTGGGAGTGGGGTGCTACATGCGTATACCAGACCAGATTGAGGTGCTGCAGAACAACGAAGAGCCCCGGGTGATCGCGGCGGTAGAGCTGTCCGACGAGCCATCCGACGACAACGTCGCCATAGACGGGACCGTGGCGATGCACCGCCACTTCGCCGAGTGTGTTCGCACGGGTTCCACGCCCTCACAGCGACATCCGCGACGTGATCAAGACATCCCATCTCGTCGACCAACTGGCGGGCAAGGCCTAGCAGGCAAGGGAGTCATCATTACGACTGCCAACCTTGGCGACCCGTTAGTTAAGGGACTTAATATACCATCATTACCCTGGCCGAATTCATTATCTGTCCTCTCAACCTTCTTCCCGTGCCACTTTGCACCAAAAGGAGGAGGTCATGGGACCAACAGCAACGAAGGTTGGAAGCGGTGGCAAGCGCGATGCAGCGAGCGAGTCAGCTGAGCAGCGCCTGAGTGTTCTCGAGTTGGCCCGCGAGTCAGGCAACGTCGCTGAGGCCTGCCGTCAACGAGGGTTGGATCGGACCAGCTTCTACCAGTGGAAGCGACGCTTAAGGCTGGGGTCCCCCGAGGGCGGCGGGGTCCCCCCTTGGGGGGTACAAGGACGGCTTCGAAGGACGAGTTCTTCGGACCGGAGCTTCGGGTCTGGGGGTACGGATTCGCTGGATCAGACTCAGGGCTTTGCAGGTTTGAAGGAGCTGGCGCCGATTCAGGAGAGCCAGCCCCAGACGACACCAGCGGAGACCGTAGCCCGGATCGAGGAGGTGGTGCGGGAGCATCCGGCCTACGGCCGACTCGAGCCGCTGCTCTCTTGGGAAGGGCAGCGGGTCTCGGCGGTCACCATCGAGACCCGGAGAGTCGCTCCTTAGCTCCGACCA
>MPNL01000057.1 GCA_002239005.1 Truepera sp. bin119
AGCCGGAAGGAGCCTTGAGAATACGACCGAGAGTTGTATAGCGCAACGAAATTGAGCGGCTGTTCCGGCGATTGAAAGGGTTTCGGTGCAGCTTCACACGGTACGATAAGCTGGACGTGGCTCTCAGCGGTTTCATCCTGTTCGCGCTCTCCTACGATGCCTTGCGCTAGTGTGAACAGGCCCTAGCTAAGGATTAAGGTCGCAGACAAGAGATTAGGGGTGTCTGAAGTCGATGGAATAGGCTGTCATAGCTTAGCCTACTCCTACTGACCACTCCACAGAAACAAGTTCAGGCGGTCCATCCCAGATCGATCGCCTGGACGCTGCCGGTAATGCCCCAGGCCTGTTCGGAGACCAAGTAAGCCACATAGGCCGCTACATCTTCCGGTTCGAGTAGCCTCTTGATGGCTACCCTCTCAAGGAAGATCTCCTGCTCCACCTGATCGGGGCGGATACCTCGAGTGCGGGCTTGGTCGGCGATCTGACTCTCTACCAGAGGGGTGCGAACATAGGCTGGGCAAACGGTGTTGCAGGTGATACCAAACTCTCCTCCCTCCAGAGCGGTTACCTTCATGAGACCAAGGAGACCATGTTTCGCAGTCACGTAGCCGACCTTGAAGGGGCTAGCCGTTAGGCTATGGGCACTGCCGATGTGCACGACCCGACCATGACCCGAACGTTTTAGGTATCGCCAAGCGTAACGGGTGAGTAGGAAAGGTGCGGTGAGCATGAGCGCGATCAGATCATCCCACGTGTCCTCCGGGAAATCCGGGAGTGCGGCGACATGCTGGAAACCTGCACTGTTTACGAGGATGTCGAGTGCCCCGAGATCCTCCACCGTCTCGGCCACAGCCCTGTGGCACCCTTGGTGGCTCGTGAGATCTGCCCCCACGAACACCCCGTCGACCTCACCTGTGACTTCACGCCCGCGAACCTCATCAATGTCCACAACAGCGATCTTGTAGCCCTCCTCGAACAGGGCTAGGGCGCACGCCCTACCAATCCCGCTCGCGGCGCCTGTGATCAGGGCAGTCCGTTCGACCGACACTCTACACCTCAGCCGCCACCATACCCCGATCCCCACAGGGTTGTCAGCGCGGCGATTTATGCTACACTTTCAGTTTGCTGGTAACCGCCGATCGAGCCTGCCGAAGTGGCGGAATTGGTAGACGCGCATGATTCAGGGTCATGTGACCGCAAGGTCGTGTGGGTTCAAGTCCCACCTTCGGCACCACCTCCCCACCTCACTGTTACGTCTCGTTCCTTGATAAGCCTATACCTGTACACCCTCAAGGTTCTCTAGAGCTCCGAACTCGGCCAAGGTATCCCGAACCCCTCGCAAAAGTGCCAAGCGATTCTCCCTCGTGACAGGATCGTCCACCATCACCAGAACGTTATCGAGGAAGATGTCTAGTGGGGCCTTGAGCGCCAAGATATCGGCCACTCCCCCTTCGAGGAGGTCGAGCTCGGTCGGAAGTGCCCTGGCGAGATCCCAAGGATACAGTCTGCACCTCACTGCGGAGAGTAGCTGCTCGGTAGCTCGCCGCGCAGCAGGAAGTGCGGCGTGGAGGAAGCCTTCCGCCGGGTCCAGGAATCTCTTGGGATCGACTTCAGTCTCCTCTCCGGCCTCGCGTGCAAGGTTCGAGGCGCGCTTGTAGAGCGCCATCAGATCAGGAAACTCCCCGATGCTAAGCAGGTGAGACAGGAGCACCGCCCTGCGGCTGACCATGATGATCGGAGGGGCACCCCCAGCAGCTGCCCGAGTCAGGACCTGAGGGACTCCTCGATCCGCAAGCAGTGAGGCCACGCGCTCATAAAGGAACCGGCAAACCTCCTCGGTCACCTCCCCAGAGATCGGAATCTTGTTCGAAGCAAAGCTCACCTCCGAGGCGGTCACTAAGTCTTTAGGAGGCACCTCCCAACCGTGCTCGTTGAGCGTCCGGGCGATGGCGACAGCGTCCCTGCGAAGCCCATACGGATCCGTCGAACCCGTGGGACGCTGACCGATAGCGAAGAATCCGACAAGCTTATCGATGCGGTCCAGTACCGACAGGAGGGCACCAATCCTGTTGCTAGGAACGGGACTAGACGGCCCCTTGGGAAGCGTTCCCTGCTCCAGTACCTCTGCAACCTCCGCGTCGAGTCCCTCGGCCATGGCGTAGGCTCGAGCCATCCCGCCCTCAAGCTCGGGGAACTCGGCCACCATACCGGTAGCGAGGTCGGCTCGAAAGATGGGGAGAACGGCCTTTAGGACACCCCACTCTGCTTCTGTGAGCTTGAGACGATCCCCGATCACCTGTGCAGCCTCGCCGACCCGGGCAATCTTAGCAGCCATAGTGCCGAGTTCTCTATGGAAGTTGATGCCCGAAAGACCCCTAGCGTGCTGGGCGAGGCTCTTCGAGCAGTCGGCCCGCCAAAAGAAGCGGGCATCATGGAGTCGGCCTTCTAGCACCTGCTCATACCCCTTGCGAATCACACACGTGTTGGGCACAAGATTATTCGAGACCGCCACAAAGAACGGAGCTAGGCGACCTTCGCTCGTCCGGGTTGGAAAGAAGTACTGATGATCGATCATCACCGCCTTAAGGACCTCTTCCGGAAGCTCAAGGAAATCCTCGTCGAAAGCACCGAGGACACCGAGGGGGCGCTCCACCAGGTTGGTGACCTCCTCAAGCAGTTCCGCATTCTCTATAGCGACCAAATTGCCTAGAGCAGCTGCGGAGTCTACCTCCGCTCGAGTGATTGCGCTCCGCTCATCGACATCCACAATTACCTCGGCTGCCCGCAACCTCTCAACATAGTGGGTCGGCTCCTTGATCGTCACAGCTGCGGGCATGAGGAATCTGTGTCCATAGGAAAGGTTCGATGCCTTCACACCGGCAGCCTCAACATCAAGAATCTCGGTCCCAAGGAGGGCAACCAACCAGTGCACGGGCCGTACAAAGGGCGTCTGCACCTCCCCCCACCTCATCTTGCGGGGTGCCGGGAGGTCGGCCACCAACTGGGATAGTGCAGGGGCAAGCAGGTCTGCTGCCCGTTCCCCTCCGACCTCCCGGAGAGCGAAGACGTAGGCCCCCCGCTCCGTCTCCTCAATCACTAGCTCCTCGACACCGACGCTATTAGAGGCAGCGAACCTGTAGGCTGCCCGAGTAGGCTTCCCACTGCTGTCATACGCAGCCTGCTTCGCCGGTCCACGACGCTTCTCTCTCCTTATTTCACTCGTCGCCACCACGCCCTCTACAATCACGGCGAGACGTCTGGGTGAGGCATACCCGCACCCCGGACCGTGTCCGAGCGAAAGATCCGCTAGGGATTGCAGCACAGCAGCCTGTAGCGCACTTCGCGCCTGGGAAATGTACCAACTCGGCAACTCCTCCGTACCGATCTCGAAGAGGAGGTCGGGCATCAGGCAGCCTCCCCCTTGGAGGCTCGGAGTGCCAGGTATCGCCGCGCGCTCTGCTCGGCCAGTCTCCTAACACGCTGAACGTACGACTGACGCTGGGTCTGGGCAAGAACTCCTCGTGCCTCAAGCAAATTGAAGGTGTGGGACGCCTTCAGCACGAACTCATAGCCTGGATGGATGAGGTCTTTCTCAAGCAGGCGCACGGCTTCTGCTTCGTAGGCATCGAAGAGGGTCTGGAGAAAGTCTGCGTCGCTCTCCTCGAAATTATAGCGGCAGTGTTCCAACTCGAACTCCGCACGCAGGTCCCCGATCGTCACTCCATCGCTATAAGTGACATCGTAGGCATGCTTCTTATCTTGAAGGTACATAGCTAGGCGCTCGAGGCCATACGTCAACTCGACGCTCACCGGTTGGCAGTCAAATCCGCCCACCTGCTGGAAGTAGGTGAACTGGCTGATCTCCATGCCATCTATCCACACCTCCCAACCCAACCCCCAAGCGCTGAGGGTGGGGCTCTCCCAGTTGTCCTCCACAAATCGGAGATCGTGGGATCGGGCATCAATTCCGATGACTCTGAGTGACTCGAGGTACAACTCCTGAACCTCAAGGGGCGAGGGTTTCAGGATAACCTGGTACTGGTAGAAGTACTGAAAGCGGTAAGGATTGTCGCCGTAGCGCCCATCAGCCGGCCGGCGGCTCGGCGCGATGCCGGCCACCCGCCAAGGGGTGGGACCGAGAGTACGGAAGAAGGTGGTGGGAAAGAATGTCCCGGCACCAACTTCACTGTCCTGAGGAGGAGCTATAACACAGCTGTGGCCTGCCCAGAAGCGATCTAAGACCATTATAATATCTTGGAAATGCATACGCTCTCCTCAAAGCGTAAAGGTTGGTGGCTCTTGCGCGTGTCCCGTCTGGAACGTAACCGATACCCTTTCAGCGCAGAGCGTTGAGCGCGTACTATACTATCATGGTGACGCCTCCCATGAATGCGTCCCACGCTCCCGAACCTAGGCACCGACACCGCTTCGGAGGGGGATCTTGAATCGGTACGACGACCGGGCACGCCTGGTATTCCACTTCGCTCGCGAAGAGGGGTCGAAGCTTGGCCACGCCATGATCGGGCCCGAACATCTCCTGCTCGGTCTGATGCGCGAAGGTGGCACCGCCAGTCACGTCCTCAGTGAGTTTGGCGCGACCCTCGAAGGGTTCCGGCGTCAGATTGAGGAGATGGTGGGGCGGGGGGATGGCCTCACCCGAAACGAGACAGCAGCCATCACACCCAGAGCCCGCCGCGTCATGGAGTTGGCGGGGTCAGAAGCCCGCAACCTTGGCAGCAATGTCATCGCCACCGAGCACATCCTGTTGGGGATCATTCGCGAAGGTGACGGGGTAGCTTTTCGGATCCTGCAACAACTGACCCGAGATGTCGATACCGTCCGCTGGCGGGTCCTGGCCACAGCCGACCCGAAAAATCAGGTGGAGTCCGCCAACACCCCGTTCCTCGACGAATACGCCCGTGATCTGACCAAAGAGGCCCGAGAGGGCAAGCTCGACCCTGTCATCGGCCGCACAGAGGAGATTCGCCGCGTCATTCAGATCCTCTCTCGCCGGACGAAGAACAACCCCGTCCTTATCGGGGAACCGGGTGTGGGGAAGACTGCCATCGTAGAGGGCTTAGCCCAGGCCATCGTGGAGGCGCGGGTCCCGCCCAATCTAGTTCCTGCAAGGGTCCTTTCGATCGACCTCTCAAACATTGTGGCCGGGACGAAATACCGGGGCGAGTTCGAAGAGCGCCTTCGACAGGTGATTGAGGAACTGCGCAGCAGCAAGGTGATCGCCTTTATCGACGAACTCCACACCCTCGTCGGCGCTGGAGGTGCCGAGGGGACACTCGACGCTGCCAATATCCTTAAGCCTCCGCTCTCTCGGGGCGAGGTACAGGTCATCGGGGCCACGACTACCGGCGAGTACCATCGCTACATCGAAAAAGACGCTGCGCTCGAGCGCCGTTTCCAGCCGATCATCGTCCTCGAGCCAAGTCCAGAGGAAACCCTCGAGATCCTGCAGGGCCTGCGGGAAAAATACGAGGCCCACCACGGTGTGGTGATCCCGGAGGCGATCCTAGAGATCTCGGTCCGCTATGGAGAGAGGTCGCTGCCAGGCAGGAACTTCCCGGACAAGGCTATCGACCTAATCGACGAGGCCGCAGCCCGTACCAGGCTTAACAAGTCGCTCGGCTTCCCCGTTCTTGAAGAGGAAGATGGCACCCCGATCGTGAGCCGCGAGGATGTCGAGGCGGTGGTGAATTCCTGGGGTGGGATCTACATCGATGAACAGGACGCCACCAGACTAAGCAGCATTGAGGAGAGCCTAAAGCTCAATGTAGTGGGTCAGGAGGAGGCTATAAGCGCCCTCGCATCTGCTCTCCGCAGGGCCAGGGTCGGCCTCGGCGGAAGGACCCGCATCTCCGCGTCCTTCTTATTCGTAGGCCCATCGGGTGTGGGCAAGACATTCCTGGCAAAACAACTCGCCACCGAACTGTTTGGCAGCGAGCGCGCGCTAATCCGCCTCGACATGTCCGAATATCAGGAGAGTCATTCGATCTCTAAGTTGATCGGGGCCCCTCCAGGCTACATCGGACATGAACAGGGCGGTCGGCTGACCGAGTCGGTCCGTCGACAGCCCTTCTCTGTTGTGCTCTTGGATGAAATCGAGAAGGCGCACCCCGACATCTATAACACTTTCCTTCAGGTACTCGACGATGGGCGCCTCACGGATGGCCTGGGCCGCACCGTCGATTTCCGCCGCGTGATTCTGATCCTCACTAGCAATTCCGGCTTCAACCGCGGGAGCTCAGTCGGATTCCAGGAGAGTGGGCTGCAAGATGTCAATGCCCCGCTGAAGAGCCTCTTCAATCCCGAATTTCTCGATCGGCTCGACGAGGTGATCGCCTTTCGAACCTACGACAATGACGAGGTCCTCCACATCACCAGCCAGATGCTCGAAGAGATTCGCTTGGAGCTCATAAACCGGGACATCGAAGTGTCGTTCAGTCAAGAGGTCACTAACCTTCTCGTCGAAAAGCTACCAAAGGGCGAGAGCATCCGTCGCTTACGCACTGTAATCCGGGAGCTTATCGAGGACCCCCTATCGCTTGAACTGCTAACCAACGGCTCTGATGATCCAGTACACGTGACGGTCGAAAACAGCAAGATCGTCTTCGCCCACCCCGTACCTATCGTGTAGGCCGGGTCGATCCGGTGTGGCTTCACCCCTACCTGTTCGGAAGCGCTGCTCCTTATTTTGGATCGCTCCCACACCCGGTACTGAAAGTGAGTTAAATGGTGAAGGTCGGTACTGCTTACCGTTGCCGGGTATGCGACTCCCAGTCCCCCGTCCCTATGGGGCGCTGTCCGCGCTGCGGGGAGTGGGGGACCATGGAGGCGAAGAAGGAGTTCGCCCCCAAACGAGTGATCGGATTGAGGAGGGGGGATCGACCCCTCTCGGAGCCGGTGTTGAAGCTCGAGGAGGTCGACCCGGTCGGATTGCGCAGGATCCCCTCTGGGGTCAAGGAGGTCGACCAAGTCCTCGGCGGAGGTTGGGTCCCTGGGATGGTCCTGCTGCTCGCCGGGGAACCCGGGATCGGCAAGTCGACTCTTCTCCTCCAGCTAGCCCATCTGGCTGCTGAGCAGGGAGACAGACCCCTTTACATCGCTGGTGAGGAATCGCTGTCGCAGATTAAGCTGCGCGCCGAACGGATCGGAGTGGCCCCGACACTCTCCGTCACTAGGGAGGTCGATGCCCGGACGCTTGCGGAACACCTTCGCCTTAATCCACAGAACCTAGTCGTCGTCGACTCGGTCCAGACGCTAGTGGCCGAAGACGGTGCCACCCCAGGGACCTTCACTCAAGTGCGAGACTCCACCGCGCTTCTCTCTCAGGCGGCGAAGGAGAGCGACGCTACCCTAGTGCTCATCGGACACATCACCAAACAGGGCAGTATTGCCGGGCCCAAGGTGATCGAGCATATGGTAGATGCCACACTGGTACTTGAATCGGCTTCGGGATTTAGGATCCTGCGTGCCATGAAGAACCGCTTCGGTCCAGCCGGCGAGGTGGGGGTGTTTGAGATGCGAGAGGCTGGCCTCACAGCCGTACCGAACCCCTCCGAAGCCTTCCTAGCGGAGCGCCAGAGCGATGTCTCGGGCTCAGTGGTTGTCGCTGCTCTCGAGGGGCAGCGTCCGCTGCTACTCGAGGTGCAGGCGCTCGCCGCCAAGTCCCCGTATCCCTCGCCGAGGCGGGTCGTACAGGGGCTCGATCAACGGCGCGTGGACGTGGTCCTAGCCGTCCTAGAACGAAGGGTGGATCTTCCTCTCACCGGCCTCGATGTGTTTGTCAACGTGGCTGGGGGCCTACGCTTGACCGATCCTGGAACAGACCTAGCGGTGGCCCTAGCGGTCTATTCGGCCGTCACGGGGCGCCCGTTGCCAAAAAACACGGCGGTGGTGGGCGAGGTGGGACTCACGGGCGAGATCCGGTCCGTTGCACAGCTCGGGCGTCGTGTGCGAGAGGCGAAGCGATCCGGCTACCGGCGGCTGATCGGTCCGGCGGCCCTGGGTGTTGAGTGCCTTCACGCCCAGTCCCTAGCAGAAGCCCTAGCAGCAACTTGGCAGGGGCCGGAGGGAGACTGATGGTGGAAGGTGGATCGCCCTCTCTCATCTACCTGTCAGCCCGACTCGTAATCAGCGGTGTCCTGGGCTCGGTCTTCTTCTTGATCACAGAGTTCCTCTTGCAGCAGCGACTCCTCACCGGACCCAACAATCTACTGTACCTCACCCTGGTCGGCCTACTATTTGGATACTTGGTGAGCGCCCCGTTGGCCCGACGCTGGGAAGTTGTGTGGTTCCGCATCCGCTCAACTGTCTCGACAGTCACCCCCGAAACGGTCCTGGCAGCAGGGACCGGAGCCACTATCGCCCTCCTGATCGCTGTTCTCCTCAACAACCTCCTCGCCCGGATGCCTGGGTTCACCTGGTACTGGTCGCTGCTCATCGCCACCCTACTCCTCATCGCCTCATCATGGTTCTTTGTGGCCAATCGCCAGCTGCTCACCTTCATCCGGCAACCGGTAGAGGATCGGCCGACGGTTCGCCATCGTCATCCCCGCAGCCCAGAGAAGATCGCCGATACCTCGGCTATCATCGATGGCAGGATTGTCGATATCCTCGAGACAAACTTCATGGAGAGTCCACTCCTTATCCCTAAGTTCGTGCTTGGGGAGCTTCAGACCATCGCCGATTCGGACGATCCGCCGAAGCGCAGACGTGGCCGTAGGGGCCTCGAGATCCTTGACCGGCTCATCGAACGGAGCAATGGGGCAGTCCACATCATCTACGACAACCCCCTCGAAACTTCGGTGGTCGATGAAAAGCTCATCGCGCTCTGCCTTCAACGAAGGGCGTGCTTAGTAACCACCGACTACAACCTCGACCGCGTAGCCAACCTTCAGGGGGTGAAGGTCCTCAATGTGAACCGGCTCGCCAACGCCACAAGGGCAATACCCCTTCCTGGTGAGAGGCTGTCTCTTAAGGTAGTGCGCGAGGGCCGCAGGTTGGGACAGGGTCTGGCCTATCTCGACGACGGCACCATGGTAGTGGTCGACGGCGCGGCCGACAAGATCGGCCATATACTCAGCGCAGTTGTAACAAGCAGACTGCAAACCGATATGGGGGTCATGATCTTCGCCAAGCCGGATCCGGAAGGGGGAAGAGCTCTTGACACTCCCTCTGGGGGGTGAGTATCATCTTGCGACTTGTACGGGGCCTTAGCTCAGTTGGGAGAGCGCCCGCTTTGCAAGCGAGAGGTCGCCGGTTCGAGTCCGGCAGGCTCCACCATGACGTACCGATTTGCGAACTCCGCCATTGAGGGCGATTTCAGCGGAGTCCGCTCCCCCTAATGGGCTGTCATCCGGCGTAGGTATCGAGTAGATGATGGCGGCTCTTCCAGGCTTGACCTGTATCTCCTTGACGAAGAAGTGGCGGTTGAGGCGGATAAATTGGGAGGTTGGAATGGCCTGTGCCTGCCCCACTAACAACAACCGGAATCCACAGGACTCACGCCCATGCTGTCAAATAGCCGGCGCAACTAGTCCTATGCGAAAGTTCAGGGCAACACCCTCCGTAGTCCACACAGCCGGAATTGCTGCCCTGTTCGTGCTGGTTGCCGTCCATAGCCGCGGCGCTGTACTCGAATGCCGCCCACGCCCAGGAGTCCGAGCGGTTTATTGACCTTAGCATTGAGCTGGCCGTGAACGAGGATTCGGATAGTGGCGCGGCTGAGGTTTTGCTGTGGGTGACGAACCATGGCAACTAGGCGGCTTATGATTAGGTAAAGCCATGGGAGGACGACACCGGGAATGATGGTCCATCGGAAGATGCTGGCGCTGACGGAGAGTGCGCGTGCTCGAATCGCCCTCACCGTGGCGCTGGGGTTAGCGATCTCCGGCACATTCACCGCGCAGGGCGTGGTCGTGGCCCTCGTGGTCAGCCGCATCCTGGCCGGCGAGCCGTGGACGGGGGCGCTCGCCCTCGTGGGCGTTGTCGCTCTGCTGGCGGCGCTTCGCGCGGTGCTGCTCCGGTGGCGGGAGATGAGTTCCATGCTCACCGCCGCGGCGGTGAAGGTGGCCCTGCGCCAGCGGCTCTACCGTGTGCTTCTTGCCCTCGGCCCTGGGTACATGGAACGGACGCGGACGGGAACGGTGCAGTCCACCCTCGTGGACGGCGTGGAAGCCCTAGAGTCCTACATGGGCTACTACCTGCCGCAGTCCATTGTCGCGGTGGCCGTGCCCCTGGCCGTAGTGGCGTACATCTGCGTCCTCAGCCCTCTGGTGGGCGTGGTCGTGCTGGTGTGCGTGCTGGCCGTTCCCCTGGTGCCGCGCCTGTGGGACGGCCTGCTGGGCGAGTACGGCCAGCGGCACTGGCGGGCGTACACGGACCTCAACGCCCAGTTCGTGGACAGCATGCAGGGAATGGTCACGCTGAAGGCGCTCAACGCCAGCGAGCGCCGGGGGCGGGTCCTCCAAGACGCTGCGCTCGCGCTCTACCGGGCGACGATGGCACAGCTCTCCATCTCCATGATCCGCAACGGCGTCGTGGGGCTGGCAATGAGCGCAGGCGTGGCGATGGCCGTCGCCGTGGGCGCGTTCCAGGTGGCGGACGGAGCGCTCAACCTGGCGGGACTCCTCGTGGTGCTGTTCCTCACGGGGGAGTGCTTCCGTCCGTTGGTGGAGTTGGACTCCTACTGGCACAAGGGCTACATGGGCGTGTCCGCCTCCACGGGCATCTTCGCGCTTTTGGACGCAAAGCCTGAGGTGGCTGACCGTGAGGCCACGCCGACGCACCCCGAGCCTTCGAGCACGCCGAAGTCCATCGCCTTCGTGAACGTCACCTTTGCCTACTACCCGGATAACGCGCCAGCGCTCGACGGCCTGTCGTTCAGCGTGAACGCAGGCCAGAGCCTTGGCCTCGTTGGTCAGTCGGGGGCGGGGAAGAGCACCGTGGCTGCGCTGCTGCTGCGGTTCTTCGACCCCCAGCAGGGCCGCGTGGAGATTGGGGGCGTGGACATCCGCGACTACCCCCTGGAGACGCTGCGCGGCCTCATCGCCGTGGTGTCCCAGGACACCTACCTCTTTCATGGGACGGTAGAGGACAACCTCCGGCTCGGGAAGCCCGGAGCCTCCCTAGGGGAGCTGGAAGCGGCGGCGCGGGCGGCCAACGCTCACGGGTTCATCACCGCACTCCCCCAGGGGTATCAGACCGTGGTCGGAGAACGGGGAGCGAAGCTCTCCGGGGGTGAGCGCCAGCGCATCGCCATCGCGCGGGCGTTGCTGAAGGATGCCCCTATCCTCATCCTGGACGAGGCGACCTCCAGCCTGGACGGCGTGAACGAGAGCGCCATCCGTGACGCGCTGAAGCGGCTGGCCCAGGGACGGACAACCATCACCATCGCCCACCGGTTCTCCTCCGTCGTCCACGCCGACCGCATCGTGGTCCTGGACGAGGGGCGGGTGGTTGAGGCTGGCCGCCACCAGGAGCTGATGGAGCGGCGCGGCGCGTATGCCGGCCTCGTCCTGGCGCAGCAGGAGGCCATGTGAGCAATCGCCCCAGCGAATGGGAGTTCGCTCCACGCAGCAGCAGATGGGGGGCTGGGTTCTGGCAGCTGCTCCGCATCCTGCGCCCGTACTACTGGCTCATGGGAATCACCGTGCTCACGGGCATCCTGAACCACGGCTTCATGATCGCCGCCGCTGGGATTGGTGCGTTCATGGTGGGAAGAGTAGCGACGGGGGCGGCGGCTGAAGCGCTCTACTTCAGCGCCTTCGTGCTCGGCGGCGTCGTGGCTGGCAGGGCGGTGGCGGCCTGGGCGGAGATGTGGCTGGCGCACGACCTCGCCTACCGCATCCTGGCGGAGCTCCGCATCTGGCTCTATCAGGCGCTGGACCGGCTGGCGCCGGGCTATCTTCTTGACCGGCGCTCCGGCGACCTCTCCACCGCGGCGATGGCCGACGTGGACACCATCGAGTGGTTCTACGCTCACACGGTGGGGACGTTCATCGTGGCGGTCGTGGTGCCGCTGGGGGCGCTCCTCACCCTCGCGGCGATGCACTGGCTGCTCCCCTTGGCGCTGCTCCCCGCAACCCTGGCGGTGGCGACCGTTCCCTTCTGGTTGCGCAAGCGGGCGGCAACCCAGGGCCGGAGACTGCGAGAGACCCTGGGTTCGCTGAACGCGGAGGTGGTGGACGGCGTTCAGGGACTCCGCGAGGTCATGGCCTTCGGGCAGGGACAGCGCTTCCTGGAAGGGCTGCTCCAGAGAAGCCGGAGCCTGGTGAGCGCACAGGTCGCCCACGGGCGCAGAGCAGGTGGAGAGCAGGCGGTCACGTCCGTGCTCATCACGCTGGGGATGGTAAGCATTGTCATCGCCGCAGCCTACCTGGTGTCCTCCGGCTCCCTCTCGCCCGCGCTCTATCCAGTCGTCATCATCCTCGCCATCTTCATCTTTGGGCCAGTGACCAACATCACCGGCATCGCGGAGAGCCTCGGCGTGGTCTTCGCGGCGGCTGACCGGGTGTTCGCCGTGCTGAACGCGCCCGCTCCCGTGCGGGACACGGAGGCGGTGCCGCCTCCAGGCCCGGTGGAGCCCCGCATCGAGTTCAGGGCTGTGAGCTTCCACTACGCCCCGGATCTGCCTCCGGCGCTGGACGCAGCGAGCTTCTCCGTAGAGCCGGGCGAGAGTGTGGCCCTCGTGGGGCACTCCGGCGCAGGGAAGTCCACCTGCATCCATCTGCTCATGCGGTTCTGGGATGTCACGGACGGCGCCATCACTATCGGCGGGCATGACATCCGGGCGTTCCCACAGAGCGCCCTGCGCGAACTCATCGCCTGGGTGCCGCAGGACATCTACCTGTTCAACATGACCATCCACGAGAACATCCGCCTAGCGCGCCCGGATGCCCTGGACGCGGAGGTGGAAGAGGCCGCAAGGGTCGCTCTGGCGCATGACTTCATTATGCGGATGCCCCAGGGGTATGAGACCAACGCCGGTGAGCGGGGGGTCCAGATGTCCGGGGGCCAGCGGCAGCGTATCGCCATCGCGCGGGCGGTCCTCAAGGACGCCCCCATCCTGATGATGGACGAGGCCGTCTCCAACCTGGATGCCGAGAACGAGCGTCTTCTCCGGGAGGCGATGGCCCGCGTCCGCGCGGGCCGTACCTCCCTCGTCATCGCGCACCGACTGTCCACCATCCGCAGCGCCGACCGCATCATTGTCCTGGAGAAGGGGCGCACAGTGGAGGCCGGCCCACATGACTCCCTGCTCGCCGCGGGGGGTGTGTACGCGGACCTGGTTGCCTTCCAGCAGCGTGCCATTCCCTTGTGATCATCAGTGACCGAATTGTGACCACGCTGCGGGGCCGGAACGCGAAGAAGCCGGGCCCGCAGCCGACCGGTTAAGCAAGCACGTAGGAGAGAGAGGTGATGTATGCAATCGTAGGCTTGGTTCTGCTGCTGCTGGCGGGGTGCGCCACGGCAACGCCAACCGCGACCTCGCAACTGGGGGCCACGAACTCGTGCGTGACGTGGGTGTGACCACTCTTATGTCGATCCATGACGTGAATCTGGCATCGGAGTATTGCGATCACATTGTTGTTTTGCAGGGTGGTCGCGTCCAAGCGGCCGGGGCGGTGGAGACGGTCCTGATTCCAGAGGTGCTTGAGCCCGTGTTCGGAGTGAGGGTTGAGCGCGTAGCGCGGGAAGGGGGGTGGCCCCTGTATTGGTTCCAGAGCTGCGCTCACTCATTCATTGCGCCTGGAAGACCAGATTCGTAAACTGATGACGTGAGATGCCTACCCAGGAGCCATGCCCCCGAAGATGATCGAACGCCCAGTAAGATCGGGATAACGGTAAGCTCATGGCCACATCAGCAAGGTGAAGATGGTTCTGTCTTCAGTCAACTAGGCCCACCTAAATATGGACCTCCCAGCGAAAAGTTCGCAGTACAGTCCCCTCTAGCCCATCAAACTGGATAATTGAGAATTTCCCTGTTGAGGCTCCAGTTGGCTTTGGTGGTCATAGAAGCCACTATGCTCCCTCCTTAAGTATCCGCAGACCGGGTGGCAAACGGCGCAATTCTCTTCTTGGGTCTTGCCTAGCTGAGGGTCTTGCGATGTGTGATAAGGCTAGGCTTGGTAATGAAAAACAAGTACGCGAGGCGTTCGAAGATTTCAGATCCGCCCTTCGAATCCGTCCTTGGGCAAGGTCCGCGAGTTGGTTCGTCACTTCGCCGCCGATCTGATCCAGCGAATCCGTCCTTCGGCCCTCCAGGCAGCGACGCTGAGCGGTCTAAACCGCAACACCGTGAATCGGTTCTACCGTGGCTTGTGGGAACGCATTCTGCTTGACTGCGAAGCGCGACGCCCTCTGTTCGCTGGCGTCGAGGTCGATGAAAGCTTCTTCGGGGCGCGTCGGGTCAAGGGCCGGCGCGGGCGCGGCGCCTACGGCAAGACCGT
>MPNL01000058.1 GCA_002239005.1 Truepera sp. bin119
CTACCGGAAGCAGAAACAACTGCGACTGATCACGCTCTACGAACTTCCCCATCAAAGGACTCCTGACCAAGGCCAACGTCTTGATTGTATAATCTCAAGTCTCACACAAAGTCCGACAGGCTGCTAATCCCTTACCTGCACCTTTAGCCCCAGCGCCATCCCCCCAGCCCCGGTGTCGGCCCCTCCGCTTAAGCGACCGCTGGCAGGGTCGCGAGCGATGGCGTGCACCAGCCCGAAGGCACCGTGGCTGTAGGGGGTGCGCGCAATCGGGTGGAGGCGGGCGACTTCGGCACAGATGTACTCGGGGATCCGTGCCTGACACCGGATCGATTCGCCCTGGCAGTCGAAGCGAGGGGCGTACACGGCCTCCTGGATGCCCATACCGAAGTCGAGCACGTTGAGGACCACCTGGAGGACACCGGTAATGATCTGGGTCGAACCGGGAGCCCCGACGGTCATGAACGGCTCACCGTCACGGGACAATATGGTGGGCGCCATGCCGCTGGTGCGGCCCTTGCCGGGGGCGATCGAGTTCGGGTGTCCCGGCAGCGGGTGAAAATTCGTCATCGAGTTGTTGTACATAAAGCCCAGCCCAGGGGTGATTACCCCCGACGAGGAGCCGAGCGAGTGGGTGAGGTTCAACCAGGTGCCAGCGCCATCGACCACGCTCAGGGTGGTGGTGTCAGGCGGTCCAGACGGGGTGAAGGAGACCGTGATGGGATCGCCCCGCCGGATGTGCGCCGCCCACTCGGCGGCCCGGTCCTTGCCAATCATCCACTCAAGCGGCACCTCGTGGAAGGCCGAGTCGCCGAGGTGGAGGTTGCGGTCGGAGAACGCAGCCTTCATGGCCATCGCGACCAGGTGGATATACTCGGCCGAGTTGTGCTCTAACGCTGCAAGGTCGAAGTGCTCGAGGATGTTCAGGGTCGCCACCAGCGTGGGACCACCGTGCGGGGACGCTGCGGACGCCACCTCAACCCCGCGGTAACTGCCCGTCACCACCGGCGGCTCCTGCAGCGCGTATCCGGCGAGGTCGCCTGCGGTGACGAAGCTCCCGTTGGTGCCCAGGTCACGGGCCATCCGCCCAGCCAGTTCACCATGGTAGAAGTCGTCCGGTCCAGCCTCTGCAAGCCGCCGCAGGGTGGCACCGTAGTCGGGGTTGTGGATCGTGTCGGCCTCGTCAGGGGCACGGCCATCTGCCATGAGATAGATCCGGCGCGCCTCCTCGTTACTCAGGATCCGTTCAAGCAGGGAGGTGGCTTCGGGGAAGGGACGCCTCGCTCTCCAGCCGGCAGCCAGCTGTTGACCGACCGTAAACCCCTCCTCAGCCACCCGGACTGCGGGCGCGATGGCCTGTTCCCAGTCGAGGGTGCCGTAGCGCTCGAGCAGTGTAGCCAGCAGCTTCACCGTCCCCGGCGTGCACACCGAGGTGTGGCCGATGTCGTTGACCCTGCCCTTAAGGAAGTAGGACCAGCCGTTGGGGCTGGGGCGGAGCAGCCGGTCCTGCCACATCTCCGGTGTCACCAGGGAGCCGGCCAGCGCGGGGCCATCGAGGAAGACCGGTGCTCCTCCGCCAGGGCTCAGGGTGACGACCGCGTAGCCACCCACGCCGCACATGTGGGGCGACACCACCCCCTGCACCAGTGCACAGGTCACGGCGGCATCGACGGCATTCCCGCCGCCGCGCAGTACCTCGAAGCCTGCCTCGACGGCGACCGGTTGGGGGGCGACGATCATGGCCTTCATAGCTCAGCAGCACCTCTCCTCCGACTGTGTTGTGCCAAGCCCACCGTACCATCTAGCGGGTCGCCATCCGGGGCGACACCGCAGCTGGAGGGAACTGAGAAAACACCTCACTCCCCTACCACCTTTGTGGCTGTTGACAAGCAACAGTCGGCGTGCCAAGGTCGTATATGCCGTCAATCGCACCGTTTCAGGGTCCAGGAGGAGAATTGGAGAGGGAACCCGTCGAACGTCTGGTCACCCCGCGCGAAAGGGATCGCGCTTACACCCCTGAGCGGTTGCGACTGCGCTTACGAGAGTCTCTGATGGGAGGCCACGCGCCGCCTGTCGAGAGGGAGGGTGGATCGTAACGGCCTTGCGGATAGCCCTGGTCGGCCTCGGGAGCAGGGGTCGGTTCTGGGCGGAGACGATCCGGCGTTCAACCGATTGCGAGTTGATCGGCTACGTCGACCCGGATCCTGCAGCCCTCGACCGGGCCCAGGAACGGTTCGGCAAGAGGCCGTCGTTCGCCTCGTTGGCTGAGGCGCTCGCCGAACTCGACGGCGTACAGGCGTTGGTGCTGGCGACCCCGCCAGAGACTCGCGACCCGGACATCGCTGCAGCCTGCGCGTACCGCCTGCCGCTACTCGTGGAGAAGCCACTGGCGCTCGACTTAGAACAGGCCTCCTGCTACGTTGAGCAGACCGAGGCGGCGGGAGCTCCGCTGATGGTGGGACTCAACTTTCGCTACCTACCGGTCACCCAGGCCTACCTCGAACTGCTCGACACGGATGCTGCTGGGCAGGTAGAGTTCGCACGTCTCACCTACGAGCGCTGGCGCGATGGAACCCTCGCCCGGCTGAACAGCTATCCGCTGAAGATGGCCCAGCCGATGCTGTGGGAGCAGTCGATCCACCACTTCGATCTGATGCGCTTCGTGTATCGGCGAGAGCCGGTGGCAGTGTACTGCCGCAGCTGGAATCCGTCGTGGACGATGTACGCGGACGACACCAATATCGCAGCCCTGTTCGAGTTCGAGGACAATTTCGAGGTCAACTACCAGGGGACCTGGCAGGGAGGCTGGGATGACCTGGGTTTCGAGTGGCGCACCGACGGCAGCGAGGGCATTATCACTCAGCGCGACATGTTTGGGGCGCTCTTCCACGCAAAGCGGGCCGACACCGAACTCACCGAGGTCGATCTCCCACCGTTCGAGCGCTGGATCACCGACACCTCAGGGCTGCTAGCAGCCTTTGTCCGGGCACTGCGTGGGGCACCGCTCGAGTGTAGCGGGCGCGACCACCTCCGGTCGCTGGCGATGGTGGAAGCGTGTATCCTGTCAGCGCGAGAGGGGCGGCGGGTCGAGATCCCCCCGCTACTCGAACGGCCCGGAACGGGTCGCAACCACCAGACCGAAGCGGAGAGGGGAAAGCCATGACCGTACGTGTAGGGGTGATCGGCGCAAGCTTCGCCCGCAAGGCGTTCTTGCCAGCGCTGGCGACCATCGACGAGGCAGAGGTGGTCGCCATCGCCAGCCAGCGGCTCGAGAGGGCGAGAGCCGCAGCGGAGGCGTTCGGAGTAGCCGACGCCTACGACGACTGGCGCACCATGTTGGAAGCCTGTAAACCCGACCTAGTCTGTATCGCCACCCCCACAGACACGCACGCACCGATGGCGCTGGCCGCACTGGAGGCGGGTGCGCACGTGCTCTGCGACAAGCCGATGGCGCTGAATCAGGAGGAGTCGGCCGCCATGCTGGCCCGGGCCGAGGCGCTGGGGCGGATCCACATGATCGACCACGAGCTGCGCTTTAACCCCAATCGCAAGCGGATCTTGGAGTTGATCCAGAGCGGCGCCATCGGCGAGGTGAGGCATGTCAACATCATCAACGTCTCGGCCGCGATGGGCGACCCCGCCTCGCGACCGGAGGGAGACTGGTGGTCGCTCGAAGAGCGGGGAGGCGGCCGCCTGGGCGCGAACGGCTCGCATCAGATCGACCTGATCCGCTTCTGGCTCGGCGATGTCGCCTCCGTCGGCGGGGTGGCAGCCACCCTGGTACCCGACCGGGTCGACCGGGAGACGGGCGCGGCCTGGACCGCCACCGCCGACGACTTCACGCGCTTCACTCTGAAGCTGAGGGGGGGCGCGCTCGCCACGGTACTGATCAGCAGCACCGCGCGGCACGGGGTGGGCAACCACACCCAGATCTTTGGAAGCGAGGGGACCATCTTGCTCTCGGACAGCGATGAGAGGCTTCTGGTAGCCAAGGCTGGCGGCGACTTCGAAGACCAGACGGTCACCGACCCCAACGCCGAGCTCGAGGGGGTGGGAGCGGGCATCTGGAATGTCTCTGTGGTAAGTCTGATGACCGAGTTGGTGGGCGCCGTCCGCGAGGGCCGCCCCTTAAGCTGGGGCGCGACCTTCGAGGACGGGCTCCGTTGCCAGCAGGTCATGGACGCCGTCCGGCGCTCCTCGACCGAGCGGCGCTGGATCGATCTGTAACGGGGAGCGTAAAGTGGACATCTCGAAACATATAGCTGAGCGGGTGAAGGCGGTGCCGCTGGGGCGGCAGACCTCGGTGGCGACTCCCGGGCTCATCGGCATGAGTAGTGGGACCCCAGACTTCGAACCGCCTGAGTTCATCTTCGAGGCGATGAGGGAGGCGGTTGCCGAGAAGAGGATTCAGTACACCGCCTGGGCCGGCACGCCCGAACTGCGCCGAGCAGTCGCTGGCAAACTCGAGCGCGAGAACGGCCTCGACTACGACCCCGACACCGAGATCATGGTCACCAGCGGGGCCCAGGAGGCGCTAGTATCCGTGCTGATGGGGATCCTCGATCCGGGCGAAAAAGCGCTCATCCCCTCACCCCACTACGGCAACTATAGCGATGTGGCCCGGATGCTCGGGGCCGAACTGGTCGCGGTCCCCACCACGATCGAGTCAAACTTTACTGTCGATCCCGAGGCGCTGGCCGCAGCCATCACCCCCAGCACCAAGCTGCTGGTGATCGTGACGCCCTGCAACCCGACCGGCACGGTCCTGCCCGAAACAGTCCTGCAGAGCATAGCCGCACTGGCCGTCGAACGCGACCTGCTGGTGATCGCCGACGAGATCTATGAGCATTACGTCTTTGACGGGCACAGGCATGTCAGCCTCGCCACCCTGCCGGGCATGCGCGAGCGCACCATCACGCTTAATAGCCTCTCCAAGGGGTTCGCGCTGACAGGGCTGAGGATCGGGTATGTGGCGGCCCCGGCGGCCCTCATCGACGCCTTCATGCCGTTCCACCATGCGATGACCATCTGCGCAACCTCCGTAGCCCAGGCCGGTGCCACGGCCGCCCTGAATCACCCTCGCGACTGGTTTGCCCCGATCCTTAAGGAGTACGACCGCCGGAGGGGACTGTGGCTGGAGACCTTGGACCGGCTCGGGCTCCCCTACTGCGAGCCGCAAGGGGCCTACTACGTGGCCTTCGACATCTCCCAGACCGGTCTCTCCGGCACCGAGTTCGCGACCCGGCTGCGCGAGGAGGCGAAGGTCATGATGGGCAAGGCCGCCGACTCGGTGATGCGGGGCTCACTCATGCTCAAGTCACCTAAGCTAGAAGAGGGGCTCGAGCGCCTGGCCTCCTTCGCGCGCGGGCTCTAGCGACCGATCAGGAGGTGTTCTTCCGATGAGCGTCAGGATCCAAGGGGGGTACGTCATCGCCTTTAATGGCGAGCAGCACGAGATTCTGGACGGCGGCTGCGTAGTCTACGAGGGCTCGACCATCACCTACGTGGGGTTCCCCGACGACCCCACCTGCCCGCCGGCGGAGCGCACCGTCCAGGCTCCAGGGCGGCTGATCTCACCAGGGCTAATCAACCTGCACTGTATCGGCAACATCGACCTGCAACCGCTACGCATCGATGTGGGACCCATCGGCTTTCCCAAATCGAAGGCCTGGTTCGAAAAGGGCGAGATGATCTGGGATGAGAGCGACTACCGGACCTCCGCCCGCTTCGCCGTCGCAGCCCTGTTACGGCACGGCTCGACCAGCTTCTGCAACGTCACCACCATGGCCAGCAAGCGCTACGACGACCCCGAAGTGGAGCCCAGACTACTGGCCGAGGCTGCCCAGGAGTTGGGCGCCCGCGCCTACTTGGCCCACAACTTTCAGGACCATAGCCGCTACGACGAAGGGGGCCGCACCCAGGTAGTGCCGAACCCCGAGGCGGGGCGCAGGGGTCTAGAGCGTGCCGTCCGGCTGATCGAGGAGCTGCGCGACCTGGGTGAAGAGACCATCCGGGGCTTCATGTTTCCCTACACCAGCGAGGGCTGCTCGGATGAGCTGTTCAAGGCTGCCAGCGACACGGCTCGCGAACTCGGGGTCCCAGTCCGGTCACACTTCGCCCAGTACCCGGCCGAGACCCGCAATACCCTGGCCGAGCGGGGTGTGAGCCCGGTCGAGCGGCTGGCCGAACTCGGGGTGCTGGGTCCAGAACTGACGCTGACCCATGCCATCTATCTGCGCGGCCACCCCCAGATAGGCGCGGGCCGCCTCGAAGATGACCTGAAGCTCCTTGCCGACAGCGGCACCAGCGTGGGACACACCCCGGTTGTCTTCTCCCGACGCGGGGTGCTGCTACGCTCGTTCCAGCGCTACCTCGACGCGGGCGTTAACCTGGCGCTGGGCACCGACACCGTCCCGCCGGACCTGGTGGCGGAGATGCGCATGGTCACCACCATGTCGAAGGTGGCCGACGACGACCCCACCTCCGGCAGCGCCGCAGCGGTGTTCAACGCCGCCACCCTCGGCGGGGCCAAGGCCCTAGGCCGCGACGACCTAGGTCGCCTCGCCCCCGGTGCCCGGGCCGACATCTCCATCTTCGACCTGCGAGGACTGCATATCGGCGTGGTCGACGATCCGGTAATGGCGCTGATCCACTACGCCAACGGGGTGGACACCGAGACCGTCATCGTCGACGGCCGTACCGTGGTCGAGGAGGGCCGGGTAGTCTCACTAGCCGAGGCTGAACTGCAGCACGACGCCCACCAAGCCTGGCTCCGCTACAAGCGCGGGCTCATCGCCCGCGATCCAGAGGGACGAAGCGCCGACGACCTCTACCCACCGGCCTTCCCGATACGGAATGGGTAGGGGACGGGGTCAGGAGGGAGTAGAGATGGCAACCGTTATCAGTGGCGGCAAGCGTTTTGACAGCCGCCAGGGGAGGTTCGTAGCCAACGGACACCTCGTCATCGAGGGCGAGAGGATCGCCGCGCTCGACCGAGAGCCCGAAGGTGGTGGCCACACAACCCTGGAAGCGAGCGGCAAGACCGTCATCCCCGGCCTGATGAATCTCCACGGCCACCTCGGCTGGGACGGTTTCTCCGATCTCGAGGCGCAGACCCGCTACGACGGGCCGCTGGCCTACCTGAAGGTGGCGCGCGGACTCCTCGCCGCGGTGGAGGCCGGCGTGACCACCTTCCGCAACGTCGGCTGCGGGCACGACACCGGCCTGTTCGCCCGCCAAGCGGTCCGCGACGGACTGCTGCCGGGGCCGACCGTATTCGCCTGCGGCCGCGCTGTCTGCCGCACCGGCGGCCATATCTGGTGGGGCAATCGCGAGGCGGACGGCGTAGACGAGGTGCGCCGGGCCGTGCGGGAGCAGGCCCGGGCGGGCGCCGACTGGATCAAGCTGATGGCGCACGGCTACAGCCAGGAGGAGATCGACGCGGCGGTGGCGCAGGCCCATGAGGAGGGCCTGCCCGCTACCACTGACGCCGGCAAGTGGGCCGACCGGGCGGTCCAGGCTGGGATCGACTGCATCGAGCACGGCGGCAACTACAGCGATGAACTGCTCGCACGCATCGTCGAACAGGGTATCTGGATCGTGCCGACCCTCTCTCCGGTGGTGCTACAGGCGCGCCACGGCGCCGAGTGGGGGATGAAGGAGAGCGTCATCGAGCGGCGCCGAGGGCAGCTCGCCGAGAGCGGCCGCAACGAGGGGCTGGTACGGGCCCGCAGAGCCGGGGTGCAGTTCGGCTTCGGCACCGACTCCGGAAGCCCGGTGGTTCCGCACGACGCTATCCTGGCCGAGATGGAGACGCTGCTCGAGTTTGGTATCTTCGACACCAAGGAGCAGGTGCTCAAGGCAGCGACCCACGACTCGGCCCGGTGCCTGAACATCGCTGAGCGGACCGGCAGCCTGGAGGCCGGCCTCCAGGCCGACGTGGTGATCGTAGACGGCGACCTCGAGGCCGACCTGTCTGTCATTGAGCGGGTCGAGACCGTCTTCGTGAACGGCCGTCTAACCGTCCAGGGGGGGAGTTCGCGGCTACCCGACCCGCGCGACTTTCAGACCTTCGTCGGGGTCGGTGCCTGATCCGGATCTAGGGAGGACAGGCTAGGGAGGACAGGGACGTGCGCATCTACATCTCGGTCGACATGGAGGGCTGCTCCGGGGTGCTGTTCCGGGAACAGACCAATCCGATGGGGTACGACTACCAGACGGCCCGGCAGCTTATGACCGCCGAGGCCGACGCCGCCATCCGAGGGGCCTTCGAAGGGGGGGCCACCGAGGTGGTGGTCAGCGACTCGCACGGCGGCAACGGCATGCGCAATTTCGTCATCGAGGCGCTCGACCCCCGGGCCGAGGTGATCATCGGCTCCCCCCGGAGGCTGGGGCAGCTCGAGGGCTTAACTGGAGGGTTCGACGCCGTCCTGTTGGTGGGCTATCACACCCGGCACGGTGCCGCCGGAGTGCTGAGCCACACCACCAACGGCCAGGCGGTGGCGAACCTCTGGCTCAACGAGCAACTGGTCGGCGAGATCGGCCTGAACGCGCGCCTAGCGGGCCACTTCGGCGTGCCCGTCACCCTGGTCTCCGGCGACGACCTGACCGTCGCCGAGGCGAAGGCCGAGCTCCCCGAGATCGAGGGGGTCGTGGTCAAGCGGGCGCTCGGGCGCTACACCGCCCGCTGCCTCCACCCCGAACGGGCACGCGAACTGATCCGGCAGGGGACCACCCTGGCCGTCCGGAAGGCGCCCGCTGCGAAGCCGTTCCCGGCCCCGAGCCCGGTGCAGGTGCGGCTCCAATTCAAGGAGACCGGCTCGGCCGGGGCGGCGGGCCGCCGCGCCGGCGTGCGCGCAGGGGGCGGCCCGCGCCGCCGGCGTCAGCCTAGTGGCCGACGACACCGTCGAGTTCGAGAGTGAGAACATGGAGGCCGCCTACGCCGCATACAGCACCCTGGTGGAGCTGTGGCAGCCGGCTTGGGGAGGGTGGATTCGTGGCTGAGACGACCTCAGGACTATTCGACCTGGTCAAGACCCTGACCGAGATGCTCGGTCCCTCGGGCTACGAGGACGATGTCCAGGACTGGCTCGAGCGGAGGTGGCGCGAGGCGGGCTGCGAGACGAACCGCAGCCGCATCAACAACCTGTTCGCTCGCGTAGGTGGCCACGGACCCAAGCTGCTCGTCGCGGCCCACGTCGATGAGATCAGCTTCCGGGTCAAGAGCATCGATGACGACGGCCATCTGCGCCTCACCTCGGGCACCGGCGGGAGTGAGCTAAACGCTCCCCATCACGCCTTCGTGGCGCAGCCGTGCCAGGTGATGACGCCCAAGGGGAACGTCCCGGGCACCGTCGGGACGGTCACGGGCCACGTCATGACGCGGGAGAAGCGTGCCGACAACAGTATCGATTGGCCCGACATCTTTCTCGATATCGGGGCTCGCAGCCGCGCTGAGGCGCTCTCCTGGGGGGTGCACGTCGGCTGCCCGGTCGTAGCGGAGGTCCCGACCCGCCGGGTCGGGCACAATATCGTCGGCAAGGCGATGGACGACCGCGCCTCGCTGGCGATCATGACGAACTGGCTCGAAACGCTCGACCGGGACGCCCTACAGTACGAACTGTGGTTCGGCTCCACCGTTCAAGAGGAGGTCGGGCTGATCGGCGCTGGCACCGTCACGGGCTTCGATCTGGCCATCGCCATGGAGGTCGGTCTGGCAGGTGACATCCCCGGGGTGGGCAACCTGCAGGTGCCATCACGGCTCGGGGCGGGTCCGCTCTTAGGTCACAAGGACGCCGCGGTGCACTACGATCGCCATATCCTGAGCCGGCTCACGGCCGCAGCGGAGCGCGAGGGGATCCCCGTGCAGCACCTCGTCTTCCTGCAGTTCTCCAGCGACGGGAAGGTGTTCATCGGCAACGACATCCCTACCGCCATGCTCGCCTATCCGACCCGCTACACCCACAGCCCCATCGAGACCATCGACGAGCGGGATCTGCAGGCGACCCTGCGCCTGCTCGACGCCTTTGCCACCACTCCCTGGTGAGGGGAGAATCTGCCCCGTTCTCATCAGAGACACCGAAGGGCTTACAGACGACCGCGCCAGATGCTAAAGTGGGTTACCTCACCCAATCCAGTTCGGCAGACAGGTACCAGGGGAAGGAGGGAAACAGCACCAGCAACGACGCTTGACTCGATCCGTCATTGAGGTATCCCTCAATCAGAACCTAAGCGCCAGGAAAGGAAGTTGTGAGAATGCGGTTTCGAACTTTAGGATTATCTCTCCTCGCCACGCTGATCGTCCTCTCGGGTATCGGCTTCGTCTTCGCCGACGGCCACCTCGAGATCGTCTACGCGGTAAACCGTGAACCCGACACCCTCGATCTGCACAAGGGCTCATCGCGCTACGCCATGGTGCCCGGTGCCAGCGTCTTCGACACCTACCTGTACCTGACCGAAGATGGCGAGTACCTGCCGTGGCTCGCCGAAGAGGTCACCATGTCCGACGACGCCCGCGTCTACACCATCCGCCTGCGTCCCGGTGTGACCTTCCATGACGGCACTCCGCTCAACGCCGAGGCGGTCCAGTACAACTTCGACCGGATCGTCGACCCCGCCACCCAGAGTCGCGCCGCGGTCGGTGACCTGGCCTCCTACCAGCGCACCGAGATCGTCGACGACCTGACGGCCCGGGTCTACTTCGCCGATCCTCACCCGGCCTTCTGGTTCGGCCTTTCCGATTGGCGGGCGGGCGGTCCCCACTCGCCGACGGCGCTCGAGGCCGATCCCGACGGCTTCGCGCGGGCACCGGTCGGCACCGGCCCCTTCCGCTTCGTCGAGTGGGTCGAGCGCTCTCACATCACCATCGAGCGCAACCCGGACTACAACTGGCCCTACCCCCGCGCCGAGCATAGCGGCCCGGCCCACCTTGAGCGGATCACCTTCCGGACCATCCCCGAAAATCAGTCGCGGGTCATCGCCGTAACCACCGGCGAGGTCGACGCCGCCATGTCGATCCCGCCGCAGAGCGTGATCGAACTCGCCAACAATCCCGACATCCGTATCGAGAGTCGGGTCCTCCCCGGGACCGGCGTGATCCTGGTCGTCAACGGCTCCAAGTCGCCTACCGATGACCCCGCTATGCGGCAGGCCCTGCAGTGGGCCATCGACCCGACGATCGTCAGCCGGGTCGGCTACTTCAACGCCTGGGCTCCCCACCTAGGCTCGGTGATGTCGGCCCCCAACCCGAGCTTCCTCGACCTCTCCGACATGTACGGCTTCGACGTCGAAGAGGCCGGCCGGATCCTCGCCGACGCGGGCTGGGCCGACAGCAACGGCAACGGCACCCTCGACAAGGACGGCAACGAGGCGGTGCTGCAGTACATCGGCTTCCCCAGCGCCCAGACCACCCGGGTGATCGAGTTACTCCAAGCGACTCTGCGCCCCATCGGCGTGGATGTCAATATCCTCGAGCTCGACACCGGCGCCATCCAGAAGGCCCGTCAGTCCGGCGATCACAACATCGCCCACCTGACCTGGATCTTCAAGGATGGCGGCTTCCTGCGCACCCTGTTCCACTCCGAGAACTTAGGTACTGGCTGGAACTTCACCCACTACCCGATGGCCGAGGTCGACCAGCTGCTGGTCGCGGCCGAGACGGAGGCGGACCTCGCCAGACGTGGTCAGCTCATCGAGCAGGTTCAGCGGATCATGCTCGAAGAGGCCATCGTCATCCCAACGGTCTACCAGCAGCAGATCAACGCCTTCCGCAGCAACGTCCAGGGGATCAAGCTCTACGAGGTCTACGGCGAGGCCCCCTACTTCTACGACGCCACCATCGAGTAAGGGCTAAAGCGCCCCCTCAGTCGATGGCACGAAACCCGACTCGCCCTGGGGACGGGAGCTCGCTCCCGCCCCCAGGCCTCTGGCCCTCGCCCCTCTCTATCTTCTAGCGGCTCATCATGTGGAGCTATATCGGTCGTCGCCTGCTCATCCTGATCCCCGTCATCTTCGGGGTCTCATTTCTGGTATTCGGCGCACTCTACATTATCCCCGGCGACGCGGTCGACCGGATGTTGGCCGAGAGTGGGGCGTCGGCGGAGACGCTGGCGCGCCTGCGCGACCAGTACGGTCTCGACGACCCCTTCCTGGTGCAGTACGGGCGCTTCCTCAGCCAGATGATCCGCTTCGACCTGGGCAGGTCCATCATCACCGATCGCTCGGTCAAGGAGCAGATCCGCAATCAGCTGCCGGCCACCATCGAACTGACGCTGTCAGCTCTGATGATCGCCTTTCTGTTCGGAGTCCCCCTAGGGGTGATATCGGCGATCAATCGTGGCTCCTGGGCCGACGCCATCGGCATGCTGATCGCGCTGGTCGGGGTCTCTATGCCGAACTTCTGGCTCGGTCTGCTGCTGATCATGGCCTTCTCCTTACAGCTCGGCTGGCTCCCAACTGCGGGAACCGGCGGCCTCGACCACCTCATCCTGCCGGCTGTGACCCTGGGCTTCAGTGGGATCGCCGTAATCGCCCGAGTGACCCGCTCCAGCCTACTCGAGGTGATGTCTAGCGATTTCATACGTACCGCCCGCTCGAAGGGCCTCCGCCAGGTCACCATCATCGTCAAGCACGGCATGCGCAACTCCATGGCCTCGGTGCTTACCATCGTCGGCCTCCAGTTCGGCGCCCTGCTCGGTGGCTCAGTAGTCGTCGAGACCGTGTTCAGCCGCCAGGGGCTCGGCTTCATGGCCGCCGACGCCATCCAGAGCCTCGACATCATTCTGGTCCAGGGGACCGTCATGTTGGCTGCCCTCGCCTTCGTGTTGGTGAACCTCCTGGTCGACCTCTCCTACTCGCTGCTCGACCCGCGGGTCCGCTACACCTGATGTCCAGCTCCCACCTAGCCCTTCGGACCCCCTGAGGAGGAGTAGCCATAGCCGTCGACACCACCATCGATCGTGAGGCCGACTCCCGCCGAAGAAACAACAGCCCGGCCCGGAGACTGCTAAGACGCTTCTTCCGTCACCGCGGCGGGATGCTCGGCGCGATCATGCTGCTGCTGCTCATCTTCTGTGCGGTCTTCGCCCCAGTTATCGCCCCCTACGACCCCCTGGCCGTGGCGCCCTTCGACATCCTGCTTCCCCCCTCGCCGGATCACTGGATGGGGACCGATACCCTGGGCCGCGACATGTTGAGCCGGGTCATCTTCGGCTCCCGAGTATCCCTCCGCCTAGGGCTGGTATCGGTCAGCATCGCCATGTCGCTCGGCATCCTGATCGGCAGCCTGGCCGGCTATCTGGGCGGTTGGATCGAGGCCGCCCTGATGCGGGTGATCGACATCCTGCTGGCCTTCCCCTCGCTGATCCTGGCACTGATCTTCGTATTCGCCCTAGGTCCCGGCCTGACCAACGCCATGATCGCCGTCGGCATCGCCTCCATCCCCGCCTACGCCCGGGTGACCCGGGCCGAGGTCCTGTCGGCCAAGGAGAACCTCTACGTCCAGGCTGCCGAGGCGGTGGGGGCCCCCAGCCGGACCGTAATGTTCCGCCACATCCTGCCCAATATCATCGCCCCCAACATCGTCATCGCTGCACTCGGGACCGGGATCGCCATCCTCGCCGGTTCAGCCCTGAGCTTCTTGGGATTGGGGGCCCAAGCCCCCACGCCTGAGTGGGGGCTAATGCTCTCCCAGGGGCGCGGCTTCATGTCGTTAGCCTGGTGGCTGTCATTCTTTCCCGGTCTAGCGATCATGATTACGGTGATGGCCCTGAACCTCTTAGGTGACGGCCTGCGCGACGTCTTCGACCCGCGGCTGGGCTGAGCACCGACGCAAGTGACGATTAGGAACAGGCATGCATAGCACACTCCCCTTCAGATCGGTAACCGAACTGGCCGACCTCATCGGTCGCTGCGAGATCTCCCCGGTAGACCTCGTCGAGGCCCTGCTAAAGCGTATAGAGCGGCTCAACCCGCAGCTAAACAGCTACATCACGGTATGCGCCGAGTCGGCACTGGAGGCCGCAGGCAAAGCGGAACAGAGTATCCAGGCCTCCGGCCCCGACACTCCCCTGCACGGGATTCCGATTGTCCACAAGGACAATCTGTGGACCCGGGGGGTCCTGACCACCGCTCACTCGAAGATCCTGGCCGACTTCGTCCCCAGGAGGGACGCCACCCCCGTCGCCCGCCTGGCTGCCCAGGGCATGATCCTGCTCGGCAAGACCAACACCACCGAGTTCGCCTGCGGCGATATGGCGGAGTATGGGCCCACCCGCAACCCCTGGGATCTAGGGCGCTTTAGCGGCGCCTCGAGCGGAGGCTCGGCCAGCGCCCCCCCCGCCGGCTTGGCGGTTGCGGCTACCGGCTCCGCCCCCGCCGGCTCGATCCGCGCCCCCGCCTCGATGTGTGGAGTGGTAGGTGTCAAGCCGACCTAC
>MPNL01000059.1 GCA_002239005.1 Truepera sp. bin119
ACCGGATAAGGCGAACTGGTTGTTGTATTAGGCGGAAACCCGACTTACGGGCTTCCAGCTAATGTCTCCTAAAGGATAGTATAGGGCTACGCGTCTAAGGGGTCAAGCCCCTAACCGCTCATTCCGTCGGGCAAAGGGTATTTGCAACACTGTTGGTGAGTCTCAGCTTTGTTGTATGGGCTCAGGAAACAGTAGGGGCTTGGAGAGTATTTCGTGAATTAGATCCAATCACGGATGAAAATACCAGTTGGATGTACGTCGATGCTTGGGACTCGCCCGTTGGGATAGAGTACAGTCCCCTTTACGTTCAATGCGGAGACGGATTCTTTAAGGTGTACGTTAACCTAGACCTCGACCAAGCTCGACTCACCCCAAATGAGTACTACAACGCAACCTACCGCATGGACAAAGGAGAGCTGCACGAGGTGCGCGGATTCTCATCAACAGACGGAAGGGGCTTATTCCTCGTGGCTTATCCTTTTGTTGGCGCTCCAGTCCCTCTCGTAGAAGAGGCTGTAGGCACAAAAAACTTCGCCATCCGAATCTGGGACGATGAGGGGGAAGCGCTAACCTACCAGATGGATATCTCTGGATTTTCTGAAGCGTATGCCTACGCCGGATTCGGTGATACTTGCCCGGGCGCTCCCGATTTGGCGACTATTGATCCTGCCCCATCGCCCCCTATGGATTCCGACGCCCCTACATATGCGGGCATCGGGAGGTGGCAATGGATCAAGGAAGTAACGTCCGACGGCTCAATGATTACTCTCGGGGATGGGTCGCAGTGGCAGATTCGACCGGGGGCAGATAGCGCCGACTCACGGCAATGGCAGCCGCTGACGAGCGTCGAGGTGGAGCTTGCACAGTCCCCAATCGGTGATTACCGCTATACACTTACCGCAGACGGCAGGGTAGTCCGCGCAAAATATTTGGGGCAGAGTGAATAGCCGCAGGCTTTTTAGCAACGCTCTCCAGCGATGGCTGCGGGGCTGATCCAGCGAATCCGTCCTTCTGATTGGATTTGGAGTGTTCGGGAGTTGCAAGGACGGATTCGCTGGATTCGGTCACCTACTTATCCGGGTAGGGGGGTGAGATAACCTCACACTACGACCTGATTTTCGGGTATAGGGGTTTCCTAATCTGATCAGCGATAGGTCGAGATATTCCCACCTGACGGCGTGTAGCGTTAAGCATTGGCCCCTGTGATGACCCGTCAAGCGATATACGGCGATCTATACCCGCTTGGGTAGAATCGTATATGAGTCCTAAACCTTTAGGCCCCGCATAGAGCAGCACGAGGTCGCGCTTCATAGAGTGGAGACCCTGTCGCGCACACCATCAGCGACAGGCAAGTACCACGAGGCAGCACCCATCT
This sequence comes from Truepera sp. bin119, assembly GCA_002239005.1. Classification (GTDB taxonomy): domain Bacteria; phylum Deinococcota; class Deinococci; order Deinococcales; family Trueperaceae; genus MPNL01. The sequence continues at coordinate 1,376 of MPNL01000059.1, forward strand.
CCAAGACCTCCCGCTCCGAGCCAGCCTCAAGATCTCTCCCGGGCTTGGTTCTGACCCGCAGTTGTGGCACGATCTTGGTCTATGGAGATCACGAGGCAGATCAGAGGCGGGGCCGGAGCGGATAGCGACCGGGGGCAACCCAACATCATCTTGATTCTCAACGACGACATGGGCTTTTCAGACTTAGGGTGCTATGGCGGAGAGATCGCCACACCGAATCTGGACCGACTGGCAGCCGGCGGATTGCGCTTCAGCCAGTTCTACAATACCGCCCGCTGCTGTCCCTCGCGGGCGTCGCTGCTGACCGGCCTCTATCCGCACCAGGCTGACATCGGGCACATGATGGATGATGACGGCGTCGACGGCTACACTGGCGACCTCAACACCGATACCCTGACTATCGCCGAGGTGCTCGGTGAGGCCGGCTACCGGGCGTACATGTCCGGCAAGTGGCACCTGACCCGGCATGTGGACGGCCCCAAGCACAACTGGCCCTGCCAGCGGGGCTTCGACGCTTTCTTCGGCATCATCACCGGTGCCTGCAGCTACTACCACCCCAGCACCCTGACCCGCGACAACGAGCGCATCGACACCCCCCCAGGCGAGTTCTTCCTCACCGACGCCATCAGCGACGAGGCCGCAGATCAGCTCCGGCGGCACGCCGAGACCCACCCCAACACCCCCTTCTTCCAGTATGTCGCCTACACCGCGCCCCACTGGCCACTCCACGCCCACCCCGAAGACATCGAACGCTACCGGGGCCGCTTCGACCGGGGCTGGGACACGCTCCGTGCAGAACGCCTCGAGCGGCTCCTCGAGATGGGTCTGATCCATCCGAACTGGCGGCTGACGCCGCGCGACCCGAGCCAGCCCGCCTGGCAGGAGGCCGAACACAAGGGGTGGCAAGCAGCTCGGATGCAGACCTATGCCGCCCAGACCGAGCGGATGGACCGGGGGATCGGACGGATCCTCGAGGCGCTCGAAGAGACCGGTCAGCTGGAGCGGACCCTGATCCTATTCTTGGCCGACAACGGCGGCTGTGCCGAGGAGATCAGGGCCGACCGGGCGGGGTGGCTGGCAGTCCAGAACGCCCACACGGAGACTCGGGGCGGCCGGAAGGTTCAGTTCGGCAACGACCCCGAGGTCAGGCCCGGCGGCGAAGACACCTACCAGAGCTACGGCGTTCCTTGGGCGAACGTCAGCAACACCCCGTTTCGCGAGTATAAGCACTGGGTCCATGAGGGCGGCATCGCCACCCCGCTCATCGCCCACTGGCCCCAAGGCATCCGCGAGCCGGGCGGCCTCCGGCACGAGCCGGCCCAACTCCCCGACATTATGGCCACCTGTCTCGACCTCGCGGGGGCCGATTACCCCACAGACTACCGGGGTCGGACCATCCCACCCCACGAGGGTCACAGCCTGGCCCCCATGTTCGAGGGCGGCACCTTTAGCCGGGAGGTCCTCTACTGGGAGCACGAGGGCAACCGTGCGGTACGCAAGGGTCGGTGGAAGCTCGTCAACAAATATCCCGGCGATTGGGAGCTCTACGATATCGATCTCGACCGCACCGAACTGAACGACCTCTCGGCAGATCACCCGGAGGTGGTCGAGGAGTTGGAGGCGCTCTACCAGGCGTGGGCTGGCCGCTGCTCGGTGATGCCCTGGGAGGAACTCCTGGCCCTGCGTGAGGCCCGTGGAAGGCGGGGGAGGTAGAGATCCGGAACATCCTTGTGCCCTTTGCGAACCCGGCAGCGACCAGCCGATCTCCGCGAGCCGTGCAGCGCAGTGGGATTCGAACAGCTACCCAGTCGCGCCCGGACGTGAAGGAATCCTCCCGATCCTTCCTGTCTGAAGGACCCGGTGATTTTCGGGCAGCGCAGAGCAGTGGAGCCCGCTCCCCGGAGGATTACAGTTCATGGAGATGATGAAGATCGCGGTAATTTCTGGGAAAGAGCAGGCCGAGATCATCGAGGTGCCGATCCCGACGCCAAAGGAGAACTGGGTCCTGGTGAAAATCCGCGCCTCACCCATGTGCACCGAATACAAGGCGTGGCTGGCGGGCCGCCACGAGCCCCTGGGGCACGAGGCCACCGGAGAGGTGGTAGCTGTCGCGTGGTCCGGTCGGGTAAGGGTGGGCGACCGCGTGGTGGTGATGCCTCAGCTCTCGTGCGGCAGCTGCGACCTCTGCGTCGCAGGGGACTATATCTACTGCCAGAACAACATCGACTACCGGTCGTTTACCAGAACGGGCGGTAACAACCAGACCATGGCGCAGTACATCCTCAAGCCCGACAGGCTGCTACTCAAGATCCCAGACAGTGTCTCCTTCGATCACGCCTCGCTCGCCTGCTGTGCGCTCGGCCCAACCTTTGGGGCGCTCGACAGCCTCGAGGCAGATGCGTTCGACACGGTTCTGATCACCGGCCTCGGACCGGTGGGACTTGGCGGCGTACTAAACGCGGCATTTCGCGGCTGCCGCGTGATCACGGTCGACCCTGTGAAGTGGCGGAGGACGAAAGCGAAAGAACTCGGCGCTGAAGTTGTGCTCGGTGCCTCCGCCGACACCATTCACGAAGAGATCCGGGAGTGGAGTGGCGGCCTTGGGGTCGACGCGGCCATCGACTGCTCCGGGAGCCCACAGGCGCAGCGCCTCTGCATCGACGCCCTGCGCAGAAGGGGGAGAATGGCCTTCGTCGGCCAGACGCGCGAGATGCTAGAGGTTCACCCGAGTCGCGATCTGTTGGCTCGGGGCCTCACAGTAATGGGCTCCTGGCATTACAACCTCAACCTCTACCCCAAACTCATGCAGGTGATCCGGCACTCAGGCCTGCTCGACTCCCTCATCAGTCACACCTTCCCACTGACTTCCGTCCAGGAGGCATTCGAGACCATCGCGTCACAGCGGGCGGCCAAGGTCATCCTCCACCCCTGGGCCTGAAGCGACCGGGTGGTAGACTCTGCAACCATGTCCGGCGACGAACTGTGCAGTGCCAGCGCCCGCGATCTGGCCCGGCTCATCCGCAGCCGAGAGGTGTCCGCCGAGGAGGTGATGGGTGCCCACTTGGAGCGGATTGGCCGCCTCAATCCCCGGGTGAACGCCATTGTCACCCTGCTGCCCGACAGGGCGCTCGAGCAGGCCCGCGCAGCCGACGAGGCGCTGGCGCGCGGCGACGAGTCGGGCCCGCTACTTGGGCTACCAGTCGCCCACAAGGACTTAGTCGAGACCAAGGGGATACGCACCACGCGGGGCTCGCCGCTCTTTCGGGACTGGGTACCCGACCGGGACGCACTGATCGTCGAGCGGTTGCAGGGGGCCGGGGCGATCTCGGTCGGCAAGACCAACACCCCAGAGTTCGGTGCGGGCTCGCAGACCTTCAACGAGGTGTTCGGCGCAACCCTCAACCCGTACGATCTCACCAAGACCTGTGGCGGAAGCAGTGGCGGCGCGGCGGCTGCGCTGGCCTGCGGTATGGTCCCACTGGCGGACGGGAGCGACACCGGGGGGAGCCTGCGCAACCCGGCTAGCTTCTGCAACGTCGTGGGTTTTCGCCCCTCGCCGGGCCGAGTGCCCGTCTGGCCCCAGGTTCTGGCCTGGTCCACTCTGTCGGTGCAGGGACCGATGGCCCGCAGCGTGGCTGACGCAGCCCTCATGCTGAGCGTATTAGCCGGACCCGATCCACGATCCCCCATCGCCATCCGCGAGCCCGGGGAGCCCTTCTCCGGGCCGCTTGAGCGGGACTTTAGGGGCGTCCGGGTGGCTTGGAGTCGCGACATAGGCGGTCTCCCAATCGATCCAAGAGTGACAACCGCCCTAGAGGCGCAGCGCCACGTCTTCGAGGGGCTGGGCTGCAGTGTCGAGGAGATCGACTTCGACTTTTCCGGCGCCGATGAGGTCTTCAAGGTCCTCAGGGCCTGGCAGTTCGAGCAGAGCTACAGTGAATTGGTGGCCAACTACCGGGACCAGATCAAGGAGACGGTCGTGTGGAACACCGAAGAGGGGGCCAAGCTGACCGGACCACAACTCGCCCGTGCCCAGACCTCCCAGACCGAGCTGTTCCAGCGGTTGCGCACCTTTATGGACAGCTACCCCTTCCTGCTGCTCCCGGTGGTTCAGGTGCCACCCTTCGACGTAACCGATCCGTGGGTACGCGAGATCGAAGGGGTCGTCATGCCGAGCTACATCGACTGGATGAAATCCTGCTACTACGTCTCCGTCACCGGGCACCCCGCCATCTCGGTGCCCGCCGGCTTCACCCCTGAAGGGCTACCCGTCGGCCTGCAGATCGTCGGGCGTCACCAGGACGACCTCGGTGTCCTCCAACTCGCCTACGCCTTCGAGCAGGCGACAGGACCCCGGCGCTGGCCAGAGTTGCTTTCGGAAGCCTGAGCGGAACCGTTAAAACCCTCGCTTTAGAAGGGGCAAGGGCCCGTCATCATTGTTCCAAACGGAGTTGCCTCACTCAGGCCAATCCCCTTCTCTAGCGCCAGGGGTAAGACTATGGTCCCGTGACACCGGAAATCGCGCGGCAGAGTGGTGCCGGACCTGCTGACTGACGGGGTTGTCGCCAAGCTTGGTACCGAGACCGTTCGTCTCAACGCAACGGAAGAACACTCTCCTGACACCAAGTACCCAAGCGCACCTCGACACAGAATAAGCCGAGCACGAGGGCGCAGCAATCCTCGGGAAGAAGCTGATCTCATACCGGTCGCCGACATGTCGGATCGGCGTGGCCGGCAGCGGGGTGGCCGTGTACACTCGGCCCCATGGCAACGTGTGACGGCGACACCACAACCACCGTAACTGACGAGCTAGTGCTCAACTACCACTTGATGCACCCCGGCGGCGACAGCCAGCCCGGCGATCCCAACCTCGCGTACCACTTAGATGGGACCTATCACCTCCACTACATCCTGCGGCACCCATGGTACGGCGACAGCGCACCGGTGCGACCGGGTGAGGCCGAGGTGTCGTTCTCGTTCATCCACGTGACCAGCCCCGACATGCTGCACTGGACCTGGCGGACAACGAAGCTGCAGCCCTCCTTTACCGGTCACGGCATGTTCAGCGGCACCGGCTTCATCACCAAGGAGGGAAAACCGGCAGCCATCTACTGCGGCCTGTCAGAGCCGCGTCATGCGTTCATCGCAGTGGCCGATGACAACGACCTCAGCAGCTGGCAGAAGCCCTATCCCGTCCTGCCGGATGGGGTCCCTGCCGGCAAGGATGTCCGTCTGCTCGGCGACCCGGACCTGTTCCAGGTCGGCGACACCTATTACACCTACTCGGCGGGTGACGACCTGGAACTGTGCAAGTCCACCGACCTGGTCAACTGGACCTACGTCGGTCCGCTCATGCAGCGAGAGCTGCCAGATGTCGCTCAAGGCGAGGACACGTCGTGCGCCAATCTCTTCCCGCTCGGTGACAAGTGGATGCTCCTGTGCATCAGTCACCAACTCGGCTGCCGCTACTACCTCGGCGACTGGGACGCCGCCGCCGAGCAGTTCGTGCCGGAGACCCACGGGCGGATGAATTGGCGGCGCGCCTCTCAATCGCTGGCCGAACCGGCATACCGCGACTTCTTCGCCCCCGAGAGCGTGCTGACGCCGGACGGCAGGCGAGTGATGTGGGCCTGGCTGGCGACCGCCGACCCCGCGACCGACCTCAAATCGGTGCAGTCCCTGCCGCGCGAACTCCGCCTGGGTGACGACGGCAGCTTACGGATCGAGCCGCTCAGCGAGCTTGAGTCGCTCCGCTATGACGCGCTCACCCTACACGACGTGACCTTTACCTCCCCGGACAGCCGCTCTGACCGACCCGGCCACGTCACCGAGAAGATCGCCGACTTGGACGGCGACTCCTTCGAGATACGCATCACGGTCGACCGGGCGGAGGCCAATCGGAACCGGTTTGGCGTCCAGCTGTTTGCCGACGACGGTGGTGAAGGGCTCCTCATCCTGCTTCGTCCCGAATCCGGCACGCTCTGCGTCGGCGAAACCGAGGCGCCCTTCGCCGTGGCCGATCTGCCGGCGGGGGAGGACCTAGAGCTACGCATCTTCGTCGACAAGTATCTGGTAGAGGTATTCGCCAACGGTCGCCAAGCCGCCCTGAGCGTGTTAATGGGGTACCGCGATGGTGGCAACCAGTTGCGGGGATACATCTTCGACCGCAGCGACAAAGCGGCTCCGACCACGTTCCGCACTGTGGAGATCTGGAAGCTTAAGCCCACCAACCAGGGCTTCTTCGAGGCGCGAGAGAGTCGCATCTGGCAACCGGACACCCAGAGCCGCTGACTCCTAGGTACGACGGGGACGTCGTTCGACCGGAGCCCCGCTCAGGCGGGACCGCAGGATCCTACACCGGTCGCGCGTCCGGGGTGCGGTTGGCCTGCGGGGCCTCCGCCGAGCCACTGTAGCGAGCGAGCACCCCGCGCAACTCGCGCCAGCACTCGGGCCCCTCGCTGTCCCCCTCGTTGCGACAAAAACTATACAATGTTTTCTATACGATTCTTGTGCTAGGTTTCTAATCACCCCGTTTGCTACCTGAATAGCACCCCCGAATGGAGCAGGTTGAAGGCAGCAATCTTGAGGTTTGCCCTCGTCCAAAGTCGGACTCTTCGGGTCCGAACTCGATCGAGGGACTCGGACCACACGCCGTTACTCCCCCAAGGACCGACTCTCCGGGTCATATTCGATCGCTTCGGTGTCAGCACGCTGCTGCCGATATAGGCCTTATCCCCCAGAACCAGTTCCCCTTCCAGTCCCTTAACCAGCTCTCTAGCCAGCCTGACATCAGGATGATTCGCCGCTGCAAAGGCCCATCTCTCAAACAGTCCCTCAAGGTTGGTCAAGGCATGTAGTTTGAAGCCGAACACCATTCCCATGGTGCTAAATCCCTTCCTGGCCCCTGGAAACCTTGACCAGGACGAGCGTTTCCCCTTCACCACCGGTAGTGGTTTGCTGTCGATCAGGTGAACTTGGTCATCCCCCAGCACTGAGAGGGCAAGTTCAGCCAGTAGCCTCTCGGCATTCCGCAAGATCCGGTGGTAGCGGCTGTAGTGGGGTAGTTTGGGGACCCGAAGAGTCCGTCCTTACAGTTCCCGGAAGAGCTGACTGACGATCCAGTACCAAGTGTTCTCATAAGGTTGAGCGAGGATCTCGCCTACCACCGCTATAGTCAGAAGTTCGCTGTAGCTCGCCTTCTGGGCAGGTTGCTGGGGTAGTAGCTTCTGATAGGGTTTGAGCCAGTCATCGATATAGACGAATACTGTGAGAAACAGGTCTTCTGGCTTATACTGGTAACGGGGATGGGTGGTCATAGAAATAACCATCCCCCTTTCTATACCTGCAGATCAAGTAGCAAACGACGTAATAACCTCATTCCTTCGATCTCAATGAAAGAGCTCGACTACTCTTGACATGGGGATGCCCACAGCAGCGGCCACGGCGATGATCGAGCTCGTGCTTGTACCCGGCTTTTCGTGTCACCAGGGCAGTTCATCATCGAGGCCATCCGCTTTCGCTGCCTGGCTGGCGTGCTGGTTGATGTACCTGATCGCGCTCTCCACCTCTTGCCGGCGGCCACTGGGCACGTTGTCTCCGGGCAACATGGCCCCGGCATCCACCAGGAGGGTTCCCCGACCGCCACCTGTTTCCAGCCGGGCGTCCTTGAGGAAGTCGGCCAGCGGTGTCCAGTCGTCTCTTTCCTCCAGCCAGTCGTGGTAGCACCCGGCAAGAATACGCATAAAGGTGGTGCTGTAGGCTAGCGACTCGACGCGTTGGGCAGGGATGTCCTCGTCCCTGATGCTGCCAGAAAGAAGCCCATCGTATTCCCAGCGGGCGCTTGGGAGAAAGTTGTCGCTCCAGTCCAGGCAGCCCTCGTATAGGGCGTCTAGTTCCTGCATGTAGAGTTGGCTTTGTTGACGGCTGACACGGCTCCCGTACCCGACCTTCATGACCCTCAGGGCCTGGGCAAGTTGGTTGACCGAGATCAGAGCCGGACTACTGCGCGAAACGGTAGTGGAGTCCATCTCAACCCGTCCGCCGAACAGCTTGCTCTTCTCCACCAGATGCATCGCCGCAAGATTGAAGGGGTCCCGTTTGTCAAATCTAGTCACCACGTTGGCCTCGATCCGTTTGGTCCTCGAAGCGTCCGTGAACATCTGGCGCAATGCCTGAATATCGTCCTCCGCATAGAGGATGATCGGCACTGACGACCCATGCAGTTCACCGAGCTTTTCACTTTGGACATCTCCCTGACCGAGCCTGTCGAGGGTGTCTTGGATGGCCCGGCGGCGGTGCTGGCCATCGAATATTCTCATGGTGTTAGCTCGGCTGGTCAGGATGCTCAACTCGCCGAAGTTTGGGCTAATCTCGTTTCCGCCCTCATCTTGGTAGAGCTCGAATTCCAGAGCATCGGGCGCTATGCCGAGCAGCAGCGCTCCCAGCAGCCAGTCGTCTCGGCTCTCCAAGTATTGTTGGATGTTCCTAGCATGGCTGGGCGTTAAGCGCCGGTTGGCTTCCCTGACCACGGAGTCGTCGACCCGCTGGGGAAGCAGGCCGTCGAGGGCGGCCAGATCAAGGGTGAAGTAATACACGTCTCGGTTGCCCTGCCGGAACCGGTGCGCAGGGATCTGGGCTTGATAGCGGCTTGGGGAAAGAGTAATTCTCGGTGCCATTTCATATCCTCCTAGTAGTCAAATCGATTTCGATCTTGCGGGGGTCGTTAACCACGGGCAGATTTTGCCTGCCGGACGATATATTCAATCGCCGCGCCCACCAGCTGCGCGCGCGCGAAGGGAGTGATCCCGTCCTCAGCGACCAAACCGGCATCCACGAGGAGGGCACCCGGCCCGCTGGCCGGCTCCAGAGAAGCGCTGCGGATGAACTGGGCCAGCGGCTCCCATGGGGCGCCGTCTTTAGTCCACTCGTAGAAGCAGCCGGCGAAAAGGCGAATGACGGTGGCGTTGAAGGCCATGGACGTCGCACGGTTCATCGGGATCTCAGAGTTGTCGATGTCGCCGGCAACCAGCCCCTCGTACTCTTCCCGGGCAGCTGGCATAAAGTCATCGGACCAGGACCAGCACCGTTCATTCAGGTCATCCAGGGCTAGCATGTACTGGCTGCTGAGATCCTTGCTGACCCGACCTCTGTAACCAACTTCCAGGGTCTTAAGGGTTACGGACAGCTGATTGATGGCTATGATGCACTCGCTGGTGCGGGGCACGGAGGCCCGCTCCTTTTCGACGCGACCAGCAAACAGGACACTATTCTCCTCTAGCCAGAGAGCTGCTAGGTTGAACGGGTCGCGCAGGTCAAAGCGGGCCACCACGTTGGCCTCGATGGACTTGGTCTGGGCGGCATCGGCAAACATTTGCCGGAGCGCGGCTATGTCGTCTTCTACGTACAACATAATCGGCAGTGAGCACGCCCCCAAGGCGGAGAGTTTGTTGGCCCGCCGGACATTGAATTCCAGCTCCGCGAGCACATCCTTGATGGCTCGGCGGCGATGCTGCCCGTCAAACATCTTCATCGAGGCGGGGGACTCACCCTGGATCCACAACTCGCCAACATGCATCGGCGCACCGTCACCCTCTACATAGGGGCGGAACTCCACCGCGTCTGCAGGAACGCCCAGCATAAGTGCGCTAAGCACCCAGTCGTCCCTCTCCGCCAGGTACGCCTGTATTCGTCTAGCGTGGGACGGGGTGAGCTGCCGGTTGGCTTCCCTGACGACCCGGTCGTCGATGCGGTCCGGGAGCCTGGCATTGAGACTGGGTAAATCGAGCACACATGCATATACGTCCCGTCCTCCTTGGCGGAAACGGTGAGCGGGGAGCCGAAGGTCTTTCAGGTCAGGCATTCCAGGGCCTCCTCGTCTTAACTTGCGTGTAATATAACATAGTATGTCCCATCTTGACAAGACGTTAATTTAACTGTACGCTTGAATCCTGTGTACGAGATAAGACCGGTCGGCACATATTCAGGCCGATACCGGCGACTTGGAGACGCTGACAGGAGGGCTTAGGCCATGCTACATCTCTCTGACCCCGACGATGGTCCTAATCCAGCATTCGAAGAGGAGCAACTTAAACTCGATGATGTCATTCGATTCATCGAGGAGGACCGGAGTAGGATCCAGCAGAGAATGCCGGCCACGGCTGCACATCAGGAAACTGCGAACCAAATACAGAAGATCCTACGGGAGCGGCAAGACTCCCTGACCTCCGCGTCGTCGCAGCCCTACTTCGGTCGGCTGGATTACTTGGTCACTGACGGGCCGTCCCCAGTGACGCGAGCTACGACAGATGTCGAGGCCGAGGACGCCTCGCCTCGTCTGATGACCGTGTATCTGGGGATCACCAGCATACCCGAGAAAGGAATCTCTAGTTGGATTGCCCCCGTGGCGAAGCTCTGGTACACCCCGAGCCGTCAGGACGGCTACACTGCTCCCGCAGGGCCGGTCTCGGCCCTTGTAGACCTGAAGCGGTATCTCCGGATACGCGGGCAGCGGCTGGAGGAAATCAACGACATCTTCCGCCGCCTAATGACCGATTCGTCTACAGCTCCAAGCAAGGCCCTGACCGAGGCTCTCAGCCAGACTGGGGCCGAGGACGGGCATCTGCAGATCATCGTCGAAACAATCGAGCCAGACCAGTACGAGAGCATATCCAACACCAGCGACAAAGTGCTGGTGATCCAGGGGGCGGCCGGCAGCGGCAAGAGTGAAATCGGGTTCCACCGCATCGCTTACCTGCTGTCCCCATTCAATGACCTCCCCGAAAGGGACCGGCCCACACCGGGCACCACCCTCTTCATCGGACCCTCACAAGCGTTTCTGGAATACGCCGCGGACATCCTTCCGCAACTAGGCGTCCGTGATCGTGTCCAACAAACCAGGTTCAGTCAGTGGATGATTGGCCAGATGTCCCGGCGTCCCAGGAGGGAGGCGAGGATATGGAAGAACCTCCTCGCTCCTGGCGAGACTTTGCGATTCAACGAGCAGGCTGAACTCTTCAAGGGATCGATGTTGATGGCCGACGCCATCGACCGTCACGTCGGGGAGAAGGTCGGAGACTTTAGGAGGAGAGTACGCTCGCTTCCCTCCCCGGTACACCAAGTGTCAGGCCTCACCGTGCCGGAGTCCCGCATCCTCGACATCCTTAACGAGGTGCTCCCCGGCAGAGCGTCAGCCGACCGGGTAAACCGGCGGCGGGAGGAATTCATCAGCAGAGTGGTCGAGTCGCTCTGGCCTCGAAGCAGGTGCGACCCCCGCATGGGCAGGGAGGAGGCTATCAGGTTCCGTAACGACATTCGAGACAACACCATAACCCCTTGGTGCAACCGCGCCTGGGAGCACATAGACTTCCAAGAAGAGTACGTTGCCATGCTGTCCGACCCCGACCGGATGGTGCGTCTGTCCCGGGGCCACTTGTCAGAAGGGGATGCCAACGCCCTGACCGAATCTGCCGTCCGTGCTGAGAAGAACGGATTTGACGACTCCGACCTCGGCGCACTGGCCTACCTAGACCACCATCTAAACGGGACCATCGCTAACAGGTACCGGCACATCGTGGTCGACGAGGCCCAGGACATCTCCCCCATAGAGTTCAAGCTGTTGACCATAGCATCTGCCAATAACTGGTTCACCGTCCTAGGAGACACGGCCCAGCGGCTAGGGCTCCATCGGGGAATCCGTGCTTGGCGGGAACTGGACCGGGTCTTCGGACGCTCGGACATCAAGGTCCAATACGCACGCACATCCTACCGGGCCAACGTCCACATAACCAGGTTCAACAACCGGCTTCTTCGGACATTCGACAGCAACATCCCTGCCCCTATTCCATTCGATCGGGACGGGCACCGCGTCGAGTACCACGGCCACTCCACCGAGGGTGAGATGCATCGGGCCGTAGTTTCTCAGCTGAAGAGAGTCCGGTCGTTGGATGGCCTCGAAGACCCCACGATCGCGATTCTTGTCAGGGACAGTGCTCAGCTCAGCCGGTTCGAGCGCTTTTGCGCGGCCCGAGGCATAACCGACATAGAGAGGTTAGGGGATGACCACGGTGCGAGGACCCGAACCGTGTTGGGCCGGATCCCCGACGCAAAGGGCCTAGAATACGATGCAGTCATCGTCATGGGTGTCAATCACACGTTCCGTGAGACTCTCTTCAATCAGAAGCTCCTCTATGTGGCAACAACCAGGGCCAAGCATCACCTTTCGCTATTCTGGTCAGGGAGGCAGTCCCCCATCCTGAGCTCGATAAGTGATCGTGGGATTGTACAGATTGACCAGTAGCCAGATAGCAAGCTTAGCTAGGCTCAGGACTCATAAACTTTATAACCAGAAACTTTACGGAACAAGTAGATACCGGCTTAACATTCAAGCCCACCCATGCGATAACCAGGGTATGAATATCGTGTCGGTTTCCAAGGGATTTCCCGACCAGCACGCCTGTATCGCGCAGCTGGAGCGGGTACG
>MPNL01000011.1 GCA_002239005.1 Truepera sp. bin119
CGCCCGAACGGGGGGTGACGCTCGGACCCGGCCTGCTCAAGGACATCCTGGAGAGGAATGTCGACTACCTCAACCACAGCTTCGCCAGCTCCACCTACTGTGACGGTGTAGGTTGGAGTGAGTGGCTACCCGGCTCGAACGAGGGCAGACTCCTCGCGGGGGCCGGCAACACCCTGCGCTGGGGTGAGCGCGAGGATATGCGCAGGATCGTCGACACCATCATCGATCGTGTCGAGGAGCGTATGCGCGACGACGGCTACTTCAGCTACTACGCTGAGGACGAGTCCTACGCCCTTAGTAGCGGACGCAACAGCGAGCGTAAGAACTACGACCGGGTGTTCTGGACCCGTGGCATGATCGCCGCCGGGATGGTCGGCAGCGAGAAGGCCTACGGCCTGCTGAGGCGGATGTACGACTGGTTCAACGCCTCACCCTACCTGCCCGACATGCTGATCGGGAGCAACGCCACCAACGGCCTGCCCGGCGGCCCTCTGGTCTACCTCTCCCCTGCCGGGGTGAAAGATGACCTGATCACCACCCTGCGCTACTACGACCAGGACTACTGGATGCGGGCACTGGCCAACCGGGAACCGCTCGCCCTGAGCCACTATCCCGGCGAGCGGCCCCACTGCTATGCCCTCCTGGGTTTCGAGGCGTTCGTCGATCAGTATCGCGCTACTGGGGATACGAGGTACCTCGATGCGGTCCTGGGCGGCTGGGATATCTACACGAGCAGCTTCAAGCACGTCGGCGGCGTCACGACCATCTGCGAACGGGCCGATCTCTACCCGCCTAAGTCCTACATCCTCACGACGCCGACGAACGGTGAGACCTGCGGCAGCATCTTCTGGATCGACATCAACAGCAAGCTACTGCAACTCCTCCCGACTGAGGAGCGCTTCGCCAGTGAGGTCGAGGAATCGATCTATAATGGCGTCCTCGCCGCCCAGGACGACAACGGCTACATCATCTACAAGTACCTCAAGCTCGAGGGGGAGAAGCTCGCAGGCAGCTGCAGGAATACCTGCTGCGAGGTCTCCACCGCCGGGCTGATGGGCCGGCTGCCGGAATTCATCTACTCGCTTGCTGGCGACGGGATCTACGTGAACCTGTTCTCCCCCTCCGAGATCACCTGGTCCCACGCCGGGCGGGAGGTGCGGCTGACTACTACCACGGACTTCCCACTCGCCAACGATGTCTCGATCAGGGTCTCGACGCCCGAGGCCGTCGCGTTAGCGACCTGGATTCGCATCCCGTCGTGGGCGACCGGGGACGTGGCGGTTCGCATCAACGGTTCCATCGCCGCCACCGGAAAGCCGGGCAGCTACCTATCCCTCGAGAGGACCTGGGCCGATGGCGACACGATCTCGTTCAGTCTTCCCATCGGCTTCTCTACCACGAAATACACCGGTTTCGATCAGATTACAGGTAACCTCGACCGCTACGCGCTTCACTATGGACCCCTGCTAATGGCCCTGACCGGCGAACTGAAGGGGCCCGACAACATCCCCCGTATCGGCACCGACGCCAAAGGCCTGGTCGACCTGCTAGAGCCCGTAGAGGGCAACCCGCTCGCATTCGACGTGAGAGGGCACCCCGGGTACAGGTTCGTTCCCTACTGGCAGGTCGAGACCGAGACCTTTACCTGCTTCCCGATCGTTCAGGCCTGAGTCCCGCCTGCCGAGGCCCGCCGAAAGGAGGTTGGTCACGAAAGTGCAGGGAGCCCTACTCTGAATCACGGGGCCTCAGCCGACAACTGACGCTCGAGGATCGGGGCAGTGCTGCCCTGAACGGGGTCGAACTCAGGCCCTTCCGACCCTCCTTTGACAATCACCATGGCACTTCGGTACCCCCAGCCCACCCCAGGTGCTGGCGTCCCTGATCTCGGTACTCGCCTTCAATCTCGTTGGAGACGGATTCCGGGCCCTAGCGGCACTAAAACTGCGCGTATTGCGCTATGGTATAGTTATAAACACTCAGGTCAGAGGTGCAATTGGGAGGTGATGCCCGCTGCTCTAGCATCAAGAGACCCCAGGCTTAAGCCCTAATGGTCAAGAACATTCCCATAAAGGAGGATATATGAAGAGTCTCACCCGAATCTCCCTCCCCCTTGTCCTCAGCCTCCTGGTGGCCATGCTGGCAAACCTTGCCCTGGCCCAGATGTACCAGGAGTCCCCTCTGCTCGCCGAGCGAGTCGCGGCTGGCGAACTCCCGCCGGTAGATGAGCGCCTGCCCGTCAACCCCAAAGTCGCCGCGATGGAATCGATCGGCAAGTATGGCGGCATCATCCGCATCTCCAACGTCGCCGACAACATGAGCTGGATGTACCGCAAGCCCGAGCAGCTCGACTATGAAGAGGGCTTCGGTGGCCCCATCGGTACCGGCCTCTACCACAGCTGGGAGTGGAACGACGAGGGAACGGCTGTCACCTTCCACATCCGCGAAGGTCTCCGCTGGTCTGATGGCGAACTCTTCAACGCCGACGATGTCCTCTTCTGGTGGGACTACTATCAGACCTACACCCCCGACTCCGAAACCCAACCGCTCGGGCTCGGGACGAGGCAGCGGCTCTACTCGTACAATCTCCAAGCGCCGACATTAGAAAAGATCGACGACATCACTATCCGCTGGACCTTCCCCGGACCCAACCCGGCGTTCATGCACAATATTACCTACGGCACGAATTCACCAGAGTTCTACCCGCCGCAGTGGATAGAGCCGGTTCATCCGGAGTTCCAGGGATTCGCCGACGATGATGCCGAATCCCGAATCGCCCAGTGGGCAGAATACATGTGCGGCAGCTGCTTCGGTGCGACAGCGCAGCACCAGCTCGACGGCTACCCCACTATGAGTCCATTTGTAGTAGA
The DNA here is from genome assembly GCA_002239005.1 of Truepera sp. bin119. GTDB lineage: Bacteria > Deinococcota > Deinococci > Deinococcales > Trueperaceae > MPNL01. The sequence continues at coordinate 2,868 of MPNL01000011.1, forward strand.
GCACCGCGAAGAGGGTATTGGCACCACCTACGTCCGTAACCCCTTCTACTGGCAGGTAGACGCCGAGGGCAACCAGCTCCCCTACTTGGATGGCATCGAAGTCACCCTGGTCTCTGAGATGGATCTGCGCCTCGCCAGGCTGGTCGCCGGCGAGATCGACATCGCCAACGCACCCTTCTGGAACAGCTGGCGACTCCTCGACCTGCCCTTCATCTTAGAGAACCAGGAGCGTGGCGGGTACCGGACCTTCCTGCAACCCTCGGCTCGCGCCTGGGCCCCGCAGCTCTACTTCAACCAGACCGGGCCGGTTCGTAACCGTCTCTACCTGCAGAACCGCGACTTCCGGGTAGCGCTCTCGATCGCTATCAACCGCGACGAGATCAACGAACTCCTCTACCAGGGGCTCGGCGAGAAATGGAACATCGCAGCCAAACGCGGCGACACCGGCTTTGTAGAGGGCCTCGGGGAGCTCTTTATCGACTACGATCCCGATGCCGCCAACGCCACCTTCGACGGCATGGGCCTGACCGAGCGCGACAGCGACGGGTTCAGGCTCGGTCCTGACGGCCAGCGCATCTCCCTGGTGCTCGCTGTCGCCGTGCCCGCCGAACCGATCGAGACGGTCGAGTTAATCGCAGACCACTGGGGGCAGGTCGGAATCGAAACCCTGGTGCGGCCGATCGACCGGTCACAGATACGGATTGAAGAGCCAAACTGGGACGTGCTGGCCCACTACACCGAGGCCGGCGGCTTCTATCTGACCCGGACCGACAAGTGGCTGGCCGCAGGGGACCTGATCGGCACAACGCCGTGGACTTTGTGGAATAGTACCGATGGCCAGGATGGGATCCGACCGCCCCCGGCTGTCCAAGAGTTCAGACGCATCTACTTCGAAGACGTCCTCACCGCCCCCAGCGAGGAAGAGATGACCGCCAGGTTCGAGGACCTCATGAGGTTGAGTGTCCACAACCACTGGACCACGATGACGCTGTACCTGCCCAATGTCCAGACCGTCGCTCAAGACCTCAGGAACGTCCGTGAGGACTTCTCGCTCGAAGCCTCCAACCTCTGGGCACGTACCCAGACCTGGTGGTGGGACCGCTAAGCAGCTAGCTACGCTACTCAGAGTCGGTGTGGGGGAACTCTCTCCCACACCGCTCCCTTGTTCGCCCATAGGCTGCAATCGGTCCTGGATCCCAACCCGAGGAAGCCTTCAGTGATGGGGGCCTAGCCTCACAACGCAGTTACCAACTACGGATCCGATCCCGGAGAGCAAACGACCCCTCGCCACCGGGATGTCGATCTCTCCCGGTAGGCTTGGGGGGACGGGGTCACCTTTAGCCCTCTGACCCGGAGTGGCCCGAGCGCAAACATGCCGCTATGGCCTATGATGGCTCTAGGTGGCGATTCGAAGATCCCTCGCATAAAGGGGTCTGGTCAGGCCGTTGGGGCCAAGGGTCGCCCGCAGAGGTCTGAACTGACCGGGTACTCCGGCTAGTGATCGGTCCTGGGAGAGGTCGACCCGCTTGCCAGTTACTCGCCTGGGTTAAGCTGCCCGGGGTCGTCGTCCCAGGGAGGTAGCGTGAGTAGAGGTCTCTTTGTCGACTTCGCCCCCAAGGTGCTGGCCGAAGCGGTCCGCGAGCCCGAACCCTTCGAGGTCACCGTGCAGGGAGAGCGCGTCAGCCTCGAGCAGAGCGAGTCCGGCCTCACCGGGACCTTAAGCGACCTTGTGATCACCGCACGGGTCGAGGAATACTCGGGATACGGAGCGCTCAACTGGCAACTCACCCTCGAAAATCGGGGGACTACTACCCTGGGCGGGGTCGAACTTAAACCCTTCAGACTCCTCCTCGACGTGGACCCTTCAACGACGCTTCCCAGAGTCCGGCACTTAAGCGGCAGCTGGCACTTCGACGCCTCCTACCCCGCACAGGCCTTCCGAGTGCAGGAGGAGGCGTTCATGACCCACGATCACAGCAGACCGGTCATTATCGGTGGAGAGGCCGCCAGAGACCACGTCCCGATCATGCAGTTCGCTCTCGATCAGGAGGGCGAACTGGCCGGATTCTTCGTCGGGTTCGAGTGGTCGGCGGGCTGGGAGTTCCGCGCGGGCTGGGAGACCTTCTCATTCGCCGGGGAGGCGGTCGGCCCGTTCTTGCTCGAGGGAGAGATGACCCTCGGGGAGATCGTGTTGGCGCCCGGCGCGACGATCACGACCCCACGGGTCCACGTCGGCTTCTTCACGGGTGAGAGTTGGACAGAACTGGACAACCGGCAGCGGCGCTACCTTAAGGAAAGGCTCGCACCTGAGCCACATCAAGGCCACCAGGAACTGCCGGTGTCGTACAATCACTGGTTCGGTATCTACCTGGACTTCGATCTCGAGGACCTGAAGCGCCAAGCGAAGAGGGCGACCGAGTTGGGCTGTGAGTACTTCTGCCTCGACGCCTCCTGGTACCGGACGAGCAGATCGTTCCTGGCAGGGGTGGGGAATTGGAACACCCCCGATCCCCGCAAGTTTCCGAAAGGTAGTGAGGACATTCGGGAGCTAAGCGCGTTCGTGCGTGACCTCGGCATGGGCTTCGGATTCTGGCACCTGATCCAACTGGCGATGGTCGACACCGACATGCTGCGCGAGCACCCGGAACTCTACCGGGCGTCGACACCCGGTTCGCGGCAGCCTCAGGCGTACCGCCTCAGGCTCGAGATTCCGGAGGGCGAGGAGTTCGCCTACCAGACGCTGCGCCGGATGATCGATGCCTGGAACGTGACCTGGATGCGCTACGAGAGTGTCCCCGAGAACGGCCTCCGCTACAACCAGGGCTACTACCGCGTTATCGACCGGCTCCGTAAGGACGTTCCGGAGCTCTATATAGAGATCTGCAATGGGGGCGGCATGCGCCTCGACCTCGGCTCGGTGGCGCGCGTCCATGGCAACTGGCTCTCAGACCACACCAGCGACCCGGAGGTCTGTCGCTTCATGCAGACCGGGGCACTCCGCTTCTGGCCCCCCGACTATCTGAACTTGGCCGTCACCGCCTTCCGCGGCCGGGGGGGCGAGACGGCGACCGAGCATCAGGTCCTGAGCCGGATGGTCGGCGTCCTGAGCTTCAGCGGCGCCGTCGCCGAGTGGAACGACGACCAGACCAAGAGGATAAGCGCCCTCGTCGACCTTTATAAGGAGATCCGCGATGACAAGCGCCAGCCGGTGTTCTTCCCGCTGCCCCAGCCCCGCAGGGTCGAGGATTGGGATGCGGTGGTGTTCGGCGACGGCCGTGGACCGAGGCAACTCCTGTTCGTGTTCAGGACGGCCGGTGCAGAGAGCGTTCGGATTCGACTTCCAGAGGCGGACGGGAGCTGGAGGCTACAGGCAGCCTCCGGAACTGCCGCCCTTGAGGAGGATGGTGACGCACTGAAGATCTCTCTCTCCAAGCGGAGCGGCGCCCTCTGGATGAGGCAACGATCCTCGAAGTAGTGATCCAGAGGCTCGGTTGCGAATCGCGAACGGGTGCTACCTACTCCAGATCGAATGGGCGGTGACGGCAAGCCGTCACCCTGGAGCCGGTGCAGCGGTCGACCCCCGAGGGATGGCGGTCCCACCCGGTGATGGTGGCTAGGTGACTCAACCGCTCGTCAGCCTGAGACCCTTGAACGCTTCGACCTGACCCGTGATAGCCCTCTCGGTCGGCAGGCGTTCGATGGAGGAGGCGCCGAAGAATCCGTTGATGCCGGGCATCTTCGCCAAGGCTGTGCCGACATTTCCAGGCTCATCGAACGGTCCACCGTGACAGATCACCAGGATGTCGCTGCGTACGCTGCGGCCCGCCTCAGCGATGGTCATCACCCTGTCGATCGCCTCGTCCAGGGTCATGGCGACAGCCGCTCCGATACTCCCCGCAGTAGTCAGGCCGACGTGAGCGACAAGCTGATCGGCTCCGACCTCAGCCATGGCCTTGGCACTCGCCGCGTCGAAGACATATGGAGAGGTGAATAGATCGAGGTCGCGGGCGATCGCGATCGCTTCGACCTCCTTTTCATAGCCCATCTCGGTCGCTTCCAGGTTGGCGCGGAATTCGCCATCGATCAGGCCCACTGTTGGGAAATTCTGCACCCCGGAGAAACCGATCTCCTTGAGGCTCTTTAAGAAGACAGGCATCAGCCGAAACGGGTCTGTTCCACAGATCCCGGCCAGGACAGGAATATCGCCGACGACCGGGAGGACTTCCGCAGCCATCTCCACAACGATGCCGTTCGCGTCGCCGTACGGCATCATACCGGCCAGCGAGCCGCGGCCAGCCATCCGGTAACGACCGGAATTATAGATGATGATCAGGTCGGCACCGCCCCGCTCCGCGAACTTGGCCGAGATGCCGGTCCCGGCTCCGCAGCCAACAATAGGTCTCCCCAGCCGCCACTGAGTGCGCAGCCGGCTTAAGATCTCCTGACGAGCGACCGCCATGACAGCACCTCCCCCACCGCCGAGTCCGGATCAGGCGCCGAGCATCGCCAACAGCGTCTGCGCCACTCTCCCGGAAAAGGTCGGATCGTTGATATTGTCCTCCAGCTCGATAACCGGAATGTCCGGTCTGAGGTTGCTCCTGATGGCGTCGAAGCAGGCGCCATCGGCCCCTGGATCCCAGAATGGCCCACCCTCACTGTCAAGCATAGAGACCCCTTTAAGCGGCAGGAGGATTGTGACAGGTGCCACAGCCTCGTTCACAGCCGCAGCGAGCATCTCCCCTATCCTGATATTCTCTTCGACATTCGTGCGCAGCAGAGTGATATCAGGATTCCACCGGTAGAGGTTGCGGTTTCGGTACCTCTCGGGAACGGTCTCGATGCTGCCAAAGTTGGCCATGTCGACACAGCCCGGCACCACGACGGCAGGGATGCCGGCCCTCGAAGCGGCCAGACACCGGTCAGGCCCAGCATCGAACAGACCGCCACAGACGGTATCCGCGAGCTCGGTAGTCGTGATGTCCATCGATCCTGCGATGTAACCGTCGGCAATCAGGCTCTCCATAGTGCGTCCGCCCGTCCCGGTCGCGTGGAAAACCAGCACCTCGTACCCCCTGCCCTCGACGATGCCCTGCGCATGGTTGACGGCGGTGGTGGTGTTGCCGAACATAGAGGCCGTGACGAGCGGTCTCTCCTCAACGGCTCGAGGCTGTCCCGCGCTGACCATGCCAGTAATCGCTCCGGCGGCGTTGGCAAAGATAGTGCGACTGATCCGGTTGATCCCGGCGACATCTACGACCGACGGCATGAAGGTAATGTCCTTACTACCGGCGTAGGGACTCACGTTACCACCCCCGACGGTCGAGACCATCACCTTGGGCACCCCCACCGGCAGGGTACGCATCGCAGTTGTCACTACTGAGGTGCTACCCGTTCCGCCCATACCGATGATGCCGTCCAACTTACCCTCGTCATACAGGTCCCGCACGACCACAGCCAACCCGGCCGCCATGGTCTGCATAGCGTCATCCTTATGCTCACCGGAAGCTAGGTGGGCTAGGTCACTCCCGCCCGCCCTGGCAATCTCCTCTCGCTTGATATCCGGTTCAAAACCCGGTCTGCCCATGACCCCGACATCGACGACGAAGGCATTCACCTTCGCAGCTTCGATCCGTCCCTTGAGAAAGGTGAACTCCTCCCCTTTGGTGTCCAGAGCGCCCACAATGACAACCGTCTTAGCCACGATCCTCCTACTTGGGGGGACGATGAGAGCTGCTGTCCCCCTTCTGGCTCCCCTGTCGGGATAAGTACAGCGTACTCCATGTCGGCGGGCCGTATGAGCTTGCTGAGACCGTGTCCAGATATCCTAACCACGATCTCCTAATCACGCTCCCAGCCTCAGCGAGACTCCCGAACCGGCACACACTCAAGAGCTCACCCCACGACCGAAACGGACTGGGACCGGCCGGGGAACAGCAATCGTCTCGCCACTGCAAGGAATGGGGTGGAGAATCGGTAGAATAGTCCTCACGCTCCACTTACCGCTCTTCACCTGGTGGAGGTAGTCCGTTTGTCCGTCTCGTATGAGGACTCGAAAGTTGTCTACGAGGGCATCCGTGCCACTGGCATTCGCTCCATCTCAGCGCTGCCCGAGACGTGGCTTATCCACCTGCTGGAGCACGCCGAGAGCGATCCCGAGATGCAACTCATCGAAGTGGCCCGGGAAAAGGAGGTGGTCGGCGTCGCAGCTGGCGCCTACTTTGCCGGCGAGCCGCACCTGATTGTTCATGCAGAATCACGGCTTCTTCGCGGCCATCAACGAGGTCGTGTCGCTAGCACAGCTCTACTGCATCCCCCTGTGCAGGCTGGTCGCCTTCCGCGGACATTGGGGCGAGCCCTACCCTTGGCACACCCGTGGCGGCATCGTGACAGCGGAGGTGCTGAGGGCGCTCGGTATCCCCTTCGAGCTCTCAGGTGGGAGGTGTGCGAAGTCGCTACTGGCTTCATGTGTCGACCTAGAGAGGCTCCACACGTTCAGACCCCATAGCCGATTCACTCGCGGCTGATACGGAGCCGGATGATCGTACTAGCAGCCACGACAAGCGTCGGTATGTCGACGTTTCCAAAGATGGGGTCGACCGGAGTCTCCTCCAACCGGAGACTCGGGGCCGTAGGCCAAGGGAGTAGCGCTGTCAGACACGCTCGAGCAGATAGATCTTCGGGTGGTGACCGCCCTGATAGACCTGGAATTCCCGCTTCAGGCACCACCAGCCCTGCTCAGCAAGCTGCGCATCGAAGCGCCTTAGATCGTGGGTGATGATCGCCAGCCGACCGTGGGGAGCCGTGACCCGCCACATCTCAGCCAGGAAGGCCGGATAGAGATTGCTCAGGGTGCTGAAGCGCCCCACAGCGTCACCCCAGGGCAGGTCGGCCGACACAGCGTCGAAGCTGGCGTCTGCCACAGGCAATGTGGTGGCGTCCGCCCTGAGCAACTCGAAATCAGCCAGACCTGCGGCAGCAAGATTCTTGCAGGCGCAACTGAGGGAGCGGTCCGACCGGTCGCAACCGACTAAGCGCTCTGCTGGTCCAGCGAGGCCCCGCTCGACCAGCAGGGTACCGGAACCCACCATGGCGTTGAGGTAACAGTCGCCGGGTGCAACGCTGAGGAGGGCGTTGACAGCAGCCGCCACCGTGGCGTTGAGCCCCCCCTTGAGGTTGCACACCCGCCAAGTTCGGGCCGAGAGCGGCCGGGGGGTGAGACGCAGCAAAACCTCCCACCCCTGGCCTGACGAGCCCCTACGCACCCGGATAAGCAGATCCCCCTCGCCAGGCAGGTAACGGAGCCGAGTCAGACCCTGGAGGGTCTCTCCCAGCCTCTGGAACACCCTAGTGTGACTCCCAGCTGCGCCGAAACGGAAGCTCGAAAAGCTGCCCCGGGAGGCGACCTCCATTACACTGTCAAGCAGGCGGCGCAGGTGCTGGTCCCCGAGGAGCGACCTGGGCCGGGGAATGTTGAAGTGCAGGAGGCGGTAGACCGCGACCACGGTGCGCATCCGGTCGAGGTCGCCCGCAGCGGCACCGAGTTCGAAGCGGCAAGTGTTTCGGCGCTTACTCACCACGGTCGCGCTGAACTGAGCCAACTCATCCAGGACGAACGGGGCCAGCCCAGTGAGGAACTCAGCCTCGTAGATGGCGGTGTCCGGTCTCACTCTGACACGCTACTCAAATAGCCAACCTGACACCTAGTCTAAACCCCCTCGCGACAGTCAGAGCCTAGTGACAGAGTGAGGAGAGGTCTGGGGAAGAACTCGCCCAGACCCTCGGCTGCTGGAGGAGCGCTAGGTAACCCCGCGCTCGAGTCCCGGCCTACCGAGCACCGGCTCGGGACAGCCCTCGGGACCTCAACGCCTAAGGGTAGACTCTAGGAGGATCCCTGCTGCCACAACACCTCGGCTTCGTGTATGGCCTACCCCAGGGAGGAGGAGACGTGCTAAAGCTACGAGTCCGGGCACTAGTCGCCGCCTCGGCCGAGAGGTGGCACAGAGGTTCACCTAGAGCGGACAACCGCCGCGACCCCAGCACTGGAATCTCAAGGGATCGCGCCATGAGGCGACTGCGAGTCGCCGGGGCGACAGCAACCCTGCTGCTCGGCTGGGCCAGCGCTCACGCCACCCTGGTTCTGGGAACGATCTCGACGGAGCCGAATCCACCCGTAGCGGGCGAGGTGTTCACTCTCACCATCGTCATGACCGACCCCACTCTGGTGCCGATCGAAGACGCCCTTGTGATAGCCGAGTTCACCCCTCCCGAACCGGGCAAGACCGTCTCCGTCCGACTACGCGAAACCGACGGTGCCGGTGTCTACTCTGGACCTATTACCTTAGATCAAGACGGCACCTACACCCTGTTGCTACGTGATCGGACCTTCCGCCAAGAGGATGCGACGGCAACCCTGCTGATCGACATCGGGTCGAGCGAACCGCTGGTGCCGATCACCTTCGTCTTCCCGCCGACGGCGACCGGGTCGCGCAACCTCTCCTCCTGGCTCATCTGGCTGATCGGCCTCCCGATAGCGGCTGCGGTCGTCGTCACCCTCCTAGTACTGACCGGCACCAAGCGGGAGGATAAGGCCAAGGACGACTGAGCCCTGGCGGATGGTAGGCTTTAATCGTGATCGGTGACAACGACCTCAGGCATCTTATGACCTTGGCCCGCATCGACCTCGACCCCGCAGAGGCGGAGAAGATCAAGATCGATCTCAACGCTATCCTCGGCTACTTCGAGCAACTCGCATCCCTCGACACGGAAGGGGTAGAGGAACTCGCGCGGCCGGTTCACACGGAGAACATCTTCCGTGAGGACGAGATCCGCCCGTCGCTGTCACGCTCGCGTGCGCTCGACGTTGCTGTGGAGACCGACGAGGGCTTCTTCAAGGTTCCACGGACCGTAGACGAGAGCTGAGGCGTCGACGGGAGCCGGGGAGCACCCCGTCCTCCAACGGAGAGATCGATAGCCATCTGCCCGCCCGGTCACTCACATCTTTGCCGCCCCGCTAGTGGTAGTGATGACGGAGAGTGATGACAGCTGGCCGAGGTAGCTGTCCGGCGTAGCATTTTTCCCACGTCGGCTTATCCCCTTCGACCTGGTAGCCGCCCAGTTCCAGGGAGGCCGCCCCTCACCCCGGGCAACGGGTGCGCTCACTCCAGGTACGCCTTACCCATGTACGGGTGCAACACCTCGGGGAGCGCAACCCGGCCATCGACCTGTTGGTAGGTCTCTAACAGAGCAGCCAGCGTGCGCGGGAAGGCTAGTGCAGTGCCGTTTAGGGTGTGAACGAGCTCGGGGCGACCCTTGCCCTGCGCCCCGCCGGGGCGAAACCGAGTCATAAGACGGGTCGCTTGGAAGGCCTCCATATTGCTGATGCTCGAGACCTCGAGCCAACGATCCTGACCGGGGCTCCAGACCTCTAGGTCATACTTCTTGGCTTGGGTAAAACCCATATCTCCAGTACACATAAGGAGGCGGCGGAAGCTGAGCCCGAGCCCCTTAAGCAGGTCCTCAGAGAGGGCTGTCATCTCTTCGAGAGCCTCGTAGCTGCTGTCCGGGTGGGTGAACTGGACTATCTCGACCTTGTCGAACTGGTGGACCCGGTTAAGGCCGCGGACATCCCGTCCGTAACTCCCAGCCTCGCGCCGGAAGTTCGCGGTGAAAGCCGCATAGAGAATAGGGAGGTCGGCCTCATCGATGATCTCGTCGCGATGAAGATTAGTCAGCGGCACCTCTGAGGTTGGAATCAGGTAGAGCCCCTCGGTGAGCCGGTACATCTGCCCTTCCTTATCGGGCAGTTGTCCCGTCGCGGTGGCGGAGGCCTCGTTCACCACGACCGGTGGCCGGACCTCAGTGTAGCCCCATTCCCCAACAGTGTCGAGGAAGTAGTTCTGGAGCGCCCGAACCAGCCTCGCGCCATCCCCCTTGAAGATGGGAAACCCGGCTCCGGCTATCTTCACCCCAGCCTCAAGGTCGAACCAGCCCCTGCGCACCGCCAGCTCCCAGTGGGGCTCGGGATCGAACACAAACGACGGTCTCTGGCCCCACTCTTTGACGACGACATTGTCACGCCCGCTCTCGCCGAAGGGAACACTCTCGTGAGGGATGTTGGGGATCTCGAGCAGGTGTTCCCGGATGGCGTCTTCAAGGCTACGCGACCTCTCCTCGAGGCGTTTGACCTCCGCTGAGAGCTCGCCCATAGTCCGAATCAACTCCTCGGCACCCTCACCCCGCCTCTTGCGCTGCCCGATCTCCTTACTGCACCGGTTCCGCACCGCCTGCCGCTCCTCAAGATCCTGGCGCAGCAGGCGCCTCTCCTCATCAGCCAGCAGCAGCTCCCCGAGGCTCTCTAGCGCCTCGGGGAGCTGCTTGGCCCGGATCGCCCGCCGGATAACCTCGGGATTCTCGCGGATAAAACGGATGTCGAGCATGCCCAAAGGTACCCCGAATCGACCCTGGAGAGGAAGTGATTGGAAGGTCACGAACATCTTGGATCTCCCGGCTGATGCGCTCCCCATCAGCAGCGGCCCCTCATCCGGTCCGAACCTAGAGTCTGGCCATCGGACAAGTTCGTCTGGGAGAGCCCGTGGTCTGCAGGACCGGGGAGAGCGAAACTAAGCGACGGGGGAGCGAGAGGCCTTTCTTGCGGACGCGGGTCGGCTGCCATGCGAGAACAAGCCCCGATGGCAGCGAAAACAGTGCCCGTGAGAGCGGTACGAGGTTGTCTGCGACGCAGCTTGTAGTACCGGATCGGGATGAGAGTTGGCTCGGCGGCTCCGGGTGCCCCGTCGCTAGCGGATGCTGCCGGCTGGTTCACTCATACTGAGCAAAGTCCACCCAATCATTATGGGGAACACCGCGAGGATTCACTGACCCAACCTATCTGCCCGAATCCTATTGCCCGGCCGATTCCCTTAGCTGCTTCGTCTCTTCCCGGTCAACTTCGAGGCCCCCCTTCCCCTCTCCCTTGAGAGCTACCCCATACACCTGTCGCGCCGCGTCGAGGGTCACGATGCCGTTCTGGACATCGCGCAATACCTGTCCGGCGACCCGCTCGAGCGGGTCGCCGTAACCACCACCGCCGGGCAGGTGCAGGGTTACGGTCTCTTTGGGCATCAGCCAGAAGTCCTGCTTCGGATTGGGCTGCTCAGCGCCCTGGTGGAACTCCCCTTGCGCGCCAGTCTGACCGCCGAAAAGGCCGCGAGCCGGGTGTCGGATCCGCTCGCACTTGGGGCTGATCAGGAAGGGGTCTTGGGAGTCTATGCGAAAGGTTACCGTTTGCCCGGCACCACCACGGTGCCTGCCGGCACCGGCAGAGTCGGGTCTTAATTCCTTGGCCAGGAACACCAGGGGCGTACGGTCCTCTACAACCTCGACCGGCACCGCCTGTGAGCGAGCAGGGAAACCCATGGCCGAGATACCGTCCTTGGTCGGTCTAGCCCCCGTGCCACCGGTCCAGACTAGGTGGGAGGAGACCCATTCGCCGCGCCCGTCCTTCCCGTAGGGCTGAATGCTCCAGTCGGCGTCGTAGCCCTCGGCCAAGACCCGATCTGGCAGCGCCTCGGCGAGGGCACCGAAGATGGCGCTGGGGAGGAGCTGGCCGAGGCTGTGGCGGGCGGCCACCGGCGCCGGCGGCAGGGCGTTCAGAACACAGCCCGGCGGCGCAGTGACCGCGACAGGCCGGAAACTCCCCGCATTGTTGGGGAGCTCGGGCGCGAGCATCGCCAGAATCGCGAAGAGGCTGTAGGCGTAGGTGTAGTTGAGGACGACGTTGATGCCGTAGCGGCTCTGGGGGGAGGTGCCGTCGTAGCCGATCCACATCCCCCCGTCGGCGACGGTCACCTTCACCTTGATCTCGACAGGCTCGTCGAAGCCGTCAGCCACCAGACGGTGCCTGTAGACCCCCTCTGGGCACGCGGCGATCGCCTCACGGACACCCTGCTCCGACCGGGTCAATATCTGCTCCGCTAGGGGTTGGAGGCTTTCCAAGCGGAAATCTTCCATGAACCTGAGCAGTTCCCGACCCCCGACCTCATTGCCCGCCACCTGGGCGTGAAGGTCGCCGATAACCTCCCGGGGGCTGCGGACGTTAGCCTCGATAATCTCGAACAGATCCTCGTTAGGATGACCCCGACGGAAAAGCTTGAGGATCGGGAGCCACAGGCCCTCCTCGAAGACATCCTTGGCTTCGGCCGACATCGGCCTCCCACTTATGTCGACGGCGTGACAGGTATTGGCGAAGAAGGCGACCGGTTCCCCGTCACGAAAGACGGGGGTCATCACAGTCAGGTCGTTAAGGTGTCCGGAGGTCTTCCAAGGATCGTTGGTAATGAAGACGTCCCCGGGATCCATAGCCTCCTCCGGGATCTTCACAAGGAGCTGCCGAATGCATTGCGCCGTCGAGTTGATGTGCCCAGGCGTCCCGCGCACGGCCTGGGCCAGCATCCGACCCTCGACATCGAAGACGGCTGCCGCGAGATCCTCAGCCTCGCTCACCACCGTCGAGAAGGAGGCACGAACGAGGGTGGCAGCCTGCTCGTTCACGACGGTGATCAGCCGGTTCCACAGCACCTCAAGCAGGATGGGGTCGATGGGTGCCTCTGTTGTCATGGGCTTACCTCTACAACGAGGTTGCCGATGTCATCGACGCTCACTACGGCGCCCGGCCCTACCACGGTTGTGCACTCCTCCTCTTCAACGATGGCCGGTCCCGCGACCTCCACTCCGAGTGGCAGAAGGTGACGGTCGAAGACCGGGGTCTCCCGATATGCCCCATACTCTGGGAAGAAGGCCTGCCGGTAGCCCTTCCGGGCGCCGGTCGATCTCAGCGTCGCCCTAGCACCCAGCGCCCGGATCTCGGGGGATGGAGCGGGACCCGAGGCCAGCAGCCGCCAACCGATGACCTCGAGACCTATATCGTCCAGACTCCGACCGTAGTTACGACGATAGGCTTCCTGAAAGTCGCTCGAAAGATCGGCGACGTGCTCGGGCTCCAGGCGGCCGTTGCGTACCGGCACATCCAACTGGTGCGACTGGCCAGAATAGCGGAGTTCGCAGCGCCGCTCGAAGCGCATCTCCCCAAGCCCCACACCTGAGTGCGTTAGGATCCCCCACCCCTCCTCCTCCATCTCCCGGTGCAGCTCGTTGACCCGATCCCAGTCGACCCGAACTAACTCCTCTCGGTAGCTGCGGACGAAGTCGAACGAGAACGGGGCACATAGCAAACCGAAGGCCGAGGCCACGCCGGCTCCTGGCGGAACGACGATCGTGGTTATGCCCAGCAACTCTGCGACCCGGTAGGCATGGATCGGACCGGCCCCGCCGAAGGCGATCAGGGCGTAGGCCCGAGGATCGCGGCCGCGCTCGACCGCGTGGACCTTCGCGGCACTCGCCATCGCCTCATTGACCACCTGGTGCACACCCCAGGCGACCTCGCAAGTGGTCAGGCCGAGGGGTTGGGCCAGCGCCGCCTCGAGGACTTCGAAGGCAGCCTCTCTGTCAAGCTCAACCCGGCCACCCAGGAAAAAGCCGGGGTCCAGGTAGCCGAGGACGAGATCCGCGTCGGTGACCGTCGGGCGCCGTCCTCCCCGACCGTAGCTGGCCGGACCTGGATCGGCGCCGGCGCTGTCAGGGCCCACCTTGAGGAGCCCAAGGGTGTCGACCCGGGCGACGCTGCCGCCGCCCGCTCCGATCTCGATTAGGTCGATGGTCCGGGCGCGTATGGGCAGACCGCTCCCCTGTTTGAAGCGATAGACTCGGGCCGCCTCGAAGTCTGGAGTCGTGAGCGGCGTGCCGCTGTCGATAATGCCTAGCTTCGCGGTGGTCCCCCCCATATCAAACGAGATCAGGTCGGGGCGCGCCGCCGCCCGGCCCAGATAGGCCGCGGCCAGAGCGCCGGCCGCCGGTCCCGACTCCAGAAGTCGGATCGGGAAGCGGCAGGCGGTCTCGACGGTACAGATCCCCCCACTGGACAGCATCAGATAGAGGTCCCCGGCGAACCCCATCCCCTCCAACCGAGTGGCCAGCCTTCGCAGGTACGCCTCGATCAGCTGCTGGACGTAGGCGTTGGCCACAGTGGTTGAGGTCCGCTCGTACTCCCGGATCTCTGGATTGACCTCACACGAGAGTGAAAGATGAACTCCGCCCAAACGGCATCTGAGCCAGTCGGCCACGATCCGCTCGTGATCGGGATAGAGGTAGCTGTGGAGGAAACAGATCGCAACGGCTTGGACCCGCTGCTCCTCAAGCTCGGCGGCGATCTCATCGATCTGCCGCCGCTCCGGGGAGGTCTCGACCTCCCCACCCTTCAACACCCGCTCCTTCACGCCGAAGCGCAGGTGGCGCGGCACCAGAGGCTCTGGCATCTCGAGGAACAGGTCACTGATATCGTAACGGCGCTCTCGAGCGATCTCGAGCGTATCACGAAAGCCGTAGGTGGTCAGCAGAGCCGTCTTGGCCCCGCTGCGCTCGATGATGGCGTTGGTGACCAGGGTGGTCCCGTGAATCACGTCTCGGACCTCGGAGGCTCGGACCCCGCTGCGCTTAAAGATATCCCGGACCGCGGTCTCCACCCCCGCTGACGGATCGTGGGTCGTGGTCAGGGTCTTGCCCACCCAGGCCCGACCGGAATCTCCTAGCAAGATCACGTCGGTAAACGTACCGCCGATATCCACGCCCAGCCGGTAGGGTCGGTCCACGCCTGTGCGCCTACGCGTCCCTTGTAATTTTCCTGACAACCCTTCCCATAGTCATGACCTGGGCTCCACCGTTGGGAAGAAAGGGCTGGCCGGGAACGGAGAGGATGATCATGTCGAAGGGCGCCCTCAACTCCTCTACCGGCCGGCCCAGGGCATCGACGATGGTCATGAGCAGGGTCCCCTCGGTCACGCTGGCCATGAGCCGACAGGCCGACGCGTAGCGGATCAGTCCTCCATAGGTGTTCCGCAGCGGCTCGTAGTCGACCATCACCCACTCATCGGCGTATCGGGGTTGCCCGTCGAGCATGTCGTAGGCTCTCATGACGTTGACGATGCCATCGTAGGTCGTCTTCACATCCCCCGTGTAGAACTCGGGGCGTCGATGGTTGGCACCGCCTAGCTCGATGGTGACGCAGGGCTTGCCCAGTTCGGCAGCGATGTTGGTGAAGCTGGCGATGCCGGCTCGGGCCCCGGCCCCCTTGGCAAGGAGTGGCCAGTCAGGCCCCATCGCCTGAGCGAGCCTGAGGTGCTGCTCACCATCATCCGGCACGATCAGGCGGGCCCCCACGTAGATATTTGCCCCGCCGCTGTGAAGGTCGAGCACCAAGTCGGCTTGCGGGAGGATGTCGGTGCAGACCCGATGGGCGATGCGCTGCGTGATCGAGCCATCGGGACTGCCCGGGAAGATCCGGTTCAGATCGTAATACCAGTCGTCCAGAGGATTGCCACGCTTGCGGTGCTCGTAAGCAGGGTAGTTCAGGGCCGTAATGCCGATGACCGTGCCGCGCAGAGCGCCCGGGTCGACGCGGTCGACGAGATCGAGCAGCGCGGAGTGCCCCTCGGGCTCATCCCCATGGGTGCCGCAGTTGAGCAGCAGGCAGGGACCCTCACCCCCCCCCTCAATGCGGATAGTCTGGATAGCGATGTCGCTCCCATCGATCCGCTTCGAAATCGGATAACTTTCAGCGGTCACCGACGCCTTCAGCTCGTTCCGCACAACCCCGTCCATCTATTCCCTACCCCCTTCGCGCCGATAGGCTTCCCAGCCGTCTACGAACACCCGTTCACAGGCCGAGCGGGTGTCCAGGGGATGGCCGGAGAAGACAGCGATGTCGGCGTCTTTCCCGACCTCAAGACTCCCCATCCGATCGGATACCCCGAGCAGTTCCGCGGCCGTCAGGGTCAGACCCCGCAACGCGACATCCTCGGGCAGGCCTTCCCGAACAGCGACCCCCGCCTGAACCGACAGCCACTGTGTCTCCGAGGCACCCGCGCACTGGAAGGCTAGGGTGACGCCGGCCTCGTGGAGCAGGGCGGCGTTCCGGGGCGTGGAGTGCTGGTACTCAAGCTTGCTCCGCGGGGCGGTGAAGGGTCCCAGCACGCACGGGGCCTGCGCCTCAGCGATCTCACGGGCCACCCGGTAGCCCTCAACAGCGGTTTCGATCGTGAAGGTCAGGCTAAACTCCTCGGCGATGCGAATGGCGGTTAGGATGTCGTCGGCACGCAGGGCGTGGATGCGTGCAACGGTCTGCCCCGTCACCAATCGTGCCAGTTCCTCTAGGCCCAGGTCTCCGACTCCACCGCTGTCGGCGTACGCCCGAGCTGCACGCAGCGCCTTGCGGAGTAACATCACGCTCCCCATCCGGGTCATGGGGGCCCCGCTGCTGAAGGTCACGGGGTTCTCACCCAGAGCCAGTGCCAGCTGCTCCGTGCCGGGCAAGGCCATCCGGTCGGGTCGGTCGGCCCACATCTTGGCGACGAAGCCGGTTCCACCAACGATATTGGCACTTCCAGGCTGCGTCCACGCAGCCGTGACACCCCCCGACAGAGCATCGGAGAAGGCCCCGTCGAAGGGGTTGAAGCTGTCTACCCCGCGAACCTCGGGCGTGATCGGGCTCGACATCTCATTATGGTTCACGTTGCCCGCGACCGACGGTTCCCCCAACAGGCCGATATGGCTGTGGGCGTCGATTAGGCCCGGCATCACCACCTTTCCGCTGACGTCGACCCACTCGGCCTCCGCGGGGATCGTGACGCTCTCACCGACCGCCTGGATCTTGCCCTCGCCGATGAGAACAGTGCCTCCTTCAAAGGTGTCACCCGAGACGGTGATGACCCTCCCACCTACCAGGGCTAAGCAAGGGATTCTCTCCCGCGTCTTCTGGTTCATAGCCATGATCGTACTACCCCTCACCGAGAGTGTAGAGCGTTCCCAGGGTCCAGCCCGCATAATCGTCAAGGAATGCCGCGATCTTCGACGACGCCGCATCCAGGAGCTGCTCGCCCTTCTGTGCGGTACCGAGTCTGGCAGCGCCGAACACGCCACTCGGAGAGAAGTCGGAGACGTGGTGGGCGATGTAGGCCGGCCGGGAGGCCAGAAAATCCATAGTAAAAAAGGGGGTTTTCCACTTCGGCATGTGAGTCACCGCCCTGTCCATCTGGACCTGGTCCGGGGCCTCAGCCAACATGGCCGACGTCTCGAACTCACCGGCATGGGCCATGCCGCCCATAGGAGACTCCCGGATCCTCCGGATGTCGTCCGGGATGAAGTGCCAGTAGTTGCCGGTTGCGGCGATGACACTGCCGTCGGTCGCGTCGCGCACATTGCGGGCTACCAGTTGGAGTGGTGAGAGATTATGACCGTGACCGTTCAGAAAGAAGAGCTTCTTAAAGCCGTGGCGGACGAAACAGAGGGCGATCTCCGAAAGGGTACGAACGAAAGTCTCCTGCTGCAGGCTCAGTGACCCAGGAAAGTCCATATGGTGATTCGAGCAGCCCGCCCAGAAGGCAGGGGTGACCAGGACGTTGGCGGTGGCCTTCTCTGCAGCCCGCCTGGCAACGGCTTCGGCCAGGACCGTGTCTGTCTTCAGCGACAGGTGTGGGCCATGCTGCTCGATGGCGGCGACCGGTATCACAATGACGCTACCATCCTTGTCGAGCAGCTCCACCTCGGGCGATGTGAGTCGTGCATACTCCACTCTGATTCCTCCCTCTGTTGACGGTCTAGCGCGCTGTAGGAACGGTTGTTCTCCCCTTGGCCGCCTCGAGCAGTGACACTGCAACGGCAACCGCCTCCACAGCCTCATCTGGACGGATCCTCAACTCGTCGGTCCCCTTTACCCCAGCCAGGAAGTTTTCAACCTCCTCCCGCAGAGCACCACCCAGCCGACCGTACATATCGGGCACGATGTGGGTGTCTGGCCTCCGAGCGCTCGTCCCGGAGTAGATCTCCAGACCCGAGTAGAGGCCGTCGATGAAAATCACCCCGTCAGTACCGACAACCTCCAGCTTCCAGTCGGAGGTGGGCATCGTGTCAGGCAGGATCCAGGCGTGTTCCATCAGTGCGAACTGACCGGAATCGAAGTGCAGATTTCCAACCAGAACATCATATACGCCT
Source organism: Truepera sp. bin119 (assembly GCA_002239005.1). Taxonomy (GTDB): domain Bacteria; phylum Deinococcota; class Deinococci; order Deinococcales; family Trueperaceae; genus MPNL01. The sequence goes on from MPNL01000011.1 coordinate 20,967, forward strand.
AGGTCCTTGAGTCGATTGGAGGCCGCGGCGGCGTACACGGAGGTACAGGGACTGCCGATGAGCCATAGCGCGACATCGATATCATGAATCCCTACGAAGAAGACCGACTCAGTGCGGCCCTTGAGTCGGTAGGGGGAGGCGATCAGGTCGTTCCGACGGGCGTTGAGGTAGACCACCTCGCCGATCAGCCCCGAGTGGACTGCGTCGTGGGCCTGGACGTAGCGGGGATCGAACCTCAGGGTGTGCCCCACCAACAGCTTCACCCCGGCCCGCTCGGCCGCCCGGACGATCGCCCTGGCCTCCTCCAGCGAGGTTGCGAGAGGCTTCTCGATCAGCAGGTGCACCCCCCCGGAAGCTAGTTTCTCAGCCGCCTCGCGGTGCAGGTGATCGGGCGTTGCGACAACGGCCGCATCGAGTTCTTCTAGCGCATCAAGAAGCTCGTCGACGGTGTTAAAAGCGGGGACCCGGTACGCTTCGCTTAAATCCCTGGCAACTTCGTCGTCGACATCGACCAGTGCGACCAGATCGGCCTCCTCAAGATCGGCGAGGATCCGAAGGTAGCGGCGTCCCATGTGGCCGCCCGCCCCTACTACAGCTGTTCGAACTCTCATCTCCCCCCCTACAGCAGGTGCCAAAGCAGCACCGCAGTTTCCCACTCGAGTGCCTGGATAGCCAGAATTACCCCGAGGTCGCTCACTATCCGCTGCCCTATCGGCGGGGATTGAGCCTGTCCTGGAGGCTATCGCCCAACAGGTTGGCGCTCAGCACCGTGATCAGCAGGGCGAGGCCGGGCCAAGTCACCAACCACGGCGTGACCAGCATGTAGTTGCGTCCATCGGAGAGCATAGCTCCCCAAGAGGGGTCGGGGGGCTGGATACCGACGCCGATGAAGCTGAGTCCGGCCTCGGCATAGACGATCGTCGAGATCTGCAACGGCACCATCACCGCGAACAGTGGAAAGACGTTGGGTAGAAGGTGCCTGAAGATGATGCGCAGGTCCCTAGCCCCCAGCGCCCGCGGAGCGATGACGTATTCCTCGTGCTTTAGAGCGATGGTTCCCCCTCGCACGATCTTTGCGAAGTGAGGCCAGCCCACGAAGGTGAACACGCCGATGAGGCTGGCTGGACCCGGTTCCGTCGCAGCCACCAGCAGCAGGGCCAGGATGACCATGGGGAACGCCATAATCGCCTCGGCGACACGCATGATGACCGCATCGAGCCGGCCCTCGAAATAGCCGCTGAGGAGGCCGATGACCATACCCACACTGCCAGCAAGCAGGACCGAACTCCAGGCGATGATCAGCGTCGCCCTCCCACCATGCATGAGCCGAGCGAGGGTGTCCCGCGCAAGCTGATCGGTGCCTAGGGGAAATCGCCAACTCGAGCCGTCGAAGGGCACAGGCTTGAGCAAGAAGGCCCCAGAATGAATCTTGAGCGGATCCATGGCGAAGATGAGCGGGACGAGAAACACCACCAGTGTGAGGCCAAAGACGCCTACCAGGCCAACTAGTAGCGGCAGGCTGAAGGGGTGACGGGAGCTAGCCATAGCGGATCCGGGGATCGAGCAACCCATAGGAGAGGTCGATGAAGAAATTGGTCACTAGGAAGAAGGCGGAGAGGATCAGGACCGACCCTTCGACCAGCGGATAGTCCCGAGTCCGCACCGCCTCTACCGTCAGGCTCCCCAGACCGGGCCAGGCGAATACGGTCTCAATAATCACGGTGCCACCCAGCAGCCAGCCGAGGCGAAGGCCGAGATCGGTGATCAGAGGGATGAGGGTAACGCGGAAGGCGTGCTTGGTCACCACCACCACCTCCGAAAGCCCCTTGCTCCGCGCAGTCCGCACGAAATCCGAATCGAGCACCTCCACAATCCCCCCGCGCACAAACCTCACCACCCGGGCAAGGAAGGGAATTCCTAGACTTACAGCGGGAAGGATCAGGTGGCTGGGGCCACCCGCCCCGAAAGCCGGGAACCAGCGCAGTCGTATCGAGAAGAACATAATCAGCAGAATGGCCAGCCAGAAGTTGGCGACCGCCTGGACGGAGTAGGTGACCATCCTGATCACCGTGTCGAGGAACGATCCAGGGACGGCAGCGGATAGGAGGCCGAGCGGGACCCCCAGCAGGACGACGCCCACCATGGTGGTCAGCGCCAGTGTTACGGTCGGCAGGATCCTCCTGGAGATTCGGTCCATGACGGGCCGTCCATCGAATAGCGACTCACCCAGGTCGGCGGTGAACAGGCCCTGCAGGAACTCTGCGTACTGAACGTAGAGCGGCCTGTCGAGGCCCATCAACTCCCTCAGGCTCTGGTATTGGTGCGGTGACCCCACGTCGCCGAGAAAAATCTGGGCAGGGTCCCCGGGCGTCAACCTGATCGCCAGGAAGACCATGGTCGCCATGATCAGTAGCGTCACCAGCATCTGAAGGAAACGGTTCAGGATAAAGGGCATCGAAAGAGTATTCAGAGAAGGGGTGGAGGGTGTGGGCCAGCCCACACCCTCCCTGGTACGTCAGTTCCCCAGCGTGGCCTGGCGCAGGTCCCACCACATCTGGGAGGATCTGGGGGTGAAACCCTGGACATCGCTGTGGACAGCGTAGAGGTCGAAAGGCTGCACTACAGGCAGGCGAGTGGGGTTCTCCCACAGGATCTCCTGGAGTCGCTGGTAAGCATCGATCCGGTCTTGCGGATCGGTCGAGAAGCGCCCCTTCTCGACGAGCGAAACCACCTCCGGTCCGAACTCATAGGTGTCGGTGGCCTCGCGGTTGCGGGCGTTGGGGTGGAAGTTCGCCCACACGTAGAAGTCGGGATCGAGGGTGTAGGTCGCCCAGCCGTTGTAGTACATGTCGAAGTTGCGACCGTTAATGATGGGGCCCCCGACCCCCCAGTCTGCGGCCACCCGGATGTTCAGTTTGATACCCACGTCGGCCAACTGCTGGGTGATGGCCACCACTGCGTCGGCGATCTGCAGCTCACCACCCGCCGTGTACCAGATCTCCGCCTCGAAGCCGTCGGGGTAACCGGCCTCCGCGAGGAGGAAACGGGCCTGGTCGGGATCGTAGACCTTCGCCGGGAGATTGGGGTGCGCCGCGAACACGTTGGGCGAGTAGATGCTAGAGGGCATCTCCGCCTGCCCCTGGAAGATATCGCGAATGAGCGCCTCGCGGTCGATGGCCAAGTCGATCGCCTGGAGGACCCGGGGATCACCCCCCACCGGTGGCCGGGCGTCACCACCCAGGGAGATGTGCTGCGTGATCGGACTCGGCACTCGGGCGATGTCGACATCCGGCGTCGCGTTGAGAACCGAGACTAGCTGGACCGGGACGCCGAAGGCGATGTGAATGTCACCACTCAGGACGCCCGCGATCCGGGTCGCATCCTCAATGATCGGACGGAACACCACCCTCTCCACTCCCGGGGCATCACCCCAGAAGTCCGGGTTCGCCTCGACGACCAACTCCTCACCGGGCGACCAACTGACGAAGCGGAACGGCCCGGTCCCGTTGGGCTGGGTGGTGTTCACCTCAGGGTCGAAGTTCGGGGGCAACATCGCCCCGAGCGTCAGGTGGGCCATCAGCGGCCCGAACGGCCGCGCAGTCACGATCCGAACCTGGAAGTCGTCGATGATCTGGACTTCGGTGATGCCCTCCCACAGGAAGCCCTGGGCGGTCCGTTGATTCGGGTCGAGTAGCTTCTCGATAGTGAACTTCACCGACTCGGCAGTGAATGGCGTCCCATCGTGGAAGGCCACACCCTGGCGCAGGTCAAGCTCCAAGGTAAGGTCGTCGATCTGGCGCCAAGCGGTCGCCAGTCCGGGCTGGAAGCTCCCGTCGCTGCCGCGCATAATCAGCGGGTCGAACAGCAGGACTCGAGCGATGCCGAGCGTCGACCGACGGGTGCTCGAGGTGACGTCGAGCGTGGCGAAGCCCTCGTGGTGAGCGACAACCAACGTTCCGCTGCCCTGCGACATCCCAGTACTGATGAGCAAGAATGGAACGAGGAGCGCCACCACTAGGGTGGCACAGGCGAGAAGCCTGCTGCAGTGAGCGCATCCTGTCTGGTTTCTCATAAGCGTATCCGGTCCCCTTTCGACTACCAGAACTCCATGTTGCGAACCTGTTTGGTTAAAGAGCTTGTCGTACCTGGCGTTTCGTCTCTCACCTCCTCACAGTTCGTTGTCACTAAGCTGCGGGCAGGGCTGGCTCACGGCGGCGTCAACTGGCCCCCGGCAGTCGCTCCCGAAAGAGCGTCCTCCAGGTCAATGAAATTTGCCACTAGGAGGACGGGTTCGCCCGCCCAGACGATAGGTTTGGTCCGGATGCCGGTCACGAGTCCTGAGTGGGGAGCAACCACCTCCTGGTTCACTCGACCGTAGACGTCACAGATGGTGCCGATGACTTGGCCCTCCTCCACGAGCTCCCCAGTCCTGACAAGCGGTCTCGAGATTCCCCCCTCAGTTGCGTAGACGTAGGTCTCAGTGTCAATGCATCTGCGATTCTCGGGAAGCCCTTCGATCACACCGGGTATCATATCCAGGTAGCACATCACGTTGCGGATGCCGGTTCTAAGTACGGTGACATCCTCCTCATCGGCGCGCCCCTGTCCGGTAGTTTCGACCACGGCCACTTGCACTCCTTGCTCGATACAGCAGGCAGAAAACTTCGACCAAGGTGACACCCGCCACAGCGTCTCCATGGGGAACATCTCGGCCAAGGCCAGCGACTTCCTTCCGAGCTCACCGGAGGCCCCGACGAAACCGGTGATCCAGTGCGAGGTCCCCCTGGTGCCCCCGGAGTGAAAATCGATCACGGCATCGACGTGAGGAATGATCTCGCTAACGACCGTGTAGGCGAGGCGCTCGGTGACCGTACCATCCGCTCTTCCAGGGAAGGTGCGCGCCAGATTCTTCTTGTCTACCGGCGTCTCCCTGACACCGGAGACGTCCAGAGACGACTTGCCCGCGAAGGCTAGAACGTTCAGCACCGGGATTCCTATCAGGGTTCCAGCCAGCGCCTGGGGATCGATCTCGGCCACAATGTCGAGGATGGCCAAGGTCCCCTCTGGCTCGTCACCGTGGGTCCCCGAATTCAGGCACAGGACCGGCCCCGGGCGAGCCCCGTGGAGGATCACCATGGGGATGCCTAGGGGCGCCCCGTCTGGCCGCCGGGCAAAGGGAAGCTCTCCGTCGAGGCGCCGACCGGGGGGAACCTCCAGGGATCCGAGGTGGAAGGGTTCGCGTGCCACGCTATAACCTCCTCAGGCAGCCAAGTCGTCCAGAAGCCGGTTCAGCTGCTCGATATCCGGATCGATCCGGGGGACCCTCGCCACTCCGCTCTCGAGGTGGCTGAAGGTCAGGCTCCAGCGTAGGCCGGTCGCCGTCCCGACACAAACCACGGTCTCCTCTTCATCCCACTCGCCCCCCGCTGCATCCTTGAGAGCAGCAGCCACCGAAACCGCCGCCGAGGGGGCGAGACAGAGCCCGTCACGCCCCAGCCTTACGAGGGCTTCGGTGATCTCTCCATCCTCAACGGCGATAGCCCCCCCCTTCGATTCCCGGACGGCCCAGATGCCGTGATCTCCCGACTGGGTGTGCCGAATCGAGATGGCCAGGGAGTCCACGCTAGGCACCTCCGGCGCATGCTGGAGGTCCTCTTCGACAGCCCGGACGATCGAGGCGCCACCGGCTTGGCAGGCGTACATGCGGGGTGCACGGTCGATAGCTCCTAACTCGAGTAGCTCCCGAAAACCCTTCCAAACTCCGTAGATAGAGTCCCCGCCTCCAACGGGAACGAACACCCGGTCCGGAGCTGAACCGAGCTGCTCGACGATTTCGAAAGCGATAGTCTTGTACCCCTCGAGGCCGAACGGGTTAGCGAAGGGGCGAGGAAAGTTGCGACTGGACACATACCAACCGTGGTTTCTGACCAGTTCGTCCACCAGTGCCAGGGCCGCACCATCGTAACTGGACAGCACCACCGGTTGGACACCGCGGAGCATCAACTCCGTCAGGGTCCGGGTCTCTACGTAGGGCGGGGTGAATACGACAGACATCATACCCGCGACCTGGGCATAGGTGCCGAGCGAAACCCCCTGGTTCCCCGATGAGGAGACAGTGGCGCGGGTGAAACCCAAGTGCAGGCCCATGCTTATGGCCACGGCGTTCAACCGGTCTTTGAAAGAGCCCGTTGGGTTGCTGGCCTCGTGTTTGACAAAGGCACGGGCAACACCCAGAATCTCCGTAATACCCTGCATGGGAACCAGGGGGGTATCCCCCTCTCCGAGGGTGACTTGGCGGTCACCTACCGGCGGGAGCAGAGGGGACCAGCGCCACAGCGACGGTGGACGGGCCGCCCGCGCCGCCGTCATGATCCCCTGCCCATCGAGGGATCCCAGTTCGTAGCGGACCTCAAGGGAGCTAACCTCACCCTTCTCGGCACAGCACGGACAGCCGTACAGCAATGGCTGGAAATCGAAGGTTTCATTGCAACCTTTACACTCCAGCCAGGAAACTACAGCCTCCATCCCTAACAACTCTCCTCTCAACTCCCCCACCGTCCAAGGGTGTTGACGCCTTAGAGTGTTACGCGCTTGAGTGTTACGCCCTAGAGTATATCTAGTGTACACCAAATTCTAGAGGCTTAGGTAGCATCGAGATGATCCCTACAACAACACGCAAGTGATAAGGTGGCCACGAGGCTCGCCCGACGTAGACACAGATGGTGTCGGAAAGCCTACGGAAAGTTTATTTTGGTGAGGATCCAAGAGATGTTAAGTGATGTCCTGTGCCCCCTGATTGGTGTCGACACCGACCTGCACGCCTCGATGGGCCGGGTTGTTGGAGAGAGTGTATGTCCCTAGCTGGGAAGGTCGCCATCGTTACCGGCGCGGCCAGCGGCATCGGCCGCGCCGTCGGCACGGAGTTAGCCTCCAGGGGTGCGGCAATAGCCCTGGTAGACCACGAAGCCGAGGCTCTAGACGGCACCCTGTCCGATCACCGGGCCCAGGACTTCGAGGTCGAACCCTTCTGCGCGAATGCGGTGGCAAGAGCCACTGCGGAGCGGGTCGTCGCATCGGCCCGGAGCCGCTGGAACCGGATCGACATCCTCATCAACAACGTGGGAGGCTCCCCGGGTGAGCGGCGCCCCCTAGAGGAGACTCACGATGAGGATTGGGAACGAAACCTCGAACTCAACCTTACCTCCACCTTTCACTGGTGCCGCGCTGTCGTGGCGACGATGAAAGAGCAGGGCACCGGCAGCATTGTCAACATCTCCTCCCAAACCGCCCTGACCGGCACCCACCACCTCATCCCCGGCTACCCGGCAGCCAAGGCTGGTGTCCTCGGCCTGACCCGTCAACTCGCCCGCGAACTAGGACCGAGCGGCATCCGCGTCAACGCCATTGCCCCAGGGCTCATCCTCAGCGGTCCCAAAGTCCAGGCCGATTGGGACTCACGTCCTCAGAATCGGCGCGACGCGGAACTCGCCAGCATCCCCCTAGGCAGACTAGGCACCCCGGAAGACGTGGCGAAGGTGGTGGCTTTTCTGGCCTCAGCCGACGCAGGCTATGTCACGGGGCAGGTCGTTTTCGTGAGCGGCGGACAGTATTTTGGTTAGATCCAGGGAGACAGGTCGTAGTGTGAGACCATCTCGTTCCCTCACCCGGATAAGCGGGCGAGTGAAGCCACTCTCAAGCACTCCAACCGTGATCAGTTGAGAGTGGATCTGTCTGAACCCGTAGGTCCTTTGGACCTTGAGGTTACGTTGCTGACCTAGGCTAGACTTTCAAGTGGGGGTCGGTCTCTCTTCGTTACCTGGTGCATCCTATACCAGGTCTGGTCCCCCCCTCAGAGGCAGAGAATCTCATGTTAATCGACCTCCCGACCGACATCTATCCCTCCCTTCAGTGGAAGGCGGTAGCATGGACGGCTTGAAGGCACCTACTCTCCTGATCCTGACGTGCTGGACGCTCTTCTCGGCCTCGTCACAGGCACAGGATCTGGTCGACCAGATGCGTAACCTGCTTGAGCAGGGGTACTACAACTCGGCAGCCCAGCTCAACGGTCCCGACCTTGTCAATCGCTTTCCTGATGATCCCCAGGCTCGCTACCTGTACGCTTACGCGCTGTATCTCACGGGGCGCACCTCCGAGGCGCGCGTCCAACTCGATCTGGCATCCACTCTGCAGGAACAGGCCGATCCCGTACACACCCACCTTAATGGTCTGCTGAAGGCCGCAGAAGGGGATCCCGACACCGCCCTCACACTCCTCCGAGAAGCCTTCCAGGCAACCCAGGCGTATCCTTACGCCATGGACTGGGGCCGCGTCGCCTGGCAGGTTGGTGCCTATGAGGAGGCGCTCGAGGCCTACGAGGCGGCGGCCACCACCGAGGGCGGGCGGGTCGAACCGTGGCCCCACCTCAATCGAGGTCGCTTGTTGGCCTTCCAGAGCAGATACGAGGAGGTAATCAAGGCCCTCAATACCGCAATTGCGGTGTTCGAGGCCAACGACCCGGGCAACCCTCGCCCCTCACCCGCCTACGTCGAAGCATACTTCCGACTAGGGGAGGTCTACGAAGCTCTCAGGGACCTCGACCAGGCAGAGATCTACTACCGCTCCGCGCACTTTGCGGATCCCACCTATGGACCCGCCCTCGACGCGCTCGAACGACTGGGGTTCGAATTCGAGTGAGGCCCGGTCAGGTTCCAACGAGCCGTCTTCGCTCACTGGCGAGCCACGACCCTGCCCGAACGGCACCCTGATGGTAGCGTATCAGATCCTGCTGTTTAGGAAGTCAAAAGCCATGCGGGACCAGCCCTCGAGCTGCTCCCTTTGATGGCCTACCACCTCCCAATCCGTGAGCATCCCCGACAGCTTGTCGGCCTCTCGGACATACACCTCGCCGGGAGTGCGAACCCGGTACAGGAGGCCGGTGTGCACCCGGCTAACGGGATCATCCCGACTGTGGATCAGACCTACTGCCTCAGCAACGTAGGCACCAATCACCAGCTCCTCCTGCAGTTCACGGGCCAACCCCCCCTCGAGCAAATCCCGGGCATTAGCGTGCCTGATGGGATTCACATGCCCTCCCAGACCGATCGACAGCCTGTTATGGAGGCGCGCTTCAGACCCACCCTGCAGGCGCTCTACCAGGAGCACGCGGCGTCCGTTTGTCACTACCGCATAGGGGATGATCTGCCGCCACCGCTCATCGGTCTCGACCTTGCTGCGGGACAGGAATTCGCCTGCCTCGAGCAGTAACTGATAGAGAGGTGGCGACAGGGGAAGCACGGACTCACTCGGTTCAGGAAAGGCAGCGGTAGCGACGCAGTACACCCTCTCCACCACGACCACACGCTCCTCTAGTCTGGATTGGACTGTGCTGATGGCCTATCCCTGAAGCGGTTGAAGGCCTCCTTACTTCCTGGAACTCGTCACGAGAGCGATATCTGACTGATTGGCGAGACCCGCCCAGATTCCATACGACGCCATAAACCGTATGACCGACGGGGTGGCGCGGTTACCCCCTTCGTTCTCACCCGTCCAGTTGCTGAGGAGCAGGAGCAGTTCGCAGCCGAGCTTCCCTCTCGGTGGAGATAGCGGAAACACCGATCGGTATTGCAATCACCCCGGCCTTGCCAAAGGCACAACCCGAGCACCATCGCTCAGGTCCCGCCGATGGTCATAGGCCCTCTCTCCTGGAAGCGGACCGACCGCAGCGCCGTCGAAACCGTCGCCATCAGTTCACCATCCTGGTCCGGCGCGACTGGAAGTCCTGGAGAACGTAACGACCTATGGTGTGCGGGGTGGTGAAGTAGGCTTTGCCCTTGGTCATCGCAGAGACCCGCTGCACAAAGACAATAAGCTCCGGGGCACGGGCCAACATGAAGGTATTGATCTGAATGCCCTGCCGACGACAGTTGCCCACCTCTCGCAAGGTTTCACCTAATACTACTGGGTCGAGGCCGTAGGAGTTTTTGTAGACTCGTCCGTTCGGCAGGGTGATAGCTGAGGGTTTGCCGTCGGTAATCATTACGATCTGCTTCATATCCTTGTTCTGCCGTTTGAGGATCTTCTGTGCCAACCTTAGCCCCTCGGCCGTATTGGTGTGGTACGGCCCCACCTGTGCTTGGGCCAGTCGCGCAAGGGGAATCTCCTCAGCCGAGTTGTGGAACAGGATGTACTTGATCTCATCCCCACGGTACTGGGTCCGAATCAGATGGGCTAGCGCCAGCGCCACCTGCTTAGCAGGGGTAAAACGGTCCTCCCCATAAAGGATCATCGAGTGTGAACAGTCGAGCATGACCACCGTCGCAGCCGAGGAATTATACTCTGCTTGATGGACCTGGAGATCGCCATATTCAAACTGGAGCCAACCCCCCTCTCCTCCTCGCCTAGCGACGTTCTTGAAGGTCTCTGGAAGATCCAGGTTCATGATGTCACCGAACTCGTAGGGCTTGGACTCGGCGACCGCCTCGACACCGGTGGTCTGGAACCGGGTCTCATGCGATCCCAGACTCGACTTGCCCGCTCCCCCAAGGATCTCACGAAGGGTACGGTAGCCGAGGAAATCGATGGCCTTGTTGGTGAGTTCGAATCTAACCTCTCCCGGACCACGATCAGGGCTTGACACCCCACCCGGGTCTCCTTCCTGGCTTAGGCTCTCTTCCCCCTCGAACCTGAGGTATCCCTCGCTCTCAAGGCGCTGGGCGAGATCCCGAACCAGCTCACCGAACTGCGAAGCCATCCAATCCTCAGCGTTCATCGCCTCCTCAATCAACTCCTCAGGAACAAGGTCATTGTTAATGAGGGCCTCGGCAATAGCATGGTGGAGATCCTGCATGGACTGCTGGTAATTGGGATCGGGGTCCCAGGGATTCCGATAGAATCCGGACTCCAGCAATCTATCCTGGATCATCTTCATAAGGTCAGCCATATCAAGGTCATCGAGCGTCGCCTCGTACCTTGAGTAGCGAATGGTCGGCACGCCACACCCCCTTAGTAAAGCTAATGAGGCTCAGTCAGCGGGATCAGTTCCAACGCCTCTGGCCCGACACCCGAGAGGCTTCTGGCTCCGCTGCACAATATCCACGCTCCTCGCTCCGTGCAACCTGCTTCCTAGCATAGAGCCCCTCGAGCACGAATTCGGCTGCGGCCGCTAGGTCGTCCCGCCCTGGACTCTCAGCTAGATGGTGAGCAGCGCCGATCAAGCCCGGGACCTGAGCGAACAACTCGGGAAGCTCATCGGCTCGCATGGTATCTGGAATCTTCAAGGCGTTGTCGTCCTCGAAGAAGCCGACAACCTCTGCGGTGTCGATGTCCACGCTGCGACGGGTGAACACCTGCCCTATGGCGCGGCGCACGATCTCGCGCGCGACCGCCTCCCCGCCCTTAAGTTCGCCCTCGTACTCCAACTCGAGCTTGCCCGTAACCGCAGAGAGCGCCGCATATAGGTCGGAGGTCCTAGCCACCGGGACCTTCTCCCTCAGAATGTAGGCGCGCTGCTCAGCGTTCGAGATCACGTTCTCTAACAGGCTGATCGGTAGACGCTGCGAGACGCCGGAATGCTTATCCACGCGCGAGTCGCTGCGAGCCTGGAAAGCCACCTCCTCAATTATCTCCGCGACATACTCGGGCACCTTGACCTCGGAATCACGCTGGACCCACGCCTCCTGCCGGGTGATCGCCATCCCCTCCTCGACCGTGTTCGGATAGTGGGTTCGAATCTCACTGCCGACTCGGTCCTTGAGCGGGGTGATGATCTTGCCGCGGGCGGTATAGTCCTCGGGATTGGCAGAGAAGACCAGCATCACATCGAGCGAAAGCCGGATGGGATAGCCCTTGATCTGGACATCCCCCTCTTGCATGATGTTAAACAGCGCCACCTGAACCTTCCCGGACAGGTCGGGCAGTTCGTTCATCGCGAAGATTCCTCGGTTCGCCCGGGGAAGAAGCCCGTAGTGGACACCGCGAGAATCCCCTAGCCGGATCCCTAGCTTCGCCGCCTTGATCGGGTCGATATCCCCAATAATGTCGGCCACCGTAACGTCCGGCGTGGCAAGCTTCTCGATATAGCGTGCCTCGCGAGGCAACCACTCTATAGGGGTGGCATCTCCCCCCTGCTGGAGCATCTGCCTCCCTTCGACACTCACAGGGTAGAAGGGGTCGTCATTGATCTCACTGCCCCGAATGACGGGTACCTCCTCGTGGAGCAGCTCGGTGAGCTGGCGGAGGATCCGAGTCTTCGCCTGTCCACGAAGGCCCAACAGGATGAAGTTGTGCCGACTCAGGACCGCGTTAACGATCTGGGGGGTTACCGTCCGGTTATATCCGACGATACCTGGGAACACGGAGCCCCCCGCCTTTAGCTTCCGAATCAGGTTCTCGCGAAGCTCTTCCTTGACACTCTGGCCTGCGCGCTGGACCCACTCGGTAGCGCGCAACTCGCCCAAGGTGGTTGGCTTCACTTCGACCTACACGGCACAGCTGGGATAGCTAGCCTGCTCATGCCGTATGCTAGCACTCCCGCTTCTAAGGACTATGTGTCTGAAAGCCCCAGCAATGGCGGAAACCCTTCCCCGGCCTTCCATCCCTGACAATCATGATCCACAGGAAAAGGGGAGCGTATTGGGAGCACAGCGCTATCAAGAGGAGGAGATGGTAGAGGGATCGCTCCCTCATCTAGTCTCGCCCTCAAGTGAAATCAACCCGATTTAACCCCCATTATTAGTTTACGGGCTTGGTATCGTTGGTCATGGCCACCATCGAGCGGGCCGAGATTCTCAGTATCGGCACCGAACTGCTGCTCGGAGAGATCATTGACACCAACAGTGCCTACCTGGCCGCCAGTCTAGCCGAGCACGGCGTGGATGTCCTCTGGTCGCAACGGGTAGGCGACAACCGCTCTCGCATTGAGGCTGCGCTCGAGCGCGCGCTCGAGCGCAGCGATCTGTTGGTCCTAACCGGCGGCCTCGGGCCAACCGAAGACGACATGACCCGCGAGTCGATCGCCAGCGTTCTGGGGGAAACCCCGGGTATCGATGGAGAGCTGGAACGCTGGCTCCGAGACCGATTTTCCCGATTCGCCCGACACATGCCTGAGACAAATCTCAAACAGGCCTGGCTAATCCCCTCGGCTAAAGCACTAGCGAACCCTCGGGGGACGGCACCGGGGTGGTTAGTATGCACATCGCGCAACGGTTCCCCGAGGGTTCTCGTCGCCCTTCCAGGCCCGCCCCAAGAGCTGGAATACATGTGGCAGAACGAGGTATTGCCGAGGCTCAAGTTCCCTGCGGCGCGCCTCTATGCTAGGATCTTCAAAACTCACGGGGTCGGCGAGTCGGCTATAGCCGAGCGGCTGGCTTCACTGACAGCTGGAGCCAACCCGAGTGTTGCCACCTACGCCCGCCGTGATGGCGTCCACGTGCGTGTAGCTGCCAAGGCAGAAACGATCGAGGAGGCCAGGCGGATAGCAAAAGCCGCAGAGCGCACGGTAGGGCATCAACTCGCCGACACCGTCTGGGGGTATGACAACGACGAACTCCCAGATCTCGTTATCAGGGCTCTGGAAGTGCGAAATCTACGGCTGGCGGTTGCCGAATGGGCTACGGGAGGGCGACTCAGCGGCACCCTCGCAAACGAGTGGAGGGTCACAGGAAGATTTGAGGGGGGGGTGGCCGCATGGTCGTTCGAAGCGATGCGCATCCTCGGCATCCCGAGAAGTACCATGGAGCAGGGCGACCCGGAAAGCGTCGTTGCCTCTCTAGCCGAGGGGGTCCGAAACCTGTTCGCAACCGATCTCGGGCTTGCAACCTACAGCGCGGCAAGCCCGAGCAGCAAGAACGAGGGGAGCGAGGCCGTGGCCTTCGTAGCGGTGGTGGATGGCGACGGTACCAACATTCGTCGATGCTCCCTCCCCTCTCAGGGTCGAACTTGGCAGCAGGAACGCTTGACCTTTGAAGCCCTGGTCTTCCTTTGGTCCCACTTGCACTGACCGGAAGCGGAGCGTGACATGAACGAACAGCGAAAGAGGTCTCTCGATGCGACCATCCTGCAGATCGAGAAGCAGTATGGCAAAGGGGCGATCATGAGACTTGGAACTGAGCAGGCCCCCTTGGGAGCCGGCGTGATCAGCACCGGTAGCTTAAGCATCGACCTGGCCCTGGGCGTGCTCGGCGTGCCCCGAGGCCGCGTTGTCGAGATCTATGGACCCGAGAGTGGTGGCAAGACCACCCTGAGCCTTCACATCATCGCCGAAGCCCAGGGCCGGGGCGGCATCGCCGCCTTCGTCGACGCCGAACATGCCCTGGACCCCGGCTACGCCGGTGCCCTGGGCGTCGACACTCAGAACCTGCTCGTCAGCCAGCCCGACAGCGGCGAGCAAGCTCTGGAGATCACCGAACTCCTGGTCCGTAGCGGCGCTGTCGATGTCGTTGTTATCGACAGCGTTGCAGCCCTGGTGCCACGGGTCGAGATCGAAGGGGAGATGGGCGACAGTCATGTCGGACTGCAAGCGAGATTGATGAGCCAGGCCTTGCGCAAACTGACCAGCGTACTCGCGAAGAGCCAAACCACTGCGATCTTCATCAACCAACTTCGCGAGAAGATCGGGGTACTCTATGGCAACCCCGAGACCACTCCGGGCGGCAGGGCGCTCAAGTTCTACGCCAGTGTCCGGATGGAGGTCAGGCGGATAGGGGATATCAAGCGCCATCAGGAGAAGGTCGGAAACCGGGTGAGAGTCAAGATCACTAAGAACAAGGTGGCACCCCCGTTCCGAGAGACGGAAGTCGAGATCATGTTTGGTCGTGGTATCGACAAGCAGAGCGACCTGATCGGTATCGCGACCGATCTGGGGGTAATCGAGAAGAGTGGCAGCTGGTATAGCATCGATGGGGAGCGGCTCGCTCAAGGGAGAGAGAAGACCGCTCTAGCCTTAGAGCAAGATCCGCAACTTAAGGAGGGCATCAAGCAGAGGGTGCTCAGCATCGTCCGGGGGAAAGCTGAGAGGGCCGGGCAGCTTGGACACGACGAGGAAGAAGTCCCCTCTTGAACTGGGGCATGTTGATCCTCGGCCTTGCAACTGGCTTGGCGGTCGGCCTACTCCTTGGATTTGTGGCGAGGCAGCGTCGGGACCGGCGGCTACTGCAGCAGGCTGGGGGGGGAAACTCCCCGCCACGAGAGGGAGGCCGGAAGGGGGGGCGGCTACTGCAGCAGGCGGAGGAGAAAATCTCCAGGCAACGAGAGGAAGCCGATAGGTGGGCTCGCCACATCGTGGAGCAGGCGGAAGAGGAGCGCGAAACGCTGGTGACCAAGGAGCGCCAGCGACTGAACCAGGAACTGGAGCTGCTTAGATCCCATCACGAGCAGGAGCACGCCCGCAGTCGACAGAACTTCGAACAGGAGATCCAGCGCACCCGCGCCGACCTCGATCGCGAGCGCACCGACGTGCGCGAAGCACGTGAGGAGGTTCGCCACGACCGCGAGAAGGTCGAGCAGCTCGAGGAACGCCTCAATCTCCGGGGCGAACAGCAGGATGCGAGAGCAGTGCGGCTCGACGAGTATGAAGATAGGCTCGACAACAGGAGTACTGGGATCAAGGAGCGGGAAGCGGCTGTCGAGGTCCGCGAACAGGACGTGGAGACTGAACTCCAGAAGGTGGCTCAACTCAGTCGCGAACAGGCTATCGAGACACTCCTGAAACGCCTCGATCGGAAACTGGAGCGAGAGAAGGCTGTGCGCATCCGTGCCGCGCTCGACCAGGCTAACAGCGAAGCAAAGCGCAAGGCCCATACCATTATTGCCCAAGCCATTCAGCGCAGCGCTTCCGAGATATCGACTGCGATCAGTGTATCGGTGGTGCCCATCCCAAATGACAATATGAAGGGGCGCATCATCGGTCGCGAAGGCCGCAACATCCGCGCCTTCGAGAGCCTAACCGGTGTCGATCTGATCATCGATGACACACCGGAGGCAGTACTGCTCTCGAGTTTCAATCCGATCCGGCGCGAAGCGGCAAAGCTGGCCCTCACAGAACTTGTGGCCGACGGCCGTATCCACCCGGCGCGCATTGAAGAGGTGGTTCAGAAAGCCCAGCAGGACATGCAGACCTACATCCGCGAGAAGGGTGAGGAGGCTGCACTGGAGACCAACTTGGTAGGGCTTAAGCAGGGCCTGTTGCAGCTCCTTGGGCGCATGCATTTCCGAACCAGTTACGGCCAGAACATGCTTAAGCACTCGGTCCAGGTAGCCCACCTGACCGGACTCATTGCCGCCGAACTGGGCTTGGACGAGGTCATAGCACGCAGGTCAGGTTTACTACACGATATCGGCAAATCGATTGACCGCGAGATCGAAGGGACCCACACTGAGATCGGGGCAAACTTGGGGAGGCGTTTCGGCGAACCGAACGAGGTCATCGACGCCATCCATCACCACCACGACCTGGACCAAGCTGAGACCCTATTCCCCATAATTGTGAATGCTGCCGACGCCATCAGCGCAGCCAGACCGGGAGCTCGCAGGGAGGTCCTGGAAAGCTATATCAAACGGCTAGAAGCGCTCGAGAACATCGCAATGAGCTTCCCAGGGGTCGAGAAGTCCTACGCCATCCAGGCAGGGCGTGAGATTCGCATCATCGTGGAACCCGAGAAGGTTGATGACGACTCGGCGGTGCTCCTAGCGCGGGACATCGCTAGCCGTATTGAGCAGGACATGGAGTATCCTGGACAGGTACAGGTAACCGTGGTGCGTGAATCCAGGGCCGTCGAGTACGCACGTTGAGCGCGATACTGGCACGGGCTCTAGACGTGACGGTATACTCTGCCTAATCCAACAGGATGCGAGGTCCGCCTTGATCATGTTCCCGGTCCACGATGCCCACCCGGAAGCCATCTAAGCATGATTGGTGAGTCCGTCAAGCTCTTCTGCGGAACCGCTACTCCCACCCTAGCCAACGCCGTCGCCACTCACCTAGGGCAGAAGCTCGCCTCCGGAACCGTCTCCCGGTTTCCTGACGGAGAAACCCGAATCACCATCGAGGAGTCTGTTCGAGGGGGGGATTGCTACATCATCCAGTCCACCTGTGCACCCGTGAATCACAGCCTGATGGAGGTGCTCGTCCTCGCCGACGCGCTCAGGCGCGCTTCGGCCTGGCGTGTAAATGCCGTGATTCCCTACTTTGGGTATGCCCGACAGGATAAGAAGGGCCAGGCGAGGGAACCGATCACCGCCAAGCTGGTGGCGAATCTCCTGGAGACGGTTGGCGTGGACCGCGTCATCACGGTGGACCTACATGCAGGCCAGATTCAGGGGTTTTTCGATGTACCGGTGGATCACCTCACCGCGCTCGGAATCTTGGGTGGGCACCTGAAAACAACAGACTTGGCTGACTCGGTAGTAGTGTCTCCTGACGTGGGGCGCGCCACCGAGGCGCGCCACCTAGCCAACTTTCTACAGTTGCCACTAGCCATGCTCTACAAGCGCCGGGCGAGCCCCACCGAAACCGAGGTGACGCACGTGATTGGAGACGTTGCGGGCATGCGGCCTATCCTCATCGATGATGTAATTTCGACAGCGGGCACTATGAGCCGCGGTATCGAAGTCCTAGTCGATCTGGGGGCGAAGCCAGAAATTACCGTCGTAGCTACGCACGCGCTGTTCACCCCCCCCGCCCTCGAGCGACTCCGCTCCGACGCGATCAAGCAGATCTACGTGACGGACACTGTCCCCTTTCACGAGAAGAATGACCGGGTCGCGATCCTCAGCGTGGCACCCCTGCTGGCCAAGGCCATTCGCAATGTTCACGTTCACGCATCAGTTAGCTCCCTGTTCGCCACCTGACCTCCACCCCACAGCTGGACAGAACCAACAGGAGCTAGTATCCTTGTACGCTGTTGCCCTCGCCGAGCCCATGCTCAGCATCCCCTGACTTACGCTGGAGGAATCATGGAACTCAAAGCCGAAAGCCGCACAGCCGGCCAATCCCGGTCGCTACGGTCGACCGGTCGCCTGCCCGGCGTAATGTACAATAAAGAACTGAATGTCCTTGTCAGTGTAGACCTGCATACCTTCGACCGGGTTATTCGGACCCAGGGGACTTCGAGCCTCATCGACCTCAACGTAGAGGGTGAGACTCACGCGGTGCTCGTCAAGGCAGTGCAGATGGACAAGCGACGCCGGCAACCGCTGCACGTCGACTTCTTTGCGGTAACGGCTGGCCAACCGGTAGATGTCTCCGTTCCGCTCAACTATATTGGCAACTCACTAGGAGTGCAGGAAGGTGGCCAGCTCGACATAAAGCGTCGCGAGCTCCAGATAAGTGTGCTCCCCCGCTTGATCCCCTCAAGTCTCGCGGTAGACATCTCCGAACTCACAATCGGCGACTCGCTCCACGTTCGTGACCTGTCGGACTCCCTTCTTCCTGAGGGGGCCAAGACTCTCGACGACGGCGACCTGACTCTCATCACGGTAGTGCCGCCGCGTACGGTCGAAGAGCCTTCGGAATTCGACGAGGTAGAGCCCGAAGTGATCACTCAGAGTGTCGAGGATGAAGAGAAACCAGAGGCTGAAGAGGGCAGAGAAGACGAGGGCTAAATGAAGCTCGTCGTCGGACTAGGCAACCCAGGTCCGAGTTATGCAAGAACCCGGCACAATGTCGGATTCCTCGTTGTGGACGAACTTGCAGCGAGACATGGCGTCCGCTTCAGAAGCGGGCAGGACGCCGACACAACCCACTACGATGCGATTCGACTCATGAAGCCCACGACCATGATGAACCTCTCGGGCCGACCGATCCTGGCTGCGATGGCCCTCAACGGGATAGCTCCCTCCGAAGTGCTGGTGATTCACGATGACCTAGACCTCCCACTCGGTCGCCTGCGGTTCAAGGCGGGAGGCGGGGGATCCGGAGGCGCACGAGGTGTGGAGAATATAATCGCGCGAATAGGTTCGGACTTCCCTCGCCTAAAGCTGGGGATCGGCCGTCCACCACAGGATCGCCAGGCCAGAGACTGGGTTTTGAGTCATTTCAGCGAAGGGGAGGCCCCTCTCTTAGAACTCACAATAGGTAGCGCCGTGGAGGCTGTGGAGCTGCTGCTGCGGGATGGCCTTGATGCTGCCATGAACTGGGCCAACGGACTGAACCTCAGTCTGAAAGAGGGTACAGAGGGGACACTCTAGGAGCAGCTGACCGAGTCGCCTGACTGAACAACCTCAACCCTCATCCCCACTCCCGATCAAAGAGCAATCTCAACGGCTTCCCTAACGATCATCACTCCATCGGCGGCCTAGTCCCTCCGATCTATCCCCTCCAACCTCAATAGCTACGCCAGCCGACGAAGGCAATGTCAAGGGGATCACCGAGAGATCTGACCCAGACCCCACCGCTGCGGCCCCGCTCGACCCATCCCCCGGACACTTCCAAACTGTTGATTAGCCGAAGTGACCTGAAATATAGCGCTCGGTCATTTCGTGTTTCGGTTTAGTGAAGATCTGATCGGTTGGCCCCTCTTCAATCAGAACCCCGAGGTGCATGAACGCCGTTCGATCCGACACCCGGCCCGCCTGCTGCATGTTATGCGTCACAATGATGACCGTATACTCCTTCTTGATCTCGTGGATGAGCTCTTCGATCCGATCGGTTGCGATAGGGTCGAGGGCACTGGTCGGCTCATCCATCAGGATCACATCGGGCTCAGTAGCCATGGCTCGGGCGATGCAGAGCCGCTGCTGCTGTCCCCCCGAGAGGCCCAGACCCGACTGGCGAAGCTTATCCCATACCTCGTCCCACAGGGCAGCACCCCTTAGCGACTTCTCCACCAAGCCGTCAAGATTGCCTCGAAAGCCGTTGAGCCGAGGACCGAAGGCAACATTCTCGTAGATCGTCTTGGGGAACGGGTTGGGTTTCTGGAACACCATGCCGACGCGGCGCCGTACCTCGACCGGGTCGACCGCGAGGCTGTAGAGATCCACACCCTCGTAGCTTATGCTCCCATCGACCCGAACCGATGGGATCAGATCGTTCATGCGGTTGATGCAGCGTAGTAGAGTGGACTTACCACAACCCGAGGCACCGATCAGGGCGGTGACCTGGTTTTTCGGAAACGTCACAGAGATGTCATACAACGCCTGGAAATCACCATACCAGAGACTGAAATCGCCGACTGCAATGATTGCCTCCTCGACCGCTACAGGGTCGGTGCGGGTAGTCTGGTGGTTTTCGGGAACAACTTGGATCAAGATAGACTCCTAGGGCGCTACCAATGGCGCTCGAAACGTCGGCGCACGACGAAGGCGAAAGCGTATAGCAAGAAAAGTACTCCCAAAAGGGTAATGATTCCGGCCGAAGCTACGTGCTGGAACTCGGGATCATTCTCAGATATCCAGGAGAAGATCTGAATCGGAATCACAGTGTAGGTGGAGAGCGGTCCATCGGGAAGTCGGGGAACGAAGGCGGCCGCCCCAATCAGCAGAAGTGGCGCAGTCTCGCCAATAGCGCGGGCAACCGCGAGGATCATTCCGGTGACAATACCGTTGACCGCATTGGGCAGCACCACCCGGCTCACCGTCTGCCAACGGGTGGCACCCAGCCCGTAACTAGCCTGGCGAAGCGAGTCGGGGACTGCGCGGATGGCCTCCCGCGCGGCGATCACCACAACCGGCAAGATCAGCAGCGACAGAGTCAGTGCTGCAGCCAGGACCGTTGGTCCGATCCGTGCCAAGCGAACGAACACCGAAAGCCCCAGGATTCCATAGACGATGCTGGGGACGCCAGCCAGATTGCGGAGGTTCACCTCCAGAAAGCGCGTGTAGGTGTTGTCGGGGGCGTACTCCTCTAGGTAGATGGCAGTCCCGACCGCGACCGGGAGTGAGATCAGGATAACCAGTCCGATCACCCATAGAGTGCCGAAGAGGGCGCTCACGAGACCCGCCATGATCGGCGTCCGCGAAGCGTTCTTGCGGAAAAACGAGAGATCGAGCCAGGGATTCAGGTAAAGATTCTGGCCCTCCTCCAACCCCTCAAGTAGCGCGCTACGATTCCGCAGACCCGTGAACAGCCCATAATCCTCCTCTCTGCGGTCGCGGCTATTAGCGACCACCCAGCGCCACGGCTGACCATTGGCAGACCACATCAACTCTACACGGTTGCGGGCACGGAACTTGCGCAGTTCATCGCTGTCAGCGAAGAGAGCCTCAACCTCCTGTGCGGACAGCCCCTGGGCGGCCAGTTCGAGGCGGACGACCCGGCCCCAGGTGCCGAATCCCCGGAATCCCTCTACCCAGGCGAACGTCTGGCCGCTACCTCGCGGTTCCACCACCTGCCAAGAGATGCTATTCAAGGTGACATCTGCCAACAAAGCCAGGATCAGAATCACCGCTAGCACGACGGGAATAAACGTCACCATGCGGAAGGCGGCACCGCGGCGTTTGCGGGCCACGAGCTTGGTATGCTCGCGATCACCGAGTAGGAGCCGGGTCTCTACGGCCGAACCGGAGGACTGTCGAGCCGACGTGTTCACTCGTACCTCTCCCCGAAGCGACGAACCACCTGCTGCGAGATGATATTGAGAGCCAGGGTCATGGCAAACAGGGTCGCCCCGACCGCAAACAGTGACCTCGAGGCGAGCGATCCGGCCGGCTGATCCCCGGTAGCCGCTTGGACTATGAATGAAGTCATCGTGGCAATGGTTTCGCGCGGGTCGAATGTGAAGGTGGGCCTCTGGCCCGCAGCCAGGGTGACGATCATGGTCTCTCCGATAGCACGCGACATCGCCAGGATGAACGAGGCCACGATTCCGGAGAGTGCGGCCGGAACCACGACTTTGGTGACTACCTCGAACTTGGTGGCGCCGAGACCGTAGGCGGCCTCCCGCAGGGCACGCGGCACCGCTTGCATAGAATCGATGGAGATGCTCGAAACGGTCGGCAGGATCATGAAAGCCATCACGAGACCGGCAGACAGGGGGTTAAAGAATTTGAGCCCCGGAACGATCTCCTGCAAGATCGGGGTCACGAACAGGAGGGCAAAGTAGCCTAACACCACGGTAGGAATACCCGCGAACACCTCAAGCACCGGCATCGCCGTCCGGCGAACGCGGGCACTGGAAAACTCCGACAAAAAGATAGCCGCCCCGAGGCCCATGGGCAAGCCAACGACCAGAGCGATGGTAGTCACCAACATGGTTCCTAGCAGGAGCGGGCTGATTCCGAAGCGCCGCTGCGACTCGGCGAACAGCGGAGTCCATTCGCGGGCGGTGAGGAACTCCCAGACTGTTACCGCAGGATCCGCGAAGAAACCGAATGTCTCCCTAGCCAACACTAGGATCACAGCAAACGTGGTCAGGATCGAGATGCTAGCGCAGATTAGCAGGACGATGCCTATGGCTGTCTCCCGGTGACCACGATTGCCACGGCGACCGAGGCCCGCAGTCCGAGCAAGTTCTCGTTGGCTGCGTACCATATTCACCCCTCCCTCTCAGACTAGGATCCCGCAAAGGTGCGAGGACCGGGGTGGGAAACAGGCCGAAGCTAGTCCCCGAGCTTTCGCCATCGGGGACTAGCTTAACCCAGGCAGTTCAGAGCTCTGTCAGGTCTACCGCTTTACTCTCCGCGCAACACTTCGAGAACGGTCCTACCAGCGCCATCGATGAAGATCGAACCGGTTTCGCGTTGATTGAAACGCCCTAAGGAGATTTCGTAGGCGGCCGGGTCGAGCAGAGCGTAGCCGGTGTCGGCTATGAACTCGCGGGCCTCTTCCGACAAGTAGAACTCGACGAAGCCCTGTACCACTGGGTTGCTGTCGGCAGCATCCTTGCTCACATAGATGAATAGCGGCCGCGCCAGCGGGGTATAGGTGCCCGACTCGATGGTGGCAGTACTGGGCTCGACACAACCGTCACCGTCATCGATGCTCACAGCGTTGAGATCTTCACCCCCCTCAAGGTAGTAGGCGTAGCCGAAGTAGCCGAGCGCGTTGACATCACCCTCGATCCCCTGCACCAGCACATTGTCGTCTTCGCTAGGGAAGAAGTCTGTCCGCACCGCGCCACTCTCACCGTTGATCTCGTCAGTGAAGTAGTCGAAAGTGCCAGAGTCAACACCGGGGGCGTAGAGGATGATCTCCTGATTCGGCCACTCGGGACGGATGTCGCTCCACGTCATTACCGTAGAGCCGGGCCGCCACAACATGTGGAGCTCCTCAACCGTCATGCAGGTGGCCCAGTCGTTTTCCTTGTTGACAGCGACCGTCAGTGCATCGAAGGCAACAGGGATCTCGATGAATTCGATCCCTTCTGCGGCGCACAGCTCAATTTCGCTACTCTTGACGATACGGCTGGCGTCGGAGATCTGGGTTTCGCCAACACAGAATTTCTTGAAGCCGCCACCAGTCCCTGAAAAGGCGACGCTCACATTGGCATCGGGGTTTTCAATCGAAAACTCCTCAGCTACGGCCAGGGTAATCGGATAGACGGTCGACGAGCCATCGATACGGACCTCCTGCGCTAGAGCCATAGCCCCTAGAAGGGCAACCAGAACGACAAAAGATCTTTTCATCTCAGCACCTCCTCAGCGGAAGTGTAGTCAACCCATGTCATCCTACTGTCAGCGATCCAGAAGCGATCTAGAGCTATCCAGCGTAGAGGCCACAGACGTATGGCTACTCAAGCTGTGCCAAGTTCTCCTCCACCCGGCCGATCATCTCCTCTGTCTCTGCCAGGCGTGCCCTCTCCTCTTCGACCACGGCCGAGGGGGCGTTGTGAACAAACTTTTCATTTTTGAGCTTTCTTGAACTCCGATCGCGATCCCTCTCCAGCCTTGCGAGCCGCTTCCGTTGGCGGTCGCGCCACTCGTCAACGGCAATGAGCCCTTCGAACGGCAAGACAATATCGATGTCCGGCACCGCCTGGGAGAGGGCGGTGCCTCCAGGCGCCCAGTCCAGCAGTTCCACACGGGTGAGACTCTCGAACACCCTGCGGTTGTCAAAGATCACTGCTGCCGAGGGACCGCCCGCAAAGATCGGCACGATCTGAGAGGGTGGCAGATCAACCTCTGAGCGGAGGTTTCTCACCGCCCCGACCGCCTCCTGAAGCCTCTCGAAATCCCGCTCTGCCTCCGGATCGAGGAGAGACTCCTCGGTCCGCGGCCAAGAGGACCAGCCGAGCTGCTGCTCACCACCTTTGAACCGCTCGTAGATCTCCGAAGTGATGAAGGGGATAAGGGGATGGAGAAGTTTAAGGATGGTGGTAAGGGTCCTACTGAGCACCTGGCAGGTACGCGGGTCGCTCTCGCGCAGCGCCAGCTTGGACGCCTCGAGGTACCAGTCGCAGAACTCACTCCACACGAAGTCATACATCACCCGATTAGCCTGGCCCAGATCGAAAGCCTCTAAGTGATCAGTGACCTCCCGGATGACACGCTGAAGGCGACTTAGCATCCACCGGTCGGCCAGGCTCTCGGGCGGCCCCTCTTCAGTATCAGGATCGACATTCATGAAGGTGAAGCGGGCAGCGTTCCACAGCTTATTGTTGAAATTTCGGCCCATCTCCACCCGCCGCGGGTCCCAGCGGATATCCTGACCGCCTGTCGAGGCGTAGGTCATAGCAAAGCGGAGGGCGTCTGCGCCGTACTCGTCTATCACCTCAAGGGGGTCGATGCCGTTATCCTTCGACTTCGACATCTTCCGACCCTGCCCATCCAGGATCAGGCCGTGGAGCAGGATGTGGTCGAAGGGACGCACGCCGGTGAAGTGGTAGCCAGACATCTGCATACGTGCCACCCAGAAGAAGAGGATGTCATAGCCGGTAACTAGCACCGAAGTCGGATAGAACTTCTGGAAATAGGGGTCCTCCGTGTCTGGCCAACCCAGAGTCGAAAACGGCCACAGGTTCGAGGAAAACCAGGTGTCGAACACGTCGGGGTCTTGCACAAGATCCAGGTGTCGGTAGCGGGGATCGTCGGGCGGGTCGGTGAAGGGGTCGTTAGGGTCGGGCACGAAAATGTTTCCCTCAGCATCGTACCAAGCGGGGATCTGGTGACCCCACCACAGCTGCCGCGAGATGTTCCAGTGCCGGAGCTTCCTGAGCCAGTCCCAGTTCACCTTGGTGTAACGGTCGGGGTGGATGCGCATCTCCCCGCCCTCAAGACCGCACAACACCCGTTCGGCAGCGGAATCGGTGTCGTAGAACCACTGCATGGACAGAATCGGCTCCACCGGCTCCCGGGTGCGCTGGGAGAGGCCGACAGGGATAGTATAGTCCTCAGCCGAGATCAGGGTTCCCTCGTCCCGCAGGGCCTTGACGACGTGCCGGCGTGCCTCGAAGCGATCCATCCCTCGGAAGGCCGTGGGCACAAGCTCCCCGGTGAGGCGGGCGTTCAGGTCGATCACACTGGGGCGGGGGAGGCTGTGGCGCTCACCGACCTCGAAGTCGGTCGGGTCGTGGGCTGGGGTGATCTTCAGTGCCCCGGTGCCAAAGTCTTTCTCTACCGCCTCGTCAGCAATCACCGGCACCCAGCGGTCGCTCAAGGGGATACGTACCTCCTCATCAAGGAGGTCGCGGAAGCGGTCGTCCTCCGGATGAACAGCCACCGCTACATCGGCAAAGATGGTTTCGGGCCGAACGGTGGCAATTTTGAGGCAACCTCCATCGCGTCTCCCATAGCCGAGGGTATAGAGCTTTCCAAGCCGCTCCTCGCGGTCCACCTCGAGCTCGGACAGGGTGGTCTGGCTCACGGGATCCCAGTTCACGATCCGCTCACCACGGTAGACAAGCCCCTGGTGATAGAGATCCACAAACTGCTTGCGCACCGCCCTGCTGAGACCCTCATCCATGGTGAAGCGAGTCCTACCCCAGTCAGCTGAAATGCCCAGCCGCTGAAGCTGCTCGAGGATGATTCCACCGTGCTTCTCCTTCCAAGCCCACACGCGCTCGACAAAGGCCTCGCGCCCCAGGTCGTGACGGCTCACATCCTCTTCGCGCAAGGCTCGCTCCACCACCACTTGGGTGGTGATGCCCGCATGGTCAGTTCCGGGCTGATAGAGGGTCTCATATCCCTGCATCCGTCTGAACCGGATTAGAGCATCGATGATGGTATTCTCGAAGGCATGTCCGAGATGGAGGCTACCGGTTACATTCGGTGGTGGAATCACTATGCAAAACGGCTCGCGCCCGCTGTCAGCCCTAGCCTCGAATGGTTCCTCGGCCCAGCGCTTAGCCCAGCGCCCTTCGACCACAAAGGGATCGTACCGACTCGCCAACTCTCGGATAACCGTCGCGCACATGGGCAACCTCCCACGAAGCCCCATCTCGTGTAACAGAGAGTAAGGCCCGCCCGTCGGATTTGCGGACGGGGCGCACCAGCCTGGCATCGCAACCCCGCGGTACCACCGCAGTTCCCCGCACTTGCGTCGGGACGCTCATTGAGCCGCAACTCTCGGGACGGCGTCCGGAGGGTCTACTTGGTCCTAAGACCTTTCTTCCTCGAAGATCATGACCGGTGTCCGGCTGAACCGCAGGCGACGTTCGCCATCCATACCCGACCCGGCTTCCAGCCTCTGACCGGAACTCTCTGTAGGGCAGAGGGATAACTACTCCTCCCACGTATCAGGGAGTATAGCTAAAGTGCACAGCTGCAAACAAGACCTGAACGCGAAGTGAGGTGAGGTAGATCCCCATCCCGCGAAGGCCGGATCAGACCTTCGCTACAGGTGGAGTGACCTCCCAAAGCCGCTTTCCTCACAGGACGGGAAGCTGCATCATCACCTGCACGCTGATCCGTCCAGCGAGTCTCCTGGACACACTCCAGAACGCTTGGGCCTGAGGGTCGTCAGGGTCCACAAGCACAATAGGCTTCCCCTGGTCTCCAGACTCACGGACAGACCGCGCTATGGGGATCTGTCCTAGAAGAGGCAGATCCTCGGATTCGGCGAAAGCCTCTGCTCCCCCCTCTCCGAAGATGTAGTCGCGTGTCCCATCCGGTAGTCGGTAATAGGCCATATTCTCGATCACGCCAAGGACAGGGATGTGGGTCTTGCGAAACATATTGTAGGCACGGCGCACATCAAGGAGTGCTATGTCTTGAGGGGTGGTGACTAGGACCGCTCCGGTCACGGGCACGAGCTGACTCAGCGACAGCTGCACATCCCCTGTCCCGGGAGGAAGATCGACCACGAGATAGTCGAGTTCACCCCACAGAGTCTGGTTCAGCATCTGGTTCAGGGTGCCGTGCAGGATCGGACCCCGCCAAGTCAGTGCTTGACCGTCCTCCACGAGATTGGCGATCGAAATGATTCTCACGCCGTAGCTCTTGAGCGGCAGGATGTGCTTCTTGTCATCCGCCATTAGGCGACTGCCCTCCACGGCGAACATCTTGCCCTGGCTCGGTCCGTAGATGTCGGCATCCAAGAGACCCACCGCAGCCCGATCGATCGCTAGGCTAGCAGCCAAGTTGGCAGCCACAGTGGACTTACCTACCCCACCTTTGCCAGACCCGACAACGACGATGTTTCTTACTCCAGGAAGAGGCTCTTTCTGGGGACCACGCACCGAGGCGCCGAAGGAGATATCGATCCGTTCGGCACCGGTACCCTCCAGGGCCGTCCGCACCCCGGCCTCGATTCGGTCCCTATACGGGCACGCAGGCGTGGTGAGTTCGATGCGAACCGAGATCGAAACCCCATCGACCTCAACGCGATCGACCATTCCGAGGCTTACGAGGTCCTGCTGAAGCTCTGGGTCGGGGACCTCTCGGAGCACTTCGATAACGGCTGCTTTGTCGATGACTCCCATAGGACGCAGCCTAGCAGGCGGCTCCGGTGGTGACAAGGTGAAAATGAAAGCCCTGATGATCGGTTGTTCTAAAGCATAGTGTGCGGCTATACTCATTTCGTGCGCAGCACTCGGGGGACCCGCAGTCAGCGCATAGAGTGCGCACGGGCCTCCACGGCCCGCGGAGGCCCGACTTTATGAGCCGGCCGACCCGCTTTCACGCCCAAGAGTTATTCGCCAGCCAGGGTGACGTGACCACCTACCGCGGTCTCGACCCGTTGACGGGATTGCCGGTTCTGATCTACCGCTTCCAGGGCCACCCCAAGGCGGACATCGGCATCCTTGAATCCGAGAACATCCTCAGCATCCTCGAGAGTGGCATAAGAGGCGGTCAGGGAGAACTGGTGGCGGCCTACTCGCCTAAATACCATCCCCCCAGCCAGCGATCAATCAACATGCTGCTCCCGCTCGCAATCGAGGCGTTTCGGGGCTTGGCAGCCGCCGCGTGTGTGTCCCTGGTCCACGGCGACCTGCGCCCAGAACGCCTCATGGTGTCCGGTGAGCACCTGCTCATCGAGGGATTCGGGGTACCGTGGGTTCCAGAGGACACCACCTTCCTCCCCCCGGAGTACGACGGTCAGGGAACCCTCGCCGGGGATGTCTACGCGCTGACGGTAGCCCTCAAACTCCTGGGATACGAACCGCTCCCACCTGAACTAGATGCCATCCTGTCAGACTGTCTGCATACCGATCCGGCAGCAAGGCCGATGGCTCACGAGGTATATGAACGCCTCAACGGAGTATCCCGTAATCTGATCCATCCTACCGAACCCATCTACCAGGATATCGAGAGTGGTGAACCCTCGAGGGTGGCGCGGTCCGACCATCCGACCCTAGGCATCTCGGAGGACCTCCGCCCCACCCTCCCTACAACCGATACAGCCCCACCCGACCTGACCGTCGGGAAGTCCGAGTTCGACCTCGACTTCGACGAGATCACCTCCTTTCCCGGCTTCAAATTAGGTGCACCGAACCTTCAAGAGGAACCTTCGGAACATAGACCGACCGTACCGAATCCCGCCGAGCAACCCGACACTGCCACTTCGCCAAGCACCACCAACGCCGGCGGCGATCAGGGAGTTCAAGGGGCCTCATCACAGACCCTGGCGCCCGAGGGATCCCGCAGGAGGCCGGAGCGCCGATCCTCTAGCCACCGTGCCGACCCAAGCGACGGCACCGCCAAGGGCCTCCCGCCCGGCGCAATCCATCAAGCCGACAAGGGCTTTGATGGCTCTCCACCGACCAGCTTTAGCCCAGAGAGCAAGCCTCAGAAGAACCAAGAATCTCACCCCTCCCACAGGCGAACCATCTTTCTCGCGCTCATCCTCGTCGCCGCTCTCCTGCTCGCCTTCCTCGCAACGCTGAGGCAGCGGTCAAACCGAATCACTACCCCCCAAGCGAGGCAAACTATCAGCTATATCCTCGACGCCCTAGTCGAGCCGGACAACCTCCCCCCCGTTAAGCTCGTCGTTATCGAGAGCCCGGACAACTCGAAGTTCGCCCCCGGCTCGAGTCTCGGATCCGTGCCGCGAAAGATCGTGCTCGACCAGCCCGGCACCTGGCGTCTCCAAGGGAGGCTCCAGGATCGCCACTCTCCCGAGGTCACCATCATAATTCCCAACGACCGCACCTTCACCGTGACGATCCCCACCCTAGATTCCGACACCCCCTGAACCGCTCAGGGTAAGCTCGCTTCATGGCGAGCGTTGTGGTCGTCGACTACGGATCCCAGTACACCCGTCTGATCACCCGAAGACTGCGCGAACTGAAAGTCTTCTCCATAATCGCCCAACCCGAGACCAGCACTAAGGATCTACAAGCCTACGAACCTGCGGGGGTGATCCTCTCGGGCGGCCCGCAGAGCGTCTATGACGAGGGAGCATCGGGCATTCCACCCGGGCTTCTCGACTCCGGCCTACCGATCCTCGCCATCTGTTACGGCATGCAACTCCTCGCCACGAAGCTTGGAGGTCAGGTCGACCCCAACTCCATCCGTGAATATGGCAAGACCACCCTCGAGAGTTTCGGCGGTCACTTGTTTGAGGGGATCGAGGGTGAATTCGTGGCCTGGATGAGCCACGGAGACTCGGTCTCCCGCGTACCTGCAGGGTTCCAGGTCACCGGAGCCACCGCCGACACCCAAGTCGCAGCCATGGAGGACCTCGAGCGAGGATACTACGCGCTCCAGTTCCATCCCGAAGTGCAGCATACCCCCAAGGGCCTTACTCTGCTCGAGAACTTCCTCCAGCAGATCGGTATCGACCGAACCTGGACCCCGAACAATATCGTCGACTCCCTAACCTGCGAGGTCCAAGAGCGGGTCGGAGGCGGGAGGGTCCTCTTAGGCATCTCCGGGGGAGTGGATTCGAGTACCCTGGGGCTGCTACTACACCGCGCACTCGGCGATAGACTCCACGCCGTCTTTGTAGATCACGGTCTCCTCCGGCAGGGAGAGGCTGAGGAGGTGGAGGGGGCACTCCGCGACTTAGGAATCGACCTGACCGTAATCAATGCCGCCGACCGTTTCCTGAAAGCCCTCAAGGGTGTGAAGGATCCAGAGCGAAAACGCAAGAGGATTGGCCGAGAATTCATCGAGGTGTTTAACGCCTGCGCGCTATCCTTGCAGAACAAGTTCGGCACCATCCGGTACCTGGCCCAAGGGACCCTCTATCCTGACATCATCGAGTCAGCGGGCAGCCACGGTGCGGCCAATATCAAGTCCCACCACAATGTCGGTGGACTTCCCACCAACCTCACTTTCGAACTCATTGAGCCTTTCCGCAATCTGTTCAAGGATGAAGTTAGGGAGATCGCCAAGACCTTGGGACTGCCCCAGGAATTGCGAAGGCGACATCCGTTCCCAGGACCGGGATTCGCGATCCGCTGCATCGGGGAGGTGACTTCGGAACGACTAGATATCCTTCGGCGGGTGGATGATATCTTCGTGACCGGTCTGCGCGAGTTTGGGCTCTACGACGACACCTGGCAAGCGTTAGCGATCCTGACCCCGCTCCGATCTGTGGGCGTGATGGGAGATGGTCGCACTTACGCCCATACCGTGGCGCTTAGGGCCGTCTCGAGCGTAGACGGCATGACTGCGGACTGGACTCGTCTTCCCTACGACTTCCTCGCTACGGTCTCCAATCGAATCGTGAATGGCGTTCCCGAGGTTAACCGCATCGTCTACGACATCACCAGCAAACCCCCGGGCACCATCGAATGGGAGTGACCGGCAGCCGGGCGTAACATGAGCGCCTCTCCGGAATCACTTCCAGATCGACCCGATGGCCGGGGAGCGAACTTGCGAAGCACCTAAGTTTTAAAGAGCGGGTTGGGACGTCTCTCGCGACGATTCACCCTTTGGATGGTAGACTAAAGTATGTTGAGTGAGCGCCGGTCCCGCATCCTCAACCTCGTCGCCGAGTTCTACATTCGCTCGGCTCACCCTGTCCCCTCCTCCGGAATCGCCAGATGGCTGGAGATCAGCAGCGCCACAGTCCGCAATGAGTTCGGGGCCCTCGAGGACCGCGGATTCCTGCAACAGCCACACACTTCTGCAGGCCGGGTGCCGACCGCCAAAGGTTTTGGAGCCTACGCTCGGCACTTCATCCCTCCGCGGCGACTACCCGCCCGGCACCGACAGATCGTCAGCAGACGGCTCTCCAGCGTGCACGGCGAACGCCTCCTCAGGGAGATTGCCAATGTCGCTGCAGAGCTCTCTAGTTACGCCGTTGTGGTGACCCTCCCGGCGGACGACACTATAAAGGCTATAGAGATCCATCTCTCTCTTCTCTCATCACGCAGGCTACTAGCCGTAGTCATTCTCGAAAATGGATTGGTTCGGCAGATAGGCGTAGAACTCGATCCAGTTCCCGATATCAAGACCATTGGTGCCGCAGAGCGGCAGTTGCGGCAACTCTCACTCCCGATCGGTATTATCCCCGAAGCACTTAGGGGCATTGCCACGCACGCGGAACCTGAACTCGCCCGCACCCTCACGGCGGTGGCGCAGTCCTGGTCTGAGGTAGCCCCTCCCCGGCTGTTCAGTCAGGGTCTCACCAACCTGCTAGCGGAGCCCGAGTCGCAGGACCCCGACTTCGTTCGTGTGGCGGTGCAACAGTTCGAATCACCGCCACGTACCGACCGAGCCAAGGGTGGTCCGCTCACGGTCCAGTTCGACGACGCCCTCGCCGCTATCACCGCTCGCCTCCGATTCGGAACGAGTTGGGGCACGCTCACACTCCTTGGCCCCACCCGGATGCGCTACCCGGAAGCACTGATGATCGCTCGAGGCGTGTCGGACGCCGCCATGGACAACTTTCCCCAAAGGAAGATTGAGTAGACTGGCACCATGAGGGTCACCACCCTGCTCTTCGCCAGCCTGCGGGAGTCCGCCGGGTGGGGCACAATGGACCTTGAGGTCCCCGCCGGCTCAACCGTGCGAGATGTTGCGGACCGGCTGGAGCGAGAAATCGATGGGCTCACTCTGCAGGGAGCTCTCTGCGCCGTTAACGAGTTGTACTCCCGACCGGACGCCACCCTCGCTGAGGGAGACCGCCTAGCGTTCCTCCCTCCCGTTGCGGGAGGGTAGATACCTCACCATGCGGGAATACACCATCATCACGCGCGATCCGATCGACCCTGAAGCCCTGATCGCACTCGTATCCGACAGAATGTACGGCGCCGTGGCAACCTTCTTCGGCCTCGTTCGATCACCTAACAAGAGGCAGGCGGTGCTCCATATCGACTACGAAGGCTATGACGCCATGATAGAGACGCAGATGCGGGCGATCGGGGAGGAACTCCGGACCCACTTCGAAATCGGCCGCGTTGCCATCGCCCACCGACTTGGCAGGCTCCGACCGGGGGAGGTGAGCGTCGCCATCGCGATCTCTAGCCGACATCGTAAGGAGGCACTGGCCGCCTGTCAGGAGGGAATAGATCGCATCAAGGAGCGCCTCCCGATATGGAAATACGAGGTCACAGAAGAGGGGGCCGGGTGGGTACCCGGGATAAGCGTTGCCAGCGAATCGTTTTAGGCCTCGTCCACCGCAGGAGACGATCTAGATGACCACCAATCAAGTCTATCAGAGAGTCACCGAAGAGCATGACTCTCCCCTGTCACTAGGGGCACCTCGCGCCCTTTGCAGGAAGGTCTGTAATCGAACAAACTCCCACGGGCAGATTCAAAGGGAGTGGCTACACAGGGGAATGCGGCGTCGCCGGGGCTATGGCCTTCGACCGCAGCGGCGGAATGATCTGTGACCAAGCCGCCCACGAAATCTTGGCACTCCCTCCTCCCCGTCGAGGACGCCTACCAGCGGTGTAGGGAAGCCACCAAGCCGGGAGCTCAGCCACAGCCCCACTCAACCGATCGCTCTGGAGATGTCAGGGTACATCCCAACCGGGGCTTGGCTCTTTGGGGAGCAGTGGTTGGTCTTGACTCTCAACCCCCCTTCCGTTCTCGACGTAACCCCGCACAATACTGCGCTGTGATTTTGAGGAGCAGCATCTGCTTCTCAGCGAATCTGGCGTCGCCTGACGACACCCGCCGATTCGCCCGGACGGTCCTCAAAAACCTCCCTCCTGGAACTCTCTTGGTGCTAACGGGACCCATGGGGGCGGGCAAGACGACCCTCGTCCAGAAACTCGCGGTGGAACTGCATAGCAATGCCCGGGTGACAAGTCCTACCTACACCCTCATCCACGAATATCCAACCCCGACAGGTCCTCTTGTCCACATCGACGCCTTTCGCCTCTCCAAGATCGAAACTCTTTTCCTCTTTGGGCTCGACAACTATCTGGAACATTCCAGACTGGTTGTTGTCGAGTGGGGCAAAGGGCTACTCGATACCTATCCTGACGCCGGGTGGGTGGATCTCAGCTTCACTGGCAGCCACCGAACAGCCTACCTCCGCAAGTAATCTGTAGATGACGATCTACCTCGGACTCGACAGTGCCACGGAATACCTCAGCTTGGCCCTATGGTCGCCCGACACAGGGATCCTCACCTACCGCAGTCCCCACCTCGGACGGACCCATACCCATCGGATTGTGCCTGAACTAGAGGCCTTGTTCCACGAGGCAGGGTGTGTGCCCCGGAACCTCTCGGGCATCGGTGTCGGGATCGGCCCCGGATCGTACACCGGCCTACGGGTAGGCCTCGCTACCGCAAAAGGGCTGGCGCGAGGACTCAATATCCCCCTTGCCGGCTGCGACACCCTCGAAGCTCTGGCCGCGTCCGACCTTGCAGAGGGAGAAACGGTCTACGCCACCCTAGACGCTCGGCGCGGGAACGTCTATGTGGGCATCTATCGGCTTGAGAACGGCGTCGTCGCAACTCTGAGGTCGCCCAAAAAAATCGCCAAGGATGGGCTCAAGACCAGCGCATCTTCTCTTCGAATCATCGAGGCTAGGGCCCCAAATGCAGGGCACATCGCCCGACGGGCAAGGGCGGGAAGGACCGCCGAGGCCCTCTATCTGTGACGACCGACAAGATCTCGACCACGCAGCATGACGGAGACGGTATACTATAGACATTAATAAGCCACCACGCGCTGGGGAAGCTTTCGGGCGCGGTCCGGGGTGAGGATGTTCAGACTCTGGCAAGAGATTGGTGTAGACCTGGGAACTGCCACCGTCCTGCTTTATGTCAAGGGCAGGTCTATCATGCTTCGCGAGCCCTCTGTCATCGCTGTGGGCCGCGATACCGGTGACGTCAAAGCGGTCGGTGATGAAGCCTATCGCATGTTAGGGCGCACCCCCGGAAATATCGTTGCGGTCCGTCCCATGCGCGACGGGGTAATCGCCGATTATGACCTGACCGAGAAGATGCTTAAGGCCTTCGTCCGCAAGGTTATGACTGGACCCGGACGCCTCCTCAAACCGCACATCATGGTGTGTGTTCCCTCGGGTGTAACCGAGGTCGAGAGGCGTGCAGTTCTGCAGGCCACTCGGGAGGTGGGGGCGCGCAAGGCGTTCCTCATCGAGGAGCCGCTAGCGGCTGCCATAGGCGCCGGGATCAATATCGCCGAGCCTACCGGCTCCATGATTGTGGACATCGGCGGGGGAACCACCGACGTAGCTATCATCAGCCTAGGTGGGATTGTGGTTTCCGAGAGCCTACGCATCGCTGGCAACGAGTTCGATGAAGCGATCATCCGCTACATTCGACACAAGGAGAACCTGCTCATCGGCGACCGCACGGCAGAAGAGGTCAAGATGAAAATCGGGGCCGCTGTAATTTGGAGACCCGACGACGTGCGCGAGATCGAGGTGCGCGGTCGTGACCTCATCAACGGACTTCCTAAAACCATTTCAGTTGTCTCTGAGGATGTTGTGGAGGCGCTCAAGGAGCCGGTTCAGAAGATTGCCGATGGGGTGCGACGTGTGCTTGAGACAGCGCCACCGGAGTTGGTAGCGGATGTCATCGATCGCGGCATCATCATGACTGGGGGCGGCTCTCTGCTTAAGAACTTCGACGAACTGCTCCGGCAGACGACCGGGATCCCGGTCGTCGTCGCGGAGAACGCCGCCGACTGCGTTGCATTGGGAACGGGTCGCGCCCTCGAAATGACCCATGTTCTGGAAGATGCATTGATCTCGGACAACTTCCTCCGGCGGTAGGAGTGCGAGGTGGGTGGAAGGCGCTCCTACTGCTGGCGGCCTTGATCCCCATCTTTGGCAGCGCCGAAGATTTCCCGCTCTCCGAGCTAAAAGCTGGTCAGCGCGGTTTCGCAATCACCGCTGGCCCCGGAAACCACTTGGAACACTTCCCTGTGGAGGTGTTGGCCCTTCAGGAAAATGACAGGCTAGGATTTCCGCTTGCACTGATACGAGCAGAGGGAGATTTCATTAACCGCTCCGGCGGGATCGCTGCGGGCATGAGCGGGAGCCCGGTGTACCTGCAACGGGAGGGGCACAACGCCCTCCTCGGCGCTATTGCCTACACCTTCCCCAACAGCGATCACCGGCTGGCGCTAGTCACACCCATCGGGGCTATGAGAGGTGTCCTCGATCGAAGGGTGACCGACCCATTCGGCGGGGCGAACCTGGAAGGGCTAGATGCCCCCGTACCGGTGGCGACCCCTCTCCTCTTCACAGGCATCGGCACTCGTGAGATCAGCTTCCTGCGAGCGCTCCTTCGCGAAAGCCCACTCGAATTCCTCCCAATCCAAGCGGGTGGGGTCGCGGAGGCAGAGGAGCGATTTCATCTGGAGCCCGGCAGTCCCATCAGCGTCCAGTTGGTCCGGGGCGACGTTACCGTAGCCGCGGTGGGAACCGTCACAACCATCGAGGGAGGGGAGGTACTCGCCTTCGGACATCCACTGCTCGGTACGGGCCGAGTCTCCTTCGTGCTCTCCCCCGCCTCGGTGCTCCACATCGTCCCGAGCGACAGGGTACCATTCAAGCTCGTCAACAGCGGGACGACAGTTCTGGGCTCGATCGTCCAGGATCGCCCGGCCGCGCTTGCCGGGGAGGTGGGCACCCCACCAGACCTCCTGCCCGTGACGTTAGTCCTGAGCGGCGGACGCGGAACCGTCACCACGCACTTCGAGATCGTGCACGACGAGCGCTTCTACGGCCCACTCCTGGCAGCGGCTACCCAGCAGGTGCTCGACAAGACCTGGAATCAGATCTCGGGAGGGACCAGCGAGGTGGCTTGGGAAATCACCTTCGAGACCGGGGACCGCCTCACGGTCCTAGAGCAGACCAGCGATCCTGACGACCTCGCAGTGGCCACCGCCAAGCTCGCGGCAGAGCCGCTTCTAATTCTCGGACGCAATCCGTTCGAAGCCCCTGACCTCGAGCACATCTCCATCAGCGTTCGCTACGAAGAAGCTCGCCGGGTCGCTGAAATCGTGCATGTGAGGGCCGAAACTCCAACCGTCGAGCCGGGAGAGGCGGTGGTGGTCTTCGTTCGCCTCCAGCCATTCCGGGAGGAGGCGAGGGTAGAGGAGGTCCGGATCACCCTACCCAAGGAACTCAAGGGCGAGGTCGAATTGACCTTCCGCGCTGGCGAGGATGATGAGGACAATGAGGGCGAGCCAGAGGTGGACGACGAGGTGCTCTCTTTCGGGGAGCTCCTCGTCGCCATGCGAAACAACGTACAGGCCAGCGAACTCGTGGTCGAGGTTGAGATCGGTGATGAACCGCTCCGGCTGGAACGAATTCCCTTCCCGTTCCTCCTCGAGGGACGAGAGACGCTGCGTATAGAAGTTCAGGAGGTCGACACAAATGGAGAGGAAGAACTCCCTATGGGGGAGGAGCAATGAGTGAGGAGTCATGCGTAAGCCTGTGAGCAGTGTAGAGTTAGCCAACTGGCTCGGCGGAGAGCTGCTAGGCGAGACCCGACTTGTGGCCCGTCTGGTGCCACCCGGGCGACCAGTTGAGGATGGAGTGGCTGTCGCAGGAAGTGCGAAGCTGCTCGCGGCTCTCGAAGGGACCAGGCTAGCAGCGGTGGTCGTTCCCGAAAACCTTGCAACGGAGACCAGCCTCCCTGCCATCCAGGTTCCGGATGCCCGCCTCGCTTTGGCCCAACTCAGCGCCCTCTTTGACGACCGGCCTCGCGAGGCCCCGGGGCTGCATCCGGCTGCGACGATCCACCCCTCGGCCGAACTGGGGCCGGGAGTCAGTGTGGGCCCAAACGCCGTAGTTGAGGCTGGTGCTGTGGTCGGAGCAAACAGTATTATCGGTCCAGGATCCGTGATCGGACAGGGCTCACAGCTAGGGGAAGGTTGTCATCTCCACGCCAAGGTCGTTCTCTACGATGGAGTCCGACTGGGGGCTCGCGCTACTTTGCACAGCGGGGTCGTGATCGGCGCCGACGGATTCGGGTATGCGGTGAGTCCCCACGGGCTCGTCAAGATCCATCACCTAGCGGGGGTGGAGATCGGCGATGATGTCGAAATCGGAGCGAACGCCAGTGTAGACCGGGGGACGCTCGATCCGACCCGGATTGGCAACCGCTGCAAGATCGACAACAACTGCCTCCTAGGCCATAACGTCCAGGTCGGCAGCGACACCGTCATCGCGGGAAAAGCAGGGATCGGAGGCAGCACCCGCATTGGCTCGAGGGTGCTGGTGAGCGGAGGGGCGATCCTAACCGATCACATCACGGTAGGAGATGATGCCCGTATCTCCTTCTGTGCCATGGTAACCAAGGACGTGCCCCCCGGCGCAGTCTTCAGCGGCTCCCCGGCCATGCCTCACCGCAAGTTCGCCCGCCGCCTCTATCTCCTGAGTCGACTCGAACGGATTTGGCAGATGATGAAAGGCCTGGAGCGTGATTGAGGGCACAACCCTCCATGGAGGTATCCGCAGCCGGGTTCGGCTCTTCCAAGACGACGGGGAGGTGCGATTCCGACGCAACGGCCGCGACATCCCGGCCCACATCGGGGCGGTGGTCAGCACGGACCGATGCACCGTCCTAGGAGAGGGTCCGGCTCGAATCGCTGTGGTGGAACACCTGCTGGCAGCCCTGCACGTGCTGTCGCTCTGGCGGGGGGTCGTGATCGAGGTCGACACCGACGAACTCCCCATCCTCGACGGCTCTGCTGAGCCGTGGCTGCCAGCGCTCGAACCTCTTGGTAGGGAGGCCTCGTCCCCCCCAGCCTTCCGACCGACAACGCCCACTCACCGGCGCCACGGGTCGAGCGAGATCCGGGTCGATC
The DNA here is from genome assembly GCA_002239005.1 of Truepera sp. bin119. GTDB lineage: Bacteria > Deinococcota > Deinococci > Deinococcales > Trueperaceae > MPNL01. The sequence goes on from MPNL01000011.1 coordinate 59,467, forward strand.
TGGGAGCGCGTGGACTCTGCAGCGAAATTCATTTCCCCCACCCTGCTATAGGCCGACAGCGCTGGTGCGGTGCGCCCGACACCTATGACCGCCTGCTGCCTGCCCGGACCTTCGGCTTCCTGCACGAGGCAGCAGCGCTCAGGCGAGCGGGCCTAGCCTCGGGGGCAAGCCTAGAGAATGCTATTATCTTTAGTGATGAGGGTCCCCTCTCTCCCTTGCGCTTCCCAGACGAACCTGTCCGCCACAAGGCACTCGATACCTTGGGGGATCTCTTCCTCCTGGGCGGCCCCCTTGAGGGGAAGTTGACGGTGACCCGGGGTTCACACCGACTCCATGTCGACTTTCTGAACCACCTAATCGCGGAAGGTGTGTTGGAGGCCGACCAGTGAACCGCCTCCGGGTGGCTGTGATCGGGGCCGGAGTGATGGGCCGCTTCCACGCTACCATCTACGCCTCGCTCCCCCACACGGATCTCGTCGCCATCGTGGATCCGAACCGGTCCCAACTCGAGAAGGCGCGTCGCACCTTCGGCTGCGCTATCTATTCCCGCCTCGAAGACATGATTGCCGCCGTTCGACCCGATGCGGCCAGCGTCGCCGCACCGACAAGCGCCCACTACATCCTCACTAGGACCCTACTGCACACCGGGATCCATGTGCTGGTCGAAAAGCCGATGGCGACCAACGTCCCACAGGCCCGCGAGTTGGTCGACCTCAGCCGTGACCGGGGTCTCGTGCTGCAGGTGGGACACATCACCCGCTTCTATCAGGCAGTGCAACTCCTTAATGCCCAGATCAAGCGGCCGTACCTAGTTGAGGCCCGGCGCCTCACGCCGTCGGCCCGCATCCGTGACGTGGGTGTCATCCTCGACCTCATGATCCACGATATCGACATCGTACTGGGCATTGTCGAGAGCCCTATTACCGAGGTCATGGTGGCCGGACACATGCTCAATGGTAATCGCCACGAGGACATGGCTGCGGCGCAGGTCCACTTCGAGAACGGCTGCATCGCCCGCCTCCTCGCGAGCCGCATAGCGCCGGATGCCGAACGGACTCTGGTAGTTGCCGAGCCGCAACAGACGCTGCGACTCGACTTCGCCAAGGAGCCGCACACCGAGATCGCCACCTTTCATCCGGTAGCCAGCGAGAACGGGAATCGGGTACAGGTGGACCGACGGGTAGTCTTCGAAGAGAACCCCCTGCGCAAGGAGCTCGAGCACTTCCTAGCACGCATCTGGCAGAGCGCAGACCCCATCGGCACACTCGATCACGACCTCCGCTCACTCGAACTGGCCACCCTGCTGATGACGAAGATGCAGCGGCAACCGGTACTCGGCTGACCAGGGTAGGGGAACGCAAGGGGGCGGGATAGACTACCGATATGGTCGATATCAGAGCGATCCTGCCGTACCGCTACCCTTTCCTCATGGTAGATGCTTTCGTATCACAGGAGGGTAGGCGCTTCGAGTGCCTCAAGAATGTGAGCCATAACGAGCCCTTCTTTCAAGGACACTTCCCCCAGGAACCTGTCATGCCTGGAGTCCTAATCGTGGAGGCCCTCGCCCAAGCCGCTGCAGTCGGTTTAGCCGTCAGTGAGGGGACGCAAGAGGGGCAGGTCGGTTACCTTGCTGCGATCGAGAGCGCCAAGTTCAAACGTAAGGTCATCCCCGGAGAGCAACTCCGGCTCAGTGGAGAAATTCTGCTGTTCCGGAGAGGTCTGTGCAAGGTCCGGGCGGCTGCCCTAGTAGGCGAAGAGGTGGCGGCAGAAGCTACCTTCTCGTTCGTGGTCGCCCGCTAGAGCAACTCGGCCCGTGCCAACGATCCACCCCACCGCAGTCGTAGCCTCGGGGGCAGTGCTCGCACCCAGCACAGTTGTCGGACCCTTCGTCACCATTGAGGATGGCGTTGAGGTCGGAGCAGAGACCGAACTCCTCACCGGAACCATTCTCCTGCAGGGAAGCCGGATCGGGGCCCGCTGCAAGCTCGGTCCCTACGCGGTGATCGGAGGGGAGCCGATGGACTCGGCATTCCGCGGAGAGGAAAGCTGTGCTGTACTCGAAGAGGGTGTCGAGGCGCGCGAATTTGCCACCATCCACCGCGCAACAGGTGAGGGGTCCGAGACGTGTGTAGGCCGTAACACTCTGCTGATGAGCTACACCCACGTCTCGCACAATGTCCGGGTCGGCCCCGGTACCACGCTGGCCACCTCGGTCCAACTCGGCGGGCACGTCCAGGTAGGTGCCCACGCCTTCCTCGGCGCGAACGCGCTAACTCACCAGTTCGTTCGGATCGGGGATCACGCAATGCTCGCTGGCGGAAGCGCAGCCTTGCAGGACATCTTGCCCTACTGTCTGGCAGCCAAAACCCCAGCACTGCACTTTGGGCTCAATCGTGTCGGCCTCCGCCGACGAGGCTTTAAAGGGGAACGCTATACACTCCTCGAGCGGGCGGTCCGGGCTCTTAGGAGCAACGACCAGACACGCTTCGAGGCACTCGCTGCCACGAGCAATGATGTCGCGGCGATACAGCGCTTCCGAGAAAACTCGGAGCGAGGCATTGCCCGCTTTGTGGTCCAGAGGTTGTAGTGTCGAAGGAGGCAGTCCTAGTCAGCAACGGTCCAGGGGAGCTCTACACCTGGGTCAAACCTGTTCTCGACGAACTCAGGTCTCGAAGCCCGGATGTCAAGGTCACTATCAGTCTGATACCATGTCAGTTCGCCACAGGTCACGAGTCGAGTATCGCGAGGAGCTTCGGCGCCGACGGGGTTACCACCCCTGCTGAGTTCCTGAGCTTCATGGCCACGGGGAAGCGGCCGAAGGCTTTGGGCAGGTCCGGCGGCTTCGTCCTCAGCCTCGGTGGCAACGCTGCCTTCGCGATCCGTCTCGCGCGCCGGCTCGGCTACCCGGCCTACCGCTACCATTTCATCCCCATCTGGAATCGACACCTACGACTGCTGTTCGTTCACGACGTAGACGCGGAGCGGAGGGCTCAACAACTAGGTGCACCTCGGGAGCGGGTTCGGCGGGTAGGAAACCTGGTAGCCGATGTGGTTGAGGCGAGCGAACTGGTAGAGGCTCCAGGCTTCCCCCACATCCTCCTCTTCCCTGGTAGCCGTGACCCCTTCGCCGTGGCACTCATTCCCCTCCTCCTCTCACTGGCAGATGCGCTCAGCCCACACTACCCCGGCGCCCGCTTCGTTTGGCCCGTGAGCGAGCTACTCACAAACCGGACCCTCGAAGAGGGTATAGCGGCCCGCCAGAAGGTCTTTCCAGGCAGTGTCGCTGGCCAGCGGGAGGGCACCGTCATCACGACGCCCTCGGGTGCACGGGTCGAGATGATTCCCGAATCGGAGCGGTACCGGCACATGCGAAGCGCAGACCTAGCCGTGACCATCCCCGGAACCAACACCCTCGAATTGGGCATCGCGGGCGTTCCCACCATCGTCCTGCTGCCGATGAACATGAACAAGCTAGAGGCCATTCCTCTCGAAGGGGCCGGAAACTGGCTGGGTCTGATCCCACTTATCGGGAAGCCGCTTAAGCGGCAGGCGGTCAGGCTCTTCGCAAATCGCCTATCCCTGCCCATATCGCTGCCCAACCGAATTACAGGAGAGGACCTCATGGTGGAGGTGCGCGAAGATCTCTCCCGCGACCAAGTGGCGGCACAAACCGCTGCCCTTATCGATAATCCAGTCGATAGGGCGCGCCGCAGGGCACGCCTGCTCGAGACCATGCCGGGCCCAGGTGCCACTCGGCAGCTGGTGTCCGAAATCCTAGTCGATGCGCGGTAGCTTCCTCATCCCGCTGCTCCCAAGATCCCTCCTAGGCGTGCTCGGTCTGCTAGCGGCGGTAGGGAACGCTGGCCTCCGGATTGCGATCGTGCCGATTTTCCTCGCCCCGCTATTCGACCGGGTTCTCACGACTGGCGAACTCAGTGCCCTGCCCGGAATCCTGGGATTGGCGGGGTTAGCTGTCCTAGGCAACTCCCTGCTAATCTTTGCGCAGGATGGACTCTTGGGCCGAGAGGCCGCAGTCGTAGCCGCACACTGGCGGGAACGTGTCTACGAGGATCTCCTCAGCCGCCGACCGGGCACTCTTCCGGGGACGAGCGGTGGGCTCGCCAGCCGAATTCTCACCGACCTCAAGGAGGTCGAGACCTTCCTCCAGATTGGGGTGGGGGGGCTAGTCGCCGAGAGTGTCACGATCCTAGGCACGCTCGCCGTATTGACTGTGCTTAGCCCCGTAACAACCCTCACCCTCCTCGCCTTTACACTACCTCTCGTAGCCACTCTGGGCGTCATGGGCCGCCGGCTGCGGCACGCCTCCACCGCATCTCAGGAGGGGATAGAGGAGATCGGAGCACACCTGCAAGAGGGATTCAGGCACCTCCGAATCGCGAGGGCATTCGGAGCCGGCAGATTCCTTCTTGAGCGGTTCGCTCGCGCCAATCTCAAGACGCGCTTCACCTCGACCCAGAGGGCACGACTAGCCAGCATGCAGGTGCCCGCTTCCCAACTGCTCGTCTTCGCCGCCGTTGCAGGACTAGTCAGCCTTCTCGCGGGGCGTGTGGCCGGCGACACCCTCACTGTGGGGGAAGCAGCGACCTACCTCACGTTGGTAGCTCTCCTAGCCACTCCGGCCCAACTCTTGCCCCGCAGCTACGCCTTCCTGCAACAGGCTCGCGCCGCCCGGGCACGGCTGCACAGACTATCCCACTTCCAGGTCGACCAGGTCCACAGAGTTGCACCGGAAACGGACGAGCCGGGTTTAGTCCTTCGCGACATCACGTTCCACTACACTCCGACGGCACCGGTTCTTCGATCGGTGAGCGCCTCGCTAGGCCACCGTGGCCTCGTGGCTCTAAGCGGCGAAAGCGGGGCTGGCAAGAGCACTCTGCTAGATCTGATGCTAGGCTTCCTCCTGCCCCGACAGGGCGCTGTCCTCTGGAACGGAGAGGCCATCCACCGGCTACCAGAACGTCGCCGGATCGAACTGATTGGGCACGTGCCGCAGGAGCCCGACCTGCTCCGCGGCACCTTGATCGAAAATCTGACGCTAGGGCGTTCAGCGGGCGAGACAGAGATTTGGCAACTCCTGACGGATCTCCAGCTAGACAGGGTGGTTCGCGGGCTGCCAGGTGAGCTGCAGTACAATCTTCGTGAAGACGGTTCCGGGCTCTCGGGCGGGCAGCGGCAGAGGCTGGCGGTGGCCCGTGCCCTTCTGGGCAATCCGGCTGTACTCCTGCTCGACGAGCCAAGTTCCAGCCTCGACACGGAGAGTGAGGCAGTCCTAGTCCATACTCTCGTCCGACAGGCAGAGAACCGCTTAGTGGTAGTTGTGGCCCACCGACCTGCCCTCCTAGAGGCAGCGGACCGCGTCCTCCACCTCTCAGGTGATGGGGCACTGAAATTTCAGGAATCACCGCTGGTGAGGACGACATGACTAGGATTCGCAAACCACCCGACCTCTACGCTTCCCGTACGGCAACTACCTAGACGAGGGTCGTAGGGGTAGAGGCCTCAAATCCCATGTTTGACCTAGGCAAAGACCAAGCGGAAACACCCGAGAGTAGAGTATCTCTCCTACTCAGCAACATGCAATCCCCGACTTTAGAGTCTGTTCCATAAACCGTATCTAGAGGATTTGCAGGTACTTTCTACCGCTCAGACTCTTGGCGATCCGCCTCATCAGAAACCGGCAGATGGCCAACTTCACCCACGCTACCGAACTCGCTACAGTCCACTCGAAGTCCTAAGAAACCATCTCAAAACCCAATTACCCCGTTTGCTATCTGAATAGCACCCCCGAGTGGAGCAGGTTGAAGGCTGCGATCTTGAGGTTTACCCGCGTTCAAAGTCGGACTCTACGGGTGAGCGACAGAAATGTCTTTACTTGCGCCGCCTGAAGGGTCAGTGACCTCACCAGAGTACTGAAACTCGATTCGATTCGCCAAGGACGGCGGGGTCCCCCCTTGGGGGGTACAAGATCGGCTTCGTTGGAGCTACGGGTCTTGTCCGTCTGGAACAGATCTTCTAGCTTATACTGGTAACGGGGATGGGGATTCATAGAAACAACCATCCCCCGTTCTTTGCCTGCAGATCAAGTGGCAAACGACGTAATTTGGCACTGACGGCGGTACCAGAGCAGGGCGCAGGCCAATTGGATCAGGCCGACGTAGTTGGAAACCCTCTTGTCGTAGCCCACCAGGATCGCACGGCACTTCGACAGCTACGCCAAATTCGCTCCACAACCCACCGCCGAGCAGGATGGCATTTCACCCCCTGCGAATCCAGTTCCTCCTCCCCTTTGCGCCGGATGTGTCCCTGGTACCCGTGAGCCGCCACGGCCTGGCGACCGGTTGGTTTGTCGTAGCCCTTCACAGGTTCTCAGCAGCAGCGGCGGGCCGCTCCACTACTGCGCCAAGGTTGGCACCAGCAGCTTGGTGTCGTGAACATTGGCCCCAGCTACCTCTGCGCTCAGCGGCCTACCAACCCCGTCAACCAGGATGCTCCGCTTGCTGCCCGCCTTGGCCCAGTCCGCAAACTCCCATTCCACAGCCCCCAGTTCCTCACACTCCTCAACCAGCAGCGCCCAGACGCGCTCCTCCACCCCCAGTTCCAGCGCTGGAAAGGGATGGTGCTGTCGTCCCCCAGTTCCCGGGACAGCCGGTTCCAGTGGCGGCCGCTGCGCTTCCCAAAATATGATGCCGTCCAAGATTCTCCTCGGGTGAACACCCTTGCGCCCCATAGCCTTGGGTGGGTCCATCTCCACAATGACTGGGGGAAGCTGCTCCCACAGATCATCCGGGACTTCCCATATCGTCGGCAGAGTCTCTCTCTTTCCTATCAGCCACCACCACACAGGTCTCCCCTATGTTAGCCGAACCGTGCCCCCTTGCCTTTCACACTACTCCTGTTTTGAACCGGTTTCTAAGGGCTCATTGATAGGGGCTAGTGCCCCAAAACCATGAGCGATATCGGCCACCTCCCGTGCAATGAGGCGTTCGAGACGAATCTCCAGATCCGTTGGTTAAACCCCTCTATCCCACCGAGTTTCCGTTGCAACCCTGCCTGGGCCACGCATACGGTAGACTGGAAGTGGGTAACAGCGTGGGTACCAAAGGAGGTTTCGATCTTGGCTGGCCATAGCAAATGGGCCCAGATCAAGCGCAAGAAGGCGATCAACGACAAGCAGCGCGGGAGAGTTATCAGCAAGCACATCCGTGCCATCCAGGCCGCTGTCAGAGAGGGTGGGAGCGGCGACCCCAGTGTCAATCTATCCTTGAAGAACGCCCTCGCTGCAGCAAAGTCCGACGACGTGTCCGCCGACAGCGTCGAGCGCGCCATCGAGCGGAGTCTTGGAAGCTCGGAAGGGAATGCCTGCGCCTACGAGACAGCCACCTACGAGGGGTACGGTCCTCATGGAGTCGCAATCCTGTTAGAGGCTCTCACCGATAACCGTAACCGGACCGCTGCCGAGGTCAGGCACGTGTTCAATAAGCATGGTGGGGATATGTCGGGCAATACCGCCTGGCAGTTCGAGACCAAGGGGATCATCGTGCTCTCTGACGCCGATGAGACAGCTCAGGAACTCGCCATCGACTGGGGCGCAGACGACCTCTTCGTGGAGGGCCCAACCCTCACCATCTACACTCAGCCGCAGGACCTGCACCAAGTTGCAGAGGCCTTGCAGGTTGCAGGCCATGAACTGGAGTTCAGCCAACTCACCAAAGTCCCACAGACTGAGATCTCTCTCCTGGCTAAGGATGCAGCTAATATTGCATCGATGCTCGAAAGCTTTGAGGATCTCGAAGATGTCCAGAATGTCTACTCCACCGCGAGCCTCGACATGCTTGACCTCGCCAGCTAACCTGCCCATGTTCCCTACAATGCCCCTGAGCAGCCTCCCGACACTCTCCTCATCACAGCTCCAGCAAATGATCATGCTCGCCACGGGTAAGTACGGCCTAGACCACCGACTCCTGGTTGAGCACGTGGGTCGGAATCTCACCGAACTGGCACAACTCCTCACACCGGAAGGTCCAATTCTTATCGTTGCGGGGCGCGGCAACAATGGCAGCGGAGGGCTGGCGGCAGCACGGCTCCTGGCCGGCCAGGGGCGTAGGGTATGGGTAGTCCCAATTCACGAGGCGGGTAACTACTCTGGGACCCCCCGCGAGCAACTCGACCACCTGCGTCACTATCCCACCGTCAGGATCAAGAGTGGCCTACCGAAGATGAAGTTCAGCTGTGTCATTGATGCAGCCATCGGCACAGGCCTCGAAGGGCCACCGCGCGGAAGGACGCAAGACGTCATCACAGTCCTGAATAGATTGCACGATGGGTGCTGTGTCATCTCGGTCGACCTGCCCACAGGGGTCACGGTCGACGACGGCAGCGTCCCAGGCGACGCCGTACAGGCAACCCTCACACTGAGCGTTGGGTTACCCAAGCGGGGCATCTCGACCGGCAACAAGGTAGGTCGGCTCTTCCTCGGCGATATCGGCATCCCACCCGCCCTGATGGTGGATATGAATCTTGAAGTACCAAAGCTACCAGGATTCTTGGTTGAATTGATCTAGTAGCCGCTCCCCCTCACCGCTAAGCGGTGTTGCGGGCTGCCCGGGACCGGTTCATGTCGGAACAAGACCAGCTTGAGTACCGGTTGCGGGCTGGAGTGGAGGGCACTCTATCATAGGGGGTGCACGCATTCGGCTTGCGGAAGACTCGTTATCGTGGATTGGCTAAGGCAGGATTACAGCATGTCGCTACGGCTTCAGCGCTGAATCTGGTTCGCTTTAGGGCTTACCTTCAAGGCGCCCCACAGGAGCGGGGATCGGATGTCGCGGTTCTCAGCCCTAGCAGCGTGAAGCCTGGATTCGCCAACAGGGTCACGCTCCCTTCAGGATTTGGATATAGTAAGGCCTGAATGAACGAGGATAGCACACCGACCCCCAGACCTGTCGAGTTCATCCTTATCCTTGGGATCTGGGAGCGTGGGTAAATGCTGGTTCGCAACTAGGCAGGGAAAAGCAGATCACCCTAGCGATCGCTACTCCAACCACAGGGCTGTCAGCTAGCAGCCTTCCGCCCCAACGTCCTGAAGCGTCTTTGGTAGGCGCGGGCAGGATTGAACTGCCGACCTCTACAGTGTCAATGTAGCGCTCTCCCACTGAGCTACGCGCCTGCAATATCAGCTGTGGAGGCGCCGACCGGATTCGAACCGGTGATAGAGGTTTTGCAGACCTCCGCCTTACCCCTTGGCTACGGCGCCAGGCAACCTTGAAGCTATCACAGGGGGGCAGGGGTGTCAACGAAGCACAACGGATAGGAGGCTACTCCGACGTGTGGTCTGGGGAGTGGAGAACGATTAGTGATTTTATTCTCAATACTCACTCTTGTGCCTTTTTTGCCCAGAGAGCTCATGATCCCTATCACCTAGCGCACTACCGCCTCTCAGCAGGTACACTTCAACCATGCACTCCCAAAATCCCGGATTCGCTCACCTCCACCAGCACACTGCGTACAGCTTACTAGATGGCGCGGCACGCATCCGGGACCTAGTGCTTTGGGTCAAGGAGGTGTCGCCTTACGAACCCGCTCTGGCAATAACCGATCATGGAAACATGCACGGAGCGATTGAATTTTACAAGGCGGCAGAGGCAGCCGGGGTAAAGCCCATTCTCGGTTTCGAGGCCTACGTCGCGGCCGGGTCCCGGTTTGAGAAGAGGCGACCTAGCAATCAACTTGACGGGGGCTACTATCACCTCACCCTACTAGCGAAGACTTTCGAAGGCTACCAGAACCTGTGTGCCCTGTCGAGCCGGGCCTACCTCGAAGGGTTCTATATGAAGCCTCGGGTCGACTATGAGCTACTCGCAGAGCATAACCAGGGCGTCATTGCCCTGTCGGGCTGCCTGGGAGCTCAGATTCCGCGGGCGCTACTCGACGTCGGCTTCTCAGAGGGAGAGCGGACTCTAAAACACTACCTCAAGATCTTCGGTGACACCTTCTTTATTGAAATTCAGGACCATGGCCTAGAGGAACAGAAGCGACTGAACCCGATGCTCAAGGAACTCGCAGAGCGCTATGGACTCGGCTTGGTAGCTACCAACGACGGGCACTACGTCCGGCGAGAGGATGCGCGAGCTCACGAAGCACTGCTCGCCATCCAGACAAAGACCACCCTCTCCAACCCCAATCGGTTCAGGTTCCCTTGTGACGAGTTCTTTGCCAAGACACCGGAAGAGATGGCCGAGGCCATACCGGAGAGTGAATTTCCTGGCGCCCTCGCCAACACGGTAGAGATAGCGAAGATGTGCAACGTGACACTACCGATCGGCGACCGGAGAGTCTACCAGATGCCGGAGCTACCCCTCCCTGAGGGTCGGACCCTCTCCGAGCAGCTGCGTTTGCAAACCTACCGCGGACTCATGCACCGCTACCCAGACAGGATCACCACCGAACTCTACTGCGCATATCTGACAGCGGGCGGCATCGACCCAGGAGATGACCTTGACGAGACCCTGTTGCGCATCGCTAGGCTCAGCGAAGGGGGTCGGCGGCCAAAGATCGAGGGTGAAACTTACGACCGCTACGACTACCCCCACCTCAACCGCTTTAAGGGCTCGTGGGGAGACAGTATCGGTGTTGAGATTCTTGAGCGGGCCGAGTACGAACTCGGGGTAATCATAGCAATGGGCTTCCCCGACTATTTCCTGATCGTTGCGGATTTCATCAACTGGGCCAAGGACAACGGCATCGCGGTCGGGCCAGGGCGTGGCTCCGGCGCCGGATCGATCGTGGCATACGCCATCCGCATAACCAACATCGACCCGCTCCACTATGGCCTGCTATTTGAACGGTTCTTAAATCCTGATCGGGTGTCGCTCCCCGACTTCGATATCGACTTTAGTGATGTCCGCCGAGGCGAGGTAATCGACTACGTGCGCGGCAAGTACGGTGACGACAAGGTGGCTCACATCGCCACCTTCGGGACCATGGCCTCGAAGGCCGCGATCCGCGACGCCGCGCGAGTGCTCGAGGCACCCTACGCTGACGCCGATCGGATATCCAAACTGGTTCCAATCGTATTCGGACGTTCGACCCCCATTCGCCAAGCACTCATAGAGGTCCCGGAGTTCCGGGACCTCTATGAGGGAGGTGCAAACGAGTATGTCGACGTAGCGATCTCGCTAGAGGGATTGACCCGTCACGCCTCCGTTCACGCCGCAGGCATCATCATCTCAAGAAGACCTGTTCTGGAACTCGCCCCCGTCTTCCGCAGTGGAGATGGGCCCCTAGTGTGCCAATATGACATGGGCTCCACTGAGGATCTCGGCTTCATCAAGATGGACTTCCTGGGCCTTAGAACTCTGTCGTTCATTGAGGCGACTGTAAAAATCGTACGCCAGAGCCGCGGTATCGACATCGACCCGGACCACTTCCCGATGGACGATCCAACAACTTTCGAACTGCTCTCTAAGGGAGAGGCAGTGGGAGTGTTCCAATTCGAATCGCCGGGAATGATCGACACCTTAAGGAAGCTCAAACCACGGCGGATCCAGGACCTAATCGCGGTGTCTGCACTCTATCGACCCGGCCCAATGGAGAACATCCCTACCTACATCCGCCGCCACCACGCTCTAGAAGAGGTCCGCTATGACGACTTCCCCAACTCCCACCACCTGCTAGCGCCGATTCTCGAAGAGACCTACGGAATCCCTGTATATCAGGAGCAGATCATGCAGATCGCCCAGGCCGTGGCGAACTACAGTCTCGCCGAGGCCGATATCTTGCGACGGGCGATGGGCAAGAAGAAGGTCTCAGAGATGGAGTTCCAGCGCGCCGCCTTCCAGAGGGGTGCCGAGACCCACGGTATCGGACGTACAGAGGCTGATCGCATCTTCGACCTGCTTGAGAAGTTTGCTAACTACGGTTTCAACAAGAGTCACAGCGCAGCCTACGGCGTCCTCTCCTACCAGACGGCCTACTTGAAGGCTCATTACGGCGTGGAATTCGCAGCCGCTCTGCTCACGGTCGAGCGAGCCAACTCAGAGAAGGTCGCTCAGTACGTGGCTGACGCCCGACACTTAGGTATCAACGTGCTACCACCAGACATCAATATCTCGGGGGCGGACTTCACACCGGTGGACGGGCTCATCCGCTTCGGTCTTTACGGGATCAAGAATGTCGGCGACACCGCAGTCGAGCATATCCTCTCTGAAAGGGCTGCAGGCGGTGCCTTCAAAGACCTGTATGACTTCAGCAGGCGAATCGACAGTAGCCTTGTGAATCGGAGGGCCCTCGAGCACCTTGTCAAGTCCGGCGCCTTCGACGCGCTCGGGGAGAGGCACACCCTGCTAACCAACATCGACGCTGCCATGCGCTGGGGGGCAGACCAGCGTACCCAGGCAGAGCAGGGGCAGTTCGGTCTGTTCACAAGCGAGGAGTCGAGACCCCCACAGCTGAAATCCGCAAAAGCGCTCAATGATCTCGAGTTGCTGCATATGGAAAAGGAGGCGCTCGGGCTCTACATCAGCTCCCACCCGATGGCAAGCTATCCAGGCTTGGCAGAGGCAGCAACTAGCCCCATCGACGCTATTGAAGACTGGTACCGGCAAGAGGGGGGCCAGGATGAGCCACGCACCCGAGTGGTGCTCACAGGGATCTTACAAAATGTCGTGAAGAGAATCACTCGCAAAGGTACCATGATGGCCCGCTTCGAGATTGCAGATGAGAGCGGCAGCCGCGAAGTGGTGGCGTTCAGCCGGACATACGACGAAATCGTCCCCTACCTCCAAGAGGATGTTCCTGCGGTCTTAGTTGCCCTAGTGAGTCCTGATGGGGATACTCTCCGAATCGTAGCCGAGCGACTATTCCGTTGGGACCCTGGCAAACTGCCAGATGTGGCCATCCTCTCATTCGATCTAGACGAGGTCGACGACCCCCAACTGCTTGAGTTGCGCTCCCTGCTCGACGAGAGTGCGGGGACCACCCCCGTTCAACTCAGAGTTCGATTTAGTGCTGGTAACCTCACTTACGCCACAGACGGGATTAGAATCGACAGCAATCGGATCAAGGCACTGGCCCACACTTGTCCCTGGCTCAAGACGGTTGTCACCGTCGATAAAGAAAGGTTAATCCAAGCGGGGCCCATGAGCCCAACCGGTAGTCCGGCACAAGAAGTCCCATTCTGATCGAGGTGTTCTCCAGCAATGGCTGCGGGCCTGATTGATCGGATCCTAGAGTGTGTGGGAATTGCTTCGCTCACCTAACTTATTTAGGTGAGCGATAGGGATAATCTCACGTTACGACCCACACCAAGACCATCCAAAATCGCAGAACTCGTTAGCCAATCCCTCGCCGGACCCCTTCCAGGGGGTGTTCTCGGTGGTACAATCGCCAACCATGCCCCTAAGGATCGGTGTAATAGGGACCGGTTGGGCGGAGCGCGTACAGATCCCCGCCCTGAAGGCTGGGGGCCTCACCATTGCCGCAGTCGCAAGCCGGGACCCAAAGCGGGCGAGGGAGGTTGCTTCCCGCCATGACCTCGACTTCTTCACGGGGAACTGGCACGAACTCCTCGACCGCTGCGAACTCCTTATGATCACCTCCCCACCCGCCTGTCATTTGGAGCAGACCTCCACCGCACTCGCAGCGGGCCTACACGTGATCTGTGAGAAGCCCCTCGGTCTGACCGGTGACGAGGCTGAGATAATGGTGCGGGGCGCCTCCCAGAGGCCAAACCAACTCGCCCTAGTAGATCACGAACTGCGCTTCACCCCCGTCAGACAAAAGGCTCGGGAGTTGCTCGGGAGCGGTGTGATCGGCAAGGTGCTTGTGATCACAGCTCGAGTAGCGACCGATGCTCGCATGGATCCCACCTCCCCCTGGAACTGGTGGTCGGAAGCGGCACAGGGTGGGGGCATCCTAAACGCCATCGGCAGTCACATCCTAGATGGGATCGCCTGGCTCTTACCTGACTTGGGGCCGATCGAGCCGAGGGGCGCCACCCTAGGTCGAATCTACCCGACCCGCAGGGACGGTCTAGGTACGAACCGCACTGTTACAGCCGACGACATAGCCTCAGTCACTTTCGCGATGGGGGATGCGGTCGGCACCATGCTGGTGCATGGTGCCTCGCTCGACGGCCCCGTCGACCTGCTTACTCTACGCGGCACGGAGGGGACTATAGTGATCGACAGGTCACTAAAGCTCTACCTGAGCAAAAGGGGCTCAGATCTCAAGGAATACCGGGTGAAGTTGCCCACAGTGGTCCCCAACCGATTCCGAGCCTCAGCCTACGCAGCGGGCACCGTGCTATTCGGGAGTGCCCTGCGCCGCTGGAGTAAGGATGGGGATCCATCTCACCTCGAACCTGCCGCCACCCTCGCCGATGGCGCTCGTGTCCAGCAGCTACTCAGTCGAATACGCAACCTCGCATCTTCTCCCAGATAGGCTGGAAGCCACCAACGTGTATGCCTATGCCTATATCTCCTGCACCTTACTCCCCTTAACCGATCCCACACTACAACCCATCTTGGAACCTCAGCCTAGTCATCCCATGCTGCGCGAATAGCCTGCGGAACGTCCTGGATGCTCACGAGCCCCTCGAATCTGCCAGCCTTCGGCCCCTTGACCAAGAGTGGGACAGGGGCTCGCGTGTGGCTGCGGGTGCTCATATTCTCGAGGTTGCCGTGGTCCGAGGTGACGATGAGGGTTGTTGTTCCGAGTATCTCGATAATACCCCCGACGAACGCATCGAGCTGTTCCACCAGAGCTTGGGCCTCCACAAGGGTACCACGGTGGCCAATCCTGTCACTCAGCCAAAAGTCGAAAAAAGTGAAGGTGTGATCCGCAGCCAAGAGAGCGAGGTCCCGTCCAGCCTCGCCTAGGGGCCGAGCATTCAGATCAGGGCGTAGCTCGCATATGTACTCTCCTGTGAGGTCGGTACTCACCGCCCTGCCCACTCTGTAATCCTCAACGTCGGGCAGGGATAGGCCAGCCGCTCGTGCAGCGTAGACCGGTACATTGACCTTCAGTCGCCCTCCGTTGAGTGCCTCAAAATAGCTCGGAGGATAGACATTGGCCAGGCAGGCACCTCCAGACATCGAGTATGCATCCCGGAAAAGTGATTCCCGATCCAGGACGGCCTTGAGGGTCGGCCCAGGCCAAGGTCCGTAGTGCCCTCCCATCAGATCTGCTGCATTGAGGCCGGTCAGCAGGGTGGCCTGTCCCGTGGCGGACTGTGGGAGGCCGCGATGCCCTAAAGAGGCGTCGACCCGGCTGACCACGAGCCCGGGTTCAGATCGCGACAGCAGACGATCGGTCAGGCGGCCGCCTAATAACGCGGTGAGGTTCGGGGTATGCGCTTCCACAAATGGGTTTCTCGTTCTGTCTGGAGGTCCAAGGCCGATACCGTCGAGGAAGAGTAGTAGGGTCTGCACGTGGGTCAGTCGATCCCAACCGCCCCCTTGACCCGATGAAGGGTCCCGGCAGCGATAGATCGTGCCCGTTCCGCCCCACGAGCCAGGATGGCATCAAGCTCGTCGAGATCGCTCATATAGCAGCGGAATCGCTCCTGAATCGGAGACAGCGTCCCAAGAACCACTTCAACTAGGGCCTTCTTCAACTGGCCGTAGCCGACTCCCTCGAACTCCCTCTCGATCTCATCCTTAGACAGATCGGTGAGTACCTGGTAGATCGTGAGCAAGTTCAAAACTCCAGGGGAAGCGTATTCGAAGCGGACCTCTCGGCCAGAGTCGGTAACGGCCGCCATAATAGTCTTGCGAACCGTCACCTCCGAATCAAGGAGGTTGATGGCATGCCCCGAACGGCTCTCGGCCAAGCTCTTACTCATCTTCACGGTAGGTTCGTCAAGACCCATGATCCTGGCACCAAGGTCTGGTATCACCACACGGGGAAGTGTAAACACGTCACCGAAGAGGTTGTTGAATCGGATCGCGATGTCCCGCGTCAACTCGACGTGCTGACGCTGATCATCCCCTACCGGGACGAGGTCGGTGTCGTAGAGGAGGATGTCAGCAGCCTGAAGGACAGGATAGTCGAGAAGTCCGGTGCCGACGCTCTCCAGCCCAGCCGCCTTGCTCTTAAACTGTGTCATCCTCTGAAGCCAGCCTAGGGGGGTAGTGCAGTTAAGGATCCAGGCGAGTTCGGCATGCTCGTGCACCTGGGACTGGACAAATACGATGTTGGCCGCCGGGTCGATACCTGCTGCGAAGAAGAGTGCGGCCACACTCCTTGAAGCAGCTCTCAACCCGCGTGGGTCCACTACCTCGGGAATCGTCAATGCGTGAAGATCCACAACACAGAAGATATTTTCATGCTCGTGTTGCCGGGCAACCCACTGCTGAAGGGCACCCACGTAGGATCCGATGTGGAGGACACCCGTCGGCTGAATTCCAGAGAACACCCTCGGGGTTCGTACTGGGCCGGCGTCATAGAAGGCGGATGTTGTGGTGGCTTTGCTCATCGATCAAGTATAGCCACTACCAATGCGGTCTGGTGAGCGTCGAAAAAACCTCTAACCCCGGCTCCGTCCAAATCTCAGAAGCTCCGCGTGAAGACTTCGTAGAGATCGGGACCGGGCAATTGATCGAGTCCCGTCCCCACAGCCACAGGGATAACCAGCAGAGCTGCAAAGGCCACCTGTTGCCATATCATGGCAGTACCTTACAAGTAAAGTATCCGGCGCACTTCAGGGATCATCTACCGGTGGACCAGGCAGTGCCATACCGATCCAAGCGATTGGGTTGGTCGGCATCCCCAAGAGCCTCATCTCCCAATGTAGGTGAGGGCCCGTGGCAAGACCCGTAGACCCCACCTCCCCAATCACCTGGCCACGGTCCACTCGCTCTCCCACCTCGACCAGGATCCTTGACTGATGGAAATAGAGGCTCGACAGACCACCTCCGTGATCGATCACGACGAGACCTCCTTTGATCGGGAAGAAGCCGGCAACAGCGATCTCCCCTGCATTGGCGGCTCGAATCTCGGCCCCGGTCTCAGCAGCAATGTCGGTCCCCAAGTGGAAGGTTGCCACCCCTGTAGTGGCGTACCGCCGTGGCACGCCAAACCCGCTCGTAATTCGGCCTGGGAGCGGGTTTTGGAACGGGGCCAGCCACAATCTTTCCTCACGCCCACGCGAGAACGCATCTGCAAGTACAGCCGCCTCTAGGTCTCGGTTGGTCTGGCTCAGGATGGCGCGTAAGCCAGCACTCAGATTGAGGTCGACAACGCTCCTTCTACGAGTATAGACCGACACCCTCTGCCTTATCTGGATCGTCCTTCCGAACTCGTCCACAAGGCTCGACACAACGGCAACCAGCCCTTCAGCATAGTCGAGGGGAACACTCCCTAGGGCAAAGCCGGAAGAATTGCTAGTAATGAAGGTGGGAACGGCTATCCTATTGATCATCACCTCTACATTTTCAACTGTTGCCGCTCCGCCCGAGGGTCCAGTCCAGGCAAGGTTCACCACGAAGGGATCGCCTATTGCCACACGGTCGGGGCTCTCGACCTCTAGTGTCGGTTCAGGCACTCCGAGGACTGTCTCCTCCACACTAGCCCTGTTTCCCAATCCGTCCGTGACGAGAACGCTTACGCTGTGGAGTCCCTCCCTCGCAAGGAGGGTAACCCTGAAGTCTTGGGAAACCGCCTTGTGAGTCTCGACCCCATAGGTAAGCTCGAGGGTGACGGGTTTGCTTGCACTCACAAAGATCGAGAAGGGCAATCCGGCAGCCACCCTCCGGTCGAGTTCAACGACGACTCCGGGAGCTTCGGAGTCCCCCGTCACTTGCGAGAGGACGAAGCCTGTAAGCAGAGCCCCTAGCGCGATACTCAGGAGCGGCCCAGTCCTTAGCAAGATTCCGACCCCCTTCGCAAGACAATCATATGAGAGTCACAGCAGTCGTCGTCAAATCTGTAGCGCCAGAATGTTCCAACCGGGATGCTCATCGGGAGGGTGATCACACCGGATGCCCGCTAGTCCTTTTGGCTGGTAACGAACGGGAGGTTGCGGTAGAGATGGGCAACGTCAAGCCCATACCCATACACGAAAGCATCCTCGATCTCGAAACCTACGTAGTCTAAGGGAACCTCAACAACCCTCCGCGACGGCTTGGAAAGGAGAGTAGCGACCTTGAGGCTGAGCGGATTCCGACCCCAGAGATAGTTGAGCAAGTACTGCACGGTGAGCCCCGTATCGACAATATCCTCTACCAACACAACGTGCTTGTTCTTAAGTGACTGGTCTAGATCCTTCGTCAGCCTGACCTCACCGCTCGATTCGGTCCGAGACCCATAGCTCGACACTGAGAGGAAGTCGATGGTCAGGGGGGTATCTAGCGCGCGCACGAGATCCGATATGAACATGAACGCGCCGTTTAGAACGCAGATGAGGTGTAGAGTCTCTCCACGATAGTCATTATGAATCTCGCTGCCCAGAGCCCTCACTCGCTCCTCGATATCTGCGGCGGAGAGCTGCACGGCCCCTGGACCACGGATGAAAAACGAGTCGTCCATCCTACTCACTTCCACCCCGGCCAAGCCAGCATGGCACCGCTGGGGCTGACGCTTGCGTTGCTACGGAGTATATCCGAGCGCCTCCAGATCCTTCCCGTCCAATGTACGGTACCGTCCGATCGGTAAGTCGGCAAGGTCGAGTTGCCCGATCTGGGTCCGCACGAGGCGCACTACAGTGTAACCGGTGGCTGCCAGCATTCTCCTAACCTGGCGGTTGCGGCCATCATGGATAGTGAGGATACATCCCCCTGGCAACGGCGCAACCGCATCGGCCACTGCAAACCCATCCCCAATTAGGACACCTTCCACGAGGCGGATGCGGGTTCTCCAAGCCACAGTCCCTTCAGCGCACCAGACATGGTAGGTCTTGGGGTGTCCGTGGCTCGGATGGGTGAGTTGAAAGGTCAGATCTCCATCCGTCGTGAGCAAAAGTAGGCCCTCGGAATCAGCATCCAACCGCCCAACCGGGTGGAGTCCTGCAACCTCGGGGACGAGATCCATAACGGTGGAGCGGCCCCGGTCGTCGCCGACGGAGCAGAGAACCCCTGCAGGTTTGTTCAGCAGGAAGGAAACGTGCTCGATACGTGCCTCCACCCTGCGTCCAGAGACCCGGACCTCATCACCGGGCACCACCGTCGATCCGAGCTGCACCACTTGCCCATTCACTGTTACCCTGCCCGCGGAGATCAGAGCCTCCGCCTTTCGACGACTCGACACTCCTGCCCGAGCAAGAAACCTCTGTACTCGCTCACGGCTCACACCTTACAGTGTACCGCTGGAGGCATCCTCCTTGAGTGCTGTGCCCGTCGCAGGCAGGCTGCATCGGTCCATCTCTCGGATAGGACATTAGGTGCATGCGGACCGTAGGACGAGCCTAGGGCCTGTTCACACTACGGGCCGATGAAGCCTACTGCGCTGCAGGGAAATTAGCGCAGAACAGTACGAACGCATTGCCCCCTACTTGCCTGTGCAACGGGGCAATGTCAGCATTTCCAACCTGCAGGTGCTCAATGCCATCCTC
>MPNL01000060.1 GCA_002239005.1 Truepera sp. bin119
CTTACAGTTCTCTGAAGAGTTGGTTGACGATCCAGTACCAGGTACTCTCATGGGGTTGAGTGAGGATCTCACCTACGATTGCAATGGTTAAGAGTTCGCTGTAGCTCGCCTTCTGGGCAGGTTGCTGACCCGGACCCAACGAGTCCGCTTGTGAGTCCGTACCCCCAGCGGGGGACCCCAGCCTTGGGAGTAGCTTCTGATAGGGTTTGAGCCAGTCGTCTAGGTAGACGAATACTGTGAGAAACAGATCTTCTGGCTTATACTGGTAACGGGGATGGCGAGTCATAGCAACAACCATTCCCCTTCCCTTGCCTGCAGATCAAGTGGCAAACGACGTAATTGATATTGAGCAGTAATCAGTTTGGGCTTGCATCATCTTGGCAGTTTCTGCAACCGGTGTCGGCCACTTCGGCAAGTGCTCGAGTCGGTTCCCTTCGAACGAGACCTCCTGTCCTGGATTTGTCGATATAATCTCCTTTATGCAACTTGGTATTGCTGGAAGGGTGGCCTTGGTCACCGGAGCCTCAAAAGGCATCGGCTTCGCTGTGGCAAGAGGGCTTGCCGCAGAGGGAGTGCGGGTGGCTATGAGCGCGCGGAATGAGGACACTCTTGCCTCCGCTGTGGAGGCCATTCGGTTGGCCGGTGGCGAGGCTTACGGAGAGCCCGCCGATGTCGCCCGGCCGGAGCAGATCGAAGCGCTTTTTGATCGGGTTCGAAGGAGGCAAGGTGATCCGGAGATTCTGGTCGTGAACGCTGGTGGGCCGCCACCCGGGGTACCATCGGCCCTCGGAGAGGCCGATTGGGCCTATGGGTACGAACTGACGCTTATGTCTGCAGTGCGGTTGGCGCGGGCGGCGCTCCCCGCTATGCGCGAGCGTCACTGGGGGAGGATTATCAACATCACTAGCCTCTCTGTGAAGGAGCCGCTGCTGACCCTGACCCTGTCTAGTGCCTATCGGGCAGCAGTTACGGGGTTCTCCAAGACGCTGGCGAAGGAGGTGGCAGCGGACGGCGTAACGGTAAATGGTGTCGGGCCCGGGTACACTGCCACCGAGCGGCTCGACGAGTTGTTCGCGGATGAAGAAGCGCGCGAGACACTACTCGAGACCATTCCAGCACAGCGTTTCGGCACCCCTGACGAGGTGGCCGCCGTGGTGGTATTTCTCGCCTCCCAGCAGGCCGCCTACATCACGGGCCAGACTGTCTTTCCGGATGGGGGGGTGATGGGAGCAGTCCACTAGCCCTAACCCTTCTTCCCCATAGGATTCGGAATGAGAGCCGTGCTGCTTGCTTTTGGGGTTGGGAGGTTCGATGGCGACTTTGGACCGATCGGTCACCAAGAAGGCGGGAGTTTCCTCATTGAGCGGCACCAGGCCTCTGAGATCCTCGTCCTCGGGGCGTTCGGCAATGAACGATGTTCATCCAGGCCGCTGATCGGTACGTCGGCGAGATCGTTCCGGTGCTCTCGACGCCGGGCTCGCTAAGTCCAGGAGTGCCAGCGATGAGAAGGCAGACATCGGCGGCTACGCGATCGAACATTCGGTCGTCAAGATAGTCGGCTCTGGGATCCTCCCTGAAGCTGATGATGAGAGGATGCAGATTTGCGGCAGCAACGGCTTCAGTGCTTGAATAACCGGTTAAACTTGCCTTCCGGAACGCTCACATCAGATCTGCCCGGAGTACCAGGAAGGACCCTCTTCTTGGGATGCGGTCCGGTCTCGGCTCTATGTCTTCGTCGCCGTTGAGCGGGCTAGGGGGATGGACCACGAGTGCCTGACCCGTGTTTCGGGTGCTGCGAGAGCCAAGGCCCTGTTCATGGATTGCCTCTCCACCCCCGGTGTCGGTCTCATTGCGCAGCGTCGAGAGGCGACACAACAGAGCTTCGAGGTGGCGATGTAACGATCTGACTGGGCTGAGCCGTCCGGTTGCAGCGTAGATGCTTTTGTGTGGGCTACGGTCGGTGTGCCGAGCGCCCCGTATCATGGGTCATGGCGGCCTACCTGCACTACGTTGCCACGGCCGTGCCTGAGGCTAGGTACGATCAGGCAGAGGCGTTGGACATCATGCTCGGCTGGGTCGGGGGCGAGCGCCGCACCGATCGCCTGCTCCGCCAGGTCTACACCCGCTCCGGCATAGATCGGCGCTACAGTGTCGTCGGGGATTTCAAGAACGGCTCCCCATCCGGCTTCTACTTCGATGGGGAACGCTATCTTACCCCGAGTACTGGGACCCGGAATGAGCGGTACACACGTGAGTCGCCCGTGCTGCTTACCCGAGTCGCCCGCCGGGCGCTTCGCGGTTGCCCTGGCCTCTCAGCGGCCGACGTCACTCACGTCATCACCGTCTCCTGTACCGGGTTCTTTGCGCCCGGCCCCGACTATCTGGTGGTCCGGTCGCTCGGGCTTCCCGTGTCGACGCGGCGCTATCACCTCGGATTCATGGGTTGTTGCGCGGCCCTCCCCGCACTGAGGATGGCGCGCGATATCTGCTTGGCCGACTCGAATTCTGTGGTCTTGATTGCCTGTCTCGAACTCTGCAGCCTCCACCTCAATCCGACCCGGGAGCCGGACAACGTGGTCGCCACTGCGGTGTTTGCTGACGGTGCCTCTGCGGCGGTCGTGAGTGCCCGTGAGCCACTGGCCAAGGCGTTTCGGCTCGAGGCCTTCGAGACGGCTGTGGCCCCCGAGAGCGAGCAGGACATGACCTGGACGATCGGCGATGCTGGTTTCGAGATGACGCTGTCTAGCTACGTGCCGGTTGTGATTGAGGGCAACCTTCGGGCCTCCGTTGCGCCGCTCCTCGACCGGTCTGCGCTGCCCGTAAAAGATATCGATCTGTGGGCTGTGCACCCTGGAGGCCGTGCGGTCCTCGATAAGGTAGAGGCTAGCCTTGAGTTGGAACCCGACAACTTGGCGGCCTCACGCAGCGTCCTGAGAGACTACGGCAACATGTCGAGCGCTACGCTGCTGTTCATCGTGAGGCGCCTCTTGGAGAAGGACCCCGGTCAGGGTCAGCGGGCGCTCGCCCTAGCCTTCGGCCCTGGGCTCACGGTTGAGAGCGGCGTGCTCACGGTAGTCTAGGCGTGTTTGATGTCGCCGTTGTCGGGGCCGGTCCGGTCGGGTTATTCCTCGGCTGCCGACTAGCCCTTCTTGGGGTGTCCTGCAGGCTCTTGGATAGGCGCGGCGCACGTCACCGACACTCCCGCTCTATCGGAATCCATCCCCCAGCCCTCGAGGTCCTGGAGACCGTCGGGGTCGCTAGAGAGCTCCTCACTAGGGGCGTTCAGGTTCGGGTCGGACGGGCCTTCTCCGGCTCCCGACCTCTGGGGACCCTATCGTTCGAAAGCCTTCCCCCACCCTTCCGTTTCGTGCTGACCCTTCCTCAAGATCAGGTTGAGGCGGTGCTCGAGAGGCGCTTCTGTGACCTCGCTCCTGGGGCCCTCGGGCGCGGGGTCTCTGTGAGTAGGGTGGTTGTCCAGGGTAATAGAGGAGTGATTCTCGAGACATCTGCAGGCCCCTTACAGGCGCGCTTGGTCGTTGGCTGTGACGGTTCCAACAGCGCCGTTCGGGCCGCGCTCTCTATCCCGTTCCGCGGAGGACTCTACCCTGACGCCTATGTAATGGGTGACTTCGCCGACTCGACCGGGTTCGGAACCGACGCCTGTATCTTTCTCACCGATCAGGGGGTGGTCGAGAGCTTTCCCCTTCCAGGCAGGACCCGCCGCTGGGTTGTGAAGACCGATAGTACGAGCGGTCCCCCGCCCGCGGTTGCCCGGATGGCTAGTGTGCGCTCAGCGAATCAGCAGGGGGCTTATAGCCCACCCACGGCTGTCCATATGGCCGCGTTGGTACATGAGCGCGTCGGCATTGAGATCGATCCCGACACCCACTCTATGCTCAGCGCGTTCGGGACACAGCGCTTCCTCGCGGACCGTTTTGCGTCCGGCCCGGCGGCGCTCGCGGGTGACGCCGCCCATGTGATCAGCCCCATAGGTGGTCAGGGCATGAACCTGGGCTGGTTGGACGCGTATGACCTTTCCTCGGCTATCGACCGTATCGTACGGGGCGAGGGGAGCCTTGGCCCGCAGCTTGCCAGCTACAGCGCAAGTCGTCGCAGGGCGGCCCGCTGCGCTACCTACCGTGCGGAGTTGAACATGAGACTGGGACGGGTATGGAGGCTCCCGGGCTGTCGGGATCTTCTCCTCAAGCTGGCCTTGGCTACCCCTGCGGAACGGGTCTTGGCGCGGCTTTTTACGATGCAGGGCCTGGCCTAGGGTGCTCCCAGCAACGTTGGCTCTATAGTTGAATCATGTTCGCGATCGTACGTTCGGTTTTTATGCACCGCTACGTCCGTCACCTGCGACTGAACTTCAATCTGTTCCTGAGTCCGATCTTCCTGTGGGGTGTGTTGCTGGCCGGAGGAGGGCTGGTCGACATCCGGGTGTGGTTCGGCTACCTCGCTCTCCACCTCTTTCTCTATGGGGGTGCCAACGCCTTCAATAGCTTCTACGATAGGGATGAGGGGCCCATTGGGGGTTTGCTCGAGCCCCCGCCCGTGGACCGCGGGCTGCTATGGTTTTCTCTCATCATGCAACTCCTAGGCCTTCCTTTGGCGCTATGGATCGGGTGGGGATTTACGGTCGCTTGGCTCCTGCTATTCCTCGCTTCCATCGCTTACTCTCACCCACTCGTCCGCCTGAAGGCGAATCCCGCAGTCTCCCTGGTGGCTGTGGCTCTCGGTCAAGGGGGGGTGGGCTTCGCAGCTGGCTGGCTGATCCCTGAACCCGACCCCTTGACACTCCTGGAGTCCAGGGCTCTGCTGGGGGTCCTCACGACCTCGCTAATCCTCGTTGGGCTCTACATTGTCACCCAGAGCTACCAGACCGTTGAGGATCGCAAGCGGGGAGACATGACGCTGCCCCTCTTATTGGGACCTAGGAGGGCGCTACTCGGTGCATGTGTAGCGCTCGGAGTTGGCGGCTCGGTGATGGCGACTTGGGTGGTGCGGCTCTTCGGTTGGGATTGGGCTTTGCTCCTGATTGCCTTCTTTGGGCTGCTCGGAGCCTGGTTGATTTACTGGGCTCTCCGCTTTGAGGAGGCGGACGTGGTTGCTAACTTCCGAACCACCATGCGCTATGTGGCCGTGAGTTCGGCAGGCCTCGGCCTTTTCTTACTCGCCCATCTGATTCGTTGATGGGATGGCTTCGGTGCCTGTGGTGCATCCTCATCATCATTCGCTGCCGCTTGCGGAGGATGGTGTTCTAGAGTCGAGAGTCTTGGCGGCGGGGTGGCGGCACAGACTGCGTCCGGCCTTATCCTGCACCTTGGCGATACTTGTGGCACAGGTTCGGTGCACGGGGAATCGAGGTGCCTTCGGGAAGCTATGTAAACCTGCCCTGCTGGGAGTGTTCTGGGAGGTCCCGGATGGACTACCGATGTTCGGTGGATATCACTAATCACTCGACTCGATCTTCCTACCCGGTGGCGCTTCGGGTATCGAGGACATCTGACTTCTTTGGCGCTCCGTGATCGCTTAGTCGGTGCATCGGCAGCATGCATTACCGGGGGTCGGTCTGGGGTACCATTAAGTGATGATTCAGTTTCTCGGCGGAGATGGGAGGATCCTCGGGGATCTCCCCCTGAGCCATGAAGAGCTGGTCCGTGGGTACCGGGCTTTGCAGCGCGTCCGCGTGTTTGACGAGCGGGCCGTCTCCCTTCAGAGGCAGGGCAGGCTAGGCGTCTACGCCCCCTACACCGGTCAAGAGGCCGCTCAGGTGGGCCCCGCTCTGGCCCTTGGGGAGGGCGACTGGCTGGTGCCCAGCTACCGTGAGACAGGTGCGGCGCTGATCCGGGGCCTGCCCACCTATCAGGCACTGCTCTACTGGCGTGCAGACCCAGCAGGGTGGTGCTACCCCGACGGCCTGCGGATTGTGCCCTTCTACATTCCGATCGCAACGCAGCTACCCCACGCCGTCGGGATCGCTAGTGCCGGAAGTTACCTGGGGGAGGATTGGGTGGCTCTGACCTTTGTCGGGGACGGGGGCAGCAGCGAGGGTGACTTCCACGAGGCGCTTAACTTCGCCGCGGTTTGGGGCACTCCGACGGTCTTCGTAGTGCAGAATAACGGTTGGGCCATCAGCGTTCCGACCGAAAGTCAGATGAAGAACACCTGCATTGCTGATCGCGCTGCTGGCTACGGGGTACCTGGGGTAACCGTGGATGGGAACGATCTGGTGGCGATGTGGGTCGTTGCACGGGAGGCGGTGGAGCGGGCCCGTGCCGGCGGCGGTCCGACCCTCATTGAGGCGATGACCTATCGCCTCGCCCCGCACACTACGAGCGATGACCCGAGCCGCTATCGTGCTGACGAGGAGGTCGAGCGGTGGCGGCAGAGGGACCCTATCGAGCGCCTGCGGCGCGTGCTCGACGATCTGGGATTGTGGGACGCAGAGCAGGACGCGGAGTTTCTCAGGGAATTAAGAGTCGAGTTCGATGAGGCGGTCCGACGCGCTGACAAAGCGCCCGAGTTGGAGCCACAGGAGCTCGTAGAGCATGTCTTCGAAACGATGGGTCCCGATCAGCTCGAGGCTTGGGGGGTCCTCCGTGAACGTTGATACCCAGCAGCAGACATCGGTGCGCACGCTCAACCTTGTGCAGGCACTAAACGATGCCCTTGATGTGGCGCTGGAGCAGGATCGCCGGGTCTTGGTCTTCGGTGAGGATGTGGGGCGCATGGGCGGCGTGTTTCGGGTTGCCGACGGACTCCAGGCCAAGCATGGCAAGGAGCGGGTGTTCGACACCCCCTTGGCTGAGGCCGGTATCGTGGGCTACGGCATCGGTCTTGCCTTGGCTGGCCTCCGGCCCGTGGCGGAGATCCAGTTCGCGTGCTTCCTATATCCGGCCCTGGAGCAGATCATCTCGCATCTGGGCCGCTATCGGCACCGCACCCGGGGGCGCTTTACCATTCCCATGGTAGTCCGGGCACCGTACGGCGGCGGGGTCCATATGCCCGAGTTGCACGCCGATTCGCCGGAGGGAATCCTGGCTCAGGTGCCTGGTGTCAAGGTCGTGATCCCCTCTGATCCGGAGCGGGCCAAAGGTCTCTTGCTAGCGGCAATCGATGATCCAGACCCCGTCTTTTTTCTCGAGGCCATCAAGCTCTACAGGTCGACCCGAGTTGAGGTCCCTGAGGGGAACTACCTCCACCCTCTGGGCTGCGCCCGGGTGGTCCGCCGGGGTGACGCCGTCAGCCTCGTAGCCTACGGTGGGATGGTGGAGGTGTGTATGAAGGCGGCTGAGGTAGCCTCGCGCGAGGGGGTCGAGCTCGAGGTGATTGATCTCGAAACGCTCGTACCCCTCGACTTCGACACCGTCCTCGCTTCGGTTCGCAAGACGGGACGCGCGGTGGTCGTATACGAAGCACCTCGGACAGGAGGTTTCGGAGCCGAGATCGCGGCCCGCCTAGCTGATGAGGCGATCTTCGATCTTGACGGTCCGGTGGTCCGGGTGGCGGGCTGGGATGCGCCCTACCCATCCTTCGCTTCTGTTGAGCACCACTACCGGCCCGATGCGAAGAGGGTCCTCGAGGCGGTCCGCCAAGTGCTCACCAGGTGACGGGGGGCGGCTTCCCTCCGATCAGACTGCTTCACTCTCTTCCGGCTCAGTCTCGGTCGGTGGTATGGGGCTAGCGAGGTTGTGTTCAGCCTGGTGTGCCTGCACCAGGCAGAGACCCTCGGGCCACGGATCGTAGAAGAAGTCACCCCGCTGGTAACTGACGATGTTGACAGCACTGACTAGATAGTGGCCGTAATGGCGATCGAGAATAGGCAAGAAGGCCTCGAGTTCGGCCTTGAAATCGAGGCTCTCCATGAGGCGTGACGCCACCACCTTGCGTGTTCCCCTGAAGTGGAATAAAAGGATCAGCATCGACGCCCTCTGGTAGTGAAGCGGATTCGGCGTTGGGTCTGGCACACTTAAGTAAACCATGAATGTGAGCCCCTGCCTTTGCGCGGGCGACCACCTCTCGGGAGTAGTGTGCAGGAGGGATTCTCGGCACAGGGGTTGCAGTGCGAGAGAAAATACCTTAGAATTTAAGGTGTAACTACATCCGGGATCTCCATCCCTGGACTCTGGAGGTGACGATAATGGACCATGGTCGCGAACAAGCCCTGCAAGCTGCTCTTCTGCAGATCGAGAAGCAGTATGGCAAAGGGGCGATCATGAGACTTGGAACTGAGCAGGCCCCCTTGGGAGCCGGCGTGATCAGCACCGGTAGCTTAAGCATCGACCTGGCCCTGGGCGTGCTCGGCGTGCCCCGAGGCCGCGTTGTCGAGATCTATGGACCCGAGAGTGGTGGCAAGACCACCCTGAGCCTTCACATCATCGCCGAAGCCCAGGGCCGGGGCGGCATCGCCGCCTTCGTCGACGCCGAACATGCCCTGGACCCCGGCTACGCCGGTGCCCTGGGCGTCGACACTCAGAACCTGCTCGTCAGCCAGCCCGACAGCGGCGAGCAAGCTCTGGAGATCACCGAACTCCTGGTCCGTAGCGGCGCTGTCGATGTCGTTGTTATCGACAGCGTTGCAGCCCTGGTGCCACGGGTCGAGATCGAAGGGGAGATGGGCGACAGTCATGTCGGACTGCAAGCGAGATTGATGAGCCAGGCCTTGCGCAAACTGACCAGCGTACTCGCGAAGAGCCAAACCACTGCGATCTTCATCAACCAACTTCGCGAGAAGATCGGGGTACTCTATGGCAACCCCGAGACCACTCCGGGCGGCAGGGCGCTCAAGTTCTACGCCAGTGTCCGGATGGAGGTCAGGCGGATAGGGGATATCAAGCGCCATCAGGAGAAGGTCGGAAACCGGGTGAGAGTCAAGATCACTAAGAACAAGGTGGCACCCCCGTTCCGAGAGACGGAAGTCGAGATCATGTTTGGTCGTGGTATCGACAAGCAGAGCGACCTGATCGGTATCGCGACCGATCTGGGGGTAATCGAGAAGAGTGGCAGCTGGTATAGCATCGATGGGGAGCGGCTCGCTCAAGGGAGAGAGAAGACCGCTCTAGCCTTAGAGCAAGATCCGCAACTTAAGGAGGGCATCAAGCAGAGGGTGCTCAGCATCGTCCGGGGAGATCCGGACCACGACAGCCCCGATAACACCGGGTCCACCACCGCTGCTGGGGGCAACGGTATCAACAAACAGGGTGGGAGTCTTGCCCCGGCACCAGATGACCTTCGCGGATAGGTATGGGGTTCGGCCACCTCGAATTGCAGGAACTGCTGGTCTATGCTCTCTGCGGGAGCGTCCCCGATACCTTTCTGACTCGGTTGCTCGAGTGCCGGGACCGGTGGGATCACGAGTTCGTCCGAAGACTCGATGAGTTGGCATATGAGTTCAGATCCGATCTGGCGGTTTGGGAGATTGCGGTGACCCCCGAGGGGAAGTTGCACGAGCGGCGCTTCCCCCTCGTTTCCCCCTTGGATCCGGGGTAGCCCCACTCGCGTTCTTTGGACGCCACGAGCAACCGCACTTCAGCCCCCGAGCGGGGGCTTTTTTAATCTGGTCGCCACTCGTAATATAGTTATGAAAGTGACCTTGCACAACAATTCATCCACTTCAACCTCAGTTAAGATGGGCGGCGGTTGTTCAAAGTGATCTGCACTCGGTATGGACTGCATTCGGAAACCTGCTTGGGGAGTGCTTGAGCATGGATATGAAGATCGAGACCCTGCCCCACCCTGACCAAGACCGTGAGCGGGGTCCGATCATCAACGACTTCTCACTGGTTGTGGCCACCGCCAACGGAACGGGAAGTCAGACTGCCAACTTGGCATTATTGAGGTCTATTTTTAAGCTGGGCATCCCCGTGCACGGCAAGAATATCTTTCCGTCGAACATCCAGGGTCTTCCCACCTGGTACCACATTCGCGTAAGCCACGAGGGATACGTGGCGCGTCGCCCATCGGAGATTCTGATCGCTTACAATCCCGCCACACTCCTTGAGGATGTTGCGGAGTTACCGCCGGGAGGGGTCTGCGTCTACAATGAGGATCTCGGTTTCGTGCCCGAGCGGGACGATCTCTGCTACTATGCCCTGCCAGTTAAGGAGTTGATTGCGACCTCCGAAATCAAGGGCAAACTTCGAGACTACATCGCCAACATGACCTTCGTGGGCGCCCTAGCCTACCTACTCGAGATTCCGCTCGTGGCGATCGAGGAGTCGCTCTCCTACCACTTCAGGCACCGCCAGAAACTTGTCGATTCGAATATGGAGGTGGTGCGTAGCACCTACAACTGGTCTGTGGAGAATCTCTCCAAGGTCGACCCATATCGGATTGAACCTATGGACAAGACGAAAGATCTCATCCTAATGACGGGTAATGAGGCAGGGGCGTTGGGTGCCATCTTCGGCGGTGTATCCTTCGTTGCCTGGTATCCTATCACTCCCTCAACGAGTTTCGTCGACGCCCTGCGCGAGTTCCTTCCCGAGCTACGCATAGATGACCAGGGCAAGGCTACCTACTCCGTGATTCAGGCTGAGGACGAGCTAGCAGCCATCGGCATGGTACTGGGTGCTGGATGGGCCGGTGCCCGAGCGCTTACCGCCACGAGCGGTCCGGGGATCTCGCTCATGAGCGAGTTCGCTGGTCTCGGGTACTTTGCGGAAGTGCCTGCGGTGATCTGGGACATCCAGCGGGTCGGACCCTCGACGGGGCTGCCCACGCGAACAAGTCAGGGTGACGTGACCTTCGTGTACTACCTAGGTCATGGTGATACCTGTAATGTGATCCTGTTCCCCTCCTCCATTGAGGAGTGTTTCGAATTCGGGTACACCTCGCACGACCTTGCCGAGGTCCTCCAGACCCCCGTGTTCGTGCTCTCGGATCTCGATATGGGTATGAACAACTGGATGGGCAAGCCTTTCCGCTATCCAGAGGGGCCGCTGCAGAGGGGTAAGGTGCTGAGTGCTGAGGAGGTCGGCAGTGATCCCTTTGTTCGCTATAGGGATGTCGATGGAGATGGGATCGGGTACCGAACGTTGCCTGGGAACACGAACCCGCTAGGTGCCTACTTAACCCGTGGCACGGGTCATGATGAGAATGCCAACTACAGTGAGCGTGCTGAGGATTGGGCCGAGAACTCCGAACGGCTGGCTCGCAAGTTCGACACCGCCCGAGAGTTGGTTCCGGGACCGGAGATAAGCTCAATGTCGGATGCCAGGGTCGGCATCATCGCGTTTGGCAGCACCCGCTACGCCGTCGACGAGGCGCGCGATCGACTCTCCCACAGCGGCTTTTCGACCGGCTTCCTGCGTGTCAGGGCACTGCCGGTTAATGGAGAGGTCCGTACCTTTATCGAGCAGCACGAGAAGGTGCTCGTTGTCGAGATGAATCGCGATGGGCAGCTCCACAATATCCTCCAGACGGAATATCCCGACCTTGCTACCCGCCTCGTCTCGGCCGCCTATCTCGATGGGATGCCGCTGACAGCCGAGTGGGTTCAGGCCCGAGTGCTTAGGGTGAAACTGTGAAGCGAGCGACCGGTAGAGTGAATCGGATTGGCCTCTCAAGGTCCGAGTACGGTGGGGATCCCTCCACCCTCTGCAAGGGGTGCGGTCACAACTCGATCGCCAGCCAGATCATTCAGGTAGCGTTTGAGTTGTCGCTGAAACCGCACGAGATCATCAAGCTCTCGGGGATCGGCTGCTCGAGCAAGTCGCCGGCCTACTTCCTGGGCATGTCGCACGGCTTTAACTCCCTGCACGGCCGGATGCCCGCCCTCGGCACCGGAGCGCTCATGGCGAACCACTCCCTCAGGGCCATCGGAGTCTCTGGTGACGGGGATACGGGTTCCATCGGCATCGGTCAGTTCAAGCACCTCGTTCGTCGGAACGTGCAGATGGTCTATCTGATCGAAAACAATGGTGTGTACGGCCTGACCAAGGGCCAGTTTTCGGCTACCGCTGATGAGGGACAGGGGCTGAAGTATGCTGGCCACAATCCGTTTCCGGAGATCGATCTGTGCATCGAGGCCATCGTGGCGGGCTGCGGGTTCGTGGCCCGGAGCTTCGCCGGTGATGCCAAGCAGGTGCGCTCCCTGCTCAAGGCGGCCCTGTCGCATCGTGGAACGGCCGTTCTCGACATCATCAGTCCTTGCGTAGCCTTCAACAACGACGATAGTAGTACGAAGAGTTACGGTTACGGGCGCACCAATCAGTATCCCCTGCAGGAAATCGGGTACGTCCCCGTCGCTGAGGAGATCGTTGTAGACGATTACGAGCCCGGTGAGTTGAGGGTGATCGAACTTCACGACGGGTCGTATATCCGGCTCCGCAAGCTCGAGGCCGACTACGATGCAGGGGACCGGATCCGGGCGGTCGAACGGTTGCAGCGCGCTCAGGAGAGCCGCGAATTTGTCACCGGACTACTCTACTTCGATTCCTCCCGCCCCTCTCTCGCCGAGACCAATAACCTCGGTGACGCCCCCCTAGCCTCCCTGCCGGAGGCTAGGCTTCGGCCGACCCACGAAGACCTTGAAGGGATCATGAGGAGGTTCAGGTAGGGTGTCTCGACGGATCTATTTTGATCTCAAGTCTCTTACCCACCCCACTCGACTTGCAACTCATAAAGCATCACCCCCGGATCGTTAGCTGGAGGAGTTGAGCCGCGGGCCCCAAGTCTTCGTCTGGCCGCTGGACTAGAGCCCACAAGGGCGCTGTGGCTTTGCTGATTGGGACGGCCTTGTGCGGCTGGCCATCGCCCGCTGCTCCTCAGAAGTTGAGGGGTCTTCGGAGTCAGTCAGGATGTAGGGCGAGAGTTTCTCCCGAACCCGTCTCACTTCGAGGAGCGCCAGAGGCTTCTCCCTCGATATACGGGTGGGGCTGAGCCAGATCCGCACTGGACAAGCGGCTATCAAGGAACTCGTGCAGGCGTTGGATGGGTCGCATCAGTTCACGCAGCTTGGTAGCAACTGAAGAGTGGAGTGAAGTTCTCACTGAGGCCGGTTTTGAGTGTGGACCACGGCAGCTTGTGTTTCAGGAGGGCTTGCGCTGGCGACGCGATAAGCTTCGTAGCAGCCCTGACATCTGCTATAATGCTAGAGCTTCGTCTGGTTAAAAACACGGAATCAGTAGTTAGGGGCTTGATGTCCTCTCCTCTCCGTCCCAGCTTCCGCGGCGAGGATGGCTGCAGCTACGGGGTCGTTGGCCGAGCGGATGCCGATCCGGCGCAAGCTCGCAGCTGCTGGCCTCGAGGCCCCCATCTTGCCGGAGGCCACGGCGAATGCGTGCGGTTG
>MPNL01000001.1 GCA_002239005.1 Truepera sp. bin119
CTGATGGGTGCTCTTGGCCCAACTCAAAGGCTCTAGACTTCAAGCCCTCGAGGTGGCCTTTGAGGTGTCTGCGAAGGCTACTATCACCCTCGGTAAGGGCTGTCAACCCTAATATATAATCCCCTTCTTTTTCCGATCCTCCTTGCGGGTGCTCGAACGGCCGCCAGCGGCGTGACGCTGGGGTTTGCCCTGCTCCTCTTCGCGCTCGGCAGTGTCCTGTATTTGCGCTCTGCGCAGGAGTTCGGCAGCGAGTATGCAACGTACGTCTCACAGGTCGGTCGTTGGCTGCCCCGGCGTCTCGGCAGGAAGTCACATGAGGCGGCGAAACCGCAAAGCTCGGCTGCAGGACGCCTTCAAAAGGCGTCCTGACCGACCACGACTCGGTGCGTTGCTCGGCAGCGGCGATTCCCCACCAACACTACCGCTTAATGCCTTGCCGTGCTTGACGCTACGCCGAACTTCACCACCGCCTGCTAAAGGCTTCTGATTTACTAGCTGGCCCCCCCACTCGGCGAGATCGTCCAGGGTAGCCTTGGCCTGATCAAGCAAGGCGGATGTTCCACCAAACTGGCCCGGGCGACAGCAAGGACCCACTCACGCTCTATTACCCTCGAGCTCTCCCGAATCGAACCGCCTCTCTCGATGAATTTGTGGCAGCGTCTGCATGTCTTCCTCCCTTCCCTTCAAAACAGACGCTTCTCTGTCATGGGAACCAGGACATCCCAATCGTCAGCACTGACGAGACCGGCCAGATCAGAACACGAACAGGACCGTTTCGAGCTCCTCGATCCGCTCGTCCTCAGTGAAGCGCCAGACGCCGATGTATCCGTGCCGGAGATCGCCATTCTCGTCCCAGTCCATGGAGGTCGCCGCACCGTCGAAGTCGATCTCACGGCCCTCGGCGAGCAAGCGAAGGCCGTTGGCAACGCCCACGGGCGTGCCGAGCACTATTTCACCCGGCGCGCCGCCGACCGCTCGGAGCTGATCGCGGATGGCCGCGCCGTCAAGGCTTCCGGCGGCTTGCGCCGCGAATGCGAGAGCAACGGTCGCGTCGTAGGTCTCCTTGACATACGTCAGTATGGGGAGCCGCCCGTACGCTGCCTCGAATGCCTCGTCCCACTCGCCGGTGGCGTCGCTGTCGGGCGCCGGGGCCCCCGCCGTCCCGTACATCCCTCCGAGTCGTCCGCCGCCGATCGCAGCGACCAAACTAAGTCGTTTGGCGGCGTCCCCGAAGACGAATTGGTCATAGATTCCTTCCCTGATCGCTTCGCGGACCACCGCCAACGCCTGCGCTTCGAAGGTCACAACGACAAGTGCCTGTGCGCCGACGCTCGCGGTCTCCCGCAGTTC
Organism: Truepera sp. bin119; assembly: GCA_002239005.1. Taxonomy (GTDB): domain Bacteria; phylum Deinococcota; class Deinococci; order Deinococcales; family Trueperaceae; genus MPNL01. Next base: position 1,351 of record MPNL01000001.1, read on the forward strand.
GGGCAAATAGCTCTCCTGTTCGGCTTCGATGGGGACGGAGCGGATCGTCCCACCCCACGCGGCCTCGAAGCTCGCGGCCAGCCCCTGGCCGTAGGGATCGTCACGATAAATCAGCCCGACACTGTCGAAACCCCGTTCTCGAGTAACGCGAGCCAGGACCGGTCCTTGAGCCACATCCGACAGCGCCACGCGGAAGAAGTAATCGTCATCGTCGGCGACGGTCAACTGCGGAGAAGTCGCGGACTGGCTGATCGTTGGGATCTGCGCCGGTCCAGAAATCATCTCCGCTACAGGGAGCGCTGCCGCACTAGCGTTGGGACCGACCAACGCGTGGATTCCCTCGGCTTCCACCAGCCGCCACGCCTCCTCCACCGCCCTGTTCGGATCGAGCGTTGCATCTGCCCAGACACCCTCGACCCGATGCCCAAGAACCCCGCCAGCGTCATTGACGTGCTGAATGGCCAGATCGAACGCGCGTTTCCGGTCCGCTGCCGTCTCCGGCGACCCGCTGAAGTTGAGCAACAACCCAATCTTCATCGATATCGCCCGGCCGACCGATCCAGGCATCAGTCTCTGGAGGGTATCTGTGTCTCCGAATACCGGTCGGTCCCTAGCATAGTCCCAGGGGGTTTTGTCTGAAAGGTCTCGAGCAGACCTGCCTGCCCCGGCGTCGAGCAGGGCCTCAATGACAGTGGAATAGTTACTTCTCGCCGCCCAGTGCAGCGGGGTCAACTCGAACCAGTCTTGAGCATCCACCTCAACCCCAGCCTCAATCAGGACTCTGATGACGGCAGGGTTGTCGGTGTTTCCGGCTGCAAAGTGCAGGGGGGTCCAGCCATTCCCTGTCCAGCCATTCACATCGGCCCCCGCCTCAAGGCAAGCGGTCACCTCCTCAGGCGTGGCCGAGGTTAAGAACTCTACCGTGTGCCATCTATCACACTCCTGGGCAAGCCCCTGACCCGCTAGTGCGAGCAAGGCCAAGATCGGCAGGTGTCTCAGTCTCATGGTTACCCCCTAAGTCGCTGGATCCAGACAAAGAAAACGACAGTCTACACGGTGTCCGCCATCTCTCTCAGTCCGGTCCTGAATTCCTTGACCGACTCCCCTGCTCCTCTCTGGCGTAGGATGCGAGGGAGTTCCCCAGTTCCACTCCCAAATATACGAGGTGCTCCGAAGTCTTCCGAAGGTTTGGAAAGCCTATCCCCCGGGGACTTCAGAAACCGGGGGCGACGCTGCTTCGGCAGCGTCTGCTTTTTATGAAGTCGATGCCCTCAACCTCCCCCCTGGATCCGACAGCTTCGCTAAGTTCAATTGGGGTGGTGACGAGGGCTCGGAGGTCTGATGTTGGGATCTTCCTGCAGATCCCTCGACTACTCCCGATACAACACACCCCTACCAGCCCAACTCCGCCCGGGCATGGTGCCCCGGCATCGAGGGCGACTGCCCACCGGCCCGTCTGCTGCAGCTCGATCACCGGAGTCCCTCGAGCAGCCAGAGACTGGGCCGTCCCAACCCTGGGCGAGCGTCCTGAGACCTGACCCTCGAGGCCGGTGGCAACGAACCGATGCCAGATACTGCTGTAGGCCCGGCAGGTGTTCGGGCTTACCGAGGTCTCTACAAGCTCGAGGGCTGCGGTGGGGATAGCAATCTCGGTCTGGATGTTGGTGACGAGTTCGTTCATGTAGTCCTTCAAGATCGGACTCAAGGACGGACAAGATCGGCTCCGCTGGAGCTCCGGGTCCGGGTGAACTGCTGGTAGTGGGTTCCACAGAGGCCTCGAGCAACGCGGAACGACCGCTGCAGAGACATTTGCTGAACTGCAAGCGTGGCTTGAACAGTGGGCCCGAGCTCTGAACAGTCCTTGAACCGAGCGGGGATTCCCCCAGCCTGATTTGCAAGGAAGCGGGGGCCCCAGTCACTAGGCCCTCGCCTCATCCACACAGTAAAGGTATTGGGGATGGGGACGCTGTTCATTGAGCCGGGGAGCCCTTGGGAGAACAGCTACGTCGAATCGTTCAACGGCAAGCTCAGACCCGTAGCTCCAACGAAGCCGTCCTTGTCCGTCTTTGACGAGTTGCTCGACAGGGATATCTTCTACAGACTGATCGAAGCCAAGAGGCTGATCGAGGATTGGCGAAAGCATTACAACCAGGTAGTCCGCATAGCGCCCTGAACCACCAACCGCCTACTCCCAAGACCCTACTTTGGCCTAGCCCGCCAGGACAGCTAGCTCACCCCGAAGGAAGGCCAAGGTACTAACATTCAAACTGGACCTGCCAACAGGGGCAGGTCACAGGCCTGTCTTGCCACCCCCACGAGCGAGTGACAGGCCCGCCCGCATGATACCGGGACGGAAGGCCCCCGAAGGAAGCGCCGCTGATAGGGAAGGACTCGGAAGGGTTGCCCTCGCAAGTTACCGTCGCCAACCGGGGCGGATTTAAGGCTAGATATCAGCCGGGTTATCAAGCCGCTTGACTAGCTCGTAGTTGTCGAAAAACTTACACCAACTCCTAAAGCTATCCGCTGATTTTTCGATTCCGTCACCCACAAAGCGCATAAGCAACCAGACTTCGGAGGGGGAAAGTTCTATGCCCTTGTCATTTTTGGCAGCATAACTCAGGCGCTCAAACACATCTGGTTCCATATTCATATAAGCCATCATGACCTCCTTACCAAGGGTGATCTATTACGTATACGCCATCATGGCCTCCTTTCAAGGGTGGTTTTTTACGTAATCCGCTACCCCGCCCCACGTTATCCCCCCAAAGCGCCTGAGCAGCGGTGCCATAGAGGGGACGGTCATGCCGCAACCTCTGCGTCAGCACCTAGCAGTCCCGACGTGGTGAGAGCTTCGGTAACAGAGACACCAGCCCCACGAGACGTTGGAAAGCACTGGCCCTGCCCACCAGGTTGTGAGCGTACAGGCCCGTCATATCGAGCGATACCGGTGTCTCTAGCTTGGCCTCTGGCTCAGCCTCTACCACCTGCGCCAGGGGTTCGAGAGTCCGCACCGACATCCAGCGCCGATATGCATTTTTGCCCAGCCAGAGGCCTCCAGGATGGCCCCTAGATTCCCCACACTACGAGACATAGCTGCAACGCCCTTGCAAGCCCGCCTTGCCTCCGGCTTCACTGCACCAGCGGCCAAGGGGGATGATACGAGAACTCTACCTGGGGCGTCCTTCGTATAGCCTCAACAAGGCGTCTGTGCCCTCGAGCCCTTCCCGGCCCCTAGCGTAGTTCCAGGGGGATCTGCCATAGGCATCGAGGGCGGTTGTATCTGCAGCGGCGTCGAGCAGGGCTGTGATGACAACGGGGTTGTCGCTGAATCGGGCCGCCCAGTGCAGGGGGGTCCGGCCATCCTCATTCCGAGCATCCACCTCTGCCCCGGCAGCCACCAGGGCTGTGATGATAGCGGGGTTGGGGTTGAGCACGGCCGCAACGTGTAGGGGGGTGTTGCCGTCCTCGTCCCGGTCGTTCACCTCTGCCCCCGCCTCGAGCAGGGCTGTGACGATAGCAGGATCGGTGCTGAATCCGGCCACCCGGTGCAAGGGGGTCCAGCCAGACTCGCTCCGTGCATTCGCCCATGCCCCTGCCTCAAGACAAGCGGTTACCTCCTCTAACGTGGTTGACTCGAAGAATTCCTGCGTGTCCCACCCCTCACACCCCGCAGCAGCAGCTTGCACCACCAGTAAGAGCAAGCAGGAGACCGCCAGGAGTCGCATCTTGAGGCTCATGTCTCCACTCTACTCGAGGACGTATCTACAGGCCCCCCACCCAGGCACCAGGTGTCGATATTCAGATGCTTGCCGAAGGAAAGGGTGACAGGGCCGCGCGGGAGGGGAGTATCGATTAAGAGAGATGCCCACTAGTGACCGCAGTTGACATTGTAGAGGGGTAAGAAACCTACCGGCTTGAGGGGGCCCCTCCGGTCGAAGGTTAGGAACTACAGTATAGATATTTTACAGAGTCTTATAAAGGAAGTGTACTATGCTCGCAGTAACGCGAGCTGAGCAGGCCTGAGCAAAGGCGGTGCAGGAGCTAACTGGCTAGCGCAGATTGCCACCGCGCACCGGCTCGGCAGATTCCACCGCACCGAGACGAGGTGCAGCAGCAGCGGCCCCGGTGGTGGTTCAGGGTAGGGTAGTAACGAAGGAGGGTACGAGGCGCACTCTCGACATTGCCAATTACGTCGTTTGCTACCTGAATAGCACCCCCGAGTAGATCAGGTTGAAAGCAGCAATCTTGAGGTTTACCCGCGTTCTGAGCGACAGAAACGTCTTTACTTGCGCCGCCTGAAGAGTCAGTGACCTCACTAGAGTACTGAAACTCGATTCGATTCGCTAAGGACGGACTCTACGGGTCTTGTCCGTCTGGAACAGCTCTTCTGGCTTATACTGGTAGCGGGGATGGGGCTTCATGAAAACCTACCATCCCCCTTTCTATACCTGCAGATCAAGTAGCAAACGACGTAATTTATCGCAGGTTGTTTCCTGAGAGCCTACTTCAGCATCGTCCGGCCCTACGGCTTGCTCAGTGCCTCCGCAGGTCCTGCGACCTCATCGCTCCCACTTGCATTCCGCTACCGTCGCCAGCCAGTTGTCTGCCAAGTACTCGGTCTCATAGCTGCAACTCCCAGTAACATCGGCGAACTTGCTGGTCCCACCCAAGAGTTGCAAGCGGCCCTCGCCACCTTGCCCGGCAACACCGATGTCGCCCAGGGTACGCTGCGCCAGCCAGAACTGCTTTTCGCCAGCAGCGTTGGTCGTGACGCACGACGACTCGAGCTCTAGCCCCGCTTCGCGTAGGCCATGCAGGTCGAGCGGCTATTCTCCCCCACCACGAAGGAACCACCACTACTCTCAATGATCGTGCTCACTCCCTCGAGTGCACCGCCAGTAACTGTCTGGTCCGCAAATTCGAAGGTGGGTGTAGTCGTGCAGGTAAGTGATGACCGACCGGAAGGTGCCTGACTCAGCAGCGGCCGTCGCTGCCAGAGAGAGGGCCACGATTCCGGCCAGCGCCATGGTCACTAAAGGAAAGACCCTTCGGCTGGATGTTTCGCGATAACACTGGTTTGGCTGTCTCCATCCTACCCTCCCGGGGAAACCGCCGAGGCCTACTTTGAACCGCAAGCTTCGTTCCTCGTGGTTCTGCCCTAGGCTCTAGTGTAGTTCCTTATCTCGGCTTTCTCTCTACATCCCTTAAAGAGAATTCCGCTACACTAGTGCACTAAGGGTCGAGTGATGAGCGATGAATAGGCCATTTAGTTTCTGTCTGTCGCTGATACTGGCGTTGATGTTGACACTGGCCGGCACAGGCTGTGCTCCGGGGCTAGTTAATCCTCGAAGTTCTACTGCCGACGACCGAGCCGACGAACCATCAGGGGATTTTGTTCTGATTTCGTTGCGCGAATTCACCCTCGTAAACAACGATGATGACGATGATGACGACGACGATGATTTAGGGATTCGCAGGGCAGCTAACGACACTCCGAACGTCGCCCCCGTTGGTATTACTCCGAACGACCTCACCCCTACCCCCGCCACAGCGACTTGGAATGACCCCACCCCCACCCCGGGTGAGGACACGTCCGGTATCACCACTCCAGATGACGACACCCCTACACTGACCCCAAATGACAACACCCTTACCCCGGGCGAGGACCCGACCCCCACCCCGGATGAGGACACGTCCGGTATCACCACTCCAGATGACGACACCCCCACGCTGACGCCGAACGACGACACTCCTACCCCAGGCGAGGACACCCCGACACCGGACATCGATACCCCTACGCCCGACCCTCCGACGCCGACACCAGACACGCCGACACCGGATACCCCTACGCCGGACGTTGACACTCCAACACCTGACACTCCAACTCCAGATACCCCGGATAGCGATGACAATGACAGTGACGACAACGACAGTGACTGATGCCCGAGTCACTCACCGCTGTACCGCTCTATCCACAGGCCGAGTTTCCTGAGGACCACAACCTACCTGGACTGCCCCAGCTCTTCGACGGTGAGTGGGTCTGGGAAGCGTACTGCTCTCGGGTGGGGGACCGAGAGATTAGCCCCCGTCAGCTTCGCATTCGTCAGTTCAGCCACCTCCCCGGCAGGTACGTCGTCGTCACCTATGTGCTTGAGTGGCAGCGCGACGAATATATCCCTTCAGAGCAATTCACCTTAAGGCTCGAGCGCGGCAAGCCGGTCGAACTGTTCCGCTACCCCGAAGACCGTCACCTGCCGGGGCTGAAGAGAGCGGCTCATCCCGAGACTGCGGCCAGGCTTATCAACAGCTATGTTCTGGCGATACCGACCCGGTACCCAGTACGGGTCTATCTGATTCGCTACCGGCCCGGCAATCGCGCCGTATTGCGCCACCGGATAGGCAAGGTCGGCTTCTATGTCCGGGCAGTCCGGCCGGTAACGGTACCTCCCCTGCTTAAGGCTGCAGAGCTTATCGGCCACTCGAGATTTGTTGTGCCCCGGCTTGCTGGACACTGGCAGGACGGCGGGGTCTTATGGCTGTCGGAGATACCTGGGAAAAATCTGCGGGAGTATATACGGAAGGGCGGCCAACCAGAGCCGACGCTGCTGCTCGAGGGGCTGGAGAGTTTGTGGGCTGCACCTTACCGAACGGGTAATGGTCGTCCCTTCGACTTGCCAGGGGCGTATCGCAGGGCCAAGCGCGTCTTTAAACACGCGCTTCAAGGCGATGATACTGAGGGGGCGCGGCGCAAGCTCAGCCATGCCACTCAGGCACTGAATCCATTCGTCGAATCTTGGCGACCCCGCTGCATCGCCCATAACGACTTCTACGACGACCAGATGCTGCTCTTGCCCGACGGCAGGGTGGCGCTAGTGGACTTCGAAGAGGTAGGGCCAGGCGACCCTATGCTGGATGTGGGCAACCTCCTGGCGCACCTGCGCTGGGCGTCTCGCTTTGGACGCGGAAGCGAAGCCGCCGCAACTGCTGCCTATCACAACCTCTTTCAACAGGCCGCACTTGAGCGCTTGGGCTGGAGCAAGCGAGAACTCGTCCTGCGTGAGGCGGTCTCTCTGTTCAGGATAGGGACCAATCCACTCCGTCGTCTCCGGAAGGACTGGTACCGTGATTTGGAAGCCGGTCTGGCTCTGGTGAACGAAATCCTGGCTTCCACTGTAGAAACCTCGGAAGTGCCGACGGCTCCCAGCTAGGCCTGCCACTCCGAGTTTCCAGGCGCACTGAGAGGCCCGTTAAGGCCCCCTCGAACACCTCTCGAAGGTAAGAATCGTGGCTCGGCGGGCAGGATTCGAACCTGCGACCAATCGGTTAACAGCCGACCGCTCTACCACTGAGCTACCGCCGATCGCTCACCTGCACCGAGTGAAGGGCTCCACTCGGGAAAGCAGAGAGCAGTGTATCAAAACCCCTCCCCGATAAGCAAGATTCGGTGGGGGATGAAACATATCACGCTGTCCCTGGAAGCTTCCTCTCCACCACACCCGCTAGCGACAGCTTCTCCAAGACGCAACTGACCGCAGACGGACCCACATCGGCAGTTCGGTCAAGTGGCTGCCCCCAGGCGCGCCACTTCGCCGAAGGATCAGCCCCTTACCGCCGGACTCGAGACCTCGACAACCCCACCACTCTCGTCTCCACAGAGAGTCGCACCAAGATCGCCGCCACCGCTACACTGACTCAGCAGCCCAGCCGGGAATCCGGCAAAGGCGGTCCGTAGCAATCGAACAGAGAGGGGATCGCTCCAGGGTCCGGCTCTCTGGATCGGTTCTGACTTGCCCTCATTAAAGTGCGGGGCAGATCAACCGCACTTGCTGTATCCGCAACTCCCGCACACCTGGCAGCCCTCCTCGAAGCGCAAGGGAGAGCCGCAGTCAGGGCAACCCACGCCCCGCCGAAGGGGATTCTCGACACCAGAGGTCTCGAGGGCAACGGCGATCAAGTCGGCCTTCGAGGCCACCATCCGGCCCTGGTAGGTGCCGTACATACCGCCGTTGATGCCACGCAGGGTCTTGACCAGTGCCTCGGCAGGCACGCCGTACTGGAGGGCGATGGAAACCACACGTCCGAGCGCTTCACTGTCGGCGTTCGCCTCATCTCCGGCCTTGCCGCTGCTGATGAACACCTCTGTCGGGAGATCATCCTGCTGGTTCACGGTTACGTAGAACCCTCGCTTCTGACCACGCAGGTCGGTGAGCTTCACCTGGTCGGTGAAGCCGGTAAGGCGACCCGGACGGTCGAACAGGGGCTCGCCGGGAAGGCGGAGTTCGGGATCTTCGGGTACAAGGAGGGAGACTTCGGCGGAGCCTAGCGACTCTCTATCCTCACTAGCAGGCAGGTCCAAGTGCCGATTCCCCAGGTCTGGATCTAGGTCCGCCTCGGCCTTGGTAGAGAGGACCTGGAACTGCCGGGACCCGTCGCGGTAGACGGTAATTCCCTTGCAGCCCACTTCAAAGGCAAGACCATAGGCTTTGAAAACATCCTCGACCGAGGTTCGATTGGGCATGTTGATGGTTTTGCTGATCGAGTTGGCCACCATCTTGCCGTCGTCGAAGGTAGACTGCACCACACCCTGCATCAGCACGTGATCCTCAGGGCTGATGTCGTGGGCGCAGATCAGAACCGCCTTTACATCATCGGGAATGAAGTCTAAGCCCTGCACGCTGCCATGGTTCTCTTGAACGGCCTGCATCACCCTGTCCCAGTCCCACTCACCCTCTCCTCGAAGGTAGTCCCGGTGGGGTGGGTGCTCCTCGAGCAGCTGCCGGAACAGCGGATGGATGAGGGCACTGTAGCTATCGCCGATCTTGCGGTAGATGAACGGAGCGAACACCGGCTCGACACCGCTGGAGACCCCCATGAGCATACTGGTGGTGCCGGTCGGGGCGACGGTAAGGATGGCGATGTTCCGCCTCGGATCGCTTAAGGTACTATCTCCAGACCGAGGGAAAGTGCCACGCTCGGCGGCAAGCTCCTCGCTCGCCTCGGTGGCGGCGTCACGGAGCGCGCCGATCACCTCCTCGACCACTTCCCGGCCCGCTTCAGAGTTGTAAGCGTAGCCCATCTTGATGAGCGCATCGGCAAGTCCCATCACTCCGAGACCGAGCCGACGCAGGCTCATGCTCATCTCGCGGTTGTCCTCGAGGGCAAAGGCGTTCACGTCGAGGACGTTATCGAGGAAGCGGATGCACATGCGCACATCGCGACGGAAACTGTCGGAATCGAAGCCGTCCAAGCCCCGCCTGCGCTCGAGAACGTAGGCGGCCAAGTTCATGGCACCTAAGTCGCACGGCTCGCCAGGGTAGAGCGGAATCTCTCCGCAGGGGTTAGTGGAGCGGATATCCCCCAAGACCCCCCGCATCGGGTTGTGGGCATTGATGCGGTCGATGAAGATGAGGCCCGGCTCTCCGGTCTGCCAAGCGTGGTCGGCTATGTCCCAGAGCACGCCCCGGTTACCTTCGGCGAGGCTTTCGTTCATGAACGCATCGCTCGCGAGAACGCTGATGTTGAAGGTGCTGATGTCACCCTCATCCTGCTCTCGGTCGAGATCCTTAGCGGTGATGAAATCGTGGACATCGGGGTGGGTGATGGAGATGGTAGCCATCCCCGCACCGCGGCGGGTCCCCCCCTGGCGGATCACCCGCAGCGTCGGGGCGAAGATGTAACGCAGCGTGGCGACCGGACCGGCGTAGTCGGCACCACCCAAACTGGCCCAGAAGGAGAAGTTGTCGAACACCTCGACCGCAAAACTCGAGGGGCCACTCGATGTACCTCCCGACCCCTGTACGGGGGTCCCCTCGGCCCGGAGAGCGCTCACATCGAGCAGGATGTCCTCACCAGCCAGAATCGAATAGATGGCGTCGCCAGCACTCCTCCAGATCGCCTCCACCGAGTCGCCTACATCCACGGTCTTCAGTGTCCCGGGCACACTATCCTGCTCGATAAAAGAGAGGAAGCGGTAACCCCGGGTTACGTACTCGCCATGAACCAGATCGAGGTAGGTACCGTCCTTAACCTTCTGGTAATCAGGGTGGCTCGGGCTTACGGTCAGGAACAGCCTGCCAGCGGGACCCTGGTACTCCCGCTTAGGAGAGATGAAGTCGAGGCAGAGGCCGTTTCCACCACCGACCTTGGTCACCAGGGCGAGCTTCGTAGCGAGATTCAAAACCCAGGCGTTGCCACCCTCAACCTCGGGTCCGCCATCCTGAACGAAGCAGTTGAGTACATTGCCATGGCTGGTAGCCGCCCCGGCGAGCACGCGCCCACCTGGGCAGAACCGCTTCGAGGCCATGAGTTCGAAGAAAGCTTTCGCGTAGTAGGCCTTGCCCTCACCCTGTTCAGGCCCTGCAACCCAAGTGGCAACCCGCCTGAACATGCCCGCCAAGTCCCGATCGGACGGTTGGAAATACTGGCGCCTGGCGATGTCGACAGCGTGCTCGTCGAAGTGATCTAGCGCCAGGGTCTCTGAGGACGGTACGGCCTTAGACACGATCTCTTCCCCTCTAAATTATCTCTTCTTCACCTAAAAGTTTCGGTCGTAGGGTGAGATTATCTCACCCCCCCTTCAAGCCATCCTCCAAAATGAAGCTATCCCCGTCTGGAAGGTGATTTCTCGATCCCCTGATATGGGTGCAACTCGGTGAAATCTGTTCGAGAACCGCCCCTTCACTCCTCATTATCACCCCCCTACCGGCACCAATTCCAATACCATGGGCTTTGCTAATGTCTGGTACGCATCTCCTCTGGTAGGGGGGTGAGATAATCTCACATCACTACCAAAGTTTCTGGGGCTTCCGCTAAGCCTGAGGCTACCACTCCCTCCTGCTCAAAATCAATTCCTCCTGCTCAAAATCAAGCCTAGTGACATGACCTATCGCAAGCAGTGAAATTTCATAATACCAGGACCAGCACCAGACTCCCGCGGGGCCTGATGCCGTCTCGATGATCAGGGTCCCAAGCAGGAATGGAGAAGCGCAAAACCCCTCTGGCAGCAGAGTCTCGCCTACCCCTGGTGACCGCCTTGCGGACCTCTCAGGAATTGTTAATGTGAAAATTCCGGCACTTCGGGTCGCTCCCAACCCCGGCTCCTAGAGAGCCATGTCGTCCGTGGGGCGGAGGTGATGCGGCAAGGCAGCGAGAAACCTTCGGATCGGGGCAGACGGAAGAGAGGAGTGCCGATTGGCCACCGGTTCAGCACCGTCCGCGGGGTCGACACGACCATCATCTCTCAGGGGAGCAGGATCCCCGGGGCCAGCAGCCACGAAAGCCACCTCCCCTCGAGGCGGAACCTACGCGCAGGTGCTCGGCACCGGTTAGTGCCGAAAGTGCCGCCGACCGGTGAAGACCATCGCAATGCCGTACTCATCCGCCGCCGCGATCACCTCGTCATCGCGCACCGAACCCCCAGGCTGGATTACGGCGGCCACGCCGGCGGCGGCGGCGGCGTCGAGCCCATCGCGGAACGGGTAGAAGGCGTCGCTGGCGCAGGCACCGCCCCGGGCCCGACCCTCCGCCTTCCGCGCAGCGAGCTCACCCGCATCTACTCGACTCTGCTGACCCGCCCCGACCCCGACCGCCTGCCCGTCGGCCACCAGAACGACCGCGTTCGACGAGGTATAAGCGCAGATCAGATTCGCCATCTCCAGGTCGCGCCACTCCGACTCGGTGGGCTCCTCTCGGGTCACCACCCGCCAGCCGAGCCGGCCCCGAGGCACGTGGTCCGCTTCCTGGACCAGGAAGCCCCCGTCGATCCGGCGCAGCGACGGTCCCGGTGGCCCAGGGGCCGGTGCCTCGAGGACCCGGAACTCCTTCCGCCTCCGGGCCAGGGCCCGGAGGGCGCCGTCCGCATAGCCTGGAGAGATCAGCACGTCGGCCTTCGGGTTAGCCATAATCGCCTCTGAGACCACCTCATCCACCGGACGGTTCAGCGCCACCACGCCGCCGAAAGCCGACTTCGGGTCACAGGCGAAAGCGTGGCGGTAGGCCTCAAGGGCCCCCTCCCCTACTGCAACCCCACACGGGTTGGCGTGCTTAACGATGGCGCAGGCGGGCTCCTCGAACTCACACGCGAGCCGGTAGGCCGTATCGGCATCGAACAGGTTCAGGTAGGAGAGTGCCTTCCCCTTATGCTGGGTTACGGCATCCCAGAATCCCACGCGCCCCTCTTCTCGGTAGCGGGCCCCCGCCTGATGCGGATTCTCTCCGTAGCGGAGGTCCGCAGCACGCTCGAGGGTAAGGTGGATCGTCTCGGGCTGATCGGTCCCCAGGTCCAGGTAGCGGACGACCGCCGCGTCGTAGGCTGCCGTGTGGGCGAAGGCCTTTCGGGCGAGGGCCCTCCGGTCGGGATCCCTACCCTGGCGAAGGGCGGCCAGCACGGCAGGATAGTCGCCCGGGTCGACGACAACCGTCACCGAGGGGTGGTTCTTGGCCGCCGCCCGGAGCAGGGTGGAGCCCCCGATATCGATCTGCTCCAAGGCTTCGTCGAGCGTCACGCCAGAGCGGGACACCGTCTGACGAAAGGGGTAGAGGTTCACAGCGACCAGACCGATCCTGTGGATACCTAGCTCCTGAAGCTGCGCCCGATGCTCGGGGGTTCTGCGGGCCAGGATCCCACCATGAACCGCAGGGTGCAGGGTCTTGACCCGTCCACCCAGGATCTCCGGGTACCCCGTCGCATCCGAGATCGCCCTCGCCGGGAGCCCGGCCTCGTGGAGGGCTCGCAGGGTCCCTCCGGTGGAGACGATCTCGAAGTCGAGCTCGACCAGCCCCGTCACGAACGAGACCAATCCCTGTTTGTCGCTGACGCTGACGAGGGCTCTAGGCATACTAGTCCAAATCTAGCCTACCGCCAAGACCTCGGTCTTCGACCCCCCATCTCAGAGCTCGGGAATAAGCAGGATGAAGCCCGGGAAGAGGAGATCCCCTTCGTCGATGAGGTAGTCGTTGGCAGCAAGGATCTCCTCCCAGAGGCTGCTGTCACCGTAGAAATCCCTGGCGATGCTGGAGAGGGTGTCGCCTTCCCGGACCGCATACGCGGACCGGGCACCGGTGAGCCGGACGATCTCACCCTGAACCTCAGCGAGATCCGCCCTCACCTGGTCGAGGCGAGCCCCCTCCTCCGTACTCAGGTCGTCCCGGATCGATAGCGCTCTCAGCTCCTCGGTCAACTCGGCAGCAAGGGTCCGGGACTCCTCGAGGGTAGCTCTCTCTCCGGGACTCAGTTCGACGCCCTCGACATCGCTGGGGGCGGGGGTGGTCACGGCCGAGGCCCTAACCTCGGCTAGCAGATTCTCGACTTCGAATCGCTCTCGGAGCCCATCCAACCAGCTGCTCCGCAACTCCCCTGACTCCCTGGTGAGAACAGCGTCCTCGACCTGCCGGCGTACATCGCTGAGCGGCGGCAACGTCTCCGGGGTCCGCACGGCTACAAGAACCGCGAGGCCGGTAGACTCCAGATCCTCGGCGGCCTCGGCAGGTTCCGTGGAGGGATCGGCCCCCACCTCGACGTCGAGCCCTCCCCCCAACAGTGCTTCCAGGTCTGGCGACCCGAGAACCAGGATGTCGGAGAGCACCTGCTCCCCATCGGGGAGAGCCTCAAACGCATCTGTAGAGAATAGAGCGTCGTCCAACTCGGGCCGGAGGTCACCCTCACGGACGACACCTAACACCTCGACCTCACCGCCTGACTCCTCGGCGGCCGCCTCAAGCTCGCCCCCCTCCAAGAGGGCAAGACGGAAGGCCTGAGCAGACCCGGGACTGACGAAGGTCACCTGGATCACATCCGCACTAGCCGGGATCGCGAAGCGGTCCCGGTTCCCTTCATAGTAGAGTTCGATATCTTCCTCAGTCGCTACGGCGTCGCGGCTCACATAGTTAAGGATGCTCTGCGCAACCAGGGCGCGCGGGCCGATAAAGGTGGGCTCAAGAAGATCCGCCCCCTGTATGGCGAGCTCCTGCTCAATAAGCAGTTCGAGGACGTTCGGCTTGAAGAGCTGGACGATCAGCGGGGCGAGGTCGGGGCTGAGGGCCCGCTGGATCTGCTGATTGTCATAGGTCGCATACACGAGCTCGGCCTCGCGAATCTCGGCAGCGCCGACGCGCGCTACAACGGGGTTATCAAAGCTGTAGAAGCTGTTCTCGGGGATCGTGATCTCAGCATCGAGCCGGAGCTGGCGCAGGCCATCCTCAAGGACCTCTGCGCGCTTAAGTTCGAGGGCATCTTCGCGAACCTCCTCGCGAATCTCCTCGAACGGCCTCTGCTCGGAGGGGATAAACTCCTCCACTGCGATGAGGTAGTAGCGTTCGGTACTCTCGACAACCCCTGTGATCCCGGCGCCCTCGAGGGCGAAAGCCGCGTTGGCCACAGCAACGGGCAGCGCGGCGCGGCCGACGGGCAGCGGATCCGTCGACCCCTGGGGCGCCCCCAGAGCACCGCCACGGTCGGCGCGCTCGAGAGAGTACTCGGACGCCAGATCCTGGAAGCCCTCGCCGGCGCTGGCGCGCTCCCTTAACTCCTGGGCTAGTTCGGGGCTGCCGACCACGATCATGCGGGCCCGGATCTGTGCTTCGATCCGATAGGAGTCACTGTTGACTTCGTAGTAGGAGGCGATCTCCTCCTCGGTAACATCGACATCCTCGGTGAGGCTATCCTGATAGCTCTGCCTCCGGATCTGCTCGCGCATATAAGCCCTGAAGGTCTGATCGGTGAAGCCCAAACTGTTAATGATTTGGAGGTAGGCCTGATCGTTCTGGCGCCCAGAGACACCCCGGGCTTCGCGGAACCGGTTAACCTCCTGACGGACCCTACCCGAACCGACCCGCACCCGGGCGGCGGCCTGGTCGAGGACCTCCTGCTGAATAAGGCTCTCCAGGACAAACAGCTCCAGGTCCCGGGCCACCTCCCCCTCGGTGACCATATTGAACGGGGGCCTAGACTGTGCCCGCGCCACTTCGAGCTCGCTGATCGGGTTACCGTTGATGAGGAGCGCCGCGTTGCCGGTCTCCCCTCTTCTTCCTGTGAGAATACCGGCCAAGTTTCCCAGCGCCGGGGTGAAGGTGATGATCATCCCCAAAAGCAGCCCTACAGCGATGAGCCACATGATGATCGAGTTGGTGCGTCGCGTAAATCTCATGAGCTTGACTTCCTCCTGAAAGTGATGCTACCTTCCGTATCTAATCTCAAGCGCCCGTAGCTCAGCTGGATAGAGCGTTCGCCTCCGGAGCGAGAGGTCACAGGTTCGAATCCTGTCGGGCGCACCATCTTCCGCTCCCAGCCTGCAACCTGACTCCCGTCCCCACCCATGGCAGGCAGCGAGGTGGGCTTCGACCCAGCGACCGGGCTAGACAATACCTTAGCAATGTACCGTACCGGACTGGGGCAGCACTAGACTTGGCGTACACATGGGGGAGAACCGCTCCCCCCGTCTCAAGAAGAGGGCTGAGCGGGAGCCCGCCCAGCGAGCACAGCGCCTCCGAGGCCGGGGGGTCGAAACCCCAGCCGGACTCACCAGAGATCCTCACAGGCGATTAGGCTTGAGGACGATTCCAACCGAGGTTCTTGAGATCGGCCACGAACACCTGGGCTGCCGGGCAGGTTGAGGTCCGGCAACACCACTTCGTTGGTGTCGCTATTGCGAACCGCCACCAGGACTTCGAGCGATCGAGGCGGGCCACCACGGACCACTGCCCCGCCGGGCTCCTCAAGCAGACTCTGACCGAGTTATCGCCACCTCAGCTCGGTAGCGACTCGGGCTGAACCCCCGTGCTGATCGGCCGGTTCCGATACGGCGCCTCGAGAAGGGGGCGGCGAGCAGGGGTGGGTGTGCCAGGAGGAGGCTGGAGCGGCCTGTCTCAGGAACCTCTCCCTACCAGCCTTCCGCCCAAAACGGGTCAAACGCCCTCTCTGCCCGACCCGTCACGGAATGGTCAGCCGGAGAGATTCCTCCATGAAGTAGCGGTAGTCGTTGTTTTCCGGCTCCAACGCCAGAGCCAACTCGTAGTACCTGGCCGCCTCGAGGTAGTTGGCCTGGGCGAAATACAGGCGGCCCAGCCAGCCGTACGCCTCGGCGAACTCGGTGTTGTGCTCGACCGCCTCCTGGAAGTAGGCCTCAGCGGTCTCGAAATCTGCAGCCCGGAAGGCGGCCACGGCCTCGACGAAGGCTCGAGCCGCCTCCACCCCATAGATTAACTGCTGCTCCGCCAAGCCCAGGAAATAGCCAGCCCGTCGGTCCCCGGGGTCGCGGCGCAAGACGCCCTGCCAGTAGTAGATCGCCTCCGCAAACCTCTCGGTCTCCTGGTTGCTCCTCGCAGCCCACACCCAGGCGTCGAGGTAGTCGGGATTGCTACGGGTCGCGGCGACAAAGCTTTCGGCAGCCGCTTCGAGATCTCCCTGCTCGTAGAGCATCTGCCCGAGATAGTAGGCCTCTGCGGCCTCGACACCCCAGGCGACCTGGGCTTCGGCCACCTCCAGGAAGTAGGCTGCCCCCTCATCGCCTGGGTCGAGGGCCAGCGCCCGGCTCCAGTGGCGACGTGCCTGCTCGGGCTGGCCCAACTCGAGACTAGTCCTGCCGGCCCACACGGAAGCGTCCGCAAACCCATCGTTGGCAGCTAGGGCCGCCTCGAACCGGCCCAAGGCCTCGACCAACTGACCCGCCTCGTAAGCCTGGAGGCCGGCCTGGAAGGCGTCGCTCGCCTCCAACCCGAAGGCGATCCTCTCCCGGGTCCGGTCCAGATAGTAGCGGACGCCCGGATCGTCTGGGTCGAGCGCGAAGAGGCGCTCCCAGTAGGGCAATCCCTCGGCGGAACGGGCCTGCTCGAAGAGGATGCGTGCGGTCCAGGCCAGCGCCTCGCGGTGCGCTGGAAACCACTCTAAGACCCCGAGGTAGAAGAGGAGAGCCTCCTCCTTCAATCCCGCTTCGTATCGGGCGAATCCCAGCTCTGTGGCGGCCTCGGTGAACAGCTCGCCAGAGGGGACCTCAGGCGGCACGAGGTCGACCGGGTCCTCGAGAGTGCCACCCGCCTCGAAGTAGGCGACCCAGAACTCCCAAGCCCGTATATGCCAGTGAACGTAGCTGTGGATGCGCGCCATGAACCGCAGCACGGAGAGATCCTCGGGGGCCTGGGCGTAGGCCTCGCGCCCCAGAGCGATGGCGTCGCGCCACAGGTTCTGATCGGGTGAGGCGACGAGTTCGGTCTCCAGGGCCTCAACCGCGATGGTCCGGGCCCGGTCAAGCAGGTCTTCAACCTGAGCCGAGGCCGCCCCCAGACAGACCAGGATACAGAGGACCAGGGTGAGCAGGCGTCTCATCGGGAGACCAAGGGTACAGATCAAGCAGAGGAGGATTCGCTTCATCCCACCGCCGAACATCTCATTCCGTCGCCGCACAGATAGCGCCGGTCTGTCTCTGCCTCCAGCACCTCTTGCCGGGACAGGTCCGCGACCGCGAACCTGGCAACGACGGTCACTACCAACTGCACCCCGAGAAGCGGTCGCGCCCGCCGCAGCGGAGAGCGTCGACAGGTCGGACCATGAAGCGGTACCCGCGCATATACCGGAGTCTACCACCCCCAGAGGGGGGTGATGAGGTCCTCTTGACCCTGGCCAACCTATCCGCTACCCTGTGTGTCAGCTAGAAATCCCAGCTGCAACGACCATGTTTCAGAGCCTAGGCGATAGACTCCAGAGCATCTTCGAGAATCTCCAGGGGCGGGGGAAACTCACCGAGGCGGGGGTCCGCTCCACCCTTCGAGAGGTCCGGATCGCACTCCTCGAGGCGGATGTCAATCTCGAGGTGGCGAGGGGTTTCGTCAAGAATGTGCAGGAGAAGGCTGTCGGCTCAGATGTGCTGATGTCGCTCACGCCGGACCAGCGCGTCATCTCGATCGTGCACGAAGAACTGATCGAGACCCTGGGTTCTAAGGCTCAACTGCCCAGCTTAAATAGCGACGGGAACGTCTGGCTCCTCATGGGTCTGCAGGGTGCCGGGAAGACCACCACCGCCGGTAAGCTGGCCTACCGTTACAAGGGTCAGGGCCGGAGGCCGCTGCTCGTCGCTGCGGATACGCAGCGTCCCGCCGCCCGTGAGCAACTCCGAGTGTTGGCGAGCAAGGTCGGCGTGCCCATCCTTGAGGTCGAGAACGACGAGTCCCCGAGCCGCACTCGCGAACGACTAGACGCCCTGCTGAGGCAGGACTTCCGGGACCTGATGATCGTAGACACCGCAGGCCGGCTCCAAGTCGACGAGGAGATGATGGACGCCCTAGCGAACCTCTGCTCAGCGGTCGAGCCGACCGAGAGACTCCTCGTCGTCGACGCCATGACCGGTCAGCAGACCCTCCCCGTTGCGAGCGCCTTCGACGAGCGGGTGGGGGTGACCGGCCTAGTGATGACGAAGCTCGATGGCGACGCGCGGGGCGGAGCGGCTCTGTCGGCCAAACACGTCACGGGCAAGCCGATACTCTTCGCCACCACGAGCGAGAAGCTCGATGGCCTCGAGCCGTTCCACCCCGACCGGATCGCGGGGCGCATCCTTGGGATGGGAGACGTGCTCACCCTGATCGAGAAGGCAACAGAGCTGGAGGGGGACGATGAGGCTGAACTGACGAGCCTCTCTAGATTCTCCCTCCAGGACATGCTTACGCAGATGCGGCGCCTCAAGCGGATGGGGTCGATCACCGACATCCTCAAGATGATCCCAGGCACCGGACGGACGCTTCCTGCAGGTGTGGACATCGACGAACGGACGATCCTCCAAGTGGAGGCAATCATCTCAAGCATGACCGATGAGGAACGGGGGAAGCCGCGGCTGCTGAACGCCAGCCGCCGCAAGCGTATCGCCAGCGGCTCCGGGACGACGGTGCAGGATGTGAACCGGCTCATGAAGAACTACGAGCAGATGAAAAAGATGATGAAGCAGCTCGGACGTCGCGGCCCGGGACGCGGCAGAGGCTTTCCCTAAGCGAAGCCTAGATGCTAGGATAAGGAGTTTTCCGGCGGGTATGAGCCCGACCGGCGTATATTGTGGACATGGAGGGAAAGAGCACATGGTCAAGATTCGCTTGATGCGAATGGGCTCAAAACGGAATCCACACTACCGGCTAGTCGTGGCCGACGCACGCAAGAAGCGCGACGGCGACTACATCGAATCGCTCGGCCACTATGACCCTAGAAAAACCACCGATACCCCCTTAAAGATCGACGTGGAGCGGGCGACCTACTGGCTCTCGCAGGGAGCCCAGCCGTCGGATACGGCCTTGCGCCTGTTTCAGCAGGCAGGGGTCGAGGTGCCCTCGGTCCTAGCGCAGCGCCGAGCTGGCTTCCAGAGGCGTGCCGCCGAGACCTGAGGCGGGAGTCACTGTGCTGCAGGAATTGGTCACGTTCATCGTCTACAACCTCGTCGGGGAACCTGACAAGCTTGAGATCGAGGCGGAGCACAGCAGTCGCAGCGTGCGCATCGAAATCCGTTGCGCACCGGAGGATGCGGGGCGGATCATAGGGCGTGGTGGGCGCATCATCAACAGTATCCGCACCCTAGCCCGAGCCGCTTCCGACGGTCGCCAGCGGGTCGAGATCCAACTAATCGACTAGACTCGGGAGGCTTCCCTGCTCCCCTTCGACACCGCTACGCTCCTTTCGATCGGTCGGCTGGGACGGACCTATCAACTCGAGGGGGGTCTGAGATTCTACCCCCACGGCCCGGCGGAGGCCCGCGCCATGATCGAACTCGCCGAGGTGGGGGTTGAAGGGTTTGGCAACGTCGGAATCAGGATGGTCCGGCCCCAGGGGCACCACCTCATCGTCTACCTTAACCGCGTGGCCCACCCAGACCGGGCACGCACCCTAGTCGACCGTGAGGTCTTCGCCGATCCGGCAGCGCTGCCACCCGCACCGGTCGGCAGCGTCTACGTTGCGAGCCTGCCCGGACTCCCGGTCGAGGTAGAGGGGGACCCATTAGGCGAGGTGACCGGTCTGGTCGACGCCGGGGGTCAGTCGCTCCTCCGAGTCGCCACAACCCGAGGGGAACTCCTCCTCCCGCTGGCAGCCCCTTATGTCCACTTAAGGGCTGACAGAGTCGAGGTTGCCGACCCTCCGACCGGGCTCCTCGACGGCAGATGATCTTCACCCTGTACACCCTGTTCCCCCAGTTGATCTCCCCCTGGACGGAGGAGGCTCTCCTGGGACGGGCTGTCGAGCGGGGGCTCCTCGAACTGCGGGTGCGCGACCTCCGGACCTTCGCCGGAAATAGAAGCAACCGGGTAGACGATACCTGCTACGGCGGGGGGGCCGGGATGGTCGTGCGCGTCGACATTGCAGCCGCAGCGATCGATGAGGTCCGGGCCGAGGCCGAGCCACCGGACGAGGTAATCCTGCTCAGCCCCGCCGGCACCCCACTAGACCAGAGACTCGCGGAGAGGTTCGCGCAGGCGAGACACCTCTGCCTCCTGGCAGGGCGGTATGAGGGTTTCGACGCGCGGGTCGAAGCGCTTGTCGACCGCGAAGTCTCCCTCGGGGACTATGTGCTTATGGGGGGCGAGGTGGCAGCCCTAGCACTCATCGAGACCACCGCCCGCCTGCTACCGGGGGTGCTAGGAGATGAGCGGAGCCACCAGGAGGACTCGTTCACCACCGGTCTGCTCGACCACCCAATGTACACCCGGCCACTGGAGCACCGGGGAGCGAGGGTGCCCGAGGTTCTGCTGACCGGACACCATGCCAACATAGCTCGCTGGCGCCGCGACCAAGCCCTACTGCGCACCCGGGAGCGCAGGCCGGATCTGCTTGACCGGGCAGAATTAGACGATGATGATCGGGCCACCCTCGCAAACACATGACGACCAACTCGGCGAGCAGCCTGGGAGGCCGGTAGGTCGTTGCCGATCTGGAGGGGTGGAGGCCGACAGACGGGCCTAGGGCCCTGCCTGACGGATCCGCTCGAGGACTAGCGGGGTGATGTCGAGCCCGTCCTGGGCAAACACGACAAGACCATTAGAGGCCACCACGGCGTCGAGCACGATGGTGTAGTTGTTCTCCATGGCCAGCTCTCGGATGACCGCATTCACTCGGTCGAGGGCGGGTTGGGCGGTGGTCGCAATGTCCGACTGATAGCGCTCTTGAACAGCCTCGAGGGTGGCAATAAGCACCTGGAGGCGTCCTCGCTCGGCGGAGCTGAGCTCCTGGCCCTCAAGCGCCCTCCGGTTGAGCGCATCGATGTCGGCGCTAATCAGACCGATCTCCTCCCGGGCCTGCGCCTGGAGGTCGCTGGCGGCCTGCCCCGCTGGATGGGCGTTGATAGCAGCTTGGGAATCGACGAAGACAATCGTGGATCTCTGCTCCTGAGCAGTCGGCCGAACCAGCGTCAGGGCCAGCACGCCGAGAACCACCAGGGCGAGGAGGGCAAATCTCTTCATAGCTGAGGTAGTCTAACACCCCCAGTTATGAGAGTTGTCTGCGAGACCCCCGCCCGCCGGTCTATGCCCACAGCTTCTAGGTCCCCCCTAAACACAGCCCTCACCAGCGGTCTTCGAACGTGGTCAGCCACCGGCCCCTACGCGGTGAGTCGACCACCCTCCCAAGCTCCTACTGTCGGCACGAGCCCCGACCCACCTCCGGCTCGCGCTTCAAGGTCCACCTCCAGTCGTGCGACGCTTAGGGCTGGATACCGGTAGCTTCCTCGGGCTTCACTCAAGCGTCTGAAGCCTCCCACCGATCACCGTGGTACAGTCGAAACCTGTTTTTGCGCCGAAGCGGGCGCGGCAGGAGGCCCCTATGCAGCTACAGTCCAGCCTCACCGGGAGAGATCTACTCACCCTCGGAGAGCTCAGCGGCGAGGAGTTCGCAACACTTCTCGCCACCGGGCTCGAACTCAAGCGAGGTTGGAAACGGGGTCGGCGACCGAAGCCTCTGGCCGACATGACCCTCGCCATGATCTTTGAAAAGCAGTCGCTGAGAACCCGCTCGACCTTCGACATCGCGATGATGCAACTCGGCGGCCACTCCGTCCTGCTCAGCCAGAACTTCATCGGTATCGGGGTGCGCGAGACCATCCGGGATGTGGCAAAAAACTTAGAGCGCTGGGTCGACGGTATCATGGCCCGCACCTACGGTCACGATACGCTCGTGGAGCTGGCGGAACACGCGTGCGTCCCCGTCATCAACGGCCTCTCGGACCTGGTACACCCCTGTCAACTCCTAGCCGACTACCTGACCCTGTACGAAGAGTTTGGATCCCTCGAGGGGCTCAAGATCACCTACGTAGGCGACGGTAACAACGTCTGCAATTCCCACCTCCTCGCTGCCATGCATGCTGGCACCAGCCTTACAGTCGCCTGCCCAGAGGGGTTCGATCCCGACCCCAACCTCCTCGCCAAGGTCCTAGCCAGCGGGGCCGATGTCACCATCACCCGCGACCCTCGCGAAGCGGCCCACGGCGCCGACATCCTCTATACCGATGTCTGGGTCTCGATGGGACAGGAGGAGGAGGCCCAGACCCGCCGCAGTGCTTTTGCGGGATATACCATCACCCCCGACTGGCTCGAGGACTTAAGCCACCGGGGAATCTTCATGCACGACCTCCCTGCTCACTACGGGGAGGAGTGTGTGGAGGAGACAATCTACCACCCCCGCAGCAGGGTCTTCGATCAGGCGGAGAACCGGCTACACGCCCATAAGGCCGTCCTCGCCCTCCTCCTCTCCGACGGGGTGCGGTCATGAGCATCGGAGTCGGAATCCTCGGCGCGAGTGGCTACGGGGGCGCCGGCCTCATCGAGCGGCTACTGCGACACCCCGAGGTAGAGATTAGGGGGCTCGGCACGAGGCAGCACGTCGGCCGACTTGCGACTGCCGCTTGGCCCCAACTCGCCGGTCTCACAGACCTCACCTTCTCAGCGCAGAATGAGGTCATCGAGAGGAGCGATGTGGTCTTCTGCGCCACCCCCCACCGGGCCACCGCACCACTCGTCGCCCAGGCACGCAGTGTGGGTGCGTCCGTCATCGACCTCTCCGCCGACTTCCGCATCCCCCCCTCGCAGTACGCTCGCTGGTACGGCGTCGAGCACCCCCACCCAGAGCTCTTCCCCGAGGCCCGCTACGGTCTGGTCGAGCTCCACCGCGAGGAGCTGTGCGGGGCCGCTATCGTCGCTGCACCGGGCTGCAACGCCACCGCCGTGAGCTTGGCACTGGCACCGCTGGCCGCCGAGAGCCTGCTGGGGCCTGAGGTCAACACCTCCGTGATAACGGGGGCCTCCGGCGCCGGTCGGGGAGTGGCCGAGGATTTCCACTTTTCGGAGCTGAATGAGAACGCGCGCCCTTACAAGGTCGGGGGCGAGCATCGTCACATCGCCGAGATCGAGGCCACGCTGGGCAGGGTCACCGCGATGGGCAAGTCGCTCTCCACCCACACCGAGGGGCCCGGACCGACCGTAACCTTCACGCCCCACCTGGTGCCGATGACGCGGGGCATCCTTGCAACGTGCGTCACCCGCCCCGAGAACAACTCCCTCGATGGCGATGGGCTCCTCGGGTTATATTTGGAGTACTATGCAGGAGATCCCCTGATTCATGTCCAACCCCAACTCCCTACAACCAAAGCGGTCACCGGAAGTGACCGCGTACTCGTTTCGGTACGGTTCGATCCGAGGACCGGGTCCGTGATCGCCTTCGCTGCCATCGACAACCTCGGCAAGGGGGCCGCGGGGCAGGCCGTCCAGGGGTTTAACGCCGCCTTCGGCCTCGACGAGACGCTCGGCCTCGCGCTCGCAGGAGGCTGGCCGTGAAGCTCCCCTCAGGGTTCGAAATGGCCGGCGTGAAGGCCGGCATCAAGCCATCTGGTCGCCCCGACCTAGGCCTAATCTACTCTCCACAACCGCTCTACTGGGCACTTGTGAGCACCGAGAACCGGGTCAGGGCACCGTGTGTGTCACGCAACCGGGCCCACTACGAAACCGGCCAGCCGATCCAGGCCGTCGCGGTCAACTCCGGGAATGCGAACTGCGCGAACGGCGACCGCGGGATCAGGAACAACGAGGATTTCGCCGATCTCACTGCCAGCGCCCTCGAACTACCCAAGTCACAGTCCGTCCTGACCGCCAGCACCGGCGTCATCGGAGTCCCCCTGCCGATCGACAACATCCGCCAAGGCCTCCCCAGGCTTACTACGAGTCTGGAAGCCGACAGCGACGCCTTCGCCGAGTCGGTTCTAACCACCGACACCTGCACCAAGCAGGTGGCTGCCACCCTCCGCAACGGGGCGCGCATCGTCGGAGTTGCTAAGGGTTCCGGGATGGTCCACCCGAATATGGCCACCCTGCTAGCCTTCGTGGTCACCGACGCCTCCATCCCGCAGGACCCCCTGAGAGACCTGTGGCCTGGCGTCGTCGACAGGAGCCTTAATCAAGTGAGCGTCGACGGCGACATGTCGACGAACGACATGGCGGTGCTGATGTCGAGCAATCAACTAAGTGCGGATGCGCAGGAATTTGCCGACGCGCTCGACGCCGTCTGTCGCCGCTTGGCAGAGAAGCTGGCCCGCGACGGCGAGGGGGCGACCAAACTCATCATCGCCCAGGTGCGGGGTGGTCGCAGTCCTGAGGAGGCCCGACGCGCAGCACGGGCCGTCGTGGCTAGTCCGCTCGTAAAGACCGCCGCGCATGGCAACGACCCCAACTGGGGTCGCATCCTGGCAACGGTGGGGGCCTCGGGTGTGGTCTCCGATCAGGCCAACCTGCACATCTCTCTGCAAGGCACCACTGTCTACCACGGTGCTCGCCAGGATTTCGACGAGCAGGCATTGTCCGGGGCTATGAAAGAGAATGACGTACTTATCGAGATCAACCTAGCGGCCGGAGAGGGATCGGGCTCGGCTTGGGGCTGCGACCTGAGTGCGGAATACGTCCAGATCAACGCCGAATACACCACTTGAACCTTATTCCTGTGGGATTGTCAGTAGGAGCAGGCTAAGCTATGCAAGCTTACTCCACCGACGATGTCTCAGAGAGAAGGCCTAGGGCTTGGCTGGCCTCTATTCGCTATGTGGATCGCCCTCCCATGGGCGTGCTCCGCCGCCTCCATGATCCCCTCGGCAAGCGTGGGGTGAGCGTGCTGGGTGAGGGCGATGTCCTCGAGCGTAGCACCCATCTCAATAGCTAGGGCCGCCTCGCCCACGAGGTCGCCAGCGTTCGGGCCGACCATGTGAAAACCGAGCAGCAGGTCCGTCTCCCGATCTGCGATGACCTTAATCACCCCCTCGTCCGTGTCAAGGGTGGCGGCCCTGCCGGAAGCGCTTAGCGGGAACCGACCCGTCCTGACCCGGTATCCGGCCTCGGTCGCCTCCTGCTCGGTCATGCCCACGCTCGCCAACTCCGGGCGGGTGTAAATCACGGCGGGGACGACCGTATCGTAGGCTGAGGGCAAGCCCGAGGCGTGCTCAGCAGCGACTAGGCCCTCCTTCATGGCCTTGTGCGCCAGGAGCGGGGGACGAGCCAAGTCACCGATCGCGTAGATGTGGGGCAGACTCGTCTGCAGGTGATCGTTGACAGGAACGAACCCGGAGTCTTCGACCTGCACTCCGATAGTCTCGAGATTAAGATCCTCCCCATTGGGGCGGCGCCCGACAGCCACGAGAATCTTGTCGACGAGAAGTTTCTCCCGCTTACCCTCTTCACCCTCGAGCTCGACCTCGATCCCCTTGCGGGACCTCTTCTGGCCTACAGCCCTCGTCGAAGTCCTGACCCGAATACCGCGCCGCTCCAGGCTCTTCCGCAACTCCCTAGACGCATCTCGATCACCTGCCGGATTGATCTCGTCGAGCAACTCGACCACGGTGACCTCGCTCCCGAACGCATTGTAGATGTCGCTGAATTCAAGCCCGATGGCGCTGCCTCCGATAGCCAGGAATCGCTCGGGCACCCCCGCAACCATGAGGGCACTGGTCGAGTCAACAATCACGTCGCCATCGACCTCAAAGCCGGGAATCTGGATAGGGCGGGACCCCGTGGCGACGATGAATCTCTCTGCAGTGAGGCGTCGATCACCGATCTGGATCTCGTGGCTTCCGGTGAAGACCGCCTCTCCCTTAATCGACTCGACCTTACTCCCCTTGAATAACAGGCCGACGCCGTCGGTCATCTTGCGCACAACGCTATCTTTCCAGGCCCCCACCGCGGCTAGGTCGATCATCGGCTCCCCAAAGTCGATACCGTACGCTTTGGCATGGCGGGCCTCGAGCAGCTCGTGAGCCACGTGCAGCAGAGCCTTGGTCGGGATGCATCCGACATTGAGGCATACCCCCCCCATTGACCCTTTCTCAACACAGGCCACCTTCATGCCCAGCTGCGCGGCGCGGATGGCGGCGTGATACCCTCCCGGGCCGGAGCCGATCACAACGATGTCATAGTCCATGATTCCTCCCTTAGTCGGGATCGACGGTCCGTCCAGTGTAACCCTTGGCCTGCAACCCGCCGGGTCCGCGTGACACCGGCCCTGAGCGGCAGGTCTTATACAGCGTCTATTGCGTCACAAAGATGTTCGCTCCAAGGATCCGACGGGACGACCACCATGAGCGGGCAACTGTCAGGGCGAGGATGGTGCGGCAGATCACCGGTACCGCCTCCACAATCTACCCAGACGCCGAGACCGGCTCCTACGGTCCCCCTCTGCACTCTCGGAGCCGCTGTCCTCCGTTCGCCACGTGACGACCGGCACGAGCGAATGGCCGGACATGCTCGGGCGGTGCCGAGTGGCGCTGCGGGAGATCCTTACCCTCCCGCCGTGGGACATGGAGAACCTACCTCCCGACGCCGACCTCGAGCGGTCTCGGCGCAACTGTCGGCCTTTCACAGGCCGTCACCCACTCCATCTGAGGCCTGAGCCTGAACCGTGCCGACAACGGTTAAAGGGTTTGACACCGACTCGGTCCACCCACTACCCTGGACCTATGGTCAGATCAGGATCCGATCAGCGACTACAGGAACCTAGGGGGTCGAAGCGCTAGCTAGGATTCGCAGCCTGCCTCTGATCCCCGACCCGAGCCGGTCGGTTTTTTTTGCCCATGCGAAGCGGATCTGTCCGCACCATGTAGACTTGGAGACGACATGACCGACACCAAGGAGGCCGCGGGGGACTACAGAAGTTCCCGCCATAACCCGCACCAGATCGAGCCGAAATGGCAACGCAGGTGGGAGGAGACGCAGAGCAATGCGGTCGACCTCTTCGATCATGATAGGCCCAAATACTATTTCCTGACAATGTACCCCTACCCCTCCGGAAACCTCCACGTGGGCCACTGGTGGGCCGTGGCCCCGGCCGACGCAGCGGCTCGGTTCCTGCGTATGAGTGGCTACAACGTGTTCTTCCCGATGGGCTTCGACGCCTTCGGCCTACCGGCCGAGAATGCGGCTATCCAGGCGGCGCGCGAGGGTAGTAGCGACATCCACCCCGCCCACCTCACCTACGAACGCATGGACCACATGAGGCGACAGTTCAAACAGATGGGGGCCATATTCGACTGGTCGAAGACGCTTGCCACCTGTGATCCTGAGTACTACCGGTGGAACCAGTGGTTCTTCCTCAGGATGTTTGAATGCGGGCTCGCCTACCGCAAGGAGTCGTTCGTCAACTGGGATCCCGTGGATCAGACCGTACTAGCCAACGAACAGGTCATCGACGGGCGCGGAGAGCGCTCCGGCGCTCTGGTCGAGCAGCGCCTGATGCCCCAGTGGCACTTCAAGATCACCGACTATGCGGAGGAGTTGCTGGACTTCAGCAAGCTCGACTGGCCGGAACGGGTCAAGATCATGCAGACCAACTGGATCGGCCGGAGCGACGGCGCGTCCATCACCTTCAAGAGCGAGCGGGGCGATGACATCGTGGTCTTCACCACCCGACCGGATACGCTGTGGGGGGCCACATTCATGGTCCTCGCACCGGAACATCCCCTGGTTGACAAACTCACTACCCCCGACCGCAGGGACGCTGTCGATGCCTATGTAAAGCGGGCAGCGCTCGCCAGCGAGATCGATCGCCAGGCCCAAGGGCGCGAGAAGACGGGCGAGTTCATAGGCGCCTACGCCGTCAACCCCGTCAACGGCGAGCGGATTCCCATCTGGATCGCCGACTACGTCCTGATGACCTACGGCACAGGAGCCATCATGGCGGTGCCCTATGGGGACCAGCGCGACTTCGAGTTCGCCCGCCAGTTCGGAATCGATATCATCCCCGTGGTCCGCCCGACCGGCGTGGACAGGATAGTCGTCGAGGAGTTAAGGGAGGCCTACATCGGTCCGGGTGTGATGATCAACTCGGGCCCGATCGACGGCACCGTGCATAATGGCGAGAAGGGGCGCAACAGTCCGGCCATCGCCGCTGCCATCGACTACCTTGAGAAGAATGGTCTCGGGCAAGGTGAGGTCACCTACCGGCTGCGCGACTGGCTGATCTCGAGGCAGCGCTACTGGGGCACCCCGATCCCCATGCTGTATTGCGATGCGTGCGGCATCGTGCCGGAAACGGAGGAGAACCTCCCGGTGCTACTCCCCGAGGATGTCGAGTTCATGCCCACGGGCGAGTCGCCCCTCAGACATCACGAGGCCTTCCTGAACGCGGAGTGTCCCCACTGCGGCGGCACCGCGAGGCGCGAGACCGACACGATGGATACGTTCATGGACTCCTCATGGTACTGGTTCCGTTTCCTATCGCCCTTCAAGAGCGATGGGCCGATAGACGCAGACCTGGTGAAGCGCTGGGCCCCGGTCGACACCTATACGGGAGGGATCGAGCATGCGATCCTCCACCTGATGTACGCCCGGTTCTTTACCAAGGTGATGAGGGACCTGGGTCTAATCGACCACGACGAGCCATTCCTGCGGCTCCGCAACCAGGGGATGATCTTAGGCGAGGACAACGAGAAGATGTCCAAGTCGCGAGGCAACGTCATCGACCCCGACGAACTAATAGCCACTTATGGGAGCGACACGGTGCGCACCTACCTGATGTTCCTCTTCCCTTGGGACCAAGGCGGCCCCTGGAACTCGCAGGGAATCGAGGGCGTCACCCGCTTTCTGAACCGTACCTGGGCCTTAGTAACAGAGCCCGCAGCGAATAGCGGACCAACCGGCTACGGGGATCTCAAGGAGCTCAGGAGGGCGGTCCATCACGCCATCAGGGAGGTTACCGAGGACCTCCGGGGCTTCAGCTTCAACACCGCCATCGCCGAACTCATGACCCTCCTAAATGTCATGGTCAGAGCGAAGAGTACCTCCCTGGTCGAGACCGCGGTCTGGCGCGAGGCGGTCGAATCCCTCCTTCTCCTGCTGGCGCCGATCGCCCCCCATATCACTGAGGAGTTGTGGGAGCGCAGCGGCCACGAGGGCTCGGTCCACGACCAGAGCTGGCCGGGGTATGACGAGACCGCACTCGACACCGACTCC
Organism: Truepera sp. bin119; assembly: GCA_002239005.1. Taxonomy (GTDB): domain Bacteria; phylum Deinococcota; class Deinococci; order Deinococcales; family Trueperaceae; genus MPNL01. Next base: position 30,781 of record MPNL01000001.1, read on the forward strand.
ATCAACATGGCGGTGCAGGTGAACGGCAAGCTGCGAGGCCAGATCACCGTTCCCGCCGGCGCCGACGAGGTGGAGGTGCTCGCGTCTGCCAAGGCCGAGCACAATGTGTCACGGTATCTTGAGGGCAGCAGCCTCGTACGCGAGATCGTGGTTCCTGGAAGGCTCGTCAACCTAGTGGTGAAGCCGAACGGTTGAGCAACCCGCACCTAGCGGCCGTCTCCCCACCGCTCCTACCGACCCGGGGTCTGTCCAGGGCGACCCAACTCCGTACCCCAGTCATCATCCCCCTGGTCATGGACGAGGAGACTACCCTCGCCAGGGTTGGAACGAGGCAGTAAGGTACCGAGACCGGCGAGCCCCCCTCCCGGCTACTCAGAAGTAAAATTCGACCCGATCGGGGAGATAGGGTCTTCTGGCCGGTGCTCACTGCCGTGACCCGCGACGGTCCCCGACCGGACCTCAATTGGCCGGAGCCCTCTCGCCCACCGAGACGGTCAGTTGCAGAGTATCCTTGAGAGTATTGGCGACGATGCAGGACCGCTCCGAGATAGCGATGAGCCTCTCCATGAGGGCGCGATCCTCATAGTCGGCCGCGACCGCCATGTGGATCCTGGTGTAGCGCGGAGGGGTCCCCTCCAGCGTCCCCTCAAGGGCAATGTGGATATTGGCGATAGCTGCTCCGCGGGCGTGGATCGCGGCCAATAGGTTGCTATTGAAGCAGCCGCCGAGCGCGACAAGCAGGTACTCCCCACCCATTGCGCCCCGATCCTCGCCCCCCTTTGCCCGGGGCCGGTCGATGAGCACGGTATGACCCCGAATCTCGCCCTGCGACGTGGTGGGGCCCACCTGATTAATGTGTGCTGTGATAGTGTTGGCCACTGACTCCCTCCTTCAGAATCATGACTCGGTAGTACCCGAGTAGCTCGGAGACTACTTCGGGATTCATACAGAGCCGCCAGCCGACTTCATGGCAAAGCTGGAGAGTTCTGCACAACCGACATCGACAACGTGGGTCCGCAAACAAGGGAGGCAATACGGCTGTTAGTGCCCTTGCGTTCGGGGGCCTTGTGGCCGGTGCCGATCGGCCGGAGCACCTCGTCGAGCGGGAGGTCGAACTCGAAGCTTTCCGATAAGATGCTCCCAACACCGGAGAGAGGCTCCAACCCCAGTTCCTGCCGATCTACCGGACCCCGTCCGGGATCTGCAGGCTGATGACGACCAGTTCGGCTCCGAGGATCCGCAACTGGAGCAGGTTGCGCCGGGGCCCCCACAGCCCCCAGCAGGCGCACCAAGAGCCCTGGTAGCAGCGGTAGCAGCCAATACCGCCTCACGACACCGTCGACAACGGCAGCGAGCAGGCGGAATAGGGACCGCCCAACTCTCGCGCTCGCCAGGTGATACCGCATCTCCCTCAAAACCTCCCCGGCCCTGTCCATACTATCTTGATTCGGTGGCAGGACACCTTCTCCTCACAACTTTCAGTTCTGGCGGACCTGCCGGAAAGTTCCCCGGATGCCCCTCATATGCATCGCGAAGGCTCCATGACAGACGCCATCTCTACAAGTGAACCCTGGGATGACGACCTTGCCGAGGTCCCGTCGGGCAAGAGGTTCGGTAGTACACCACTCCGCGTCCATGATCCCCCAGAGCAGTCGTCCCGGACAGGCGGCATTCAGGGTACCGGGCACCCTAAAACCGGCGGCGAGAGGCTCCAGATGGTGTGGAGATTACGGAAGTCTCAACCTGCCACAGGAAGGGTCGACTCGTTGCCGAGCGTATCCACGAACGGCCTGTCGATGGTGCCATCTTCACCAAAGTGCTCGTCCCCTCTCGAGCGGCCATCGCTACGATCCCCTCATCAGCTCGGGCCCCCTCCCGAACCCCCGCAAGCTGCGACTAATCCAGATTCGAGGTGCTGAATACGACCCCCAAGTGCCAACCCCAAGAGGGTGATATAGAGGCGCACCCCATTCGCGAGCGAGACCTGTAAGTACCCGAGGGAGACCTAGCCGGACAGCAGAGCACCGGCCCGTCACCTAGCTTGGGCTGATCAGGATTACCTCGAGCAGGGTCGAGAGATCGACGGCCGGCCGGACCATGAACGTCTGCTGGAGGTCGTTAGGGTCGGCGGGGAAAACCTCGTCGATGACCCCGACGAGCACCCCCCGTGGGAAGAGCCCCCCCTCACTAGCTGTCTCCACCAAATCTCCCCGCTCGAGTGCGCTCTGAGCGCGGTAGCCGGTCACACGGATACGGCCACTGACCTCACCGATCGCGATCCCTCGCCCCCCCTTGCCGCGAACGGTCACACCCACCCTGGACTCGGGGTCTGTGATCGTTCGAACCAGGGCGCGGGTAGCCGACACGTCGGTAACGATGCCGACCAGGCCCGCCGGGACGACGACAGGCATGTCCCGCACCACCCCGGACCTCGCCCCCTGCCCCAGTTCGAGCCGCTCGAAGACGGATCCACTGCCGACCCCCACCACGGGCACGGACATCACCGCCCCCGGGGATTGCTGAGTCCGCACCTCGAGAAGCTGACCGAGCCGCTCTATCTCCAGGACGAGGCCGCGGTTCTCCTCACGCAACGTCTCCACTTCGTTCTTGAGTCGCTCGAGTTCGCTCTGGAACGCCCGCCGATCGGCAAGTCCCACTGCAGCCTCGCGCAGGTTGACCCCAACGCGGTAGGGGAGGTTGTGCGGGAGCGAGATCGCGCTGGTGATATCGAGGGGGACCTTACCGACCAGAGCAGTGAGCGCAAAGGTGATCAGGCCCAACACGAGGAGGACATACCAAGCGCGGAGGAGATCAGACAAGGGCGACCCCCAGTCGGCGCGCAAGGCAGACTACCGTAGAGAGGCTCAGGCCTACCACATTAAAGTAACACCCCTCCACCCTCTCGACCAGAGCGGCACCCCTTCCTTGGATCGCGTATCCGCCCGCCTTGTCGAGGCCCTCACCCGTCCCCACATAGCGGCCGATCTCCGCAGGGTCGAGCTCCCTGAAGGTCACCTCAGTGCGAACGGTAACGGAGGCACGCCTGCTATCCCTGGCCAGGGTGTGACCCGTGAGGACCGAGTGGGTCCGGCCTGCGAGGGCAACGAGGAAACGCGCCCCCTCGGCCGCATCGACGGGTTTCCCCAGCCCCCGTCCGTCCATCACGACAACCGTGTCGGCCGCGATCACGAGGGCCCCCGGGTGGCGGTCCACCCCCCACTGTGCCTTCGCCGAACTCAGGCGAGCGACCAGCGCCGCCGGGGTTTCGCCGGCCCTGGGTCGCTCATCCACCTCCGCAGGCTCTACTGCGAAGGTCAGGCCAAGACCCTCAAGGAGGTCGCGCCTACGGGGCGAACCGCTGGCGAGGACGATAGGCGTCACAAAAACCAGTCTACCTCGCCACATCTCCAGCAAGGGAGCGAAGAAGAGTGCAAGGGGTGACCCCTCTATCCCTTCAGGGGCTACACTACGGCATGGGACACCGACTCGCTCCGGGCGACCTCGCCCCCAGCTTCAAGAAACCCTCGACCGATGGCACCACGGACCTCGACGCCCTACGGGGCCAATGGGTGGTCCTGTACTTCTATCCCAGGGACTTCACCCCGGGCTGCACCGTAGAGACCTGCGATTTCCGCGACCTTCGTCAGGAGATCGACGCCACCGTCGTCGGTGTCTCTCCAGATCCGGTGGAATCGCACGAAAAGTTCAGGACCGAGCACGGCCTGCCCTTCCCCCTGATCTCCGATGGGGACAACACCCTGGCCAAAGCCTACGGTGCCTGGGGGGAGAAGAAAAACTATGGCCGCACCTACGAGGGACTGATCCGCTCGACGTTCATTATCGACCCTGAAGGCTGCATCGCCGAAGCGATGTACAATGTCAAGGCTGCGGGACATGGCGCAAGGGTGAGCAATCGGCTGGCCGCTCTCAGAGTGTGAACAGCAGTAACGAGGCTGACAAGCGCAGTGCAGCGCTCCGTGCTGTGGAGCACGTGCAGTCCGGGATGGTGCTGGGCCTCGGAAGCGGTTCCACTGCCCGCCACGCCACGGAGGCCATCGGTTGGAGACTTCGCGAGGGCTCGTTGACCAGGATCACGGCCGTCCCGACCTCTAACGACACAGCGGCGCTAGCGCAAGGGCTAGGCATCCCGCTGATCGATCTCTCGGCCGATGGAGTCGATCTGGCCATCGATGGCATGGACGAGGTAACCCCTTATCTGGACGCCATCAAGGGACTCGGCGGCGCCCTGGCAAGAGAGAAGATCGTCGCGACGGGGGCGAAGACCTTCATTCTCGTCGGGGACGGAAGAAAGCGGGTCGAGCGCTTAGGGGAGCGCTCGCCGGTCCCGGTCGAGGTCCTTCCCTTCGGGTGGCGCCGTACACTGAGGCTACTTGAGGAACTCGGAACCCACCCGGAACTCAGATCCCTGGACGGATCCCCGGTACGGACCGACAACGGCAATCTGATCATCGACTGTCGCATCTCAGTAGAGATCGACCCAGAGGAGTTCGCGCTCGGTCTATCTCGCCAACCCGGAGTTGTCGAGCACGGCCTCTTCCTCGGGCTGGCCGATCTCGCCTATGTCGCCGAGCAGGGCGAGATCAGCCTCCTCAGGAGAGAGGCTTGATCGTCGCCGTCGGACTCGACATCGTAGAGTTGGCGCGGATCAAAAAGATCTGGCAGCGGTACCCGAAGCGTTTCCTCTCCCGCCACTTCACACTTGAAGAGATCTCCTCTTGTTGCGAGAAGGCGGATCCCCTTCCATCGATCGCCGCCCGCTTCGCAGCCAAGGAGGCCTTCCAGAAGTGCTGGCCGGAGCCCCATGGGTGGCAAGACGTGTGGGTCGTCCGCAAGGGGACCAAACCTAAGCTGGCCTTCACGGAGACCATCCAGCGGGCGCTGGACCAACGGGGCCTTGCGGTCCACGTAAGCCTGACTCACAGCCGAAATCACGCCGCTGCAGTGGTCATCCTCGAGGAGACCCAGGGGGGTTGAGGCCATCCGATCAGCGAGCGGAGTGCCCCTTGCCCAGGATCGGTTGCTGACTAGGTGGATAAGAATCCCCCTCGTGCGTGCCCCGTAGCCAGACGCTACCGGGCCACATCCTCGCACTGACTCAGGCGAGATGCCGTGTCTGCTCGAGCACCCCAAACTCTGGAGTTGTCGACTGAGGAACAGCCAGCTAGGTGGATATGCTCGTGCTCAACTGCCAAGCAGGCAACACGACGTTCGCGACCCCTAAAGTTCGGGACGGACAACCGAGCTTATCTCTCCCCCTCGGAGAATTCGGCAAGGATCTCCTCACTATGTTCCCCAAGGCGCGGGGGATAGCGGCGGTAGATAGGTGGGGTGTCACTCAGATGGACCGGATTGCCGATCGTGCGAACCAAGCCGATCAGGGGATGCTCGAGTTCTACCACCATCCGGCGGGCGAGCGTGTGGGAATCGTTCAGGATATGCTCTGGAAGGTTAATCGGCCCGGCCGGAATCTGGTGCTCGATGAACCGCTCCATCCAGTGGTCTGCGCCCCGCGTCGTCAGAATGGCCTCGAGCCGGGGGATGAGGTCGGCCCGATTTCGGTTACGCTCCGAGTTCGATTCGAAACGCGGATCGACCATCAGGCTCTCCTCAAGGCCGAGAACCTTACAGAAACGGCGCCACACTGCCTCGGTACCCACTGCGACAATGATGGGCCGGTCCCCGGTAAGGAGCGGCTGGTAGGGGGTGACGGTCGGGTGCAGATTGCCCATCCTCTCCGGCCTCTGACCGGCAATCAGGTAGCTCCCGCCGAGGTTCGCCAACCAGGTGATCTGGGCATCGACTAGCGATACGTCGAGGAACTGGCCCCTCCCGCTGCCATCGACGGCTTCATCCCGGGCATAGAGCGCAGCCAGGATTCCCATCGCCGCATAGATCCCGGCGGTGATATCGGCAATCGGGGTGGGGAAGCGCTGCGGGCCCCCCTCGGGCTCGCCGGTGAGCGCCATCAGACCCGCCTCTCCCTGAGCGATGACGTCGTAGCCGCTGCGGTTCGCCTTCGGCCCGGAGTGTCCATAGCCGCTAAGGGCAACATAGATCAGTCCGGGGTTTAAGGCACGGAGGGTGGCGGGGTCGAGGCGAGCCTGCTCGAGCGACGACATCCTCGGGTTGTTGGTAACGAAGACATCGGCCGAAGCAACCAAGCGGTGCACCACCCCTAGGTCGCACTCATCTTTAATGTCGAGGGCGACGCTCCGCTTGTTGCGATTCACCGACAGGAAGTAGGCACTCTCCCCCTCTATGAAGGGGGGGCCCCAACCCCTGGACTGGTCTCCGCCCCCCCTCCGCTCGACCTTGACAATATCCGCACCGAGGTCGCCCAGCATCATGCAGCAGTAGGGCCCTGCCAGGGCCTCGGCCATCTCGACAACGCGAACCTTGTGCAACGGGGAGACTATGCTCATGTCCGACTCTTGGGATCACTCCCGCCTGGAGCACCGTACCACACGAGGTTTGTAGCAGAGGGCAACTCCAGTGGTGGACCGTTCGTGCCGCTACTCAACCCTCCCACTAGCACTGGGGTCAGACTGAGCGGCGCAGAGCAGGGCGAGGCCAAACCCCACTCTCAGAGGGGACCGGCTCCCCCATCGCCCTGATCGCGCTCAGACTCACCCCTGTTCCTGAGATCTTCAATCTGTCAGTAGTATGGTGTCCGGGTCCTGTGTCTGGTCGGACCGCGGTAGCGTATATCTTGTCCACGGTTCCACAGCAGGATATCGAGCCTCCGGGGCGTGACCTCGAGCCCACCGGCACGAAATGCACTCGCCACCCTCTCGACCGCATGTACGGCCACCGCCCGGAGCTCGACCTCTTGGGGAGAGCCTGCGGCGAGCATCTCACCCCGCTCGAGGCGTGCTAGCAGATCGGCATCATACTCGAGCAGACCGTCCACCCGAAGCACATGGGGCACAAGGTTGTCAGCAAACAGGGTGAGTTCGCTGAGGTCGACAAATTCGCCCGGACCCTTGCCGCCGAACGCCAAAGCCAGATCAGAGGCGGTGATCTGGGCGCGCTTGTAGAAGGGAACCCCGAACCCCTCGTAGTGGGCAACGTCGCGATATAGCGGCATCTCGGCGAGGAGACGAACCAGGTTCTCAGCAGATCGGCCCGCAGCGCCCACAAGGGTGAGGAACCTGCCCCCATGGCGGCGGTCCAAGTAGTTGCCGAGGTCGTTCAGGGCCACCGTGAACAGTTGTAGGAGTTCGTACCGGACAGGATCGTTGAGATCCTGACCCAGGAGCACCGCTATCTCCTGTACCTTCAGGAGACTTAGCTCTTGTGCCGACGGGGCACCCTGCGACACAAAGTGGTCCTTGAGAGCCGAGGCCACCGTGAAATACCCCGACAGACCCGGACGCTTAATCAGGTGGGAAAAGTAGCCGGAGCCGAAGTTGATCGCGTCGAGGGTGATCACGAAGGAGGCCAGGGTCTCGGGGTCGGAGTCGTAGAAGTGATGCTCGAGGTCGTACCGGGGGGCGGGGACTGCCTCGAGGTTCAGGCCCCGCGCATACACACCGGGGTCCCCGGCGATGTGGACGTGCCGTGCCCGAATCGCCACCTCGGCGCAGGCTGCGCGGATGGAGGCGAACAAGGCGCCCCCACCTGTCAGGGCGCTAGCGAACGCGCTCAAGCTTCCGAACCGTCATGCCCACTGCAGGCGGGGAGCCGTGCCGACCCCCTAGTGGGTGAAGAAGCCGAACGCTCCGACCCCAGCGGCGGCCAAAACGTTAGTGATTGCCGATAGCGGGTTGACGAGTATGTCGGAACCGCGGTCGGATAGGATGTCAGCGGAGCGAGATTGTCCAGGGCCTCAGCGACCTCGGGGGAGGCTTCGAGGCAGCTGCAAGCTCCCATCAGCCGTCCCCGATCCACCTCGGCGAGTCCGAATCCCGGAACGGTGAGAGCGTAGTCGGGACCGTCACCAGTGAGCCTCCCCAAAACCGCACAACCAGAATCCGACTTGCGCTCTATGAAGCTCCCCACCCAGGTCGATCTCGCTGAACGGTATATATCGGCACGATCGCATCAGGATCGATTGGCCGCCAGAATCAGCGGAGAGCGTGCTGTGGAGTGAATATCTGAGGAGGACAGCAAGGGGACCGAAAGGTGACCTATGGCCATAACCCACGCTGCACCTGTGCAGGCCGAGGAGCCGAGGGCCACGAGAAAAGCATCCGACGAGCACCGGGAGACGAGTTCTGGTCTAACTCGGCTTGACCACTACTCGGCGGTTTCGACCCTCATCCTCCGACTCGCTGATAACCGAAGGATCGTCGGCCAAGGCCAAGTGGATGATCCTCCGCTCAGCAGCGGACATCGGCTCGAACTCGAACGGCAGACCGGCCTCCCGGACCCGGCTAGCCACTTTGCGAGCGGTGGTACGCAGGCGGTCGTCGCGACGCCTCCTATAGCCCCCCACATCGATGTTGATGCGGACGTTCTCATCATCACCCCGATTCAGCACGGCATTGGTGATGTACTCCAGAGCGCTCAGTGTACGCCCGCCCCGCCCGATGATCTTCCCCGGATCCCCACCGAAGATATCTACCGCAACCCCGCCTTCGTCTAGACGGCGGGCCTCGACCGCATAGGTCGGATCGAAGTTGAGCAGTAGGTTGACAAGAAACGACTCGCAGCGCTCTATGATATCCCCCTCGGTTTCGATGCGAATCATACCGGCGACCGGAAGGGGATCCTCAATATCATCATCGCCCGTGAGGGGGGGTTCGTGGGCTTGCTCTTCCTCATCCATCTCGATGCCGATATCTTCGAGATACTTATCCAGGTCGTTCTCTGCCATTCTCCCCCCCTACTTAGCCTTTGCGGGAGCCAGCGCGGGCTGGTTGCGGCTGATGAGCCAGTACTGCAACACCTGCACTAGCATCGATACCACAAAGTATAAGATGACGCCCGCAGGGAACTGAAAGATAATAAAGGCAAACACTAGATTGATGATGATCTGCTGGCGCAGGCTCGAGGGGTTGCCCTTGGCCGAGAAGAAGGACTGAGCGAGCATCACCCCGACGTAGAGGATCGGCAGGATGAGTAGCCGGTCTGGCTGCCCAAGGTCCGGGAGCCAGAGGAAGCCCTCGTCGAACTCGAAGTTTACGAAGACGCGCCACAAGATAATGAATAGCGGCATCTGCAGGAGGATAGGCAGGCACCCACCAGCGGGGTTGACCCCGGCCTCCCGATACAGCTTCATGGTCTCCTGGCTAAGCTTCTCACGGTCGTCCTTGTGCTTCTTCTGCAGGGCCTGGATCTGCGGCTGCAACTTCTGCATGCCGAACATAGACCTCGTCTGGACAGAGATGAGGGGCCAGACCAAGACCCGGAACAGCAGCGTCAGCACGATGATGGAGAGGCCCCAACTGTGCACGTATTTGTAGATGAACTCGAGCACCTGAATGATGCTGATAGAGAGCCGACCCAGGATGTTGGGACGGAACAGGCCCGGAAATTGATCGCGCCCCACTTGGTAGTACCCCTCTTGGTAGTAGCGGACCAATTCGTTGGCACCCGTGTAGATCTCCAGGTCGAACATCGTCTCAGCTTCATTCGGGGCGAGGATCCTCTGTATGGCGACGCTGCGGGGCGGAAGTGCCAGGGCGTTCAACCCGTCCAGGCTACTCCCCCCAGGGCGGATCACGATCGCGAAGCCCCTGTTTTGGTTGTTGCTCTGCAGCGAGATGTAGGTGGGATCCGCCACAGGCTGTGACAGGGGATTGAGGCTGAAGCTGGCACCCTGGCCGACCTTAATAGTCGGGGTCGCCTGGCCTGCAACACCGGGGAAGACGAGGCTTATGGCGAGTCCCTCAGCACCGACAGTCGCCTCGGCCGGAACCCGGGTCACCGTCAGCTCGAGCTCAAACGTATGGCTAACGTTGCTGACCCGCACCAGCTTATCGACCTCAAAATCCCCCACCCGGTAGCGGAACTGACCGAGATAGATGTTCTGGTCGAGCGGGTCCGGGTCCCAGTTCCCCTCAACCTCTACCGGATCGAGAAATTCGCCCGCCACCATCAGTGCCCCGCCGGGGCTGGCCGACTCGAACGGAATGAGGTTCTGGCGGGCGTCGACGCTATAATTCCGCAAGCGCTGCCCCTTCTGCTGCTTAGCGAAGGCGGCAACGAGGTGGCCAGCCCGATCGAAGAAGAAGTCCACCCCCTTGGTAGGAATGCGGGTCAGGGCGGTCTCGAATCGATTGCAGAAGAATGAGGCTGAGGCCGGAACAGCGCAGGTCCCCTGGATCTTGTCAGCGTCGCGGAAGTCGCCCACTGCGAAATCGGTCGGCTGGAACTGCACCTGCGCCACGGCCACGACCCCGAGAAGGGCCGTCAACAAGGCGGGCAGGAGGGAACGGGCGATCTTCAAGATTCCTCCGTGTGGGCACCAGAAGGCCCCGGATCGTACCCACCTGGGTGGAACGGGTGGCACTTGAGGACGCGGCGCACAGCCAGATAGAGCCCTTTGAAGGGACCATGTACCTCGATAGCCTGCACAGCGTAGACGCTACAGGTCGGGTAGAAGCGGCAGCTAGGCTGGCCCTTCAAGGGAGCAAGGAACCACCTGTAGAAGTGGATGGGCAGGGTCAGCAGCAGGCCGAGGAATCTCACCTCAGCCCCCCGCGATCGAAGGCGCGCACCAATGCCGCCCGGAGCTTCCAGAAATCCGCTTGGGAAGCCTCAGGTCGCGCGATCACAACCATGTCGAACGAGGGGAGACCCCGGTGCATCGCCCCGGCCACGAACGGTTCGGACACGAGTTGCCTCAAAGCCTCGCGCAGCCGGCGCCGAACGCGATTTCGGACCACAGCCTTGCCTACCTTCTTGCTCACCACGATGCCAACCCGCACCACTCCGGTGCGGGTTGAGCGCCAGCGCAGACTGAGGAGTCGGGTGCCAGCGAACTGTCCCTTCCGCAGGCGCCGGAAGTCGCGATTGCCTTTGAGCGAGGTAAGAGTGGGGCGCGTCTCACCTATCAGTCGGATACGCTGAGGCGCGTGCGGCCTTTGGCGCGGCGGCGTTTGATGATGTTTCGACCGGACGGGGTCCTCATGCGCGCCCGAAAGCCGTGAGTCTTGGCCCGCTTCCTGCGATTGGGCTGGTAGGTGCGTTTCATTGCTGGCTCCTTCCGATTCGAACGCCATGGTTACGGGGGGTAAGGAGAGACGGGTAGATCCCACCCGGGAGAGTGCAAACAAGCCGTAGAAGCATACCATAGCTACCGGGGAAGCGCCAATATCACGGCTGAAGGGGCCCATCCCTCTCCCCTGTCGGAATTTTCCCACCCAATCTGCACCAAGGTCATCACGTCGAATCCAGGCGCTCACACCGGTGCCAGGGGGGCGAATCCCCCACCAGCTTCCCGCTCGAGCACGGCCACCAAACCGACGAGACGCTCGTCCTGGAGGGGTGGAGAGAGGAACTGAACGCCGCAGGGCAGATCGCCCTCCGCGAAACCCGCTGGGACGCTGACCGCACTAAGGCCGACGAGGTTGGCCAGGCAGGTGCAGACGTCGCCCAGGTACATCGCTAGCGGGTCGTCGACCTTCTCGCCGAGGTCGAACGCCACGGTGGGCGCGGTAGGTGTGAGGAGCAGGTCGACGCAGGCGAAGGCGCGCTCGAAGTCTGTTGCGATGAGCCGCCTGACCTTGAGCGCCTTCCCGTAGAAGGCGTCGTAGTAGCCGGCCGAGAGGGCGTAGGTCCCCATCAGGATCCGACGCCGGACCTCCGGCCCGAACGCCTCTCCCCGGGCGCGCATCATCACACGGGCCTGACCCTCGCCGTTGTCACCGACCCGGGCACTATAGATCATCCCGTCGAAGCGTGCCAGGTTGCTGCTAGCCTCCGCAGTGGCTACCAGATAGTAGCTCGGGACACCGTAGCGGACATAAGGCAAAGAGAGGTCGCTGACCTTCGCCCCGAGTCGCTCCAAGACCTCGCGGGTACGGTGCAAAGCCTCGCTCACGCTCGGGCTGTTGCCCTCTCCGCTAAGCTCCGAAACCACTCCAATGCGCACACCGGAGAGGTCCCGAACTGAATCGACCGCCTCCAAAAAATGTGGGGGATTCCCCTGCAAACTGGTAGCGTCCCTAGGGTCGTGCCCGGCCATGGCGTCCAGGGCGAGGGCGAGGTCGCGAGCACCCCGGCCCATGATCCCGACCTGGTCGAGCGAGCTGGCGAAGGCCATCACCCCATATCGGGAGAGGCGGCCGTAGGTGGGTTTGAAACCGATCACCCCTGTGAAACCCGCAGGTTGGCGCACCGATCCCCCCGTGTCGGTGCCCAGCGCCAGGGGGACCACTCCGGTCGCAACCGCCACCGCCGAACCGCCGGAGGAGCCACCCGGGACCTTCGACAGGTCCCACGGGTTGCGCACCGGACCGAAAAGCGAACTCTCGCTGCTACCACCCATTCCGAACTCGTCCAGATTGGACTTGGCGATCACCACTGCATCGGCCGCCTCGAGGCGCTTCACTACGGTCGCCGTGTAGGGTGGGATGAAGGTGTCGAGGCTCCTCGATCCGGCTGTGGAGCGGATCCCTTTAGTGCAGATGTTGTCCTTGACTACCACCGGGACCCCAGCCAGTGGACCGAGCGGGTCCCCGGCTTCCCGGCGGGCATCGATCACCTCTGCGCGGACAAGAGCCTCCGCACGGGCCAGCGTGATGAAGGCATTGGTCCGCTTCTGTACCGCCTCGGCACGATCCAACGCCTGAGCCACAATCTCCCGAGCGCACCCCTCTCCACTCCGCACCGCCGACGCGATGTCTGCCGCAGCATTCATGGAGCGAAGCATAACAGACCCCGAATAGGGCAGTCGGAGTAAGCTGCTTCCCATTCGGGGCGCCTGAAGGGCTCAGATATAATAGTCTTCCATGGGGCTTCAGAGCGCGACCCCCCGCCCCGGAACGCACGTCCTGTCGGGTGGATTCAGCGATGCCGGACGGGTCCGCTCGGTGAACCAGGACAGCTTCTTCGTCGGGGAGGTCCCCAGCAAGGGCTATCTGGCCCTAGTTGCCGACGGGATGGGGGGGCATCAGACCGGCGAGGTCGCCAGCCAGAAGGCGGTTGAGGCGTTCCGCCGTGAGTTGCAGCGCAGCAGGGCCAACCCGCCGGCAGCCATCGCACGGGCGATGCAGATTGCCAATCACGAGGTCTACAACTATGCGATGGATCACCCTGAGCATCGTGGCATGGGCACCACTCTCACCGCGCTGCTCGTCGACGACCAGGTGGGACTGATCGGGCATGTCGGCGACTCGAGAGCCTATCTGATCCGGGACGAAGAGATCACTCTCCTGACCCACGACCATAGCTGGGTAGCCGACAGGGTCCGGCAGGGAATGCTGACCGAGGATGAGGCTCGGCATCATCGGTGGCGCAACGTCATCACGAACGCCCTCGGCTCAACCCTAAAGATCCGGCTCGACCTGCGCCACTTCGAAATCAGGTCCGGCGATAGGGTGCTGCTCTGCAGCGACGGGGTGAGCATGCTCCTCTCCGACACTACGATGCTACAGATCGTCAGCGAGTATCCGCCGGAGGAGGCGGCTCGAAAGCTCGTCTTAGAGGCCGACAACCGGGGCAGCCCCGACAACGTCACCGCCGTGGTGGTCGAAGTCTCGTCGATCCTGGAGCGAGCCAAGCGCTACCAACTCCCCCACAGCTACCAAGAGCCAAAGACTATCGATCTAGGCGAGACTATGAGCAGCATCCGCAAGGTCGAGGAGGACTTCTCTGTTCAGGGTTTCCTGTCCCAGCTTCGGCGGCAGAGCTGGTACCCCTACCGGGGCTGGCTCTTAGGGAGCCTGTACCTGATCCTCCTGTTCGTCCTGTTCAGCACCACTTGGCGCTGACGCGGAGCCACACCCTCACTTGGGCGGCGTTCCGCGTTAGAGTAGGTGCATGCCCAAAGAAGCGATCCGAACCGACGCCGCACCGGCTGCGGTGGGGCCCTACTCGCAGGCCATCCGCGCGGGACAGTTCGTCTTTACCGCCGGCCAGATCCCCCTCCACCCAGATGGCACCCTCCACGAGGGCGACATCCAGGCCCAGACGAGGCAGGTGCTCAACAACTTAGCAGCCGTTCTCAAGGCAGCCGGCACCGGCCTGGATAGGGTGGTGAAGTGCACCTGCTTCCTGGCTGACATGAACGACTTCGCAGCCATGAACGAGGTCTACAGCGAGTATTTCGAGGACACCCCTCCGGCCCGGAGTGCGGTCGAGGTGGCACGACTCCCCAAGGATGTCGGGATCGAGATCGAAGCTGTAGCGCTCGTGGGAGGAGGGTAGGGAGTCCGGCCCGCGAGTCTTACAGGTCCGCTGGCTTCCCGAACCTTCCGGCGAACACGATCTCGCTCAGGGATTTTCGGGAGCGGGAGCGTTGCTCCCTGGCCTGGAGATCCTCAGGGAGCCCGCTGGCGTCACCGAGGTAGCCGAGGGCTATGGCGCTTACCACCTCAAACGGCTCGGGAACATCGAACCTCCGGCGGGCACGCTCCGGAAGGATGCCGGCCATCTGATGAAGGTAGAGACCCAGCGCGGTGGCTTGGACCGACAGTAGAGCAACGGCAAGACCGACATCGTGCCAAGCATGTCGGTTCTCTCCGCCGCTCTTCGCGTAGGTGGCTCGGGCCAGAGTGAGCATCAGCACCGGTGCAACCCCGGCCCAAACCTGATTGCCTTCCCTGAGGCAGGCGTAGAGGGCTTGGTGGGACTCGGGCTCGTCCCGGGTCGCGACGATAAAGCGCCAGGGCTGTTCGTTGGCCGACGACGGGGCCAATCTGGCCGCCTCGAAGATGCTGCGGAGCTTCTCCGGCTCAACGGGGCGATCCGAGAACGCCCTAGGGCTCCAGCGCCTCGCGATCGGATCGATCGGACGAAGATCCTTGACCTCTCTCATAGAGAAGACCTCCTCGGAATTGAGCAGTTGAACAAAGGTGTTTCAGGTCAGCCTGTCCAAGCCGATGCTCGGCTCCCACACTGCACTGAGAATCCCCATCCCGAGCGGCTGCAGAGGAGAGCTTCATAACCTTGGTCCACAAAATAGCGCAGATTTCGTGACCCTGTCCACAAAGTAGCGCACTCTCGGTCTCCGAAGCTACCGGCAACATAGTGGCCTCGTTCTCGGGGAACACCTTCAGAGCCGCCACAGGACTCCCGATCAGTACAGCGGAGGGCCCCAGGTCCTATGTCCGAAGCGGGGATAACGGAGCCGGAAGGTGCGGGTGACCAGACCACCCCGCCACCCCCGGGGCAGTCCCTGAGAAAGCCAGGGGGCTGGCCAGCCTCGAGACAATGCAGGTCTGGAAGCCCTCGCAGCCTCACCGAGCCCTCAGGACGAGACCATCCCCTCACCCCTGTCCAAAGGGATGAGGATCACTCGAGTCGAGGCGGACCAAAGCCAGCGGGGCAGTCAGAGAGGCTTGGTGAGCAGGAGCGGGGAGTAGCTTGGTGGCGAAGGCGACCCTTGTGCAAGGCCTGTTCGTCGAAAAGCGCCTCCGAAGATCCCACCTCACGCAGTTTGCACCGGCCCGCCATCGTCGCCTCAGAGGACTCGTCACCGCTTAACCCCTGCCGCTTGGACGACCCCTGGTAGGGTCCGGAGCCAGCGCACCGGTCGCAGTCGGAGACCGGCACCTGTGAACCAGGCATGCATCTCTCGTAAGGTCCAGACGCCGGCAGCGCTGGTCGCGCCGAAGTAGAGGTCAAGGAGCGCTCCGACCCCCGCGCGTCGCAACTCGGATCGGTTTTCGGGCCGAACCCCGTCCTGGATCAGGTACACCCCGCCAAGCCGGAGGGCTCTCACCACCCGGCGGGCCAACTCGCGATTCTGCTCGTCGCTGAGGTGGTGGCTGAATTGTGACGTGAAGACCAAGTCGAAGCGCTCCTCCCCCAGATCGGTCTCGAACACATCGCCGACTCGGTGGCGGACTCGCCCAGCCATACCCTCCGCCGCCAGCAGTTCGGCGGAGGCGGCAACTGCCTCGGGGAGGTCGAGGATCTCTGCGTAGAGACCGGGGTGGCGCCGACAGATCGCCACGGAGAAGAGGCCGTGCGCCCCACCGATGTCGAGCATCAGCCGGGCTCGACGGGGAACCGGTGTCCGACGGGACACCTCGTCAGCAGAGAGCCGAGCGACGTCGCGCAGCCCCCGCTGATAGAGACTCCATTCGCGCGCATCGAGAGAGCGGTGCATCTCCCGGGGGCGCCCGGTATCGAGATAGCGACCGTAGTGTTCGACCAACCCCCACTCGACGCGCGCGAATCGTACCTTGTCGACGAGCGACGCCTCCCCCGAGGAGAGCAACCACTTGCGAAGCCGACGGGGCAGCGCAAACCGGTCCCCGTCGAACTCGAGGTAGCGCACCCCGACCAAGGCATTGAGCAGCTTCCGAGTAGCTACCGGATCGGTCTCACAGGCCGCAGCCACCTCCCCGCTACGAGCGGGGCCCTCCGCAAGTACCTCGAATACCCCCCGCTCGACCGCAACCATCACGGTCTGTGCCACCGAGAACATGAACTGAGTGTCCACCAATGGCAACGGAACCCGCCCCAGGGCTAGCGCCACGCGTTCGAGCAGAGTTTCGGGAATAATGCCGAGTCGCACCCAATACCTCCGACATATTAGAAACGCACCCAGCCCCATCCCTCAGCACGGAATAGGTTCGCCAGTAGCACTTCCGGTTCAGATCTCGGTAGGCCGCGCGTCACGACGCTACCTAATACCTCAGCGATACCGCCGCAGGGTCCCGGGCTCCCCGGTCAGAGAATTACCAGCAAGCCGAGCGCCCGGGCCCGGGCGCTCGGCTTGCTTTCACAATTTCACAGATAGTGTCGCTCAGACCCTGGGGTCGGCCGAACGGACAACCACCACGTTCTGCGCCTGTGGCCCCTTCGCCCCCTCACCGACATCAAAGGTGACCTCGTCACCCTCACTGAGGCTGCGGTACCCATCCCCCTCGATCGCGGAGAAGTGCACAAACAGATCTCCACCCCCGTCATCTCGAGCGATGAAGCCGTAGCCTTTCTCGTTGCTGAACCATTTCACCGTGCCGCTTGCCATGTACCTTTCCTTACTGCCCGCCCGTGCGGGCCTGACCAGGCTTGCTGGGCGCTACCGCCCACGCCACAGAAAAGCTCTGCCTTTCCGGGACGTCGGCATCATAGAGCTATTCCGGTCAGAATGCAAACCGCCTAGCCCGATTCCACGCTTAAAAGGGGGCGGCTTCGAACGGAGACGACGGTCCTGAACGGCGCAGCATCGACATCCCCGGTCGAGAACAGCCCGGACTCGAACCCCCTTGGCGATCAAAGCCGTACCACTCGAACAGCCTCGCAAGAACCTCCTGGAGCGCACCTCAACCCAAACCTCCTGGAATACGCCCGCCCTCACTCTAGGTAGCGGTGAGCCACCCCTGCGATAGCATCCGTCCACCCCGTTGGTCCCTCAACCCGAAAGTCAGATCGAGGGTCCAAACCAACAGCTCAAGTCCAGGGTGAAGGATTTATGGACTAGGACTATAAGAAAGAGCACCCCGGCGGTTCTGACCGCCGGGAATCAGAGGGGTGGAGCCGGTACGCTCCGGCAGGGATATAGGCCTAGGGCACTGGCGATGAGTCGCATCTGTTTGCGACCCATCTCAATGTTGTACCGGCAATGTCAGGGGAGTATGAGCTGGGCGGGATACTCTGTCCAACGAACTGGAGTGACGCCGCTAGGTAGCGTGGCGATGAACTCTACACCACAGGTCCAGGTTGGCAACTGTAACGTGTTCCCCAACCGGCGGGCACCGGACCGGAAGCGCCTGAGCCTTCACAGCCTGACTAGCTCAGAGCTGGGAAGTGTTCGACCACCATCCGCCGGACCGGCTACCGAACAAGCGGGTTCCAGCGGGACCGTCGTGAGAACCGGCACTCGAGTAGATCACCTAGGTGCCAGACACGATCCTGGCTTTGCGTATTCCTCGGGTCGCGGGCAGCGAGATCGCAGGAGCGGCCCCCTCCGCACAACAGCCGCGTACCCGCACGATGCCCTGCTCACAGGTCCGGACCCTCCGATCATGTCGTTTCACCGAGAAGTGGGACAAGGAGTGGCTGGCCCCATACCTGCCATCCACCTAACCCCGGGAGGTCATCTCCTCCCTCATCACCTCGTCGAAGGCTCGCCGAAGATCATCCTCCCCCACCCGAACAACCTGCCTCTCCCGCAGGAACACGAGCTGCACCTGTGGCGTGACGTCCCGGACAGCCTTGACCGCCTCCAAGTAGATGGCCAGCTGCACATGATAGCGCTCCGGGAGGGGTTCGAGGTCGGTCTTGTAATCCTCGAGCACCCACCCGTCGCCGGTCCGGTAGAGCCGGTCGATGACCCCCTGCCACACCACGTCGCCCATAGGAAGGGCCATAGGGAGTTCCGAGTAGTCCTCGATGCGCACAGACAGCGGGGGGAGGCCGTCCCCCAAAAGCCCCTCGTAGTTAGTGAGCAACCCCCGCACCTCGTTAAGGACATCTTGCTGCTCTGCAGGCCCGTAGGGGAACATGACCCCTTGGGTACGAAGGTTCTCGAGGTGAGCGGGGTCACCGGCACTCCAGTCTCGGCTTATAGCGTAGTGGACCAGCGTGCCCACGGCGGCCGCACGGCCGGGCAACCTCTCCCCCTCGTCGGGGTCGGAGAGGGGCAGGGGCTCGTGCGCCGCCTCCCCCTTGAGGCCTGACGGGCTCTGGACTGGAGGGTGCCGGCTGTGACGAAATGACCGGTCGATCCAGGGGGCGGCCCCCCGTCCCCGCGTCCGAGCCCCCTTCGCCCCGGGGGAAAACGCCTCGGGGTCCGCAGGTCGGAGGACATGGGTCTTGAGCACGAACTCCGCGCGGTCGTAGGGGCGAGCCCCAGGCCCGAGTCCCATCTCCTCGAAGGCTCTGACCCAGCCGACCGGGCGGTCCCCACGAACGCTGCCCGTCACCAGCACAACATCCCGGGCCCGGCTCAGAGCGACATAGAGGAGGCGGTGGCTCTCAGCGGCGTCGCGGGACCTCTTAAGCTCCCTTAAGGCCTGGTAGCCGGGGGTATCCGCGCAGGTCAAGACGCCGCTCTCGGGGTGGATCAGCAGCGGTTCGGTGTTCGACGGGAGGCCGCGCCCGGAGTCGAATATCGCCACCACAGGCCATTCGAGCCCCTTAGCCTTGTGAACGGTCAGGAGTTGGACCCCCTCCCCGGACTGGGGCACATCCCCCGCTTCCGCCTGGCGGGAGCGGAGTTCCAGCCACTCAAGAAGGATCTCGAGATTGCCCGGCGGCCGCCGGGCAATCTCGAAGAGTAGTGCGTCGACATTTTCGCGCGCCCTCAGCCCCAGGTGACCGACATAACTCCTGCCCCGGATAAAGGGCTGGCGGATAAGGGTTTTCAGGGCGGCCAGCGGCGGGCCCCGGACCGCCTCGCAGATCGACTCAAGCCGCGCGGCGACCTCGGGGTGTCTGGCAGCCAGCACCTCGAGTGGGGCGTCTGCGCGCACGACCATGTCCACTTCGGCTAAGGGGAGTTGGCCGAAGGGGCTACGCAGCCAAGACCCCAGACTCAGACCGGCGGGTTCGACCCCCACTCGAAGGGCGTGGACGAGGTCGCGGATCTCGATTCGTTCGTAGTAGCCGCGCCCCTGGAGGAGCACATAGGGAATATCCGCTCGCTCGAGGGCCAACTCGGCCTGCTGCAGACCGGCGTAGGAGCGGGCAAGCACCGCCATCTCCGTATAGGGGTGACCATGACGGTGGTGAAGGTCCTTGAGTCGCTCAGCCAACAGCGCCGCCTCCATTCCCCGCAACTCGGCGATGCCCGACTCTCCCACCACCCAGTGCAGTTCGACCCGTCCCCGCACCCCGACCCGAGGACCGGCCAGCTCGACGGCCGGAGCCTCATCGGGACCGAAGCCGAGCCCCTTCGCGGCGAGCGTCTCGGTGAAACGGTTGAGGAAGCGCGCCAGCACTCGGGAGTGGCGATGAGTCCGGTCCAGCGGGGAGAGGTGCTCTCCCCGCCTGAGGGCCCTCCGGAACACCTCGACATCCGCGTGACGGAATCCGTAGATCGACTGTTTGGGGTCGCCTACCACCTCGACCTCGAGCCCACCCCGCTCGAGGGCCTCGAAGAAGGTGCCCTGCAAAGGGTTGACATCCTGGAATTCATCGATCAACGCGACATGGTAGCGGCCCAGGACGCGCTCGAGTGCCCTCTGGGTGCGAGCCAGCAGCAGCGCCCGGCGCTCCACCTCCCCTGGCGGCAACATCTGCGTCCCCAACCTCGACTCGTAGCGCCTGTACACGGCCTCGAACAGCGCGAGCAGGGCCCGATTCCTAGGGTGCTCGTCGGTCACGAAACGCTCGCACAGAGAGCGCCGGTCGAAGAGTCGCCTGAGGAGGCTCTCGGTAGAGCCTCCGAGGATCGCAAGGGTGTCGTGGAGAGCATGTCCGGGATCCTGGGCGAGGTAGATCAAGCTCCGCACCTCCTCGTCGAAGGCGGCGGCCGCCTCCCACTCGCCGAGGACCCCGAAATCCGGGTCGAGCCCCATGATCGGAGCCGAGAGCCGGAGGGCTGCGATCATGAATCCGTGGATGGTCGTCAGCGTCGACCCGTCGATCTCAAGCAGCGCCTCCTCGAAGGCGGGTCGGCCTCCCTCGGTAAGCCGGTAGTCCAGATAGGTCCCGGAGGCCAGGAGTTCGCGGATGGCCCCCCCCACACGTAGCCGTAACTCGTCGGCTCCGGCTCGGGTGAAGGTGACGCCAGCGATCCTCCTCGGAGGGGTGCCGGAGCCGATGTACTCGAGGTAGCGGAGCACCAAGCTTGTGGTCTTGCCGGTGCCGGCGGAGGCGACGCGCACCCTCACCGCTTGCCCACCCGGCACAGGTCGAACACCTGGCAACTCCGGCAGTGATAGCCGGGGCTCGGGGTCACGTCGCCCCGTTTGAGACGCTCGGCGGCCGCCTGCACCTGACTCCGACGCCGAGAGATAAGTCCCCGGCGGTGGGTGATGCCCCCAAACGCGAGAATCGGATCGCCCGCAATGGGCCACACCACGATGTCCACGCGCCCGACGCGCCTCCCGTAGCGCTCCAGCAGATAACCCGCCGCCCACAGCTCGGTCCAGCGCCCCCTCACCTGCTCTGCGGCCCGATCAGGACTCCACACCCTGCCCGGTGCCGTGAGGTGGTAGAGAGTGACGTGGTCGCCGCGGCGCTCGACTGCGTGCAGGTAGGCGCGGGGACCTTCCCCCCCCTCGGGCAGCCGCAGACCAAAGGTCAACTGGGAGAGCGTCCCACTCCAGTCCGCCAGCCAGTCGGCAGCCTCCGGAAAACGGCCTCTCAACTCCTCGAGCCGTGCCAGGTCGAGCCGCGAGAAGCGCTGCATTGCCGAGATCAGCTCCTGCCACCACGCCCTGTCCCCGTCTAAGTCGAGGGCGTCCTCGGCCCAATGCCTGAAGGCGCAGCTGCTATAGTGCCTGAGCCGTTCCAGCCCAACCCCACCGAGGTCAAGAGGCTCGATGGAGGCGCGGAAGCCCGCCCCACCGCCGAGCTCCAGCCGACTGGCTGCGGGCAGATCGGGGAGGCTGCACGCCCCCTCGGCGAGTTGGGGAGCAGGGAGGAGCGGCCCACCCTGGTCGGCTTCAGGGTAGGTGATGACGATCTCGTCGGCGCGACTCCTCAGTTCTGAGAATAGAGCGCGGTCGCGCCCCCGAAACCGGCGGGGCAGTAGCCCCCCCTGCCCACGTTGGCGCAGGGCAGCGAACACGCCCGCCAGCGGCGCCCGGCCCTCCTCGGGCACGAAGTAGTCCTCCCGGTCGCCGACCGTGTAGGCCCCCTCAACAGCCCCCATCAGGTAGGCCCGCCGGAAGCGGCGTCCGCTGGCCAGCTTCGCGGTGAGCAGCGCCACCCCGCCCCGGGGCTTGTCGAACAGGGCGGTCTCCCGCAGGAGGGTCGCCCACCAGGCCCGGAAGTGATCCCCCCGGGCGACCCTGGCCGCCTCCTGAGCGCGCTGCAAGGCGTGCTCCTTAAACTGCGGGTAGTAGTCGTCGCGCTCGAACAGCTCCTCGCGCACCGCCGCCAGGCCGGTCTCAAGAAGATCTGCAGCCCACGCTACCTCGTCCCCGCCGGGCTCGAGGAGACGCAGCCACTTACGCCACAGCCCCCCGAGCCCCTGCTCCTCCGCCAGTGCCTCGATGGCCCGGAAGCCGGCCACCCCCCGCTCCAGGGCAGCACGGGTGAGGGGGGTCAGCTCGGGGATGGCCAGCAGCCGCGAGGCGGTGGGGGCGTCAGGCAGTTCGAGGAGGTCGAGCAGGAGCCGGCCCGGCAGGGTGTCGGCCAGCGTCCGCGGGGTCTCGTCCATGAGCGGCACTCCGTACTCATCCGCGAGCGCCACGAAGGCCTTGACCTCCGCCTCGGGCGCGATCACCGCCAGCTCGAGCGGGTCCACCCCCGAGGCCAGGTCACGCTTCAGTGCACCGAGCACCCACCTGGCTTCTGCGATCGGGTTGGGGGCCCGGTAGCACTCGACGCGCCCCCCCGCCCGCTCTGGCAAGGTCTCGTCCGGTATCTCACCGGGGGGCGGCTCGGGGAGCGCCACGTGGACCTCGACGTGGCGACCGAGCTCCCGAAACAGCCTCAGGTCGAGGGGACCTAGTTCGCGGAAGCCGTCCACCATCACCGCCGCCGCCTCGATCCCACCCGTAAAACAGCCCACCAACTTGAGCGCCTCGATACGGAAGTCGTCGTAGTCCCAGCTCTCCCCCTTGATGCGCTCGTAGCACCGGTAGACCCGCCGCAGGCGTTCGCTCTCCGGGTCCGAGCCCGGGAGATCTGCCGGAGTGAGCCCGTAGCGCTTGGCCTCGGCGATCGCCCGAGTGAAGAGGCGGGCCTCGCCGGGGCCGGGCGGCTCCCGGCGCAATTCCGCCAGCGCCTCCCCCACCAAGGCCAGCTGGCCCGTCCTGGCGAGAAGCGGCTTGAGTCGCAGTGCGTAGGTCAGCAGTCGGTAGTAGACCTGCTGAGCGCTGAGGAACTCGAGACCGAGCAACGCCCCGGACTCGGTGGCTCGACGGTAGAGGTACGACCGCTGGTTCGGGAGGCCCACCCACCAGACCCGGCGACCCAGGTCGGCGAGGTCACGCGCCCGCGCCAGCAGGTGTGTGGTCTTGCCCGACCCCGGGGAGGCCACCAGCAGGTGGAAACTCACAGAGCCATTGTAGCGCCAGCCTGCTGCGCCCCGGCCGCGTCAAGGAGTGGCCAGAGTGCACCCTAAGTCCGAGTCTCGTTCGCCCTTAGCCGCGGATCCGCCTCGTCGGTGTCCCTCTCCCACCTCAACGGGGCCGGGAGGCTCATCAGGGGTCGAAAATCGCCCCGAGTTGCTCCGCGAGCCCGGCCGCGGTCGTCACCGGGAGTCGGCACGCCCCCCCCTCGCACACGTAGGCTGTCGCCCTGCCGTCCACGACACCCCTGCCTCTCAGGAAGGGTACCTTGCGAACCAGCGGATCGTCGGGCCCTTCGGAGAGCACCTCGGCGGCGTAGGAGAGATCGTGGGTACGGAGCGCGTCGAGTAGTGCCAGGGTGTCTTCAGCTCCGGGCCGGCCCACGATCACCACCTCCCGAGGCGGGCTGAGCAGCGTCTCCACCACTGTGAGGGTGGTCCCGAAGCCCCTCGGCTGAGACCGCATGGGTTCGAGCGCCGGCCGGACCGCCTCGGACGCCAGCTCCTCGTACGATCCCTCCCCCGTCAGCCGACCCACCCGGAGGAGTAGTTCGGCGGCCGCCCCCCCCCCCGCGGGGGGGGCGCGGGCGCACAAGGGTTTTTGGGGGGGGGGAAGACCCCCGCCCGCCGCCCCACCGGGAGGAGTAGTTCGGCGGCCGCCACGCCCTCGGCGGGGGTCGCGGCGTCGAAGATGTTTTTGGGGCGGGCGATAAGCTCCTCACCGCCGGTGGGAGTGCTGAAGAAGCCCCCCCGGGGGTCGCGGAAGTGCTCGGCGACAGCGGCGGCCAAATCGATCGCCAGGCCGAGCCATTCCGCTTCGAAGGTAGCCCGGTAGAGCGAGAGCAGACCCAGCCCGAAGAAGGCGTAATCCTCCAGCAACCCTTCGATCTTTGCCTCTCCGTCCTTGTAGCTGTGCAGCAGGCGGCCGTCCCGGTAGAGCTCCTGGCGCAGGAACGAAGCGTTGCGCGAGGCGGCGCCGAGGTAGTCGGCGCGGCCGAGCAGGCGTCCAGCCTCGGCGTACCCACCCAGCATCAGTCCGTTCCAGGCGGTAAGGATCTTATCGTCCAGGTCGGGGCGAACGCGCTCCTCCCTAGCCTCGAAGAGCAGGGAGCGGGCGCGTTCCAGACGCTCCTGCAGCGCCTCCACCGTGAGGCCGAAGCGGTCGGCCAGCGCCCGCTCTTCGTGCGGGACCTCAAGGATGTTGCGACCCTCGAAGTTGCCTGCCTCGGTCACGCCGTAGTAGGCGGCGACAAGATCTGCGTCGGCAGCCAGCAGCCGTTCGATCTCCTGCAGATCCCAGGTGTAGAACTTGCCCTCCACCCCCTCGCTGTCGGCGTCGAGAGCGCTGTAGAAGCCGCCCTCTGGGGAGGTCATCTCCCGCTCGACCCAGGCGAGGGTCGCCTCCACCGTGTGGCGGTAGAGGGGGGCACCGGTCTGATGGAAAGCCTCAGCGTAGCGACCGACCAACTGGGCGTTGTCGTACAGCATCTTCTCGAAGTGGGGTACCAGCCAGCGCCCGTCGACGCTGTAGCGGGCGAAACCGCCGCCGAGTTGATCGAAGATGCCACCACGCGCCATGCGGGTGAGGGTCTGGTAGGCCATAGCGCGCGCCCCCTTACCGGGCTGGCGCAGGAGGAAGCGGAGCACCGCATGGGGGGGGAACTTTGGCGCCCCACCGAAGCCGCCGTAACGGGGGTCGAACTGGCCCTGCAGCGCCTTGAGAGCGGACCCAAGCCCTTCACGGCCGGCCCTTGCCGTCCCTGTCGGAAGGTCGAACAGGCGGTTCAGGTGATCGGTAACGCGATCGGCGGTCTGTTCGACCTCGTCGCGACGCCGCTCCCAGATATCGACGATCGACCACAATACCCGGGTGAAGGCCGGCTGACCGAAGCGCTCCTGCGCCGGAAAGTAGGTGCCGGCGAAGAACGGCCTCCTCTCCGGGGTCATCACCACCGTCATGGGCCACCCACCATGCCCCGTCATGGCCTGCACGGCGCCCATGTAGACAGCGTCCACGTCCGGCCGTTCCTCCCGGTCCACCTTCACATTGACGAAGTGGCGGTTCATCAGTTCGGCGGTGGCCTCATCCTCGAACGACTCGTGCGCCATAACGTGACACCAGTGACACGACGAATACCCTACCGATAGCAGGATCGGTCGGTCCTCGACCCTGGCGCGGTCGAAGGCCTCGGAACCCCACGGGTACCAGTCGACCGGATTGTGTCGGTGCTGCAGCAGATACGGACTGGTCTCACGGGCCAGCCTATTGGTTCTCAGGTCCACAACGCAGAGTAGCACTCGGAGCACGGCCGGCCCAGGAGATCCAAACCGCACGCCCAGCGGAGCCCGTACCGGAGGGCGACCTATCTCGGGCCGGACCACGCTTCGCCGAGTCCCTACGGGTACCATCCGGTCGCTCGACGAGGTTGCGAACCGCAGGAGGGATCCGGCGATCCGCCAGGCGTTTTCGCCACAGACGAGGTTGTACACCTTCAGGCGCACGGGAGCAGGGGGCATCCCGCGCTCCAGATGCCGTGAGGTTCACAGGGAGAGTGAGGATCCTCTGACCGGCCTCAGATGACCTTGCCTGCAGTCGCGCCAGGTTGTCGGAATTGCGGCCAGGCCCACGGAACCCGCAGCGGCCATCCGGAGGGGATCGCCCACACGGGGATCGAACCCCAGATCCCCGAATGTCGCCCTCGGAGGCCGGGCATCTGGAGCAGGCCCGGCAGCGGGATCTCGACCGCTCCGCCTCCACCGCGTAGACTTGACCTATGGATCTCTCGAGCACCCGCAGGACCCCCGCCGGCGGGGGCCTCGACGAAGCCGACCTCGACCCGGATCCCTTCACCCAGTTCAGGATCTGGTTCGATCGGGCCCTCGAGGCCGACCTGGTCGAACCCACCGCCATGACGCTAGCCACCGCCGCCATCGGCGGGCGGGTGGCGGCGCGGATGGTCCTCCTTAAGGGGTTCGACGAGGAGGGCTTCGTGTTCTACAGCAACTACGGTAGTCGCAAGGCCTCCGACCTCGCGAAGAACCCGCAGGCGGCCCTGCTATTCTATTGGGACCGACTCGAGCGGCAGGTCCGCATCGAGGGGGTTGTCGAGAAGATCTCCCGGGAGGTGTCGGCGGCCTATTTCGCAACCCGGCCCCGCGGGAGCCAATTAGGAGCGCTGGCGTCGCCGCAGAGTCGCGTCCTCGCGAACCGCGCGGAGCTTGAGGAGCGGTGGCGCGAGTTGGCCGACCGCTACCCTGAGGGGGAGATCCCCTTGCCCGATCACTGGGGCGGGTTCCGTCTGAAGCCCGATAGCTTCGAATTCTGGCAGGGTCGCCCGAGCCGCCTCCACGACCGCATCCGCTACCGGCTGGAGGGCAACAACTGGCGGCTGGAACGGCTGGCCCCCTGACCACCCCCGGTCACGAGTCCGCTACCGAGCAGGACCTCCTCCCCAGCACCCTCCTCGCCCCAGGCTGCGGCCTGTCAGTTCTGGTTGAAACCCCTACTCGCTATCCCTGTCTTCGACACCACCGGCGCCGCCTCCACCATCACCTACTCGGAGGGCGGCAACACTACCTCGGGGTAGGATTCGATACCGGATTCACTTACGAGCGTGCGGACAACCTCGTCAACCCTCTCCTGGAGCACCTCCTGCTCGAGTTGGTCGCGCACCGCTTCGAAGGGCATCACCTCTCCACCCTCGCGCCGGTAGACCAGGATGGTGTGAAACCCGAACCGGGTCTCTACCGGCCCCACAGGGGTCCCCACCTCCGCTGCGAAGGCGGCTTCCTCGAAGGGGGGAACCATCCGATCACGGGTGAAGCAGCCCAGGTCACCGCCCCGGGGACCGCTCGGGCCGGTGCTGCGGTCTATGGCCAGCGTCTCGAAGTCGGCGCCGGCCTCGAGGTCGATCAGCGTGTCCTGCGCCTCCTCGACGGTGTCCTGGAGGATATGGCGAGCGCAGACCTGCTCGGGGGTCGTAAAACGATCAAGGTCGGTATTGTAGCTACTTAGGAGCTGCTCAGCGGAGACCTCGATCTCATCGGTGAGGGTGGTGATCAGCTGCTGGATCTGCTCGAGCTCGCCGATCAGCCTCCGCAGATACGCCTCATCGCCGAAGCCCGCGGCGGCGAGCAGTTCCAGGAAATCCTCATCGGATTGCAGGCCCCCTCTGATCTCATCGACGCGCCGCTGCACAAACTCCTCAGGAAAGGGAATCCCCCGATCCTCGGCCACCTGGAGCAGCACCATATCGGTCACGCGCTGCTCGAGGAAGGTCGGCCGGAACCGGGCAAGCTGGGCACGGATCTCATCGTCCACCGGCCTGCCCTGGCTGGCGGCGACGCCGCGGATGGCGATCTCGAAGCGCCGATCGAATTCGGAGAGCGTCTCGACCCGCTCGCCGAGGCGCAGCACTACCGGATCCTCCTCCTGAGCCAGGGTTACGGCGACGAAAGCGAGGGGGATGAGCACCAAGAGGTGTGGCAGAGGGACTTTCGGGCTGCATGACATGCTGCACCCTACCACCCCGGAGTGAACCGTCGCCCGGACCAACCCTGCCGGGCTCTCCAGGGCGCCAGGAAGCTCAGGCCACGGCCTGGGTCTCCCCCTTGCTCTCGGTCACCTCGGCGAGTCGGCGGTACAGTTCGAGTTGATCGCAACTCGGCGTCTCGGGTACGACCACACGCACCTCAGCAAGCTCGTCACCGCGGCCGCCACCCCTCCGGGGCCAGCCCTTGCCCCGCAGCCTGAGTACCCGGCCCGTCTGGGTGCCTTTCGGCAGCGACATCTCGACATCGCCGTCCAGGGTGGGGACCCGTACGCTCCCACCGAGCACGGCGGTGAAATCGGGGACCGCGACCTTCACCCGAACATTGTCGCCGTCGAGGGCGAAGGTCGGGTGCCCCTTGATCGAGAGCTTGAGGATGAGGTCGCGCCCCCCCGGCGCCTGACCGCGCAGTCTCAGCCTGGTGCCACTTCGGACACCCTTGGGGAGTCGCACGTCGATGCGGTCGCCGCCGACGGTGATGGTGGTCTGGCCACCATGGTAGGCGGTGAAGATGTCGACAGCCAGGTCGGCCCGGGCCCCCCGCTGAGCCGGCACACTGCGGAATAACGGGTCGCCACCGCCCCCAAAGGGGGTGCCGAAGAGGCCCTGAAAGAAGTCGGAGAAGCCAGCGAAGTCCTCAGAGTTAACCCTATAGGTTCTGGTACCGCCCGAGGCGAAGGGGGGGTGACCAGCGGCGGTACCGTACTGGTCGTAGAAGGCCCGCTTCTCGGGATCGGCGAGCACCGTGTAGGCTTCGTTGATCTCCTTGAAGCGTTCCTCGGCACCGGTGTCGTCGGGGTTCCGGTCAGGGTGGTGCTTGGCAGCGAGCTTGCGGAAGGCGGACTTGATCTCATCCGCTCCCGCCGTCTTTGGCACGCCGAGGAGCTGGTAGTAGTCCTTGTAGGCGCTCAACCTCAGAGCACCCCCTCCCTTACTGCTCCTGGAAGACCAGGACCCGTGCCGGCCGCACCAGCCGGTCGCCACGCTTGAACCCAGCCTGGAAGACCTCGGCAATGGTCCCCTTCCGCTCCTCCTCGTCGGTCGGAACGGCGGTCAGAGCCTCGTGCAGGTCGGGGTCGAAGGGATCTCCGACCTCCCCCAGCCTCTGGATCCCCAGGGTGTCGAGGTTCCGCTCCAGGGCCGTCAACACCGACCGGACGCCCGGCAGGACCTTTCCAGGATCCCCTTCATCGGCCACCGCGAGCGCGCGGCCGAGATCATCGAATACGGTCAGAACCGGCAGGATGGCGCTGTCGAGGCCCGCCTCCCGGGCACGTTCGACATCCTGAAGAGCGCGCCGACGGTAGTTCTCGAGGTCGGCCCTGGCCCGCAGGTAACGGTCCTTCAGCTCTACCAGTTCGTCCCCGGCCGCCTCGAGTGCAACCTGCAGGGTGGCGAGCTCGGAGCGCAGGATCTCGAGCTCACCTGTGTCGGCATCAGAGGGGGCCTGCTGTTCGGCGGCCTCCGCCGCAGCCTGCTCCACCACCCGGGTGTCGTCGCTCTCTCTATCGCTCATAGCACTCCGCAGGTGCGGAGCAGATCCCCTCCACCCCGCACAGGGTCTCGGTGAACGGCCCTAGCCGGCCGGTTTGAAATCGGCGTCGATGACCTCTTCATCGTCAACATCCGAGTCGGCTCCCTCCGGGGCTTCCGCTCCGTCCGCTTCGCTGGCGGCACTTGCGGCCGCGACGGCCTGCTGGAAGGTCTGCAGGGCTTGCGCCAACTCCTGGGACAGGGTCTCGTAGCGGTCCTTGGTGACATTCGGGTCGTTGATGGCCTTCTCGGCTGTCTCGATCGCCTCCCGAACCGGTGTCTGTTGATCCTCGGGCACGCCTTCGCTCTCCTCGAGAGCACGCTGCGCCTGCAGACGCAGGGCATCGAGCTGGTTGCGGGCCTCGGCCAGTTCGCGGGCCTCGCGATCACCCTCGGCATTGGCCTCGGCCTCCTTCACCATCCGGTCGACCTCGTCCTCAGAGAGGGTGGTCGTGTTCTGGATGGTGATCGAGGCCTCCTTACTGGTCGAGTTCTCCTTGGCGGTGACGCTGAGGATCCCATTGGCGTCGATGTCGTAGGTGATCTCGATCTGCGGCATGCTAGCCGGCATCGGCGGAATACCTTCGAGCTTGAAGCGCCCCAGCGACTTGTTGTGGAGGGCCATGTCCCGCTCCCCCTGGAGGACGTGCACCTCGACGCCGGTCTGGTTGTGCTCGGCGGTGGTGAAGGTCTGGCTCTTGCGCACGGGAACGGTGGTGTTGCGATCGATGAGGCGGGTGAACACGGCCCCCTTGGTCTCGACGCCCAGGCTGAGCGGCGTCACGTCGAGGAGCACGATGTCGTCGACATCGCCGGTAAGTACCCCCGCCTGGATAGCGGCACCAAGCGCCACGACCTCGTCAGGGTTGACCGTCTGGTTCGGCTCCTTGCCGAGCATCTCGGTGACGAGCTTCTTGACCGCCGGTACCCGGGTCGAGCCGCCCACCAGGATCACCTCGTCGACATCGCCGCGAGAGAGCTTGGCATCCCGGAGCGCCGTCTCAACCGGCTCGCGGACCCGGTTCAGCAGGGGCGCGATCAACTCCTCGAAGGTGCTGCGGGTGAGCTTCTTCTCCAGGTACAGCGGGGCGTTGGAGCCGGGGTCCATGGCGATAAAGGGGAGGCTGATGGTGGTCTCGGGGAGGCCGGAGAGCTCGATCTTAGCCTTTTCAGCGGCCTCAATGAGACGCTGGAGGGCCTGCTTATCCTTGCGCAGGTCGACGTTGTACTCCTTCTGGAAATCGTCGGCCAGCCAGTTGACCACGGCGTAGTCGAAGTCCGAACCGCCCAGGTGGGTGTCGCCCGAGGTCGAACGCACTTCGAAGACGCCGTCGCCTACCTCGAGGACAGAGACATCGAAGGTGCCGCCGCCTAAGTCGAACACCAGGACGGTCTCATTGCCCTTCTTGTCGAGCCCGTAGGCGAGGGCCGCCGCAGTGGGCTCGTTCACGATGCGCAGCACCTCGAGGCCGGCGATCTTACCGGCGTTCTGGGTGGCTTCGCGCTGCGAGTTGTTGAAGTAGGCCGGCACGGTGACCACGGCCTTGGTGAGCGTCTCACCCAGGGTGGCGCTGGCATCATCCACCATCTTGCGGAGCACCATGGCGGAGATCTCCTCGGGGGTGTACTGGTCACCCCCCACGACGAACCGGACGCCGTCGTCGTCGCCCCTGACGACCTCATAGGGGGCCCGCTCGGCCTCCCCCTGGACCTCGCTCCAGGTGCGACCGATGAAGCGTTTGACCTCGAACAGGGTCCCTGACGGATTAAGGACCGCCTGGCGCTTAGCGACCTGGCCGACCAAGCGCTGCTCCTCTTTAAAGGCCACTACGGAGGGGGTGGTGCGAGTACCCTCGCTGTTGACCAGGACCTCGGGCTCGCCCCCCTCCATCACGGCGATGACACTGTTGGTGGTGCCCAGATCGATTCCTATTGCCTTTGCCATTCGTTAGACTCCTTTACCTGCTCGGGTTGGACAGAACACGCCCCGTCAGGAAATCTGACTGCGACGAGGCGAAGAGTTCTCACCGACTCCAAGTATATCAACGATTCAAGTTTATTGTCAACAGATATGAGCGTACTCATATCAGATTCGGGTACTGGGAGGGTGTCAGGGGGCATACATTGCGGCGAGTTACTGCCCGGTGGCGACGGCAACGGATCCGACCCATCTCGGTCCGCCGCCCGAGGGCGAGGTCTGGGAACCCTAGGAGCAGGCGTGCGAAGTAGGGCCGCTCTCAGACTGGGCGAACAGGAGTGCCATGACCACCTCCGTGGCCAAGGAAGACCTGGGGATTTTCCTCGATCAGGCTTCAGGGGATCACTTCACTTATAGCACAGTTCCTATACGCGCTCCTGTCAAGTAGCTGTACTGTGATTCCTAGCCTTCCAACGGGCCGCTCGTTTAGGGTGTAGCATCGACTCATGACCGACATCCTGGCCCTGGATGACCACGCGAGAAGCCCCGACCGTGACAGCAGCGTCATGCTCAACCGCCTCCGCCACGTCGGCGTGCTGACACGTCACACCGGATGCCTACTGGTGCTAGTGGTTGTGGGGTTGCTGGCGGGGCAAGCACTCGCCCAGGAGCAGGACTGTGTGGGACCAAACAGCGCATTGTGGGACACCCCAAGGTTTTTCACCGAGGCCACGCTTGCGAAGGTGCAAGCCTGCCTTGCTGCCGGAGCAGACCCCGAGATACGAAACAGGGCCGGGTGGACCCCCCTACACTCAGCAGCGGCGGCGTACGGTTCCGACCCTGCCATTATCCGGGCGCTAGTTGAGGCCGGGGCCAGACCCGAGGCCCGAGAGATCACCGGCCGCACTGCTCTACACCTAGCAGCCCAGCGCAGCAGAGACCCTGCCATTATCCGGGCGCTGGTGGACGCCGGAGCGGAGCTGCAGGCTCAGGACGAGGAAGGTTACACCCCCCTGCATCTGGCAGCCCAATCCAATTCCGACCCGAGTATCATCACAGCTTTGCTTGAAGCCGGGGCGAGAATGACCACCCCAGCGGGCGTCACGCCTCTACATCTTGCGGCCTTGAGCAACAGCCTCGCCGTGGTCAGGGTCCTGCTCGAAGCCGGGGCGAGGGTAGATGCTAGGGCCGCCGATGGGACCACCCCCCTTCATTGGGCCGCAAGCGGCGGCAGCGCCGTTGTGATAGAGGCCCTATTAGATGCCGGGGCGTTCGGGGCCATTCGCGACGAGGACGGAAACACACCGTGGGATTATGCGAAGCCGCGCGGCGACCTCAGAGGGAAAGACGTGTACTGGCGACTGAACGAGGCCCGCTTCAGGTGAGCCGAGATAAAGCGAGGCTCTGAGAGCGCCGCGACGGCCTTTGAGCGAGCCACTCTGGCTCTGAGGCATCAGAGGCACAGACGCCTACTGGAGACTAAACGAGGGGCGTTTCGAGTAGGAAAATCGGCCCCTATTCCCCATAAAGACTATATACAGGACGTGTCCCGTGAAGGTTTTACCCTCCTAGCAGGCCTCTTGGTTCACCGGGAGATGATGGAGGGAGAGGAGGTGACCCAATTCTCGGTTTATCGCCGCTAGGATGAACCTAGCAGTGCCGTCATGGGTGATGTATGTTTGGCTGCTCCACGTGGTTGCCGAATGGCGCAGGCGAGTGACCGGATCATTACAACAGTTTCTTGTACTCCAACCGCACATGAAGCGATCAATTACCAAACACGTAAACATTGACGTAAAGGTACGGCGAGTCGTAATCCCATGTCGGGTCGTACAGTCCTACCGAGTGCAAGCGAGCAGCAGACCTCCAAGCGACGGTGGTTCAGGGGTTAGAAGTCGCATGCCACTCAAGGTCCTTAATCAACCACTTCAGCATCTCCAATTCCCCCAGAGATGATGTCTCATTGCCAACGCTTTTGCGTATTGCGAGCAAAAATCCACCAAAGACCTTCATCCCCTGAATACCTGCTTCTTTTTTGTCAGATGCCCCCGCTGGATCGTACTTGTAGAAGAACTGCATCAGCTTGTTATACGCCCTAACAACTTCATCACTTGCAAAAAGTGACAACTTGAAGGCTGTCCATCAATAGCTTGCTGACTGCATTTTCGCTGACGCTTCTCGTTAGCTCTTCTGAGGTTGCTCCTGGGACAAGCAAAAGGATGAATGGATTGGGAATCTCATTGTAGATTTCAAGTTGGTAGTCGCGTACCTCTTGCTCAAGCCGCTCAGCCCTTCTTTGAGACGTCTCGAAGCGACTCTTGACAAACCACCCAACGATCCCCCCAATGCCTGAAAACACAAGGACCAAAAGGGGAACCGCGGCAGTGCCAATAAGGTTGATCCACTCGGGGGTTAGTCCGTTGTCTGACATAAGCCTTATCCTCCGTACGAGCCGTTATTCGGCCCCCAATTCCCCATAACCCCTATTATCGGAAATGAACGTTGCGCTCCCCCTGGTGCAAGAGAACCTTGTGACAAATCAGGAGACAAGCAAGGTTGCAGGGGGAGCCGATTCAGATAGGGCTAGCCGCGATGCCTTTAATGGAGTTCAGTCTATCAACTGGCAGGGGTGAGCACCACCACCGAGCTTCCCGAAGTAGTCCACAGATAGAAAAACGAATCGGCCTTGCGTTTGAGGCCAAGACCATCTGACAACTTATAAAGCGGAGGTCCGCCGCGCATTGTGCGAAGCGCCAACCGGTCTGCCATGCCAAGCCGGCTCGACCGTTCGATGATCCAGACCGTTGGGGCTGATCCTGAGATGTTATCGAGCTGAAACTCGCCCTCCCCGATGGTTCCACCGACATCGGCTACCAGGTCGGCTAGTTCGGCCGGGTCGGGACCGACTATGATTTCTACGGTGTCCGCCATTACTGCACCTTACGAAGTGGGGCCGAGCCAACAAGCTTGATGGCCGCGGCAACGTCCCGCCCAAGGCGACCGCTGGCGCGGTAAGCGGGGTTGGCAAGGAACCGGAAGCCGCGCCCGCGTCGGCCTTTGACCCGACGCGCCCCGAAGAAGCTTTCATCGACCTCGACGACACCGAACAGAGGGCGTCGCGCTTCGCAGTCAAGCAGAATGCGTTCTTGAATATCCCGAGGCAGTCTTATTGGACCAATCTCCTGCGGACCGCTTCCTCAAGATGATTTGACACGCGGTTCCAATTGCCTCTTCTGGACTACGATAGATCCCATACTCATCAAAGCCTACGATCCTGTATCCCCCTTGCCCCCTGTCTGCGGAAATAGTTATTGAGCCGTCCTTGGATGTCACCTTCGTGGTGCAGTCACCGGATACGCTCACGGAGAACTCTTCATCGTTATAGGTGTATTCGAATACGTGCTCGGATTCCTCGGCCATATCAGAGCATACCCCCTATTTCTCCGGGATCCCCTTGATTTCTGTATAGACCGATCCTCTCAGAGCCCCATTAAGGCCCTTCGAAGTTTCTCCGAAGGTTTTGGGTCGCCCCTACCGGGGTGAGGCGGTGCGAGTGCGAGCGAGGACGTCCGCTACCAGCTCGCCCCATGCTTCCTCTGAGGTGGTGAGCTTGCGTCTGTTCTCAGCCGCAGGGCCTTAGCTGGCCAGCACACCTGTCTTAGGAGCGGCTTATGGGGGCGATTCGACCCGGCAACCGAGCCGATTCAGCCCTCGTTTGCACGGGTTCGGGACGATTCGAGGGGATCGGGGTGGAACCCCTTGACGAATAGTGCATATCAGGGTAGAATGGGTTTTATTGGTGCTCTTCCTGAAGGGCACTATTTTTTATCTCTCCAGT
This sequence comes from Truepera sp. bin119, assembly GCA_002239005.1. Taxonomy (GTDB): domain Bacteria; phylum Deinococcota; class Deinococci; order Deinococcales; family Trueperaceae; genus MPNL01. Next base: position 65,889 of record MPNL01000001.1, read on the forward strand.
CACCCTCTCCTAAGGCGTCTCCGGAGCACCTGCGCAACGACCAGATTTCCCAGTAGCAGTGCGACCGAGACACCGAAGAGCCAGGGGTCTAGCCTGAGGCCACCGAAGCGGAAGCCGCCCTCGATCGAGGTGCCGGCAAGTACCCCGGCCACCATCCCCGGCAGGCCGCCGATCGCGGTCGCGATAAAGAAGGCCGGGAAGGAGATGCGTAGAGCGCCGGAGGCGTAGTTCACCAGGTCACCGGGCACCGACACCAGTCTGGCGACGAGCACCGTCTCGAACGCCCTCGACCGCAGGTTATCGAGGAGGGCTGTGCCCCTCTGGGAGGAACCTCTGAGCCGCAGAAACCGCGCCAGCAGGTAGGCTAGTGAGGCCGAGGCCAAGGTCGCGGTCAGCGCGTAGGCCAAGCCCCAGCCGAGGTCGAACAGGAAGCCGGTGAAGACCGTAAGGATAGTCATCGGCAAGAGTAGTAGCGGCCGGAGCAGGTAGATGCCGACCAGCCAGAGCCAGCCCAGGGGGTGGGTGGCGATCGCCTGGAGCCAGCCCTCGAGTTGTGCCCCGGCGCTCCCCTCGCGGGCGCGCGTGACGAGCCAGAACGCGACCAGGCCCGCGCCCCACAGGGCCAGTACGCCGAAGCGCGACCAGCGGCGCGACCGCTTCATCCGCCCCCCACTTCAGGCGGGAACCGACCGGCCCACGAGTGCCTAGGCATCTCTGAACGATACACTCCCCCCGACGCCGGGGGTCTCGAGTGTCCGGCGGCTGCCGGTGAGCGGGGTGGCCTGCGACCACGATTCAGATCGGCCCCACCCTCGCGCCCTGACGTCCGAGCCACGGCCGACCCCACGATGCCCCCGGCGACCATAGAATTGGAGTGTGACCCGAAGCGACAACGAACCGTTCAGCGGCGCGGTGCTGGCGGGAGGGCGTTCGGAGCGCTTCGGCAGCGATAAAGCGCTTGCCCGCCACCGGGGGCGCGCCCTGCTGCTGCGGGTGCTCGACAGCCTGACCGAGGCCGGCGAGCGCTTCGTCGTCTCCAACCGCCCCCGGCCGCTCGCGGGCGTCCCGACCCGGCCCGACCTCCTCACCACCGGCGGCGCATTGGCGGGCCTGCATAGTGCCCTCGTCCACGCCAAGCACCCCTGGGTGGCGGTCGCCGCCTGCGACCTGCCCAACCTGAACCCTGCCTTCTGGCGACTCCTATGGGGCTACCGACATGGCTGGCAAGCGGTGGTCGTGCGCCATGAGGACAGCAGGCTCGAACCGCTCGCGGCCCTCTATCACAGGAGCGCATTGCCGACCGTCATGTCGGGACTGCAAAGCGGCAAGTACGCCCTCCACAGCCTGATCGACAGCCTCGAGACCTGTCTCGTCCCCGCGCAGCAGATCCCCTCGGAGGAGGTCTTGCAGAACATCAACCACCCCAAGGATCTGCCCGGTCCCGAAGGGTCCTGAGCAGTCGCGCGGCTCCCCACTCCGAGTGAAGTGGCGTTCTGAGGTACCCATGGGCCAGAGCCCGCCTCCCAGAGGCCACTTTCCAGGCACGCCTCCTTGTTCCGGGCGCGTGACCGACCTGCAACCCTCCCGGGTGCACCAGCCGTGTAACTTCACGACCTCAGGCACAGCCTTGCCACCGCCGGTCGGTGAGGGTCCCCCGACAGCTGTGAGGTGTACACTGCCCGGTACATAATTTCGTCCCCCTGTGGCCGGCAACATGACCTCCAACCAGTCAAGGGAGACTCGCGGCACGAAGATGAATAGAGAGAGGCAGAGGATGACGAGCCGCTCGAGGGGAAGCTGACGCGGCTTGTCGGCAGGAGCAGCAAGAGATGCGGCGACCGCCGACAACCTGAGCGTCTTGAGGGTCGGAGGCCGACGATGAGTTACAGCGACGAAGCTATCGCGCTCCAACTGCAATTGGGGGAAGACAGCCGCTGGGAGTTCAAGCAGATCGAGTTTGCCGGGAGCCGACCTAGGGGACCGAGCCGCGAAGATTTGGCGGATGAGATCGCGGCGTTCGCCAATGCGAACGGCGGCGTGCTGCTCTGCAGCGTCACCGACGCAGGTGAGGTGCGGGGAATGTCGCGCGAGCAGCTTGTCGAGTTGGACGCTTTGCTGGTTGAGGTGAGTTCCGACTCCATCAGGCCGTCCGTTCGCATCCGCACCTATCACAAGCAACTCCCGGATGGCAGGCGGTTACTTCTAGTCGATGTCCCGGAGGGCGATGCACAGCATGGCAGCCCCGGCGGGAGCTATGTTCGGGTAGGCGGCTCAAAACGAAGGATGACGAGTGATGAGCGGCTGCGCCTGGCGCAACAGTGGGGACAGGCGCGTTTCCTGTCGTTCGATGAGCAAGCCGTCCCGGGCACCGGCTTCAAAGCTCTGGATGAATCGCTTTGGAAACCCCTGTTGAGCGCCGAGGGGGCAGCGGACCCCGAGTTGGCACTCGAGAAGCTGGCGCTCCTGACCACCGACGAGGCCGGGATGCAGCGCGCCACAGTAGCAGGCGTGCTATTGTGCACCCGAAATCCCGAGCGATGGCTCCCCAACGCCTGCATCACGGCGACCCGTTACCGAGGAAGAGACCGCACCTCGGGCCAGATCGATGCGCAGGAAATCACCGGCCCGCTGAACAGGCAGATCAGCGATGCGGTGGCCTTCGCCGTCAGGAATATGCAGGTCGCGGCGCGCAAGGAGCCGGCGCGTGTGGACCTGCCTCAGTACAGCGACAAGGTGCTGTTCGAGGCGCTGGTCAACGCCGTAGCACATCGCGACTATTCGATACGCGGCAGCAGAATTCGCCTGTCGATGTTCGCAGACCGCCTGGAGATTCAGTCTCCAGGCTCGTTGCCGAACAACCTGACGGTGGAGAGCATGGCGACGCGGCAAGCGACTCGCAACGAAGCATTGGCCTCGGTGCTGGGACGCATGCCGGTAGGGGGAGTCCGGGGCTCAGAGGACCGGCACTACTTCATGGAGCGCCGCGGAGATGGCGTTCCGATCATCCGGCGCGAAACCCGGGAACTCTGCGGGAAGCTGCCTGAGTACCGACTGATCGATGAGTCGGAGGTCCGCCTCATCATCCCCGCGGCAGCGCAGGAGCAGAGCCCTGCCCGCGTCGTCATCACCGTGCGGTCCGCTGGCCAGCCCTTGCTCGGTGCCGACCTGTTGACTCTTTTTCCGAACAAGACCTGGAAGCGTTCGACCACGGACGAAAACGGTGAGGCGACCGTCGATCTGCACACGACTCACCTCCCCATGACGGTGTTCGCCTCCGCCCCCGGGTACGCTGCAAAGCTGGAACGGGAGTGGTTGCCAAGCCGAGGGGCGCTTGCGCTGGAACTTGAAGCCCTACGGGAGGGCGGCAGTATCATCTTCCCCGAGGCGACCGGCCACCTCCCGGGGCTCAAGGGTAGGCTGAACCCCATCCGCGATACCCATGACCGAACCTATCTCTACGCCTCCAATGTTGCCATCAACCAGGGAGAGCAGCAGCCGGTCCACTTCGTCCCCGGTGAAGATCTGCGGTTGATGGATGCTGAAGGCACCGAGTTGCTGGCGCGCATTGTCGACATTGTAGGCCGGTCGGCGCTTGTGGAATATCGCCCCTATCCAGACAGAGATGGGGGGTGATGGTGTGCGAACTATGGAACTGTCTGGAACCGCAAACCACTGCACCAGCCGGGGCCGATACGAGCGGGGCAACCACCGTCAACTCCCCCAGTTCGCCAGCACCGGCCAGGTAGAGCAGCCATTCGACATCAATGCGCAAGGACTGGCTGAGACCAGAGCAGAGAGCACCGATGGCTAAACAACTAGACCTGCCACACCAATACCGCCAACACCTCGAGCTCCTGCTGCGGGAACATCTCCCCACCGTAGAGGTCTGGGCCTACGGTAGCCGGGTGAATGGTCAGAGCCACGACGGTAGCGACCTCGACCTGGTGCTGCGCTCACCAGAGCTGCAGCAGATCTCCGCTGACAGTCTAGCTAGCTTCAGTGAAGCACTACGAGAGTCCGCTATCCCCTTCCTGGTAGCGGCCCACGATTGGGCAAGACTGCCGGAGCGCTTCCACTCCGAGATCGAACGGGAGCATCTGGTGCTGGTAGCAGCTGATAGCAAACCACTCGACCAGCAGAACTCGGGTATGGGGAGTGAGTGGCAGGAACTCTGCTGGGGTGATCTGGCAACCCTCGAGTACGGACGAGCCCTGCGAGGTCATCAGAGCAGAACTGGACCGATTCGGGTATTCGGCACCAATGGCCCGATCGGCTGGCATGATGAAGCGCTCTGCTCATACCCGAGTGTCGTCATTGGACGTAAAGGCGCCTACCGGGGTGTTCACTACTCGGCAGAACCCTTCTTCGTGATCGATACCGCCTTCTATCTGAAGCCGAAGGTAGAGCTTGACACCCGCTGGGCCTACTACCAACTGCTGACCCAAGACATCAACGGCCTGGATAGTGGCTCGGCCATACCGTCGACTAGGCGCGAGGATTTCTATAGTCTCCCGGTTCAAGTCCCACCCCTCCCCGAACAACAGACCATCGCCCAGATCCTGGGCACTCTCGACGACAAGATCGAACTGAACCGGCAGCTGAACGAGACCCTCGAGGAACTAGCGAGAGCCATCTTCAAAGACTGGTTCGTCGACTTCGGACCGGTACGAGCCAAGCTGGAAGGTCGTGATACCGGTCTGCCCAAGCAGCTGGCAGGGCTCTTCCCCGATCGATTGGTGGAGTCTGAGTTGGGGGGGATACCGGAGGGGTGGAGGATCGGATGCGCTGGAGATATCTTCGAGCAACTGCGCAACAAGGAGAACCCATTCGCTTCGCCCGACGCCGCATTCCGTCACTTCAGTATTCCCGCTTTCGATGAAGATCGACAGCCCAAGATCGAGCGCGGTGCAAGCATCAAGAGTCAGAAATCCCAAGTGCTGCCGGGCGTTGTTCTGTTATCGAAGCTCAATCCAGAGATCGAGCGCGTCTGGCTCGTGGATGTTGAGTTGGGTGATAGGGCGGTGTGCTCGACCGAATTCCTGGTCCTTCGCCCTCGGCCGCCGTACGGACGTGCCTTTGTGTATTGCCTAACACGCTCATTTGCATTCCGGAAGAAGATTCAGGCACTGGTCACCGGGACCTCCAAGAGCCATCAACGTGCGCGAGCGAAGGAGATTCTAGACGTCCCTACCATCCTCCCACCAACGCCCCTTGCAGAATCGTTCGAGAGTATGACAGGAGCATTTCTACGTCGGACGATAGCAAGCCGTCGTGAATCTCGTGCCCTTACTTCTCTGCGGATCACGTTGCTGCCGAAGCTCGTCTCTGGCGAACTGCAGGTGCAGGACGTGCCACATTTCGCCCATGATGGCGTTCGCTCGTGAGGGCGTAAGATGGCGAGTGTCGCAACGCTCAACTCTCGGATCCAGTACACGGGAAACGAAGAATCCGTGAATTGGGAAGGGCGTGTCGTAGATAACACGAGTGGGTTTAAGCGTTACATGCGTGAAGTTGTACGTCCGCGCATCGCTGATGCTGAGTCGCACTTTGTATCCGAGCTCCGCGGTCTTGCAACGACTGGGATGGAAACGGAGTTTGTTGAGTGCGTGTTGAACGCCGCTCCGACTAGCCCGAAGGATTGGGAAGTAGGTGAAGCCCTCGCGGAATGCGCACTTCGAGACGACTCAGATAGACAGATTCTTTGGCCTTGGAACAACGTACGAGACCGTCGAACACCACGGGCAAGCCTTCCGGGCGCTGACCTAGTTGGATTCTGCTGTGAGAAAGAGGATGTTGTTCTTCTGTTCGGCGAGGTAAAGACCTCTTGTGATACCAAAACACCCCCCGGCGTGATGAGCGGTGGGAGTGGTATGGTGTGGCAGCTTGAGCGGAGCGCTACGTGCCTCGACATCCAATGTGAGCTGCTACGATGGCTTCACGCGCGATGCAGGTCCCAACCTTACTGCGACCTCTACCGGGAGGCTGTCAAGCGTTACCTGGCGTCGGAAGGGAAGGAGCTACTTCTCGTCGGGGTATTGATTCGGGATACTGTGCCAAGTGGGCGCGACCTGACAGCACGGGGGAGAGCGCTGTCAAAGCAGCTTCAGGATCCCATCCGCACTGAGCTCATCGCTTGGTATCTGCCCGTCCCCATCTCCGACTGGCCAGCTCTAGTTCAGGGCGTGGCGCCATGACCACCGATTCCTGGGTTGTTGCTTCTATAGGAGAGGAACGGGTTCGCAATGCCGCCACCGAAGCGGGGCGTCGGCGGCTCCAGAGCGCACTAAGTATCGGTGAGTCAAAACAACTTAGCGATGAGCACCTTCGGTTCGTCGCCAATGGTCTTGAGATACGCGTACTAGACCTACTTGACAACGGAGATGCCAAAGAACTTTGTGCGGCTGCTGCCGAGGTCTTTCAGGTGGCGCGCGTGCTGCCACGGCCGGATAAACCTATGGAAGCGGCTGCAGAACTTGTACGACTCGGATGCCTCGGTATCCTGGGAGACCGGGGTGCGGATGTCAAACGGATTCTACTCGAAGAGGAAATTCCTCCCCTACCAACTAGTGCGTCCGATTGGGGAGTTCGTGTCTGGGCGACCATCTTGGATATATGGCTGCGCCTTCTCCGTAAGAATGGCTGGGCTGACTTGGATGCAGTTCAGGAGCGAGTCGCCAGCATTCGCTCGGAACAGAGCAATCTCGAACCACAATTCCTGAGCAAGGCTGAAGAACAAGGAGATGCGAAGCCAGCTTGGGAGCTCGTTTCGGCTTACCACTTGGTGAAGGCCGCCGAGATTATCGGTGTGTACCAATCCCAGGGGTCGATCGACGGACACTACGATATCCGGGAGCAGCTCGAGGCACAGTTTGATCGCGCTATCGCTGCAGCGGATCGAGGGCAACTCATGGAGCGTGAGACGCTCGCCCGCCTGCTTGCCCGAACTGCTCGGACACTCGTCGACAACAGCATCTGGACAGTCACGCGGGCTGTGAATAGCCGCGTCACGGAATTCGTCAAGTCGATGATCTCACGCGAGCGCCAGCAACCGATTTTCGATATGCTGCCTCCGCAGCGGCGCACCCTTCGTGAGAAGGGATTGCTTGGATCAGGCTATCGTTCCGTCGTTGTAAGTCTTCCGACTTCGAGCGGCAAAACGTTAATTGCACAGTTCAGGATTCTCCAGGCACTAAACCAGTTCGAACATGAGCATGGCTGGGTTGCGTATCTTGCGCCAACGCGCGCTCTCGTTAACCAGTTGACTCTTCGCCTGCGGCGGGACTTCTCTGAAATCGGCTGTGTCGTTGAGAAAGTGAGTCCTGCCCTGGAGATAGATGGTCTCGAAGCTAGCATGCTGTCCGAGAAGGACGCTGACCAGCAGTTCCGCATTCTCGTCACGACCCCCGAAAAGCTCGATCTCATGCTGCGAGGTGGTTGGGAGCAAAAGATAGGAAGGCCACTGACCCTCGTCGTTGTGGACGAAGCGCATGGGCTTGCTTCTGCTGTGCGTGGCCTGAGACTGGAACTTCTGCTTGCCACCATCAATCGTGAGTGTCAGTTCGCACAGTTCCTGCTGCTTACACCGTTCGTTCCCAACGCTGCGGAGGTTGCACAATGGTTGGAGCCCGAAGGCAGCATGAGCATTGAACTTGGGGTGGACTGGGTTCCGAATGACCGAGCGATCGCCATCGCGCGGCCACAGCAAGGAATGCTTCGTGGTGACTTCAAGGTAAAGCTCCTAACCCAGCACACAACTCGGGAGACGATCGAAATCCCAGAGGCACTAGAGATTGGAAACCAGCGCCCATTAGGATTGTTATGGTCAACGGTATCCAAATCGCCTGGCAAGCTCGCGGCAGCGACGGCGCAGGTTCTTCAGCGGCGCGGTGCGGTGATCGTTCTCGTCGACAAGCCACGGAATAGTTGGGGCGTGGCCGAGGCTCTCAAAGTAGACGAGAATCGCCTGGGAGTTGGGGACGAGGGCTTGAGTGACATCAGTCATGTACAGAACTTCCTAAGGGATGAGATGGGACCAGATTTCCCTTTGATATCACTACTGGATTACGGCATAGGCGTACACCACTCTGGGCTTTCGGAAGACACCCGGGCGATCGTTGAGTGGTTGACCGAGAAGGACAAGATACGAGTGCTCATTGCGACTACGACAATCGCCCAGGGTGTAAATTTTCCTGTATCGGGAGTAATTTTTGCCAGTCATCAATACCCTTACGGGAAAGACATGCCCCCCGAGGACTTCTGGAATATTGCGGGTCGAGCGGGCCGCATAGATCAGGGTGACCTTGGCATCATTGCGTTGGCAGGACATGACGATGCTAGGGTCGAGAAGCTTCGCGAGTATATAGGGAAATCTGTTGGCGAACTCAATTCCACACTAATTGACATGATCCAGGAGGTGTACAGGGAAGGTGACCTGCTTCACCTAGAGAAGCTAGCTTGGCGACCCGAGTGGTCAGCGTTCTTACAGTATCTCGCGCACACTTATAGGCAGGTCGACGATCATGAAAGATTTGTCGCGCAAGTAGAGCAAGTCCTTCGAGGAACCCTCGGATTCCAGGCCTTGCGCAAGAGTCATACGGGCTGGGCAGACACATTGATAAGTGGCGTACATCAATACGCGGAGCGCATCAAGGGCAAGCCGCTGAAGCTTGTTGATGCGACGGGATTTTCTTGGGAGTCGGTCAGCAATACACTGGATCGTCTATACAGAGAAAAATTGACTGACGAAGTCTGGTCACCTGACCTCTTTCGGCAGCGACGCAACGACCTCCAACGGATGGTTGGTGTACTCCTTGAGGTTCCCGAACTCAGGATGTCACTGGAGGACCTCAACCGGACGGGGATACCCTTGCGCGGATTATCTGCGACTGGGTTCAAGGGCGCCCCCTATCTGAGATGGCTGTCGAATACTTTGCGGACGGGGATGATGGGTCTGGCGAAATTGACGCAGTCTCGGCAATGACTAAGTGCTGTCGAAGCGTGTTCGGACGGCTGACACAGACTGCATCTTGGGGGTTGGCTGCACTCCAGTCACTGACAATCGGAGACTCGATCGATTCCCTGCCAGAGGACGAGCAGCGGACACTCCGGAATCTACCGGCTCGGGTCTATTATGGCGTGAATTCCGACGAAGCAGTGGCCCTACGACTCCTAGGCGTGCCTCGTACAGCTGCCGTACCGCTAGCACAACAGCTTGGGGTAGGCGCAGCCGAACCACTGAACGAAGTGCGAGCCAAAGTTCGCAGTGCAGGTGCCGACACGTGGAAAGCTGCTTTGGGTGATCGCGGTGCGAGCTACCATTACGTTTGGTCGATCATTGAGGGTGAAGTTTGATCGGTATTGCCGAATCCGACGTCGAAGACGCTGCCCTCACCTGGCTTGGAGACCTCGGCTGGCAGGTCGCTCACGGTCCCGACATCGCTCCCGACACACCGGATGCAGAGCGCACCGATTACGGCGAAGTCGTGCTGGCACAACGCCTGCGTGATTCACTGGTCAGACTCAACCCCAATCTGCCCACCGCAGCCTTGGACGACGCCTACCGCAAGCTGACCCACCCGGAAGGCTCGACCCTCGAGGCCCGCAATCGTGCCTTCCACCGGATGACGGTAGATGGTGTAACAGTCGAATACCCCACCGCTGACGGCGAGATTCGGGGCGCACAAGTGAGGGTAATCGACTTCGACGATCCCATCAATAACGATTGGCTGGCGGTCAACCAGTTCACCGTTGTCGAGAACAAGCGTGAGCGCCGCCCCGACATAGTGCTGTTCGTCAACGGCCTGCCCCTCGGGATGATCGAACTCAAGAACCCGGCTGATGAAGAAACCACCATCTGGACTGCCTGGCAACAGTTCCAGACCTACAAGGTTGAAATCCCCTCGCTGTTCACCTTCAACGCAGCACTCATCGTCTCGGATGGGGTCGAGGCCCGGATCGGGACACTTACCGCCGGGAAGGAATGGTTCAAGCCCTGGCGGACAATCTCGGACGATCCTCAGTTGCCCCAGTTGCAGGTGATGCTCGAGGGCGTCTGTACCCCAGGACAGTTTCTCGCCCTGGTCCGTGACTTCATCGTTTTCGAGGATGACGGCAGCGGTGCACTGGTCAAGAAACTGGCGGGCTACCACCAGTTCCATGCGGTCCGAGTAGGGGTTTCCGAGACCGTCCGGGCAATGGAGTTGCGAGAAGCGGCTTTGCGAGCCTCGGCGTCGAGCACCAGATCGGGCGGCGCCCCGGGCGACCGCCGCATCGGGGTGGTCTGGCACACCCAGGGCTCAGGCAAGAGCCTGACCATGGCCTTCTATGCCGGGCGCATCATCCGCGAACCGGCGATGGAGAACCCGACCGTAGTGGTGCTCACCGATCGCAACGACCTCGACGATCAGCTCTTCGGTACCTTCTCCCGCTGCCAGGAGCTCCTGCGCCAGCCTCCAGTGCAGGCGGAGAGCCGCTCCGACCTACGCAACAAGCTATCGGTGGAGTCCGGCGGCGTGGTCTTCACCACCATCCAGAAGTTCTTCCCTGATGAGGAAAGCGCCAGCCAGGCAGGCCGCCACCCAACACTCTCCGAACGCCGCAACATCGTGGTCATCGCCGACGAGGCCCATCGGAGTCAGTACGACTTCATCGACGGCTACGCTCGTCACCTGCGCGATGCCCTGCCCAATGCCTCCTTCGTTGGCTTCACGGGGACGCCCATTGAACTCAGGGACGCCAACACCCGGACTGTCTTCGGCGACTACATCAGCATCTACGATGTCCAACGCTCGGTCGAGGATGGGGCGACGGTTCCGATCTACTACGAGAGCAGACTTGCCAAGCTTTCCCTCGACGAAGACGAACGACCGAAGATCGATCCCGACTTTGAGGAGGTGACCGAGGGGGAAGAGGTAGAGCGCAAGGAGAAGCTCAAGACCAAATGGGTGCAGCTTGAAGCGATCGTCGGGACACCAAGGCGCTTGGCACTGGTTGCGCGAGATGTCGTCGCGCATTTCGAGCAACGACTCGAGGTCATGGCTGGCAAGGCACTAGTGGTCTGCATGAGCCGGCGGATCTGTATCGACCTCTACCGCGAGCTAGTGCGGCTACGCCCAGACTGGCACGGCGATGAGGATGGGGAGGGAGTCATGAAAGTTGTGATGACCGGCTCCGCCACCGACCCGCCAGAGTGGCAACCGCATATCCGCAACAAGCCCCGGCGTGAAGCACTGGCCAGACGGTTCCGCGACCCTGATGATCCACTCCAGGTCGTCCTGGTGCGCGACATGTGGCTCACCGGCTTCGACGCACCGAGCTTGCACACCATGTATGTCGACAAGCCGATGAAGGGCCACGGGCTGATGCAGGCGATCGCTCGGGTCAACCGGGTGTTCAGGGACAAGCCGGGGGGTCTCGTTGTCGATTACCTGGGCTTTGCCCCCGAATTGAAACAGGCCCTAGCGACCTACACTGAGAGCGGCGGCAGCGGGCAGACGGCACTCGATCAGGAAGAGGCGGTCAAGGTGATGCTGGAGAAGTACGAGATCTGCTGCGACCTGTTCCACGGCTTCGACTGGTCGAAGTGGGTAACCGGAACATCGGCGGAGCGGCTGAGTCTCTTACCCTCGGCACAGGAGCACATCCTGGCTCAGGAGAACGGCAAGGACCGCTGCATCCAGCTGGTTCGTGAGCTCTCCCAGGCCTTCGCCCTGGCGGTGCCTCACGAGGCGGCGCTGCGCATCCGGGATGATGTCGAATTCTTCCAGACAGTGCGGGCCGGACTCGCCAAGCGCGCCCCCGGCACTGCCCGTTCGGACGAGGAGCTAGACCATGCTATACGCCAGATCATCTCTCGCGCACTGGTCCCTGAGGGGGTGATCGACATCTTCACCGCCGCTGGCCTAGCGAAGCCCGACATCTCGGTCCTCTCCGATGAGTTCCTTGCCGAGGTGCGGGATATGCCCCAGCCCAACCTTGCCATCGAACTGCTGCAGAAACTACTCAGGGGCGAACTGGCCACTCGCCACCGTAAGAATGTCGTTCAAGCCCGCTCCTTCGCCGAGATGCTGGAGCGGACCCTCCATCGCTATCAGAACCGCACCGTCGAGACCGCCCAGGTGATCGAAGAGTTGATCGAGCTCGCCCAGGAAATGCGCGAAGCGAATGCCCGAGGCGAGGAACTCGGACTGTCAGAAGAGGAACTCGCCTTCTACGATGCCCTGGAGACCAATGACAGTGCTGTCAAGGTGCTCGGTGACGATACCCTCCGCACCATTGCCCGGGAGCTGGTCAAGACCATTCGTCACAATGTCACCATCGATTGGGCCTTGCGGGAGAACGTCCGAGCACACCTGCGGGTGCTGGTCAAGCGCACCCTGCGCAGGTATGGCTATCCGCCGGACAAACAGGAGCGGGCGACACGAACGGTGCTCGAACAGGCGGAGGTGCTGTCGGCTGATTGGGCTAGGTGGACCGCTACGGTTACGGAATCGTCTGTCAGGTTGGGCCGAGCGGTCGCGGGGAATTCAGCGGGTGCCTTGGGCCCAGGAAGGTGGGCAACTCAGTGACCAGCTTTACCGAATATCGTGCACTGGATGTACAGTGACAGTAATCACCTGACAGTCTCCCTACTAGGGAAGGAAAGTTAAACCGTCTCACACTGGAGGATGTTACTTGGTCAGTTCGCATTTCAGGGGTCGGATTATGCTGGGCTGCGCCTTTGCGCTAGTGGCCTGCGGCGTTTTGCCCTGGCCTAGACTCCCCGGGTCCAGAGCTGAAGCGTCGATCGACATGTGGGGGGACTCCCCGCCCACAGAGGCCGCTATCCTGGCCGACCGGATCTTGCGAAGACGCAGCGACGACCTGCTATTCGAAGTGAAACAGCGAGGAGAACTCATCGCCGAAATCGAGCAGATTCTGTCACAGATTCGAGATGCGTATCCGGCAATGACGGAGATCGGCGTACGGGAAACTCACCAGCCCAGGACGCTTCTCATTGGGCTAAAGCCGGATCTGCTCGAAGCCGTCTCCAAGCTCGCCAACGGTCGAGGAGGCTCCGCCGTGCCACGCACCGGCCATGTGGAGTTCGACACTCTCAACGCGTCGCTCGGCTTACAGGCCGTCGAACCGCTCTCACGCCTTCCTGGTGGGCCTGTCATCTTCCACTTCGGCGAGCATCTGAATATCGACGCCGCGATCAGGGCGTACACAGCGATAGAAGGAGTCGAATACGCGGAGCCCGATACATTCCTGGGAGACGGTTCCGATATCGACGCCTATAAGTCGCGCGGAACTTGGAATTTCGTCGCTCGAAAGGCGTGGGGAGACTGCCCATCCGGCTGCCTGTACCAAGAGCTTTTCTTCTTCACCGTCGAGGGGGGTGAGGTCGATCAGATCGAGGCTGCGCAGGCAATGAACATGGCCGCGTTCGCAGAACTGGTTGCGACAAGGGGCTGGTAGAGTCGCCGAAAATCACCGATCGGCCTTGCACATTGTCCCCTGCTGACAGGTTGGAGGTCGACCCGGAGGCTCGACCGGGCCGCAGCACAAGCGGTTGCTGAAGCGCCAACTTTCTCTGCCTGTCTCGACGATGTCGCAGTGATGAACCTCAAGGAGGGCGGGGGCTAGGCTCTTAACGTGACTGGGAGAATGTGGTGTCTCCTCTCAGGTTACCAAGCCTCCCTGATAATCTATCGCCACCACCAAAGACTCTCTCCCCCTTTCTTTACACACCGAAGAAGATCGCGCAGACTTCGTCAATGGGCTACTACGACTGAAGGCGTACGGCTTGGTTATCACCCAGACAATGAGGCCCGCAGCCACTCCAGGTCTGTATCGCCTCCGTTCGACCCCAAGGCCGGTTCGGCGTGGTTTCGCACCCTCGCGCGGCCGCCCCACTGCGCCACCAGTATCCCTCGCCGATCCAGATACGATCCTTCAGGGCATTCGCCGTGGCGTCTCTTTCTCCTTCGCGCCGCAGTTGCCCTACGCCACGAACCCTGCACCGGTCCATGACAGACCTATGGGCAAGTACGCCGAACTATAAGCTCGCCGCACCACCGGATTCGGGAAGCTTTGGCAACAGGTGCTGAGGCGCCGATCCGCCTGTTTCGAACGCCAGATTCAGCAAGCAGCAACCGGGGCACCTCGAGACGCCCCATGACTCGGAGCGCGAAACCATGCTCACAGCCGTCTTCAGCGACAATTCAGCCGCTCCACTGTTGGCGGAACAGCCTACTTGTGGATAGACTGGTCCCCTCACACCACTATGGCCGAACTCACCCTGAACGATCTGAACCGACTCGAGGAGCCGCTCTTCGTCTCGCAACTAGGCACCGTCTTCGAGCACTCCCCCTGGGTCGCCCAAGCGGCGAGCACGGCGCGCCCCTTCACTTCCTTAGAGGAGCTGCACAGGACCATGGTGGAGGTTGTGAGGCTGGCGCCACCGGACAGCCAACTCAAGCTGATCCGCGCCCACCCGGACCTGGCCGGGAGAGCGGCACTCGCCGGTGAACTCACCGACCATTCGGCTAGGGAGCAGGCGGGTGCGGGGCTGAACAGCCTGAGCCCCGAAGAGTATGCCCGCTTCCACAACCTCAATGGCTGCTACCTTCGGAAGTTCGATTTCCCCTTCGTGCTGGCGGTTAAGGGCCACACCAAACATAGCATCCTGGCCTCGTTCGAGGAGCGCCTGAAGAACGATGCCGAGGCTGAGCGGGCGAGGGCGCTCGACGAGATCGCGAAGATCGCCCGCTTCCGTCTCGAGGAACTACTAAGGGGCTAGTGCGGTGTCGGCGAGAGTGCGCTCCCTCCTCTACATCGGGCTCATCGTCGCACTGTTGCTGATCGGCTGGCTGGTACTTCGCCAGAACGGCTGGGAGGGCCACGTCCGCAGCTGGCTCGACCTGCTGGTGCGGTGGATCCATATCATCGTCGGCATCGCCTGGATCGGCACCTCGTTCTACTTCATCTTCCTCGAGAACAGCCTCGAGCGCGAGAAGGTCCGCGAGGAGTTGGCCGGCAGCCTGTGGGCGATCCACGGGGGCGGCTTCTATTACGTTGAGAAGTACCGGGTCGCGCCGGAGAAGCTGCCGGAGAAATTGCACTGGTTCAAGTGGGAGGCCTACTTCACCTGGATCAGCGGCTTCGTCCTGCTCGGCATCGTCTACTACTCGAACGCCAATCTGTACCTGGCCCAGGAGGCACCCTCCTGGATCAGACCGTGGGTGTCGGTCGCGATCGGGGTGCTGACCCTAATCGTCTCCTGGGTGGTATATGACCGGCTCTGCCGCACCCCGCTGGTGGATCGTCGCGACCTATTCGCCCTGGTGGGATTTCTGCTGGTGGTGGCGGCCGGCTACCTGCTCACGCTGGTATTCACCGGCCGGGCGGCCTATATCCATGTGGGCGCCCTGCTCGGCACGCTGATGGCCGGCAACGTCTTCTTCGTGATCATCCCCTCCCAGAAGGCGCTGGTGAGAGCCGCCGAGCGGGGTGAGCCGCTCGACCCGGGGCTCGGCCAGCACGCCGGTCTGCGCTCACTTCACAACAACTACCTGACCCTGCCGGTGGTCTTCGTGATGATCAGCAATCACTTCCCTATGACCTTCGAGCACGGGTGGAACTGGGCTGTCCTAGCGGGGCTCTTTGTCGGCAGCGTGGCGGTACGGCACTTCCTGAACCTCCGCGAACGGGGCCGCGACGCCCTCATCCTGCTCCCCCTGGCTACGGTGATCCTGCTGGCACTGGCCTACGTCACGGTCCCGGCGCGAAGGGCCCAGGAAGGGGGCGAACCGGTCGCCTTCGAACAGGCCCGGGGGATCATCGAACTGCACTGCACCCAGTGCCACGCTGAGGAGCCCAGCGACGCAGTGTTCACCGTCGCCCCAAGCGGGGTAAAGCTGGACAGCCCGGAGCGCATCCAGGCCCAGGCAAAGCAGATTCTGGAGAACGCCGTGCAAAGCAGCTATATGCCGCTGGGCAACCTGACCGGCATGACCGAGGAGGAGCGTGAACTCCTGGGGCGGTGGATCTGGCAAGGAGCCTCGCTAGAATAGAGCGAGCGGAATGGGAGAACGAATGGGAAGACTCAGCACCCACGTCCTGGATACCGCCCACGGCCAACCCGCCGGCGGGCTCGAGATCGACCTGTTCTTCCTGGGCGGGGAGTCGAGGCAGCACCTCGCGCAGTTCGAGACCAATGCCGACGGACGCACCGACGCACCGCTGATGGCGGGTGATGACCTGGCAGTGGGGGTGTTCGAACTGGTCTTTCACGTAGGCGACTACTTTGCTGGACTCGAACCGGAACTCCCCGATCCGAGCTTTCTCGACCTCGTCCCCATCCGGTTCGGCATCGCCCATCCCGAAGAGAACTACCACGTGCCCCTCCTGGTGTCACCCTACGGATATAGCACCTACCGGGGGAGCTGACCGCGACCGACCGGCGGGGCTGACCGAGCGGGTCGTGACACGCTGCCACATCCTGGCCACCCACTCAAGTATCATCAAGAGCACCACGTCTCGCCCTCTCTGTCACGGTGAAGCCTTGGGCGCGGAAGTCGCCTCGCTGAGGATGCTCAAGGATGGTCGGCATCCAGCCCTCCTTGGCAGGATGCAGCAGAAGGTGGACAGTGCCACCCACAACCGGCTCCGTTTCCACGGCCACCACCGCTGTCCAGTGATCGGCCGGATCCCTCCAAACCGGCTGCGGATGGCCACCTACTGGGCCGAATCAGGACCTGGCGACTTCGGAAACCTGAAACACGGCGACGCGAAGAACGGAGAATCCGCAGGGTGGGCCTGCGCAACCCTTGAACAAGCGCCAGCCACGACAGGGCCCCTCTCGCGTCAACTAACGGGTCGCCCGAGTCGGCAGCTAGCGAAAGCCGATCAGCCCTCTCCCTATGTAGGATGTGCGGTATCGAAAGGAGGAGCCCATGCGACTGAGCTACCTGCTGGTGGCCGCAATGCTCGCGCTCGGGGCACCAGCGTTGGCAGCAGACTGTGCAGAGTGGAACACCTGGGAGTTCTTCGAAACGGCCACGCTGGCGGAGGTGGTGGGTTGCCTCGAGGCTGGGGTGGATGTAAACGCGCGGAACGCAAGCGGCTGGACCCCGCTGCACTATGTGACCCGGCAGGCCGACCACCCCGCCATCGTCGAGGCCCTAGTGGAGGCCGGGGCGGACGTGAATGCGCGTAGAACGAGCGACAGCAGGACTCCCCTGCACTTTGCGGTTAGGCAGGCCGACGACCCCGCCATCAGCATCATCGAAGCCCTGCTGGAGGCCGGGGCGGATGTAAACGCGCAGGACAAGGACGGCTGGACCCCGCTGCACTTTGCGGCCCAGTACAACGACAGCCCTGCTGTCATCAGAATCCTGCTCGAGGCCGGGGCAGATGCGAGTGCGAAGAACGAGGCGGGCTTTACCCCGGAGCACTATGCCCACGAGAGTGGCGCCCCCCGCGACATTCTCGTGGGACTAGGAGCGGCTGGAGAGCTGACCGATTGCATGTGGTGGAACACGCCGGAGTTCTTCGCCTGGGCCAGCGTTGCCGGGCTGGAGGCCTGTCTCGAGACTGGGGCAGAGGTGGATGCCCGGACCGAGTCCGGCCTTACTCCGCTGCACTTCGCAGCCTCGGCCGACGCCGACCCTGCCGTCATCAGGAGTCTGCTCGAGGCCGGTGCTAGCCTGAACGCCCGGACCGAGTCCGGCCTTGCCCCCTTGCATATTGCTGCCGCCACAGCGATCCCGGCCCTGCTCGAAGCTGGGGCGGACCTGAACGCCCGGACCGAGTCCGGTCGCACCCCTTTGCACAACGCCGCTGCAGGGACCGATGGCCTCGCCGCGATCACAGTCCTGCTGGAGGCTGGAGCCGACGCGAATGTCCGGGATTATGGGGATCACACCCCGCTGCACTTTGCAGCCGCCAACACTGACAACCCTGCCGTTATCGCGGCCCTGCTTGCCGCCGGGGCGGAGGTGAATGCTCGAAACGAAGACGGCTGGATCCCCCTGCACATTGCGGTCGAGGGGAACGACCTCGCCACTGTCCTCGCCCTACTGGACGCCGGTGCGTCGGTGAACGTCCAGGGATTCTCCCCCCTTCACGCTGCCGCCCGGGGTACTGATGACCCTGCTGTCGTCGAAGCGTTACTCGAGGCCGGGGCTGACGCTAGTGCCCAAGACAGCGAAGGCAAGACCCCTTGGCACTACGCTCGAGACAACCTAGCCCTCAAGGGGACGAAGGTCTACTGGCGTTTGAACGATGCGCGATTTGAGTAGCACGCGCCCAGTGAGTTCACCTTTGGGACACTGGGCCAGTCCGATCCCAGGGCGTGGTAGATAGTTTCATCCTGTCGACGAGCTATACTCAGAACAAGCCCGCCGTCAGTGAAGGTGCAGCATGAAGAGGCTGGTACTGCTCGTTGTCGCCTTCCTGTTGGCAACTGGGGGGCTCGCCCAACGATTCAGCCTAGACTTCGAGGCCTCTGCAGTTGCGCCGGTCATCAGCGCGGTCGTGGAAGAGGCCGAGGCTGTCATGATAGCTTGCCCGGTCGACTTGGCCGAGGCCAATGAGGGAGGCGAGTTCAGCTGCGCCTACACCGAGTCGATCCTTTTCACTCAACTGGAGGATGTCCGGTCTCAGATCGACTTCGGCCTTTGGAAGAGCGGAGAGCCCGAGGTGGCTCTGCCCTGGACTGCGGGTGAGGGCTACATCATGAAGGGCGTCCTCCCCGACGGTAAGCCACTGCTGATAGTGCTCTTCGAGGAGAGCCCCCGCGGCAACTTTCTGTTCTTTTTCCTCTGGGAGGACTGACCTTCCTCTAAGGTGATACGATTCCGCCCAGCAGCGACAGTGGGAGGTGTTCATGGTTGCTGGAGAGAGGGGCATTGTGGGCCTCGCGATGTCGGAAGATATCACGACGGTCGGGTTCGTAGCGGCCCCGCAGAAAGGCGCGGCGAGTGTACCGCGATTCGGGCGGCGCCTACGAAAGTGCCAGGAACGCCGCCTCCACGTCGGATCCGAAGGCGAGAATCTCGGTTCGGCTGGATCGCAGCAACGCTTCGATGTCGGCCGTGGTGCAGTTGCCCCGCCGAATCCAGACAACCTTCGGAGGCGGCCCCCGCAGGAAGTTCGCTTGGTGGAAGTCCGAGTCCTTCGAGACAATAGTGGGGCTGTGGTCCTGGGCGTAACCCCAGATCGCGGCGTCGGTCGCTCGGGACAGTCCGACATCTCGAACGTGTACGGGCCCCGGAAACACATCCGATAGGCCAGCGACCAGACGCGGAGACAGGTTCTCGTCGAAGAGGAGCTTCACCCAGGCGGGATCGAAACGAGCCTGCGTTCACGCTCCGCCGCGAACGCCAGCACCGCCCGGATATCTTCGCGCTCCAAGTCCGGGAAATCCGCAAGGATTTGCGCTTCCGTCATCCCGGACGCCAAGTACTCAAGGACATCGTACACCGTGATCCTGAGCCCGCGAATGCAAGGCTTCCCGCCTCTCTTTTCCGGCTCCAGCGTGATGCGATCTCTATGGTTCATGCCTCAAGAATACCCGCTGGCCTGATCGGAGGTTCAATTCTCACCCGTTGGTGGAATCATGGTGGCCTGCGGCTCCCCTGCCGCGCCTGAACCGGAACAAGCAGCCCGCCGACACCGATCATCCGCACCAACATGCCCGAGGAGAGGGTTAATGGTTCCGGCGGCCTACAGGCCTGCCTCAAGCGGATTAGTCGAGCTGAACGATCTGCTCCGATCCGCGCGCCCCGGAACGACAATCACCGGCTTCAAGCAACATGGCGCTTGATTCGTCTCAGTGGAGCTGGATCTTGACCGCCGATTCGTCGAGGCCGGGGCCGGGCCGCGCGTGCACATCGGACAGCGGGGGGCATGTGTACAGAAACGCCATTCGGATGTGCACGCCACCGCGTCCGTATCTGCTTGGCTCCCTTGCACTTCCGGCGCGGACGCGGCGGGCGCGGTGCCGAACCGGGTCGCGCGGCCGTGGCTGGGAGCGAACCCTGTGCTTCGATGCCTCGTGCGGCATCGCGGAGGGTTGACAGTGCAATCCGTGCCACGCCCCGCCGGGGGTCACCCCCTGCCATCAATCCCTCGCGGGAAGACACAGGCCAGTGCCCAAGAAGGGCACTTCTGGATTTGGCCGTGCCCGCCTTGGCCGCGCACTTGGCCGACGAGAGCTTAGAGACCTAGAGCCCGAACCGCTCCAAGTGGCGAACCATCAGCCCCTTCGCTACCTCATCAGAACGAACCGCCGATGGAGCGGCTGGACCGGACGCGCGTTCATCGGATACAGGGCCGCAAAGGCGTCGACCTGCGCCTGCGAGGCGGCGATCGCCTCGGTCATCACTACCCAACTGACCACCTCGGAGCAGGGCGGCGTAGTCAGGGAGCCGGCGTACCGGAAGTAGCCGCGCCCTTCGGGCAGGAACGCGTTCGGGTCGACACCGGCCAGCGGTGCTGGCGCCTCGTCGACCCCGGGTATGGCATCCCATATGGCCTGGATGGCCGGATGGGCGTGGCCAGCCTCTATGAAGACCCCGATCACCGCGAGATCGCCTTCCTCGGCCTGATGCACGAAGTGCACCTCCATCGGGTAGCTCCTTCCCTCGACCGTGTGCTCGCTCGGCAGATGGAAGTGGAACTGCAGAAGCGAGAACTGCCGGCCCTCGAGGGTGATGGAACTCCCGGCTCCCATATTGACCTGGATGGTATGCCCGTTGTCCACCACCTCCCCGTCGGCGGGCTGCCACTGGATTCCGAGCCCGCCTCCCCCCGCCGGAACCGCGCCCGCCAAGTCGATCGGGGACTGCTGCACGCCGCGGTCACAGACCTCGAAGGACGGGTCCAGCCCGCCCCACCGGTCGGGGCCGGTGTCGCCTTCGTAGCTCCAGCGAACCTCGCCGCCCTCTGCGCCCTGCGCGTGTTCGGCGGCCCTACCGAGACATGCAGAGCACGGGCAGCCCTGCGCGTGTTCGGCGGCCCCATTCTGCTCCTCTGCATCCGCCTGGCCCGGTTCACCCGCCTGGCAGGTGTACAGGGCACCAGCGAGGCAGGCCATCGCGAGGCTGGCGGCGAGTGTCTTCGGGAGTGAATGATGATGTGTCATATGTTCCTCCGCCTCCACCTTGTCGCGCACCGCGTGCGCCAGCGCGGCCTCCATGACCGGACCGCGTGCGGCGCGTCGGTGCGCCCCGCCGCCCAGTCCAGAAAACTCGAACAGAACCCGTGCGGCACGGCCGCGATCTCACGGTATCCTGCGTCCGAGGACCGGCCCAAGACGGTCCCAGGGGTTGTCCGTCCTGAACTCCATCGCCACGGCCCATTCTAGTACCGTGCGGATACGCTGGCGCACCAAACGGGCCAAGGGCCGAAGAGTTACTGCCGAGCGCGTCGCGCATCGAACTCAGGTTGCTCCCGATGGTCAGGCGTCTAACGCGTGCCCGCACCGGGTGAAGAGCCTACGATCCCTGGGGCTTCCTGCGGTAATCTCGCCGCTCTGACCACAATCGAAACAGGGACTTAGCAGCAGACTACGGAAAGGAAGTGGACCTTCGGGGCCGTCTTCGCCACTAATTGCAACTCCGCTTAAACCCTCAGAAATCCGCCATTCTCTGTCTCGGTCCGTTTGAGTCTGTGGCAAATCTTTGGCAAAAATCCGGCCGCGAAGGCGAAGACCAAAGGGTTAGACGTCCGTCAGCGAGTAGCTGGTACTCCTCCCGCCTCCCGGGTCCTTCTTAAGGACGCCGTGTGCGACCAGATCTTGAATGTCTCGGATCGCCGTGTCCTGGGAACACTTCGCAATCTTTGCCCACTTTGATGAGGTCAGTTTTCCGTCAAATCCGTCCAGTATCTTATTGAGGAGCAACCGCTGTCGGTCGTTGATGTTCACGTCAGAGTGTTGCTGCCAGAACTGAGCCTTGTGAAGCACAGTGGCTAGCGTTACCTCGGTTCCTTCGAACGCACGTCCCAGGCAGACCAGGAACCACACCATCCACGGCGTGACATCCAGCGTTCCCTTCTGCGTCCTTTCCAGAATCTCGTAATAGGCATCCCGTTCTTGGCGGATCTGGGAGGACATGCTGTAGAAGTGCTGCGGGCTCTTCTCGGATCGCGCCAGTGCCCAGTCGGCAATCGCCCGTGCGATGCGGCCGTTGCCATCGTCAAACGGGTGAATTGTGACAAACCACAGGTGCGCCCGTGCTGCCCGGAGTACGGGATCGGTACCATCAGACTCGTTCGCCCAATCAAAGAACTGAGCCATCTCCTTATCCAGAAGTGGAGCGGCCGGCGCTTCGTAGTGAACGCGTTCCTTGCCTCTGGGGCCAGAGACGGCTTCCATAGGTCCATCCGAGTCGTCGCGCCACGCACCGACGATGATCTTGCGCATGCCGCTACGCCCTGTAGGGAACAACGCCGCATGCCATGCAAAGAGGCGGTCGTCTGTGAGGGGCTTGTCAAAGTTCTGGGTTGCATCAAGCATCATTTCGACAACACCCTCGACGTTCCGGTCTGCGGGAATCGCCCCGGCAATGTCCATGCCTAACCGCCGGGCAATGGACGAACGCACCTGATCCGTGTTCAGGTTCTCGCCTTCGATTTCACTGGACTTGACGACATCCAATGTCAGTGTCTCCAGCTCGGCCTCTTGCTGGAGAGAAAAGCCCAGGCCCTCCATCCGACCAAATAAGCGCCCCTGCCGGTGACGGATATCGGCCAAAGGGGCAGCCAAGACATCATGATCCCATGTAAATTTGGGCCATCCTTTGAGTTGGTAAATATAGCGAGTCATTCTACGCACTCCATGCGTAGATTATGCCTGTTATTTTCCGCAATCTGGGGCTCCAATTTTTGCATCGCTGAATATGATGTTTATATCAGTCCGCAGGGAAACTCGGGAAGAAATCCTGCCCATTCGCCCGTCGCCGGAGCGACCGACGGTTGGCGGCCTCCCCCACCCCCCTTGGGACAACAGAACTAAAATCAGAGACCGTCAACCCTAGGAGACTACGGCTCCAAAATTGCGGGTTCCGCCAAGGTCTGGTACGCATCTCCAAGGACGGATTCGCTGGATCTGGCCGGGGTGCGGGATAATCTCACGTCACCACCCGCAGGCGAGTGCAGGGAAGTTGAGTCTCCAGGGCGCACCCAGTAGGATTTTTCGGTCTATCTGGACTAGACTTAAGAGTATGAGCCGAGCCGACCTCGACACCGCCGAGCATAGCGGGCAGCGGGCGGGCCAGATCGTCAGCACCGGAGAGCGTCAGGAGAGCGCATGGCGGAGCTAAAGCTAACCGTCGACGGCGTCGCCGAGACGATCTCCGACGCCCCCCCGACCCGCACCCTCCTCGAGCACCTGCGCCTCAGCGGCAGGGTAGGCACCAAGGAGGGTTGTGCCGAGGGCGACTGCGGCACCTGCACCGTCGCCCTGGTAGCCGAGGGGGCCGACGGGTCCCCGGGCTACCAGGCCATCAACAGCTGCCTCGTACCCCTCGCCGCAGTCGCGGACCGACAGCTGGTCACGGTCGAGGGCGTGGCTGCAGGTGACGCACTGCACCCGGTCCAGGAGGCGCTGGTCCGCACGGGGGGATCCCAGTGCGGCTACTGCACCCCCGGCTTTGTGATGAGCCTCTTCACCGCCTACTACGACCGGGATCTCAGCGAGCGCGCCGTCGAGGGCAATCTCTGCCGCTGCACCGGCTACCTCCCCATCCGCAAGGCCCTAGCCGACCTCGGGGAACCCGGCGACGACGATCCTCATCTCGAGGCCCTCGCCGGCTATACCCCCCCGACGGGCCTCCGCTACGAGCGTGGGCTCGACCTCTTCTACCGGCCCACCAGCCTCGACGAGACCCTCGAACTGCTGCAGCAGCGGCCCGATGCCATCCCGATAGCGGGCGCCACCGACCTCGGAGTCGAGATCAACAAGTTCGGACGCAAGTTGCCGGTCCTGATCTCACTCGAGGCGCTGCCGGAACTCCGGGTGCTGCGCATCTCCGACGACGAGGCTGTCGTCGGCGCGGGCCTGCCGCTGAGCCACCTCGAGTTCAGGCTGGCAGGGGTCTTCCCCGCCTTAGACGAGATGCTCTACTGGTTCGCCGCGCAGCAGATCAAGAACCGCGCCACCCTGGGGGGGAACCTCGGTACCGCCTCCCCCATCGGCGACCTGCCGCCGGTCCTGCTGGCGCTAGGCGCCACCCTGAATCTGGCGGGTCCCATGGGCTCACGCCAACTCCCCATCGAGGCGTTCTTTACCGGCTACCGGTCGACAGCCCTGCGGTCGGGCGAACTCATCGTCTCGGTCACCATCCCCCGCTCGCTGCCCGAGGGGGCATACCGACGGCTCAGCCGCTCGTACAAGGTCGGCAAGCGCGGCACCGACGATATCAGCATCGTGGCGAGCACCTACACGATCGACCTAGGGGCCGACGGCCGGGTGGTTAGGGCCCGGCTCGGCTACGGCGGGGTAGCCGCCCTGCCGCTGCGGGCCGCAGAGGTCGAAAGCTGGCTCGAGGGTCGTCCCTGGAGCGAGCCGACGATCCTCGAGGCGGGCCGGATGCTCCGCGAGGCCTTCGACCCCTTAAGCGACCACCGCGGTAGCGCCTCGTACCGGCGGCGGCTGGCCGGGAACCTGTTCGAGAGGTTTTTCTGGGAGACGACCGCAGGAGTCCCGGCATGAGCCGCTCCAGGCCTCACGAGAGTGCCGCAGCGCACGTGACCGGTCGGGCTGTCTATACCGACGATCAGCGCCCGCCGGCCGGGCTCCTGCACTGCTGGCCGGTCACCGCCCCCTACGCCAGGGCCCGGATCAGCCGGCTCGACCCGGAGCCGGCCCTCGAGCAGCCCGGCGTGGTCACGGTGCTTACCTACGCCGACGTGCCGGGCCTCAACGACATCGGATCGATCGTGCACGACGAGGTGCTGCTGCCGGAGAGCGAGACCTCCTACTGGGGACAGGCGGTCGCCTGGGTGGTGGCCGAGACGACGGCGGCCGCCCGGGCCGGAGCCGAGGCCTTCGACGCCAGCTTCGAACCGCTGGCCGCGGTGCTGACGCTACGCGACGCGGTGGAGGCGGGGCGGTTCCACGGGGAGCCTCAGGCGATGGAGCGAGGCCAGGTGGAGAGGGCCCTGTCTACCGCCCCACAGCGGCTCGAGGGCGAGGTCGAGATGGGTGGCCAGGAGCACTTCTACCTGGAGACCCAGGCTAGCTGGGCGGTGCCCGACGGCGAGGGCAACCTCCAGATCACCTCCGCGACTCAGCACCCCAGCGAGACCCAGGCGGTCATAGCCCACGTCCTCGGCTGGCCCTCGCACCGGATCGTGGTCACCAGCCTGCGGATGGGCGGCGGCTTCGGCGGGAAGGAGACCCAGGCGAACCCCTTCGCGGCCGTCGCGGCGCTGGCAGCCGTCAAGACCGGCCGCCCTGCCCGGGCACGGCTCGGTCGCGAGCACGACATGACCCTGACCGGCAAGCGACACGGCTTCCTCGGGCGCTACCGGGTCGGCTTCGACAATGAGGGGACGCTGCTGGCGCTCGACCTCGAACTGTTCTCCGACGGCGGTTGGTCGACCGACCTCTCCGCTGCGGTGCTGCAGCGGGCCCTGTTCCACAGCGACAACGCCTACTACCTGCCGGCCATGCGAGTCGTCGGTCGGGTCGCCCACACCGACCGAGCCTCCAACACGGCCTTTCGCGGCTTCGGCGGGCCGCAGGGCATGGTAGTGATCGAGGAGATCGTCGACCGGATCGCCCGGCATCTGAAGCTGCCGCCCCATGCGGTCCGCGAGCGCAACTTCTACCGTGAGGGGCGCGACACCACCCACTACGGCCAGCGGATTATCGACCAGCGCATCGACCGGGTCTGGGACGAGCTAAAGCGCAACAGCGACTTCGAGGGGCGCTTAGGGGAGGTCCGCAACCTGAACGCGACCCGGCCTCACCGCAAGATCGGCCTGGCCATCACCCCGGTCAAGTTCGGCATCTCCTTCACCACCACCTTCCTCAACCAGGCCGGAGCGCTGGTGCTCATCTACGCCGACGGCAGCGTCCAGGTCAACCACGGCGGCACCGAGATGGGTCAGGGTCTCCACACCAAGATGCTCCAGGTCGCGGCCCGGGCACTCGGGGTCGACGAAGCCCGGATCCGGGTGATGCCCACCGCCACCGACAAGGTGCCCAACACCTCCGCCACCGCCGCCTCGAGCGGCTCCGACCTGAACGGCCAGGCGGTGCTCCGCGCCTGCGAGACCCTTAAGGACCGCCTCGCTACCATCGCCGTGCGCATGCTGGGGTTGAACGCTCCCGAAGGGCTCGAGTTTGCAGACGACCGGATCTTCTCCCCCGGCGAGCCGGGTCGCTCTCTCGACTTCGACGTGGTGGTCGCCCGCGCCTACCTCGAGCAGGTCTCGCTCTCCGCGACCGGCTTCTACCGCACCCCCAACATCCACTTCGACAAGGCGACGGGACGGGGTACCCCCTTCGCCTACTTCGCCTACGGCGCCGCCGTCAGCGAGGTCGAGGTTGACGGCTTCACCGGGCAGTGGTCGCTCCGCCGGGTCGACATCGTCCACGACGTCGGCGAGAGCCTGAACCCGCTCGTCGACCGTGGCCAGATCGAGGGGGGCTTCATCCAGGGCCTGGGCTGGCTCACCATGGAGGAGTTTGTCTGGGACGAAGAGGGGCGTCCCCGCACGGTCGAGCCCGCAACCTACAAGATCCCCACCATAGGCGAGGTGTCCGAGGCGTTCACCGTAAGGCTGCTCGAGCGCGCCGCCCAGCCCGGAGTCATCTACGGCAGCAAGGCGGTCGGCGAGCCCCCACTGATGCTCGCGATCTCGGTCCGCGAAGCGATCCGCGAGGCGGTCGCGGCCTTCGGCGAGCCCCGCTCGGTCCCCCTCGCAGCACCCTCGACGCCGGAGGCGATCCTGAACGCCATCGACGCCGTCCGACAGGGCGCCCCTGTGCCTGCATCCGCGAACTGAGTGAAACGGTGGGGGCAAGGAGCGGTGCCGCTTGGAGAACTCGTCCCCAGTTCACCGCTCCCAGGATTTGCACCGGAGGGCAAAGCACCTGCCGGTGCCAAACGCGTACGCCAGCCGAGGGCGAGGAAGCGGCCCTCCCGACGACCGTCGTCGTGAATGGTGATGAGGATCTAAGGAGCCCAGCCCCGACGAGTTGGCTGCCCTTCACCTAACCTCCACCGATCGGCCCGCTAGAGGTGGGGCAGATCGCTCCCACCGGACCTGCTCTCGGCCGTCGAGCCTCTGCCGCCACCCGAGCACGACCGGGCAGCCCCTAGCCGGTCACCGTCACAAGTGCCGCCGCAGCCAGCCGGTGAGCAACCCGAAGCTCGCTACCAGGGAGGCTGTCACCAGGAAGACCGGTACCGTCCTACGTCCATCACCTCCGAGGACTACCGCCTCGCGCTCAGTCCGGCTACGGTCGGTCGAGGAAGCGCAGGGCGAGCCAGTCGACTACCAGCTCGAGCACCTCCGGCGCGATGGTGATCTCGATCTGCCCGTACTCCTCGATGGCTCCGGTGATGGCCGGTTGCATCAGGTGGTTGAGCCCGTCGAAGACCTCCACCGTGTAGTCGGAATTGCCCGCCACCCGGAGGGCACCCGACATCCGACCCGCACTCTGCACCGCGGGGACCTGGATGTCGAGCTTCCCGTAGAAGGCCAGCACCGGAACCGTCAGCCGCCTGAGGACCGGCTGCGGATCGTAGAGCATGAAGGAGCGGAAGGCGGGGGTGGCCACGCTAGCAACCTGGGCCTCGATGATCGCCTGACGCTCGACCGGATCGAGTCGCTGCTCGGCGGGTAGCGCCTCGAGCTGCTCCTCGACCTGATCCCGGACCAACTCCTCCGCCCCGGCGAGGTCCCCACCCACCATCAGCTCGTAGAGGTCGTCCAGGTAGGCGAGTTGATCCTCGATCGTCGCCTCATCCGCGCCGGCAAGCTGGTAGATCAGGCGATTCTGGATCTTGAGGACCTCGAGTGAACTGACCGCCGGCCCGGCCATTAGCACCACAAAAGCCACGTCGCTCGAGCGGTCCGCTGCGAGCGGCGCCAGGAACCCCCCTTCGCTGTGCCCGAAGAGTCCCACCCGACCCGGATCGATGTCGCTCCTCGAGCGCAGCAGCGCGACCGCCGAGAGTACATCGCCGACCAAGTCGTCAAAGGTGGCTTGGGCGAGGTCGCCGCCGGATCCGCCCACCCCCCGATCATCGCTGCGCAAGACGGCGAAGCCAGCCCGGGTGAGGGCGTCCGCAACGACCAGGAACGGCTTATGGCCAGCCAGCGCCTCATCCCGGTCCTGGGGACCGCTGCCGGTGATCATGATCACGGCCGGATGCGGCCCCGGCCCCTCGGGCAGAGTGAGGGTCCCGGAGAGTTCGACCCCCTCGTTGAGGTAGACCACCTCCTCCTGTTCGTAGGGGAACGGGGGCAGAGGCTCTTGCGGTCGCACCAGGCCGGTGGGCACCTCACCCTCCGCCAGGCGAGTGAGCTCGAAGCTGAGTCCGCTGCCCGCCTGGGTGAAGTCGCCGGAGAGGGTGTCCCCCTCGAGGCTGCCCACGAAGGTCGGGTCGCCCGGAATGCCGGGGATGGCAAAAGTGATCCCCTCGGGGCCCACTTCGCGGATCTCGAGCGGCAGGTTCTCAAGGGACTGCAGCGGAATGTCGATATGGCCGATCAGGGCCCCCTCCTGTTCGCTGAACCTGACGATCACGCCGAGGTCGATCACGCCCGGGCCGAGGAGGCCTTCCCACTGGCCCAGGTAGGTGGGCTCGGCGACCGGTCCGGCCACCGGTCCCGCCACCCCCTCGCCGAACCGGGTGAGTTCAAAGGTCAACTCCTGACCTCCCTGTACGAAGGTGCCTTCCAGGCGGTCACCACTGAGGAGACCGTCGAAGGTGGGATCGCCCGGTACCCCATCGATGGCAAAGCGGACCCTGGTCCCCTCGACGAACACGTCGCGAAGCGGCAACTCCACCGCCCCCTGGACGGGGATGTCGATGCTCCCGGTCCAGGCGCCGGCGTCAGGCTCGAGGACGACGACGATCCCGAGGTCGATCACGCCCGGGCCGATGGTGCCCTCCCAACGCCCCGCCGGGTCGGGCTGAGCGGTCGCGAAGGTGGCGAGCCCCGCCAGGGTCAGGACCGCGACAGCGTTCTTGAGGGGTCGGCAGCGGCAGGTCATGAGGTCACTCTACCCCCCCTGCCTGGGCCCCGTGAACCAGGGGCAAGCGTCCCTAGCGCCAGGACCGCAATACAATAGGCCCACGGTGCCCGTCTACATCGTCGACAAGCCCTTGGGGCTCACCTCTCACGACCTGGTAGAAGAGTTGAGGTGCAGGTTGGGAACAGGCAGGGTCGGCCACGCAGGGACCCTCGACCCACTGGCGACCGGCGTACTGGTGGTGCTCGCCCAAGGGGCGACGAAACTCTCGCCCTTTCTCAGCGGCTCGGTCAAGCACTACCTCGCCCGGGTCGCGTTCGGCGCCTCCACACCCACCCTCGATGCGGAGGGGCCGGTCACGGAGGTGGCCGACGCCAGGCACCTCTCTGAGGACAGGATCCGGGCCGCCCTCCCTCCCTTCCTCGAACTGACCGAGCAGGTACCGCCGCAGTATTCGGCGGTGAAGCGGGACGGGATCAGGAGCCACCGCGCCGCCCGCCGCGGCCAAGAGGTCGTGCTCCCCCCCCGGGCCGCCGGCTACCGCCGGATCGACCTGCTCGCCTTTGCGTCCGACCCGGACGCCCTCCCGGTAGCCTTCGCGCCCGATTCAGCCGGAAGGTGGCGACCCGACCCTCCGGGGTGGGGGTTCACCGGGCCCGAACCTCTCGGCCCCTACCCCACGGCCCTCCTGGATCTCGAGGTGGAGGCAGGTACCTATGTCCGGGCCTTCGCCCGAGACCTCGGCATCGCCCTGGGGGTACCCGCCCACCTAAGCAGCCTGGTACGTACCCGGGCAGGGCGTTTCGGCCTCGACTCTGCGCAGGCACTCGGCAGCTTCGACCCCGAGGTCGGACTGGGGCTGGCCGAGGCCCTCCCCTACCCGCTGGAGCCGATCGGGCCGGAGGAGGTGCGACGGGTGCGCCAGGGCCAGAGGCTCCCCCTCCGCCGCGAGGGGCGCCACGGCCTCATCGACCCCGCTGGCGATCTGGTGGCCGTGGCCGAGGGTGCGGGGGGGCGGATGCGACTGCTCAAGGTGTTCCCGGCCTAGTCAGAACCGCCCGGGCAGACTGGGCAGTCCCTATCTGAGCTTCGCAAGGGCCTTGCGGATGAGTCCCTCGGCACTCTCCTCGGGCGAGGCCAGGGCCAACTCGGCCACCACAGCCTTGACGCGAGCCTCCCGGTAGCCGAGCGACAGGAGCGCCTGCACCGCATCCCCCCCTGCCTCACTCATCACCGACTGAGGACGAGCCTTACCCGAGCCGGCCATGAGCTGCTCGGGCAACTTGTTCTTGAGATCGAGCACGATATGCTCGGCGGTCCGTTTTCCCACCCCCGGCGTGCTCGTCAGCAGTGCGGGGTCCTCGTTCACGATCGCGGTGGCGATGATCGGGGTTGCCAGGGTCGAGAGGATCGCCAGGGCCAGCTTCGGACCGACCCCGGAGACGCCGATCAGATAGCCGAACAGGGTCAGCATGTCCTCATCATGAAACCCGTAGAGCGTGAAGCCGTCGTCGCGAACCACCAGGTGGGTGTGCAAGCGCACCGCCTCCCCGAGGTCGAGCCTCATAAGGGTGGCTTTGGGAGCGAACACCTCCAGGCCGAGGGGGCCCGCCTGAATCACCACGCCGGACTCACGGATCTCGGCAACGATGCCGTCGACGAAAGCGATCAAGACAAGCCCCCGAAGAGCGGGGCGAAGACCGCATCGTAGCCGATGTCGGCGAGGGTCCGACAGCCGGTGAGGCGCATGGCGTAGTGGAACTCGGCGAGCAGGTTGGCCGGCGCCCGGTCGCTGTCTACCACAACCGCCTCAGCCCCGACTGCGAGATAACGAAACACGTCGACCCCGCTCTGAACGGGGCCGCCTGCGTACACGCCGGTCATGCCGGCCACAGCGTCGAAGACATCCGGCAGCAACTCAATCGTCGCGGGGCCGCCGATGTGCCTCCCCGCCCCGGCGTAGACGACCACGCCCTCTAGCCCTGCCTCGGCGGCGACCTCGGCATCTGCAGGGCTGCAGACCCCGAACAGCCACAGGGGGCAACCCGCAGCGGCGCGCAGTTCGGCCAGATCCTCGCGGGTGCGCGGTCGCCACTCCCGTTCGCCGTAGGGGGGCGTGTCCGCCAGCGGAGACAGATCGAGAACGATGCCCGGCACCTCGAGGTCGGTGAGTGCGCGGACCTTCGGCATGAGCAGACCCATCTTGTCGTTGCGAAGTAGGGCGAGGGCAAGGTCGGTAGGGTGACGATCGGACAGTTCGATGATCGCATCCGCCTCAACCACGCTCGGTCTACCGGGGTGAACCCGGTCGCCGGGCTCGAGCAGCGGCAGGAACGGCCCTTCGAGCCTCAGGCCCAGGAGCTCGAGGCGGCTGTCGACCTCATGCACATCGTGCAGCAACTTGGGCACCAGCAGCAGATCGCCCAGTGCACTGAGGTCGCGGTGCGGCATCAGGAGCATGATATCAGGTGGCAATTCGGACGCAGCCGCCGCCAGAATTGCTGCTGGGAGGACCGACCTAGCGCGCCCGTACAGCTACCGACGCTGCGGTGATTCTGGCGTCCAGTAGGAACCGGCGCTGTGGAGGGTATGCTGCCGAAGGTGTGCCGGTGCACCGGAGTCCAGATCATTCCCCGACCCACCCCTCAGGACTCGGCCCGCAGCGGGGCGATGAGAGTCGGCTCGAGAGCGGATGGAGGTCCCCCATTCGACTATCCTGCCCCTACTGAACATGTCCTTTCCAGGATGGAGCAATGATCGAAGTCCGCAACATCAGCAAGTCCTTCGGCAAGGTCCGCGCCGTTCACAATCTCAGCTTCAAGGTCGACACCGGCGAGGTCTTCGGCCTGCTGGGGCCCAACGGGGCCGGCAAGACCACCGCCCTCCGCATCCTCGGCACGCTGCTGCGGGCCGACAGCGGCGAGGCCACCGTCGCTGGCCACTCGGTCTCGCGCGAGCCCGAACGGGTCCGCCGGATCATCGGCGTGGTCAACGGGGGGATGGGGCTCTACGACCGGCTCACCGGGCGGGAGGTGCTCCACTACTTCGGCCGGCTCTACGGCATGAAGCGCGCCGCCGTCAACGCCCGCATCGGCGAACTTGACAACCTCCTCACTCTGGGTGACGCCCTGACCCGCCGGGTCGGTGACTTCTCGACCGGTATGAAGCAGAAGATCGTGATCGCCCGAGCCGTACTCCACGACCCCCCGGTGATCTTCTTCGACGAAGCCACCAGCGGCCTCGACGTCATGGCCCGCCGGGCCGTTCTCGATGTCGTCCGGGAGTACCCGAACCGGGGCCGCGCGGTCATCTACTCGACCCATGTCATGAGCGAGGCCGACGAGTTGTGCGACCGCGCCGCAGTGCTCTATCGCGGGCACCTGATCGCCGAAGAAGGCATCGACGTCCTCAAGGACAGGACGGGCGCCGACAGCCTTGAGCAAGCCTTCTTCCGGCTGGTCGAGGAGAGCGAGCCGGTCACCAAGGGGGAGGCGGCGTGAGATCCCCGATCATCGTCCACCTGGCCCGGAAGGAGATCCTCTCCACGCTGCGCGACCGCCGCGCCATCTTCTCCAACCTGATCATCCCCCTGGTCATGCTCCCGGCGATCATGACCGGCCTCCCGCTCGCCGTCGGCGGCCTGTTCGAGCGCGAGCAGGAGACCGTCACCGAACTGGGCATCGTGGGGCTCGCCAACCTACCCGAGGAGTTGCGGGCCATCATCAGCGCCCAGAATGTCACCCTGGTCGAGGTCGCCGATCCCGAGATGGTGGTGCGGGAGGGCGACTACCCGGCCGCCCTGGCAGTGCCCGGCGACTTCGTCACCCACCTGGCTAGCGGGAGGCCTGCCACCATCAGGGTCTACAGCAAGCAGGGCAACCTCGCAAGCGAACTCAACGCCAGCAAGATCATGGCGGCGGTCCAGGTCTATCGCCAGCAACTCGTCGCCACCACCCTCACCGAGGCCGGTCTCGATCTGACCGTGCTGGAACCGATCCTGGTGGACACCGTCGACGCCAGCTCCAGCGCCGAGCTCGCCAGTGGCCAGTTGGCCTGGTTGATCCCCTTCTTCATCGCCCTCTGGACCCTGATCGGCGGACAGATGGCTGCCATCGACGCGACCGCCGGAGAGAAGGAGCGTGGCACCCTTGAGGCGCTGCTGGTGGCACCCGTGCGACGCAGTGAGATCGTGGTCGGCAAGTTCCTCGCCACCCTCACCTTCGGACTTACCGCTGCAACCATGGCCATCGCGGGCTACGTCCTGGGCGGCGTCCTCATCCGCAGCCTGTTCCTACCGCGGCTGGGGGAGCAGGCCGGCGAGATCGTCGACGTGCTGGGTGGCTCACTCTCCATCGACCTCGGCACCGTGCTACTGCTGCTGGTGAGCGCTCTACTCTTAACCTCACTGATCGCAGCACTCCTGATCGGAGTCACCCTTTTCGCGCGTTCGTTCAAAGAGGCTCAGAGCTATGTGGCTCCACTCTCATTCCTGCTGATCATCCCAGCCATCGGGCTGCAGTTCAAGGACCTCCTCGACCTGGGTAGCGGCGTCTACGCGGTCCCGGTGTTCAACGCCCTGGTGCTGATGGATGACATCGTCAAGGGAGCCGTCACCTTCGGATCGGTCCTCGTCACCTGGCTCTCCCTGGCGGCGGCGACCACCGCCCTGCTGCTGTTCGCCTATGGGAACTTCCGGCGGGAGGGGGTGATCTTCCGAACCTGATCCCTCACACCTGTTCACAGCAATGAGGTCGCGTTCCCCCAGAGCCTGGAAAGCCTCAGCCGGAAGGGCTGGGCATAATCCAAAATCGCCGCTCCCGACCATCCCGATCGCCTACTCCGTTACCCGAGGGGGAGCGGAAGACTCCAGGCGACGAGCCGGTAAGGAGCACTGGTCGGCCAGCGACCCTGATTCCCCCTCTCCCTGACGCCGCCGGGGCCCATCCCAAAGTACCCGGGCAGCCACTGAGAGGGCAGGCCGAGGCGCCTCACTACCATTCGCGTAGACTGTGGGACATGAGCCATCCCGCCTTGCTAACTGTCGGAGTGTTGGGTGGGCTCGGGCCTGAAGCTACGCTCGACTTCTTCAGCAAGGTGCTGGAGCATACCCCGGCTGCTCGGGACCAGGACCATCTCCATCTGCTCATCGACAACAACCCGCAGGTACCCAACCGCAACGAGGCGGTGGCGGGGACCGGCCCCTCACCGGGGCCGATGCTGGCAGAGATGGCAGCCGGTCTCGAGATGGCCGGTGCCGACTTCCTGGTCATGCCTTGCAATGCCGCTCACGCCTACAAGGCCGAGGTGAGGGCTGCAGCTCCCCGGACACCGTTCGTCTCGATCATCGCAGAGACCGTCGAGGCCACGCTCGAGCGGGTGCCGAACCTTGAGGTCGCGGGGGTGCTGGCTGCCTCCGGCTGTCTCGACGCAGGGCTCTACCGGCAGGCGTTCGGCTCCCGCGGCGTCCAGACCGTCGAGCCCGAAGGGGCCAGGCGGGAGCACTTCATGGCACTCCTCTACCGAATCAAGAGTGGCGACAAGGGTGCTGAGGTCTGCGCCGGAATGCAAGCCCTGTCTGCGGAGTTGGTTCTCGAGGGCGCCCAAGCCGTCATCGCCGGCTGCACCGAGGTGCCACTGGTCCTCGGCCATGAGGACCTCGAGGTGCCCCTCGTCAACTCTACCGACGCGCTGGTGAATGCCACCATCGCCTATGCGAGCGGCGACAGGCCACTCCCGGAGCGCCCGTGAAGGCTGTCGTCAGCCGGTCTATGGATCCCGAGGCGGTCGCACGCTCGCTCTTTAATGGGAAGCCGAAGAAGGAGTGGCGGTTCACGAAAGAGACGAAGTTGGCTGTTCAGTCAGTCGAGAACTCAAAATCCGGTAAATAGCGACAGGAGGACGTGAAGAAATGTTTAGACGGCAGTGGTCGGGCGCTTGGTTCTCCTATACGCTTGATGACATAGCGGCCCAAGCGCCAAAAGAGTCGGGGGTATATGCTATTGCCGTTGGGATTATTGGCGGTGGGACCCAGTGGATCTATATTGGCGGGGCGGGCGATGTTCAGGACCGTCTCAAACAACACTGCTCTGGCCAGAGCGAGAAATCTTTATGTATCTCTGCATACGGACAGAATTGGTTTAGCTATGAAGTTTGGGTTCCGTCGCTCCGGGCAAAACGTGAGCGTGAACTGATTCGGATGTACCAACCCGCCTGTAATGAACGGCTTGGGTAAACTCCTATATGATTCCCCTTCCCAAAGGGAAACACCCTAGCTAGTCTGCACTAAGGGACACCGACGTTCGGGGCACGGTCAAAATGCTGGTCGAGCAAGCCTATAATCCGGGCGAACATCAATTCATCATCGCTTCGGGCGATCGATATATCATTGCTATCGCCTGGAGGAAGAGTATGGACCGCGACACTGCTCACCCCGGCGTGATCGAAGACCGTGACCCTCATCCGGAGGGCATGGGTGTCCAAGAAGAATAGCGACCAACTGGGTTCGGCCCGCAACGTTATGAACGAGTTACCTATCTCCTCAATGCTGAAGTAGTCGTATGGATCGGGGGTGGCAAGGAGAGGTCCCTCTCGCGCAAGGGTTGCGATCACCTCTCCAGGCTCTGCGTAGAAAGAGATAACCCCTCTACCAGCCCGAGGCGCACATGCCGTTAGAGACAGCAGCAGGATGAGCCCAAGCAAAGCTACAAGAGCCACCGACTTTTTCACTCGAACCTCCGGTCCAACTATACCCGACCGCACTTGATTCGGTAAATCGCCGACGAACTCCCCAACCAGTTCCCCGTCCCCCGATTCTCCTGCCTGGTCAACAGCCACCCATTCGAGATAGATCCCGGCAACATCCTCCCCCTCCTCCATCCGGTGGGCAGCGAGAGGTCCGCTCGAAGCCGTCGCCAAGGGTGTCCCGGGAGCGAACCTTGACTGTCTCCAGGGACCCACCCGGCTCCCCCCAGATACCAGCCGCCACCCCCTCAGCTACCCAGAAGAGATTGACAACAGACCGTCATCCACTGAACCGCCTGCCTCTCACTGATGAGGGAGTCAAGAGAACTTTAGTGGGCCGCTCAGATCTCCGGTGCCACCTTGACTAATGTATCTGTCCTCCAACTCTTTGATCTCATCGGTGGTGAGATCCTCGCCGAGCCAATATGCGATGACCCGTGATGCATAGTTTACAGCTGCTTTCCCAGCTAGCACCAGGTCACCATTCATCAGTACTCGCTGCCAGCGAGGCTCCTTAACGGACCAGTCCAATTGATTCACTCGCCTACACGCCTCATCTAGGCTAATTCGATATCCGGTGTTGCTGTCCTCATTACGCAGTCGCACTATCGCTTGGACCAATGCCAACTGTGCCACTGGTTTTCCCAGCACGTAATCGGCCCTGATCTCTCTCCGCTTCTCGTCCCCGAGTTCGCTTGTTGGATCGTGCAACGCATCGCTGAACAGTTGCACTTCGGAGCAAACTGTTTCCCAGAAGTCCTGCGCCTCCTTTTGCATTACATTGTGGGTGGCCTGGGCTGGCAACGCCTCAGTATTTATCTTTCCATGTGTATTTTCGAGCAGATACTTGGTGCTCTCGTAAAGTGTGGATAGGGTTGTAAACTCGGTCGCCCGAGCTGTAAGAGTATTGCTCTTGGCATTGACCAGCACATCTGGAATGATCTCATCCATACCCACAATTGCCTCACGAACGATCACAGCCACAACATCATCGTCGGCCGTAATGAGATTTTCCGCCTTTGTCGTCTTTTTCGCGTAGCGGTTGACCTTGTTGAATATCTTTCTTGACTTCACCCCATTGTGTTTGATCAGCATGACTGTGCAAACGTCCTCAGCAACTTCGACTCTCGATTCGAAATCCCTGATAGGCTGTTGTTTCTCGTCCCTGCCGCTGATCGCGAATCTCAAAGCCGCCAGCCGATGCTGCCCATCCAAAGGTACAAGCACCTCGCTGCCCTGTAACGTCAAGAAACCAAATGCGCTGCCGGCTGACCTATACAGAGCCGGAACATTCCCCTTGAGGATATTGGTGATCTCTTCGAATTCTACATAGTCGGCATGTAGCATGCTAACGATGAACGCCCCGAAGAACCTATCTTCATCGTTGACTAGATAAGGAGCGATCTGACGCTTCACGCGATTGAAGTTGATGTCCCGCTGGTAGCGTTCTTCAATCGACAGGTCTTCCCAACCTTCAATATCTTCTGGAATCACGAGCCGTTCTGTTAGCTCCTTGGCCGGCATAGTCACAATCCAGTAATCAGTGGTACCGAATTTTCCGCGCATCGCTGGCAGTACTGATGCCATCACTTCACTCCTTCCACTAATGGTCCTTGTAATAGCGGACCCTGTTTGCGAGTGGCTGAAATCGTCGAATGTAGAGTCTCTCGAGGGAACTAGCCTCAAGACGCTCTGGTGCTACAACGTAAGCCACTCTAAGTTCTGACCCTTTGGCTTGTACCCACGCTTTCAATAAGGGGTTGTGTGATTCTCTCCAATGTTGCTCAAGACGTTTCGGTATGGGCTGAATCTCCGCCTTCCCGACATAGATGCAGCGGCGCCTGAACCAAATCCCGTAAACTCCGTAGGCATCACGAGGGATCTTATCGAATTCTGTCCTCCTAAACCTTAGCTGATTGGAGTACGGGTTACACACAGAGGCTCACTCTGACGAGGCTACTTGTGACACGCCAAGCAAACCTTAGCTTGTCCATATAGATCGTCAATGTCTAGTGGTTCGATGTCAGGACGCAGAGGGTTGACCTGAATCGTCGACCGGATCCGCTCCAAACGTCTGCCATGATCAGCCTTGATCTGTGCAACGCGCTCGGGTGTCGACAACTCATCTAGGGACTCTCCTTGGCTCCATGTAAAGGGTGATCCATGGTCGATTGCATTTTTCTCGTAGCTTTTCGCCTCATCGAAGAAGTCAGGATGCCGTTCCATTAGGCGAACCCACTCGATCTTCTGTTGGAAGAAGCAGAACGTACAACCACTCCTGGTGCGCCATTCGTAGTATGTCGGCAGACCAAGCCCCGTTCCCTCAAGTAAATCGAGCACGCCAGCCTTGTCGATACCTGCCTCCTTTAGCGGAAGCCGGACGATAAGACTGTCATGCTTCGAGGCATAACCTTCCCGATACTCCTCATCGGCACGGATCGCTACGTAGCTATACACAATGTCACCAGCTTCAAGCATCGGTCGCACCCATTGTTCAAATGGCCGCAACTTGAGCTGCCGCGTACACCAGCGGGTCCGTGGCGACGGGAGGAAGTTGTTGTACTGCTTGAGCCAAAAGTCGAAGTCGCGGTCCGGGTTCAACCGGAGAATTGGTTTGCCCAAGAATCCTTCCAGCTTCACTAGGAACTCATAGACCTCGGGCAACTCTTTACCTGTGTCAGTGAAAAAGTAGTCTACGTCTAACTCAGGACGATTCTCTCGCATATAAATCGCGAGGGCTGCACTGTCACGCCCTCCAGACAATCCCAAAACATGACGTTCTCTGACTCTCATTACAATACCGCCTGTTCAGCTGCACACGGATCCATATCACTTCTTGACACCAAGTACTCTGACGTTAACTTGGCGAGCGCGGCCAGAACTATATTGCGCTCTTCGGTGCCAGATCCCACTAGTACTGCACGTACGCGCTCGACGATCTCGTCAACCTGAGATTGCTCACCCTCGGTCACTTCAAACTCATCGTAAACCGGTTTCCCATCCAACCCTAATACGACCGCCATCGCCATGCGATGGTCTTGCCGGCCTTTCACATGGGCATACGCTTCATGTCTTATGAAGTTTCGGGATAGGTCCGCTAGTTCAACGGTTGCGCGGTCAACATCAGAATCAACCCACTGCCGGGGGGGCTTGTTTACAGCCATGCTTGCCAAAGATTCTATGTCCTGCTCCGACCCACTGAACCGAGAGATTCGCAGGATGAATGCCTCTAGACGGTGATCTCCGCTGAGCTGCCTAATGTTGGCAGCCCTTTCGCGGAGTTCAGTTAGCATAGAAGGTGAAGCGTTGGGTACGCCCAATTCCATCAGCAGAGTCTCACGAAGGCGGTATAGCATGTTGGGGTACGCTGAGTTCAACTCCGATAGCCCTTCGCGAACAACATCAGACAATGGCCGACTGATCCGCCCATTGTTCCGCAACCCTGTCAACACCTGAGGGATGTCATCGAACAGAAAGCGATTGGGGTCGCTAGCTTGCTTGAACAACTGCCTAACCAACTTCGCGTTCTGTGAGATTCTCTGAGTTCGTCCGACCCAAGCTGGTAGGCGGTCATAGATCGAGACCAACCCCCTTGCCACGTCGATGGGTTCCAAGTGGCGTAAAATGTTCTCGTTGTCTAAGTCACGCACTATCTCGGCCATGTCAGACAGCACCTGGCGAGATGTGTCGGAGAGTTCCATCCATCGAATCTGCATGTCCGACGGATCATTACTCAGATACTCCACATCAAGGTCAGTTAACCGTGGCTGAAAAACCCCCTCACGGTATAGAGCAACTTCACGCCGACGCGACAAGATGAACGCAACGGCTATTACAGGGAGCAGCCCATCCTTGATTCCGAACGGCGGTTTCCGCCAAATGTCGTAGACCTCAGCCAACGATACGGCGATGTGGGCGTTGTCTTTAAGGTAAGTGGCTACAGCACGCCATGCGGGAGCCAAGTTTTTGGCGTCTCCATTTGGTCCAGTAGGCTCGACGAATCGCCATCCGTCTCGCGTATTCCGGTACAAATCCGTGGCTAACAACAGCGAGTCGAACAGCCCGCCTTCTGGCGGATACCCTTCGATTCCTAACCGCGGTTTTCCTTCGCGCAATGCCATAGCACGTAAGAGAACATTCCGGGCCGCTACCGCGTTGCTCGACGGCTTGCTTCGGTTCAACAATTCGTTTGGCAGGAGCGGAGTATCTGGAAATCTCGTGTCGGCTATGTCTGACGCTAGACTGCTGAGTTCAGCGTAGCTGAGTCGGATCGGCTCGCCTTGGGATCGAAACCACAGTGTATCGTTGAGCGCTCTGCCGAGCTCTCCCTCGATTATTCCTCGTATATCCGCGATACGAGACTGCACCTCAAGTCGAGCGATTCGATCTCCTTGAAGTTCAGGTGTTTCATCCCGCACCTGTTCCAAAGCCATGAGGTCTCGTGCCAAGGTGGTTATCATCCAGGCACTTCGTTCAGGAACACCTATGATCGTATCCCACTTGGTGGGCGTAGCTGCAACATCCTGAACGATGTTCTCTGTGATCGCTGCAGAGTCCCCTTGTGTAGGAAGGACAAGGAGGAACGCGCCAATTGAACCAGCAGTTGGTTCGAACCTAGCGACTGTATCTCGAACATCAGCTAGTGCTACAACCGCAGTTTCACACCACCTTAGGGCACCGGTCGCGTGATAGTGCCGTTTGGCGACTATCGGCTGTAATCCGGCTAAATCGGCGAGTCGACCAAAGTCCAACCCGTCAATCGATCCATAGGCCTCATCAATCGCCTTTTCGATATCGAAGTCGCTTCCCTCGAATATGCTGTAGGCGTTACTGAATCTCCTGTAGATGACCAGTGACTGCTCTTGGAGTTCGCCAACGGCCGTATCAATCACCTCTGGAGGTAAGTCGTTAAGGGCCAATCTGAGCAGGTCCAGATTTGGCATCAGGCCAGATCGTTCCTTAAAGAGGGCGACTAAGCCGATCGTCTTCAACAACCGGATATGGAGTTCGTCGCCGCCAATCGCTTGGCAGCGATTAAGGGCATCGACGGCCATCGCCCATCGGTGACCGTCTGGTGATGCCATGATGGAAGGTTCGAGGTTGAATTGCAGATA
This sequence comes from Truepera sp. bin119, assembly GCA_002239005.1. Classification (GTDB taxonomy): domain Bacteria; phylum Deinococcota; class Deinococci; order Deinococcales; family Trueperaceae; genus MPNL01. Next base: position 106,947 of record MPNL01000001.1, read on the forward strand.
GTCCCAGAGAAACTCGGGCGTGTACAATTCACTGTCCGTGGCGCTTTTGAGGAAGTCCTGGAATCCCCTCGGCTCCGCAGAGTTAAGGAATCCGAAGATGCTGCGCTGATTCTGACCGAACCTCCGGCGAGAGATAGGACCGAGCAGGAGGGCAACAATTGGGTGGAGGGGCCAACAGGCCTCTAATAAACCAGGTGCGACTCTGTTTCGCATAAGGGATGAAACGTGTTCGAACACTCCATCGGCCACTGTCAACCCCGGTTCCACCTCGATTGAGCGCCCCAACAGGTCTAGTTGTTCAGTCGGCTCTACATTCAGAGCAAGGTCAACAAAGCGGCCCTGGATCTTGGCCCACTCATCCCTTATCTCGCGCGACAACCGGTGGGCGTACTCTTCGAAGGCTTGGTGCAAGATTCCGACCACGACCAGACGCCCGTGACTACGAGATGCTAGCTCTGCAAGCTGCTGGAAGAAGTAGATGTCGGCGCCATCGTAAGCTGCTCCCTCTAGGAACTTGCCCATCTCATCAACAAATACGATGAGGCCCCCTGTCTTCCTCGGCGTTCTCTCGGCTATGCGAGTCAGAGCGTCAAACACATCCTGGTCGGTCCACGGCATAAGCCGACTGCTTCGAACAAGCCTTGCCCTCTCAATGGCTTCGCCGAATATCTTCGCCGGCTCACCACGTCTTCCAACAATCGGAAGAATCCGCCATCCTTGATCCCGGGGAGGAAGGGCCCTCCAGATCTTCGATGTAGTTTGTTCACCCAAAGCAGTAGCGGCATCCTGTCTGAGTTGGCAGTTGCCGCTTAACACCGCACTCAGTACTACTACAAGGCTGGATTTGCCGCTTCCGTAAGGACCCGTCCATGTAAAAGCAGCCTGACCCGTCTCTGACACGTGCCGAGCCATTGTCTTCAAGACCTCGGACGATGACTCCGGACAGACGAACCCTTTTAGGACGGACGCATCACCTAGGTCGGTATCGATTCGGATTGCTCGCTGAAAGCGCCGGGCGACAAGTACTCTATCAGCAAGTCGCATAGCTCAATTTCTCCGGGCGAATGAGTGTATAGTCCCGCTGCACGAAGTTCAGCGCATCTTCATAGGTCAATTCTTTGAAACGAATCAACTGCTTTAGCCCGGCTGTTTCGGACCATCTATAGATCCCGTTGCTGAACTCTTCTAAGGACACCAATAAGTCTATTAGGTCGTTTTCCTCCAAAAGGAAGACCCTTCCTGGAGAGCCCGGTTCGTGGGCAAGAGCCTCAAACGAAAGAGTGTGCACATCTGGCGAGTGCCTGTTCCAGAAGTCCGTCACAGCGTAGACGAACACACCACATCCAAGTGAAGGTTTCGGTCCACGAACAAATCTGAATCCATCTCTCCTGCCAACCGACTTGATCAGTCCAAGTTCCGTTAATGGGGACTCAAGTGCGTCTTCATAGCCTGCATGGCAGGAAATGGGCTGGGGAACATAAGTGCGAACGAAGCACGACACATCTCTTCTGATTGTGGCAGCGGAAGCTCTAGACCAATTCCGCTCGCTTGCCAGTCGAGAAATGGCTCGAACCAACATGTCTCGTTCGAAGGAAAGCGCAGGGTAGTGATTGAACGCCCAAAACCATGTCGTCTTAACCGGATTGCCACTCACGTTCCAATGCACGAGCCATGACGTGCTCGGATCTTCCATATATGGGTCGAGACCATCATCACGGAACAGCAACCGTCCAAGCGGAGTTGTCCTAAAGCGGGACTCGCTCGTCACTTCCTCAAGCACCCCGGCTGCTGTTGACCAATGACGCATAGACGCCACCATATTTTTTCCGACGCCGAAGTGGGCTATTGCACTATCGCTTTTAAATACAGCCCTGTTCTCAGTCTCATCCTCACTAGCTTCGACTGCATCGAATGCCTTCTTAAGCCAGCCATAACGAAGTGGAAATGTCTCGTGGCCTGAAAGCTGAGGTCGATAGTCGTCTTCGTAAAGTGGTCCCCGAATCGTCCGGCCTCCAACTGGACGCAGCGTCCAGTTGGACAATACACTATACAGTGCGCTATTGTCTACTCCACAACACCTTGAAAGGAAAGATTAGGTGGTGTGAAGCGCCAAGACGTTGAGGTGGACCCAACATAGATACCATCTACGCAGACTATCAGGCCACTACTCCGGTCGACTCGCGAGTCGTGGTCAAGATGACTCCTTATTGGGTCGAGTGCTTCGGCAATCCGCATTCAGCCAACCACATCATAGGTTGGCGAGCAGCCGAAGCAGTTCAAGAAGCTAAAGAGGCAGTTGCGGTCATGATTGGGGCCGACGCAAACGAGATCGTTTTGACGTCTGGAGCAACTGAGGCCAACAACCTTGCCTTATTGGGGTTGGGAAACGGAACAGATGATAGACGGAGGCGCATCCTCGTTAGTGAAATCGAACACAAGTGCGTCTTAGCCGCCGCTACCGCCGTTGCTGCACAGAGAGGGTTCACTCTGCAAACCATCCCTGTTGACCATGCAGGATTCGTGGATTTGGATTGGCTCTCATCGGAGGTGGATGAGACTGTCTTAGTCGTTTCTGTCATGGCTGTCAATAACGAGATTGGTACAATTCAAGACATCGCATCTATCACATCACTACTTGAGCCGCATGGGGCTCTGTTTCACTGCGACGCAGCTCAAGCACCGTGTGCGATGGACGTGAGAGACTTGGCGTCCCATGTTGATCTCATTAGCCTGTCAGGCCATAAGTTCTATGGCCCACAGGGGATAGGTGCCTTACGTGTTCGGCGCGAATTGAGTGGTCACTTAGAGCCGATAATCCACGGTGGTGGCCAACAGGATGGCCTACGTTCAGGAACCATCCCTGTGGCCTTGTCCGTAGGAATGGGCGCGGCGGCAGAAATCATGAGTTCGGACAGGGAACGCCTAGACCGGAAACGGGTGGAGGCCCTACGCGATAGATTCATTCAAAAGCTCCAACAAGAGAGTATACGATTTCAGGTCTGCGGTCCCAGTGGTACTAGGAGGCATCCTGGGAACGCCAATCTGCGGTTCCAAGGGTTCGATGCACTAGACATCTTGGCACGCCTTCAACCTCGCCTAGCTGCATCTACAGGTTCTGCCTGTACATCGGGAATCCCGGAACCGTCCCACGTGCTGCGCGCGTTGGGTCTAAGTGGTGAGGAAGCAGAATCTTCAATTCGCTTCAGCTTCGGGCGTTTCTCAACAGAAGCAGAGGTTGACGACGCCGCGCGGCTACTTATAGCCGCTTTGTCGCGCTCATCGGGAAAGATGTGTCGGTAAGTCCTCACACCTCCCTGCTTCCCGCTAGCTTATCGACTGGGAGTGGCTCACCACTATGAAGGCAAGTACAGGGCACCGCTGACTGACACTGCCGGGCGAAAACCTCCAGAATCACCAGTGCACCGAGGGGGAGCCCGAGCGCCGGGGCCGGCTAACGCCTTGCGACCCGCTCCCTCAGCTGCGCGAAGATCGCCTGGGCCTCGGCCCGAACGGAGTCGAGTCTCTCCGGCGACCGGTCGTCGCTCTTCACCGCCTCGAGGATAAGGCCCTCAGCGGCGACGAACTCATCGCCGACATCGGCCAACTCGGCAGCAATATCCAGCGGAATGGTGGTGACACCGTTGAGATCGCCGTGGATCAATTCACCCGGCGCTACCACCACCCCACCCACCTGAACGGGCACATGGATGTCGACCGCACGGAAGTATCCGTGGGAGGCGACGACGCCGTCCGTGAACACGGGGAAACCGAGAGCCCGGACCTGCTCGAGGTCGCGCCCGCTGCCGCTAGAGACCAGGCCTACGGCCCCGAACGCCTGATAGCTGGTGCACATCACCTCACCGAAGGTCGCGGCCACGAGCGGGTCGTCGAGATCCTGTTGCACCACTACCACCGGGCCGGGCAGATCTTCGAAGCGCCGCACGTGCTCGCCGAGCCAGTCGTAGCCAGCATCCCGGTCCGGCGGCGCAGCCGAGCGCACTGTCACGGTCGAGGCAAAGCCTACCATCGGTGGCAACTCGGGGAAGCGCGCCGTGATGCGCCGGTCCATATAGCCGGCGGTGTGTGATCGTACGTTAAACAGCTCGATCAGATTGCAGATGGTCGGCGTGTCGAAGGTACGGAGTTTGTCCAGGACGGTCGGATCTACCATGTTTGGTGACCTCCAGGTGGGTGAGGGATGAGGTTTACCCGAGAGTGGTCCCGGCGGCGGGAGTCACCCTACTGGAGACCTGCTCGCTCATGATCGAATGCCTGGAGACTCACTGTCCGCCAGCCCAATCAACTCCAGAGCCAGCCTGTGCGGCTCCTCGACCCAGTCGCCATTGTAGAGGACCACCGCAGAGAGACGCTGATCGAGGCGGTGAAGCAAGGTGCTGGAGAACCCCTGGAGGCTGCCGTTTTGCCCTGCGTAGGAGCGGCCGCCGAAGTCGAGCAGGAACCAGCCGAGACCTACGGTGAAATGAAGAGAGCGCTCGTTCCCCTCCCTCGAAGGCTGGGGCGTCCACATCCGCTCTCGCAGCGCCCGGGCACCCTCCCCGACGCCCAAACTCGCCGCCCAGGTCGCCAGGTCGCGAGCACTGGAGAGGAGAACCCCGGCCGAGAAGGTGTTGCTGGTGCTGTAGTAGGTCTTGTTGACGATCCGGTCGTTCACGCGGCTGTACCCGCTGGCGCGACCCCGGACCGGCAGCGCGTAGTCGTTCACGCGGGTGGTGGTCATGCCCAGGGGTGCGAAGACACGGCGCCCGAGGTGGTCCTCGTACGACTCCCCCGTGACGGCCTCGATGAGCAGGCCGAGCAGGTAGAAGCCGGTGTTGTCGTAGGCGTAGCGCGCGCCCGGCTCGAAGTCGAGCGGGAGGTCGGCCACCAGAGCGAGGATCTCCTCGGCGGAACGGTCCTCGCGGATGCGCTCCCAGTAGCCCGGGGGCAGGGTGTAGTTGCGGATGCCGGACTGGTGGGTGAGGGCGTGCCGGACGGTGACGCCGCGCCAACCGGGGGGCAGCTCGAGGTGATCTGCGAGCGGCGTGTCGAGTTCGATCAGACCGTCCTGGACCAGCAGCAGCACCGCCTCGGCGGTGAAGAGCTTGGTCACCGAGGCGATCTCGAAGGCGGTGTCGGCTGTAACGGGCAGATCGTGCTCGAGACTGGCGACGCCGAGACCGGCGAGGAAGAGGAAGTCATCACCCCTTACCAGAGCGGCGGCGAGGCCAGGGATCCCGGAAGCTTCCAGGAATCGCAAGCAGGCGCCCCGCGCGGCCGCGTCGAGATCGCTCACGTTCCCCAGCCGGTAGTGGAGAGATCGACGACACCGGAGCCGGTCGCCAGTGAGGCCGCCACCGCCAGGCCGAGGGCGACCGAGGCGCTGCCGTCGGCCTCTGTGGCCGACGGCGAGGTTCCCTCCCGGATGGTGGCGAGGAAGGTCCGGGCCTGGCGGGGTAGGTCGAAGGCGTGTGCGCCGTTCAAGTTATCTCCGTGAACCGCCCACGGCTCGATGTAGCCGCCGAACCTAGCCACAGCGACGGCACCGGCGGCGGCCGGCCCCCTCCCCACACCCGGTAGCCGCGAGCCAGAGTCCTCGAGTGGACGGGGGGAAACGCCCCACCCGCCAGGGGTGATCCAGTCATGAGAGGCCCACCACGAGTACGCGGGGCGCGCTCACAGGACTCAGCCCGTCGCTGAACTCCCCCGCGCCGAAGGCTAAAGATGAACCGAGCTTGAGCGTCATCCCCCAAGCCCACCCCCCGGCGGGCGCTGCAGCGCACCGCAGTCGGGTGGCGAGGTGCATAGCTCCACTCCCCTAGGCACGAAGGCGGTGGCAAACCTGGACTCCTCCCGTCGGAGACGAACAACTCCAGACCGCGCTGGGGCCCGGTCCTACACCAGACTGGACAGTGCCACTTCACACCGCTCGACCAAACTCCTGTGCACCGCCTCGGTAAACGCCATGTACTTCACACCATCCTCGAACGTGGTAAGGCGGACCGGCTCCTCCCCGCGAATCGCGGCCACGAACTCCTCCTCCACTCGCCAGCCACCTGCCTCCGAGGCCGGGACCGGCACCGCCTCCAAGCGATCGTCCCCCCGCTGAGCACCGAACAGCCTTCCCTTGCGAATCTGTAGGGTCCCGTCGCTACCGTACAGGGCGACCTCGGGGCCCGGGGCTAGTCCCGAAAGGCGTGAAAGGCCGAAGTGTGCCTGAGCTCCGCAGGCCATCTCGGCGACGACATCGAGGTGGTCGGGCACCCCGACAGCGCGCAGCTCCCCCGTCTCGGCGTCACGACGCATCCTGATGACGGTGCGGCCCACCGCCACGACCCGCGTCGCCTCTCCCACCCAACGCATGATCGCCTCGTACCAGATGCCCATACCCATGATGTTCTTCCCACTGATATCGGCGTCCTGCCGCCAGTGCAGGGGGGCCTCCCGGTCGAGAAACGCACCCTTCTCGCTAACCTCGATCGCCAGTAGCTCCCCGGGGAACCCCTCCCTGAGAAGGCGCTTTATGGTCCTGTCGACGCCCAGGGTGAGGGGTGAGGGTACGACCTGAGCGACCAGCCGGGGCCGGGCACGAGACGCCTCGAGCATCGCCCTCGCCTCCGCGAGGTCGCGGGCCATCCGCGCCTCACACAGCACATGCTTGCCCGCCGCCAGCGCCGCCAGAGTGACGCGAGCGTGCAGGTTCGGCCAAGTGCCGACCACGATCGCATCGCTGTCATCCGCCGCAACCAGCTCCCACCAGTGACGGTAGACCCTAGGGATACCGAAGTGGGCTGCGACCCGCTCTGAGGAGTCCAAGCTGCGATTGCAGACGCTCACAACCTCGACCCCTTCGATGGCCAGGAGGCCGGGGATATGCCGGCCACGGGTGTTGGCGCCTGCGCCGACTACACCGACGCGAATGGTGTCCAAAGCCATATCTCGAACCTACCACTCCCAAGGGGCAAGGATGGGCAACTGCCACAGCCACTCAAGCCGTTCTCTGAACCCCCGACCACCTCAGCAGCCTGTATAGGTCCTCCCTTCCGTCGTCTTAAGAGGGGGTTCGGGACGAAGCGTGAGAGCTTGGGTGCCCTCCCGCTCGAGCGGGCAGGTCGACAGCGACCTGGCCTCGCCGAGATCCAAAGCCGACCCGACCAGCATGCCTATCCCGCGCCGAGAGGATTCATCCGACAACCGCCATGATCATGCAGTCGATGCCACGCAAGAGCAGCAGGCGGTCACTCCCCGTCCGTTCCACCCGTGGGAGCTGAGACCCGATATCCGACCGGGGAATGATGGTGATGAGGGAGCCTCGGTGCTAAAGAGCTAGGGGGAACGGACACAGCGACACCGACAGGCCCTGTGAGCCGGAAGCTGTCAGAATGCCTAGAGTCCGGCCTCCCCGCACTCCACAACCGACTTAAAGCCCTTAACGGCACTCTAAGCCGACATGCTCCCTACGCAGTCCCCCGCGGTATCATGAGGCCTTATGGCGCTTAAGGGCGAAGGGAAAGGCCCCCTCCCCCCTCTGCTAACCCAATACCTCGAGTTGATTGAGCAGCATCCCGACTACCTGGTGCTCTTTCAGGTAGGGGACTTCTATGAGTGTTTCGGCGAGCACGCAGAGCAGCTCGCCCGGCTCCTCGGGCTGGTGCTGACCCACAAAACCAGCAACACCTTCACCACCCCCATGGCCGGTATCCCTGTGCGTAGCGCCGACGGGCACATCGAGACGCTCCTCAAGCTGGGGGTCCGGGTCGCGGTCGCCGATCAGGTGGAGCCGGCTACAGAGGCCGAGGGCCTGGTGCGGCGTGAGGTAACGCAGCTCATCACTCCGGGAACGGTCACTGCCGAGCGGATCCTCAAGCCCGATGCCAACTATCTCGCTGCAGTCGCTACCGGGGATGGTTATGGCGTGGCCTTCCTCGACATCACTACCGGCGAGTTCCGTGGCACCCAACTCCACACCCGAAGCGCCCTCTACGACGAACTCGAGCGCTACCGCCCAGCCGAAGTGCTGCTCGCACCGGAACTCTATGAGCAGGAGGGATTCCGCGAGGCATTCGGCCAGCACTTTCCGGTCATGCTCAGCCGCGGCCGTTTCGACAGCGACGCGGCCCAGCAGGCGCTGCGCGAGCAGCTAGGAGAGAGCTTCGAAGTGGAGACCGATGGGCTGCTCCGGGCAGCCGGAGCGGTGCTGGCCTACGCAAGCCACACCCAACAGGGACCGCTGCACCAGGTGACCCGCTTCCAACGCTACGATCCGGGCGCCTTCATGCAGCTCGACGAGGTTACGCTCCGCACCCTGGAGATCTTCGCACCTCGGATCGCGGGCGGGCACACTCTGTTCGAGGTGCTGGGAGACACCCGCACCGCCCCGGGGCGCCGACTGTTGCGGGCCTGGCTGCGCCACCCGCTCCTCGACGCAGAGCCGATCCGCCACCGCTTGGACGCCGTCGAGGCGCTGGTATCGGACGGGGTTCTGCGTCACGACGTGAGAAGACTGCTCCACCGTATCTACGACTTAGAGCGGCTCGCCTCACGATTGGCCACCGGCCAGGCCAACGCCCGTGATCTGGCGGCGCTCGCCCGCAGCGCGGCGCTGGTCCCGCTCCTGTGCGAACGCTTGGCGGGGCGCCCCGAGGCGGCGCTCGTCCGCCTCCTCCGTAGTGCTGGCGCCCTGGAATGCGTTCAGGAACTGATCCGAGCAGCGCTGACAGACGACCCTCCACCGAGACTGACCGAGGGTGGGCTCCTGCGCGACGGTTTCGACGCCGAACTCGACTCGCTGCGCCACGCCGCTGAGGAGGGGCGCTCCTGGATCGCTGCGCTCGAGGAGGAGGTCCGCAGCAGCACCGGGATCCCTACCCTCAAGATCGGATTCAACGGCGTGTTCGGCTACCACTTCGAGGTTACCCGTCTCTACTACGACCGCGTCCCCCCGGACTTCCGACCGGTGCAGACGCTTAAGGACCGGCAGCGCTACACCCGGAGCGACCTGCGCGAGAAGGAGCGGGAGGTGCTGCTCGCCGAGCAGGCGGCTCAGCGCCGCGAGTATGCGGTCTTCGACCGGCTCCGCAAAGATCTCGCCGGATACGCCGGAGCGGTCCGGGAGGTCGCTGGAGCGCTCGCGGAACTCGATGCCTACGCCACCTTAGCCGAACTCGCGGCGCGTCAGCACTACTGCCGACCCCGCTTCCGCGACGGTGGCGAACTCTCCCTGAAGGCAGGGCGCCACCCGGTGGTGGAACTCCACCGACCGTTCGTCCCCAACGATGCGGAGTTCGGACCCAAACGGCGGCTGATCGTACTGACCGGTCCGAACATGAGTGGTAAGAGTACCTACCTCCGACAGGTCGCTCTGATCGCGCTGCTAGCCCAAGTCGGCTCGTTCGTACCGGCCGAAAGCGCCGAGCTACCCATCTTCGACCGCATCTACACCCGCATAGGGGCTAGCGACGACATCGCCGGTGGGCGCAGTACCTTCATGGTGGAGATGGGAGAGTTGGCACGCATCCTGACGGGTGCAACCCCCAACAGCTTGGTCCTCCTCGACGAGGTGGGGCGCGGCACCAGCACCTATGACGGCCTCGCCCTCGCTTGGGCAGCCAGCGAGCAGTTGCACGATCACCTCCGCTGCACGACCCTGTTCGCCACCCACTACTTCGAGCTGACCCAACTGGCCGGTCGCCTGTCTGGTGCCCGCAACCTCCACGTCGCCGCCAACGAGTCGGACGGAGGCCTGACCTTCTATCACCAGGTCCTTCCCGGCCCCGCCAGTAAGGCCTATGGCCTCGAGGTGGCCCGTCTAGCCGGGGTGCCAGCCTCCGTCTTAGACCGCGCCCGGCAGCTGTTCGCCACCTTCGACGCCCGCCGGGAGGCCGACACCAAGGGGGTACTTGAAGCGCTCCTGGAGCGAGACTTGAGCCTCCTGTCCCCGCTCGAGGCACTCCAGTGGCTCCACGAACTGCAGGCCAAGGCACACGGCCTAGCCCCGCAGGGCTAACATGATCCGCCACCTCCCTCCAGAGCTGATCCGCGAGATCGCCGCCGGCGAGGTGATCGGCAGCCCTGCCGACGTGCTGCGCGAACTCCTTGAGAACGCCCTCGATGCGGGTGCCACCCGGCTCGATGTCGTCCTCGAGGGGGGTGGCAAGGATCGCCTCGCCGTGACCGACAACGGCTCCGGCATCCGCGCCGACGAGGTCGAACTGGCGACCCTGCCCCACAGCACCTCGAAGCTCCACGATCTGGAGTCCATCGAAACCCTAGGCTTCCGCGGGGAGGGTCTCTCCGCCATCCGCTACGCCGCCACCATCACGATCCTCTCACGCCCCGAGGGACAGCTCGGCGGGGTACGCCTGGTCGCCGACGGCGACAACTGCGAGCTCGAGAAGCACCCTGCCCCAGCCGGCACCACCGTCGAGGCGCTCCGACTATTCGACCGGCTCCCTGGCTACCGTCGGTCGCTGGGGAGCGCTGCGGCCGAGACCCGCGCCTGCCAGGCACTGCTGGGCCGCTATCTGCTCCACTATCCGGAGCTTCAGGTCCGCCTCACCGTCGACGGCGAGGTGCGCTGGAGCCATGGCGGTGGCGGCTTCGCCGCCGCTGCTGCGCTCATCTGGGGCCCGGTCACCTCCAACCGCCTGCTGCCCCTCCAGGCCGGTGAGGGCGACCTCCACCTCAAGGGCCTGATCGGTCGACCGGAGCTGACCCGGCCGCACCGCGACCGCCTGCTGCTAGCTATCAACGGCCGGCCTGTGGACTGGCCCGACGCCCTCCTAAAGGCGGTGCTGGCCGGCTACCGGGAACTGCTCCCCACCGGCCGCTACCCGGCCGGGATCGTCGACCTCGAACTGCCTCCGAACCGCGTTTTGGTCAAGACCGCACCCGACAAGCGTCGGGGGCGACTGCTCGAGGAGGCCGAGGTGGCCACCTTTATCCGGCGGGGCGTGGAAGCCTCGCTGGCCGATCACCCGCTGGCCCCACCGCTGCCCGCCCCGACGATACCCGAGGGCGTTCGGGCGGCTCCCAGGGGCACCTCTTTTCCCCCGCTGCGTCACCTCGGCACCTACCGCGACCTCTACCTGCTGGCCGAGGCGGACGACCGTCTCTGGATGGTCGATCAGCACGCCGCCCACGAGCGGGTCCTCTTCGAAGAACTCGGTGCCCGTTACCGTCGCGAGCCCCCTGTCGAAGTCTCCCGGCCCGAGCTTCTCGATCTGACCCCTGACGAAGTGGCTGCGCTCGATCAGCGCCGTAGCACGCTCGCAATCGCCGGCCTGGTGCTCGAGCCCTTCGGCGGGGGCCGCTGGCGCGTGCGCCTCATCCCCGCCTTCTTAGCCGGCATCCCCGACCTGATCGGCGAGACCGTCAAGGGTGCCCTCGCAACTGGCGACTTCGACGAGGTCTGGCGCCGGGTCCTAGCCCGCATCGCCTGCCTCCCTGCGATCAAGGCCGGCCACCGCCTCGCCAGGGACGAGGCCCAGGCTCTCCTGGACGCCCTCGGCGACTGCCGCACCCCCTGGGTCTGCCCCCACGGTCGCCCCACAGCGCTGGTCCTCTCAGAGCTCGAGTTGGCCCGCCGTTTCGGCCGCAGCGGCACCCGAAACAACCGCAGCGTCGTTGCAGATGAGACCCTTGCCAACCCCTAGAAGGGAGGTCTTTGAGGCGACCGAGACCTGGGGGTGTTGGTACTGCCTAACCACAGCCCCGATCTGAATCTGGCTGCAAAATCGAGGCGTCCAAGAGGGGCCTGGGAACGAGGTTGGGGTCGGCTTCAGCGAGCGCGACTGCGTCCGAGGACAGCCCCCTCCGTCTGATGTAGCAGGCTACGAGCGTACCGGGGTACTCCATCATCTTTCAAGCCTCCGTCAGGGGCCTAAAGCGGCGATCAGGGGACAGGTCACCCGCCACTATCGCTACAGGTACTCCTGCACCTCTTCCCACAACAGGACGCCACATCGGCGCGCCCACTCCCTGTACTCCTCTTCCAACTCTCTGACGATTGTCCGATTTGAATCCGCTACATCCCTGAGCTCGGTCCGGTCATCGCTCATGTTGTAGAGTTCCCATTTGCTGGGGTACTGGCTGACGAGTTTCCACTCTCCCCTTCTAACAGCACAGTTGCCCTCGTGCTCCCAGAAGATCGGCCTCCGGCGCTCGAACCGTCCCCCTTCAAGGAGCGGCAGGAAACTCTCTCCCGCTAACGGGGTCGTCCGAACGCCACTTCGGTGATCGGGGTAGGGAACTCCCGCGATGTCCAGAAGGGTCGGCATCACATCGATCACGTGAAGGGGCGGCCCGTCCACAACCCGACCCCCCTTCTGAACGACAGCCGGCCAGTGGACGATCAGCGGGGTCGCAATCCCTCCCTCGTGAACCCAATGCTTAAAGAGCCTAAACGGCGTATTGCTAACATTGGCCCAGGGTAGGCCGTAGCTCATAAAGGTGTCCTCACCCCCAGGCATCCTCCGAGGGTCATTGCCGGGCTTAATGGGCTCGCCCATCCGGGTTCGCGGGGGCGCCATACTCTCCACCCACCCCCCTCTCCTCAGCTGCTCTGCGCAGCCGCCATTGTCGGACAGGAAGAGCACGAGCGTATTCTCGAGAATTTTGAGTTCCTTGAGCTTGCCCACGATGCGACCCAACCCCTGATCCATCCGATCGAGCTGGGCAGCATAGACGGCCATCCGCATCGCTTCCCACTCCTGGTCTTCGACCTCATCCCAGGGCCGCACCTGTCGGTTCCTCGGGCTGTTGGACCAGCGACCGTCGATCAGCCCCTCTTCCAGGAGGCGCCGGTAGCGTGCCTCCCTCACCGCGGTCCACCCCTGACGGTAGCGACCCTCGTACCTGGCGATATCTTCGGGGAGCGCGTGCAGGGGCCAGTGGGGCGCGTAGTGGGCCACATAGAGGAAGAAGGGAGAGCCCTCTCCGTGGAAGCCCTCAATCATCTCCACCGCCCGGTCATTGATCGCGTCGGTGTAGTAGTAGTCCTCGTCCAACTCCGCAGCGGCGTCGACGAATCGGTCCCCCTCCATCAGGGTCTGGGGATTGAAGTAGTTCCTCCCCCCATGGAGGGTCCCGTAGAATCTGTCGAATCCCCGCTGGGTCGGTAAGGGATGGTGCCCATCGCCGGGGTGCCAGCCGCCAGCGTCCCGTGGCGGATACTCGCCGCCGACATGCCATTTGCCAGAGATCCCGGTCCGATATCCGGCCGCCTTTAGGGCCTCAGCGATCGTGACGCAACTCTCGCGAAGGTACCCCTGGTAGCTGGGTAGCTCGCTGGCAACCCCCCTGGTCATATGACCCACTCCCGCCTGATGGGGGTAGAGGCCGGTCAGGAGGGAGGCTCGGGTGGGGCAACAGCGTGCACAGTTGTACGCCTGGGTGAACCGCAGGCCACCTCTGGCCAAACTGTCAAGTGTGGGGGTCCTAATCTCCGATCCATAACAGCCCAGGTCGGAAAATCCCATGTCATCGGCCAGGATCAGGACGATGTTTGGCCTGTCTGCGACCCCGCTATTCGCCGATGAATCCAGCCCGATCACCGCCTCGAACGCTACCGTTCTCTTCTTGACAGGAACAGATCATAGGACGAACCCTTCCAGCTATCTTCCTCGGCAATGCTATCGTGCGTTCGCTCCAACCACGCTACGAGGCGCGCCTTCATCCTCGTGAGAACATGTTTAAAGCCCGGTCTGCCTGCTACATTGCGGAGTTCGCCCGGGTCGCTTCTGAGGTCATAGAGTTCATCTTCACTCGCTGGGTTGTACACATATTTCCAGGAGTCCGTCCTCACCATCCGGATCGAACAGAGGGTGGATTCGTAGCCGTGAAACTCGCAGAAGATATCGTCGGGCCAATCCCGAGGGGTGTCTCCGCTAAGGAGGGGGATCAGGGATCTCCCGTCGACCGAGTCCGGCACCTCGGCCTTCCCCAACTCGAGAATCGAGGGCATCAGATCGACCAGGTTGACGAACCGGTCGCAGACCGATCCCGGCTCGGCCGCGCCCGGCCACCTGATGATCAGCGGCACATGATGGGTCTCTTCGTACATGTGCAGCCCCTTGTTGAAGAGCCGATGGTTGCCCAACATGTCACCGTGATCGGCGGAAAAGATGACGACCGTATCCTCGGCCAGCTCCAATCGCTCCAGACGCTCCAGAATGCGCCCGATCTGATCGTCGATAAAGGTGCAGTAGCCCCAGTAGTGGGCGATGACCCGCTGCCAGTCGGGCCAGGTCAGGTGGCTCGCGTTCCATCTCAGCTGCTCTTTCTGCTGAACGCTCGGTTTGCCAGCGAAGTCCTCATCGAAGTTCTGGGGCCTGTCGACCCGCCTCGGGTCGTAGTACCCGTCGTAGGGCCTGGGGACCGCGTAGGGGAAGTGTGGGCCGAAAAACGACGCGCAGATCATGAACGGCTCGCCAGAGTACGCCTCCAGCAGGTCGATCGTCCTGTCGGCCACCCACCACTCCTGGGTCTTTTCGGCGGGCAGGACCGACCGGCCCCCGAAGGGGGCGGTCCCTCCCCCCCCCCCCCCCCTGGGTCTTTGCGGCGGGAAGGCCCGCCCGGCGGCAGAGGGGGCCGTCCCCCCCCCCCCCCAGCCGTTGAACATCGTCCCGGCCCCGCTCAAAGCCGATCCCTTGGTCCTGCAACCAAGCGTGCCAAGCCGCATCCGTGTGCCACCGGTCGAAAGCCCATCTGGACCGATTGCCCTCCTCGGGGAGATGCCACTTGCCTACGAAACCGACCCGATACCCTTCCCGGGAGAGGATCGAGGGATAGCTCGGTCTGTCCAGGATCTGAGTGTCGAAGACAGAGTTGAAGTTCCCCATGTTGGCCAGTTGACCGTGGTTGTGGGGGTAGAGGCCGGTGAGCAGGGAACCGCGTGCCGGGGAGCACAGGGCGATCGGTGTATAGGCGTTCGTAAAGCGCATTCCCGTCTCGGCTATCAGGTCGACAGCCGGGGTTTTGCAGACGGGGGCCCCGTTGCAACCCAACGAATCGAAGCGCTGCTGATCGGTCAACAGGAGGAGGATATTCGGCCTGTCGCGCCTCATATCAGCTAACCGACGGTCTTCTGAGACAGGGGGTCCGCCGCGTCTCTGGCCCCGTCGCCCAGGAAGTTGAACCCGAGCACCGTGATGAAGATGGCGAGCCCGGGGAACATCAGCCAGGGATACTGACCTATAGCCTGGATGCTTTGCGCCTTCTGGAGGAGCACACCCCAACTCACCATCGGCGGCTTGATCCCCAGTCCCAGGAAGCTCAGCCCCGCTTCGGCGAGGATGAAGGTCGGGATCTGCAGGGTCAGAACGACGATGATGTGGCTCGCTGCCTGGGGGAGGATGTAGCGGGTGAGGATGCGGAAGTCATTCTGTCCAAGTGCCTTCGCGGCCAGGACATAATCCGCCTCGCGATAGGAGAGGACCTTCCCCCGAACCTCCCTAGCCAGCAGGGGCCAGGAGAGCAGGGCGAAGATGGCGATGACTCCAAACATGATGTAGGTCGGTGGCCAGGTGATCGGCAGAGCCACTGTGAGGGCCATCCAGAGGGCGAGCTGCGGGAAGCTCCGAACCAACTCCACCAGCCTCTGGAGAATGTTGTCGATCACGCCCGCGTAGTATCCCGAGATCGCCCCAACGAAGGCGCCAATTATCGTCGTCACCACTGCACCGAAGACGGCCACTATGAGGGAGACGCGCGCTCCGAAAACGATCCGGCTCAACAGATCCCTGCCCTGATCGTCGGTACCTAGGAGATGGATCTCTCCCCCCTGGTCGACCCCGAACAGGTGCAGATCGGACCTGAAGATACCGAACAGTTTGTACTCCCAGCTGCGAACAAAGAGCCTGATCGGAAACGGCCTCGAGGAGTCCTCGGTGAAGGACTCCTCGAGGGTCTCAAAGCTGATCTCCTTCTTGACCAGGTAGGTGAAGGGGGTGAAGTGGAAGCGGCCCTCCTGATCGATCAGGTGGAGCGGCTGGGGAGGGAAGTAGGTCTTACGCAAGTTCTGCCTCCGATAGTCGTAGGGGGCAAAGAATGGAGCGAAGATCGCGATAACGGTGATCGCCCCGATAATCGTCAGCCCGAGCATGGCGAGCCTGTTCCTTCGAAATTTCCGCCACATCAACCTCAGTTGATAGTGCGAGACCGTCCCAGTCTCACTCATAGCGCACCCTCGGATCGACCCAGGCCAGAGCGATGTCGGCCAACAGATTGCCTAAGACGACGAGAATGCCGACCAAGAGCAGAAAGGAACCGGCGAGGTACATGTCCTGTTGTTGGATCGACTTTAAGAAGGCCGACCCTGTTGTGGGCAGGTTCAATACGACCGAGATGATGAACGCCCCCTCGATGAGCCACGGCAGGAACATCCCGAACCCCATGATGATGGGATGGATCGCGTTCCTGAGAGCGTGCTTGTAGACCACGACCCGCTCTTTTAAGCCCTTGGCCCGTGCTGTCTGAATATAGGGCTGATGTAGGATATCCAGTAGATTTCCCCGCATGACCCTCATGTTGTGAGCCGTCCCTGCCGTTCCCAAGATGACAATCGGTACCCAGACGTGTCGCAGGAAATCGACAAGCTTGGCCCAACTCCAAGGCCTTGCGATCATCTCTGGTGAGAACAGCCCGGTGACGCTCTCGACCCCCACCACGAAGGCAAGGAAGTAGATGAGTAGCAGGGCCAGGAAGAAGTTGGGAATCGAGAGGCCCAGAAAGGCGAGCACTGTGAAGACATTGTCGAGGAAGCCGTACTGGTGGGTAGCCGAGTAGATGCCGGGGAGCAGCCCGAAGATCACCGAGAAGATCCAGGCCGATATGGTGATGACGAAGGTCCATTGGAGTCTTTCCCAGATGATCTCTGACACCGGCCTCTGAAAGATAAAGGAGAACCCGAAGTCCCCACGCACGATTCCGAAGAGCCAGCGTCCATACTGGACCAAGAAAGGGTCGTCCAGTCCGTAGTGCTCTCTGAGCCGTTGGGCGAGCTCTACCGCATCACGCTCGGAGATCCCTCCCTGCTGGGTGAGGTTCGCCTGCCAGGCGGTCAGGTAGTCGCCGGGGGGGAGAGTGATGATGGTGAAGGAGATAAACGAGATCATGAGCAGGAGAGGTACCAGGTACACGATCCGCCTGACGATATGCTCGATCATGCCCTGCACCTCTCCCTATTCCCGGCAAGCCGTTGGGAGTCGCAACTCACCCAGGGATAACACCTAGGCCTTAACACCTGCCAGACCATTTAATATCTCCGCAGTCGCGGCACAGGCGTAATCAAGCGGCATTGGGGCTGGAACGCGCCAGCCCCAATGCCGATCACACCTTCTCACCCCGCTCGGTCTGGGCCGGACCGGAGTGAATGCGGAGACGAAGGAGGCTCACCCAACCCTTGCCTGCACTCCTATTCCTGACCCAGACCCTGAAGGACTGGCTGATACCAGTCTGCGGACTGGTAGATCTCTGCGGTTGGGATCAGCCCCTCGAACTCGCTCGTGTCGAACTGCGCCGGCAACGGGGTCCAGATGATCTCCTTGGGAACCGACATCGTCACGCCGTTGTAGATGCGGACGGGGTAGTCCGAGGGGTAGTTCTGGAACCGGTCGGCGTGCCCCGTCATCATGCGCTCCACCCAGATGCCCACAGTGTAGACGTTCTCGGTGAAGATCTCCTGCACCTGCGCAAAGGTCCTCGCCCGGTCTTCCGCCGAGTCCATCGTCCGGGTCGCCTTGAGCAATTCACCGATCTCCACCTCGAAAGGCATAAGCTCTCGACCCCCTGGACCTTCCCGGTGCCAGACGGGCGTGTTGCCACCGATCGAGCCCAGCGAGGCCGGTGAAATCCAGGGTTTCCCCAGATTCTGGTCTCGTGTGAGGACCGCTTCGAAGTTCCCGGTGTTGATATTCGACTGCGCGATTCCGCCCGTCAACGGGTTGAGGCGCAGATCGATGCCGATCTCCCGGAACATGGGGGCCAGAGCCTCGCTGGTCGACACGAAGTCCGGATCCGTCGAAGAGGTCTGAAGCCCGATGATCAACTCTTCACCGGGGATCAACGAGTCCGCTGGCCAGTTCAGGATGCCGTCCCCATCGGTGTCGCTGAATCCCAGGTCGGCAAGTAGCGTTCTCGACCCGTCAGGGTCGTAAGCGAAGGTGGCGGTCATGCTCGCCTCGTAGAAGGGAGATCCCGGTGTGATCCCACCAAAGTAGGGATCGGAGGAGGGGTCCGGGAAGACACCCCCGGCAATTCCCTCTCGATCGATTGCATGCGAGATGGCCTGGCGGAACGTGAGGTCTCTAAACAGCTGCCGCAGCGCCAGATCCCGATCCGTCTCCACCGAATTGGTGAGCGACAGGTTGAAGTAGAGGTGGAAGCCGGAGAGGAACTGTCCCCACGATGACACGAACTGGGAATCGGCGCTTCGCTCGGCAGCCAGGGCCTGGGGCTGCAGCGAGACCTTGACGTTAGCGATATCGGCACTGCCTGTCATCAGATCCAGGGCCCACTGGTCCCAATCCTGGGCGAAGGTCCATACGATCACGTCCCAGTAGGGTAGCTGGTTGCCGGCCTCGTCAACCTTCCAGTAGTAGGGGTTCCGGACCGCGATCAGCTGTTGGCCCGGGACGTAGGTGACGGGAACCCAGGGACCCAGGGCGACCTGGGGTACGGCGTCCATCGGCGTCGCCAAGACGTACTCTTCATAGCTACTCTCCGGGTTGTACTTCGGATGGAAGTTCTTATACACGTGCGCCGGCGTGATGGTGTTGAAGCTCCTCTCGCCCAGCTGGAAGAAGACCTGAACCGGGAAGGGCTCGCCGAAGGTCCAGCGGATCGTGTAGTCGTCGATCTTCTCCAGTTGGGTGACCTCACCCCCGAAGGTCCACTGACCTTCGCCTACCGGGCTGGGTACCTGGGGGTCGAGCCACTCGTCGTAGTAGGTGTAGAGCACATCATCGGCGGTGAAGGGCTGACCGTCAGACCACCTGACCCCTTCGATCAGGTGCATGGTGAGGGAGGTCCCGTCCTCGGACCACTCCCAGGACCGGGCCAAGTTGGGGGTGGGCTCGGGATTCTCGAGCATCCACATCCAGCCGAATCGGACCAGGGTCTCCCGATAGGCGTGGTGTACGGTCCACCCAGCGATGTTTCCGGCGTTGAGGTGATAGCCGGTGGAAGCCGTCCCATCGGTCCGCCTCACGAGATCACCATAGGTGCCGTTCCCATCGAGCATCATGGCATCTCTCCAGACGAACGGTTCAGCCGGCAATCTCTCTGCGACGGGGGGCAGTTGCCCCTGGGCCACCAGATTCGCCAGCGATGGTGCCTCATTGTACGAAGAGAAGCTCCTGAAATCGATCATCTCGTCTAGCGATCCGAACTTACCCCACAGAGCCCTACTATCTTGTGCTAGTCCGCTACTCGTGACCAAGGCAAGGAACAGAGAAGCGACCACTACACCGGACAGCATTGCGCGCGCTCGTTTTTGCATACCTAACCTCTCAAATGAATGATGCGTGAACGTGGGGTGCCCAAGGATCCGGAGACCCTCTTCCATGGTCTGGAAACCGAAGTGGCACCAAGCCTACGAGTCTCCTCTTCACGATTTCGAGAATCCACCTCCAAACCAACTAGGACAGATAGAGGGATTGGTTCCTTAAGATGATCAGCCCGGCACACAGATTCCCCTTCTTAACTTGCCGACTATATCAGAGTCTCTCATGGACCACCTATTTTGGCCTCGCAATGACAGACTTTAGCTTGTGCAAGCCCAGCAACCGGTAACTCGGTAGCCCCCAAGCTGCACTACCGCTAGATCCTGTCTCAGCTCACCGGTTGTGTTCTTTAATGCTCCAGAAAAGAGCGAGAGGCTTTAGTCGCTCAGGGTGTGAGTGAACCCCCAAGGTCATGGCATACTGTTGCACTCGGCTGGTCAGGCGGCAAGGGGAGTCACGGGCCTCGACATTACATCGGCTCTGACGTGAGGTGGCCTCAACTGAAAAGCTCTTGAGTACCTGTCGGATGTAAGGCTGATGAGCTAGCGTCAGCCCACGCTCAGGAGACCGACCTTCACCAGGTAATCCACCAGAGCATCCACGCTCTGCTCGACGGTGAGCTTGGAGGTATCGAGGATCAGTTCGGGAGACTCGGGCTCCTCGTAGGGCGAGTCGATACCGGTGAAGTTCGAGATCTCGCCAGCGCGAGCCCTCTGATAGAGGCCCTTGGGGTCACGGGCCTCGGCCACCTCGAGAGGGGCGTAGACGAAGACCTCAATGAACTCACCCTCACCGACGAGATTCCGAACTAGGTCCCGGTCGGCGTAAAAGGGGCTGATGAAGGCGGTCATCACGATCAGGCCGGCGTCGACGAAGAGCTTGGCCACCTCGCCGACGCGACGGATATTCTCAACCCGGTCAGCATCAGAGAAGCCCAAATCCCTGTTAAAACCGTGGCGGACATTGTCGCCGTCGAGCAGGTAGGTATGACGCCCGAGTCGAAGCAGGCGACTCTCGAGAGCATTGGCGATGGTCGACTTTCCAGCGCCGGAGAGGCCGGTAAACCAGAGGATAGCGGGACGCTGACCCTTGGCGGCAGCGCGGACGGCGCGAGTGACCTTATGATCGTGCCAGACGATGTTGGTAGCCCTCCGGGTCGCCATCACGCTACCTGATAGGCCTCGATGAGGATATCGACGACTTCGGGGCGGCTGAACTCGGCGGGGGGCCTCTCGCCTGCGGCGAGGAGGGCGCGCACCCCGGTGCCAGAGAGGAAGATGTGATCCTCGCTGCCGTGCGGGCAACTCTTGCCCGAGGCCATCTGGCCGCAGGTCCTGCAATAGAAGGCGTGTTCGAACTTCAGGGGCTGAATAACCAGTTCGTCCCGACCGAACTGCTCGAAGATACGCTGGGCGTCGTAAGCACCGTAGTAGTCGGCCAAGCCGGCATGGTCCCGACCCACGATGAAGTGGGTGCAGCCGTAGTTCTGGCGCGAGATCGCGTGCAAGATGGCCTCGCGAGGTCCAGCGTAGCGCATCGCGGCCGGGTAGGTGCCGAGGAAGACGCGATCCTGAGGATAGTAGCCCTCCAGCAACACATGGTAGCAGCGCATGCGCACGTCGGCAGGGATGTCGTCGGACTTGGTGCTGCCTACCAGGGGGTTAATGAATAGCCCATCGACCTGCTCAAGTGCGACCTTGGTGAGGTACTCATGGGCACGGTGGATGGGGTTTCGTGTCTGAAAAGCGACCACCGTGTCCCAGCCGCGCTTGGTGAATTCCGCACGGGTCTGATGGGGAGTGAAATTGTGTTCCACGAAAGGTCCCCGGGGCAGGTCGTTGAGGAGTTGTACCGGCCCGCCCAGGTAGACGGGGCCGGCGAGCTTCACAGCGGCGACCCCGGGATGGGTGTCGTCGGTGGTGCCGTAGACCTTAGCCGCCTCCACGGTCTGGTCGGGACGGTAGAGGTCGGTAACGGTCATGATCGCCAGCACGGTCCCAGCGGGGTGTTTCAGGGCGACCTCAGTGTTAGGGGCGAGGCCTGCGGCCTCCTTCTCGGAGAGCTGGAGGGTGATGGGAATGCTCCAGGCAAGCCCTGAGGGCAACCGCAGGTCGTGAACGATGGTGTGGTAGGCCTCCTCAGTGACGAAGCCGCCGTGGGGGCTGTAGACGCCGGTGCCGATGCACTCAAGATCGTGGAGGCTGCGCTCAGAGAGCGTCACGGAGGGTGCCTGGGCAGCCGCCTCGAGGGCAGCCTGACGCTCATGTCCGGTCAGTCTGCATTCGATCAGAGTGCCGCCGTGGGGGGGGATCAGGGTTCTGCTCATCTCGACTCCTGTGAGTTAGGGACCCTACGCGTCGGGTACCGACCGCGCCTAGGCATACCGAACAAGCATACTGATTTCACCGCCAGGTTCAAGTCGGCATACCCGGTGCAGCCGCGCCATAGGCCACCACAAAGTGGGGATTGCGGAGATCTTCTTTGTTGTAGCGCAGGGGACCTCCACCATCCAAACGGATCATCACCCCGCCCGCCTCTTCGACGATGACCTGTGCGGCGGCTGTGTCCCACTCCATAGTGGGGCCGATTCGGGGATAGAGGTGGGCGCTACCCTCGGCGACCAGGCAGATTTTGAGCGAACTGCCCTTCGAGGTGAGATCCACCGGGTGGTCGCGACGCAGCCGCTCAAGGAATCGTTCGCTGGCCTCGTTGCTGTGGGAGCGGCTAGCGACTACGGTGAGCCTCCCACTCTCGGGTGCCGATGTACGGATCGGCTCGGGCTCTGCGTCACCCTCCCAGCGACTCGCACCGTGGCCGTCGGCTGCCGCGTAGGTGAGGTTCAGGTCGGGTGCGTGGACCACCCCCAGTACGGGCCGCCCGTCCTCAATGAGCGCGATATTCACTGTGAACTCGCCATTACGCTTGACAAATTCCTTGGTGCCGTCGAGCGGGTCGACGAGCCAGAAGCTCCTCCAGGTACGCCGGGTGGCGTAGGGGACCTCTGCAGACTCCTCACTGAGGAGGGGGATCTCAGGCGTAAGTCGGGCCAGTTCGGCGATGTGGCGCTGCGAGGCGAGGTCGGCCTCCGTAAGTGGGGAGGTGTCGGCCTTGGTGGTCACATCGAAATCTGTCTTATAGATCTCAAGGATCGCGTCGCCCGACAGGCGGGCGACGCGGGACGCGACAGGTAATAGGACATTGAGGTCGGGGGGGGTCACAAGAACTTATGGGGGGCTGGCAGTGTGCCAGTCAAGGGGAGACACCTGAGAACTGCCGGTGATATTCGCCCGGCCGAGGGACTGAGTACCTAGATGTCCTCACCGAAGGGTAGTGAGCCTCTCCTGGTCGATATCGATGCGGGCGACCTGGTGACCGAGGTAGGCCAGCATGGCCCCGGTGGTGAGCCCTACGTAGCCGGTTCCGACGATGGTGATGTTCATGAACTCCTTCAGTATCTAGGGTTAAGTGGAGGGTTGGGAGTAGTCAGGATTCAGAGAGCGGTCCGAGGTCGGATAAGGACGGTTTCGTCGGACCCGTAGAGCCCTTTCTTGCTCCGGGCCTGTTCAAGATACCAGTCTAGCGTCCGCTTAAGCCCCTCAACTAAGTCTACCTCCGCCCGCCAGTCGAGTAGTCGCTCCGCCTTCGAGCAGTCCGAGTAGCTGCGCCGGATCTCGCCAGGCAGTGGATCGGTATAGCTGACCTCCACCCCGCTGATCCCGGCAGCCTCGAGCAGGGGGAGCAAGAGGGTAGCGAGTTCGCCGATGCTGGTCTCGCGACCGCTGGCGATCTGGAACACCTCACCACCCACCCCGGGGGTGTGGGCGGCCTTGACCACGGCCCGTACCAGGTCGTCTACATAGATGAAGTCCCGGCTCCTGGAGCCGTCGCCGTAGATCTCCAGGCTCTCGCCGGCGAGGGCCCGGAGGATGAACCGGGCGACCACGCTCTCCTGATGACTCGAGCCGGGCCCGTAGACATTGGCGAAGCGGAGCGCCACCGTGTCGATGCCGAAGCTACCCTGATAGGCAGAGAGGTAGCCCTCGCAGGCCGACTTGCTGGCGCCGTAGGGGCTCTTGGGGCGGGGAACCATCTCTTCGTGGATCGGTGGGGTGATGTCGCCGATGACGGCGACGCTGGAGGCGAAGATGAAGCGGGGGACGGCCTGTAAGCGGGCAGCTTCGAGGTAGTTGAGGGTACCGACGACGTTGGTGGTGCAGTCGAGGCGGGGATCGGCGATCGAGGGTTGGGTCCCGCTGTTGGCGGCGAGGTGGACGATCACCTCAGCTCCCTCGGCGGCGCGGAGGGCGAGGTCGGCATCGGCGATGTCGGCGACGACGAGTTCGATCCCTTCGGGCGGTCCGGCGAGGTCGGCCGGAGCGAGTTCGCGGTAGGCGACGGAGCCGCAATTCCGACGAAGCTGGTCTCGATCGATCGTGGCGAACTGGTCGCAACTCCCCAGCGACCCGCAGAGTCCGCCTGTGCGGCTATCGACGACCCGGACCGAGGCGTCCCCTGCCGCCCAGAGCTGGTGGACGAGGCGGCTCCCTATGAAGCCAGCCCCACCGGTAATCAGCCAGTTCACAAACTATTCTACCAGCCGATCAGAGGTCGCTGAGGAGTTCCAGCAGGTAGGTCCGGTAGGGGTTGTCCCGATGCATCTTGTGGGCGAGGCGGGTCAGGTCGTCTGCGCCGATCCAGCCTTTGCGGTAGGCAACCTCCTCGGGGCAGGCGATCTTGAGACCCTGTCTGGCCTCAATGGTCTCGACGAAGTTGGCGGCCTGCAACAGACTTTGGTGGGTGCCGGTGTCAAGCCAAGCGCTGCCACGACCCAGAATCTCGACCTGCAACTCTCCCTGCTCGAGGTAGCGCCTGTTGATGTCGGTGATCTCGAGTTCGCCCCGGGTTGAAGGTTTCAGCTCCCGGGCGTAGCCGGCTACCCGGCCGTCGTAGAAGTAGAGACCGGTGACGGCGTAGCGGCTCTTGGGCCGCTCTGGCTTCTCCTCTATGCTGAGCACCCTGCCGTCGTCGGCGAACTCGATGACGCCGTAGCGACGGGGGTCCCTGATGTAGTAGCCGAACACCAGGGCACCGCACTCTAAGTGGGCGGCGCGCTCTAAGGTGGCGGAAAGGCCGTGGCCGAAGAAGATATTGTCGCCGAGCACAAGACAGACGGGCTCGCCGGCGATGAAGGACTCTCCGATGATGAGTGCCTGGGCAAGGCCTTCGGGACGAGGCTGCTCGGCGTAACGAAACTCTACCCCCCAGCAGCCGCCATCTCCGAGTAGCTTCTGGAAAAGGGGTAGATCGTATGGGGTGGTAATAACCAGGATCTCACGAATGCCAGCCAGCATTAGCACGGTAAGGGGGTAGAAGATCATCGGCTTGTCATACACTGGGAGGAGTTGCTTGCTGATGCTGCGCGTGACGGGGTGCAGCCGGGTGCCAGAGCCGCCAGCGAGGATTATGCCCTTCACGTCTGCGCTCGGGTGCCTAGGCGCTCGAGGCCTCGGCCAGAGAGCACCCCGGCCACCCAGTCGAGATTCCCCAGGTACCACGCAACCGTCTTGCGAAGACCGCTCTCGAAGGTCTCTTCAGGGGTCCAGCCCAGTTCTCGCCGAAGCTTCGAGGCATCGATGGCGTAGCGGAAGTCGTGGCCGGGCCGATCCTCGACAAAGGTGATCTGCTCGCTGTAGTCCCGCGCCCCGGGTCTGAACTCATCGAGAAGGGCACAGAGTCGCTGGGCCATCTCGAGGCTACTGCGCTCGTTACTCGCACCGATAGCGTAGCTCTCTCCAGGGGTTCCTCGCTCGAGAACGGTGAGGAGGCTGCGGACATGATCCTCGACGAAGAGCCAGTCACGTACGTTGTCTCCACGCCCGTAGATCGGAATCGCTTCTCCCGCCAGCGCTCTGAGGAGCAGGGTGGGAATGAGCTTCTCCGGGTGTTGGAAGGGACCGTAGTTGTTTGAACAGTTGGTGATCAGAGTCGGCAAGCCGTAGGTGTGGTAGTAGGCGCGCACAAAGTGGTCGGAGGCGGCTTTGCTGGCGGAGTATGGGGAGCGCGGGTCGTAAGGGGTGTCCTCGAAAAAGTGGCCCTCTGGACCGAGGCTGCCGAAGACCTCGTCAGTCGAGACGTGGAGGAAGCGGAAGCGGCTCTGCAGTTCCGCGGACAGGCCTTGGAAATAGTCGTGGGCGGCCTCGAGTAGCGTGAAGGTGCCTACGACGTTGCTACCTACGAAGGAGGCGGGCTTATCGATGGAACGGTCGACGTGTGTCTCGGCAGCTAGGTGCATCACGGACTCTGGGCGATAGGTCTTGAAGAGGCGTGCAACCTTTCCAGCATCGCAGATATCGATGCGCTCGAAGTGGTGGCGAGGGTCATCTATCACCGCTGCGAGGGAGGTGAGGTTGCCAGCATAGGTAAGGAGGTCTGCGTTCACAACACAGTGCCTGGTGTGGCCTATAAGATGGCGCACCAGTGCCGAGCCGATAAAGCCCGCCCCGCCGGTGACGAGGATGGTTCTTCTAGGCATGGTCAGGGCTCCTCTGCAAGGCTCTTCGCAACCCTATACTCGAACGGGATATCGGCCTCCGCAAACCTCGGCAGGTTCTGATCGCGCTCCGAGAGCAAGGGGTCTCTAATCCCCCAGGCAATACCGAGATCGGGATCGTTCCAGAGGATACCGCGATCGCTCTCTGGAGCGTACTCAGAAGTCACCTTGTAGGTCAGATCGGCCTCCTCGCTGAGCACCAGGAACCCGTGGGCGAAGCCGACCGGCAGGTACAGCTGGCGGTGGTTCTCATCAGACAGCCGGACCGCAACCCAGCGGCTGAAGGTGGGGGAGCCGCGCCGGAGGTCCACCGCCACGTCGAGGATCTCGCCACGCGTGACCGACACTAGCTTCCCCTGAGCGTTGGGGGGGGCTTGGAAGTGGAGTCCGCGCAGGGTGCCTCTCACCGAACGAGAGTGATTATCCTGGACGAATGTCTGCGGGATGCCGCCCACACGATAGGTCGAGGCCTTGTAGGTCTCGAGAAAGAACCCGCGGGCGTCGGGGATGGCACGGGGCTCGATCAGGATTAGGTCGGGGACGGCCTGCGGATGGAAGGTGGTCACGAGATCAACCTCCCCCGCAGGCTGTGCCAGCGCGAGATATCGAGGGAGGTATCTTCAGGCAGGGCGACACCAGCGTCCGCCCTCGAGCCCCGCTCGATGTCAGGATTGCGGCGCCGGGCCAACTCGAAAGCGCTCTTGCGCTCGGTAGCGATGTGGAGCGTGTCGAACGGAATGATCTCTCGCCAGCGGATCGCCAAGGCGATCTCCGGTGCGATCAGGTCGACATAGTCCTGCGAGGTGTAGACATCATCGAAGGCAACCGGGTAGGGCCACTTTCGTGGGCGGAAGCTCGTGCGGACGACCAGCGTCGGCTCGTGGATCCGGACGACCTCCTCGGCGACGAGCTTTGACAGCGCATAGTGATTGCGCACCGGACCAAGCACATCGTCCTCGTGGTAGCCGCCCCGATCGCCGTAGAAGACGTAGTCGGTAGAGATGTGGACCAGCGGAATCCCCCTCAAGATGAGTTCGCGGACCAAAGCACGGGTCCCTCCGACATTCACCGCCCAGCAGCCCTTACGGTCGCTTTCGGCACCGCGCACATCGGTGTAAGCCGCAGCGTGGATGACGAGGTCGGGCTTGTGGCACTCCAAGGCCTCTACGATCGTATTGGGCCGGGTTAGGTCGAGAATGCTACGGGCCGGGCGGATCAACTCCAAGTGAAGGGCGAGCTCTCGACCGAGACACCCGCTCCCACCTGTCAGGAGGATACGCCCCGGGGGTTCGGGGGTCATAGCTGCAATCTAGCACGGGGTTCGACAGGCCGCACCTGCAGCTACCGGGGCCAGGTGGATAGATCTGAGATCGCCGCCAGATCAGGACCCCTACAGCAGGTCGACGATCACTGTGCGATCCCGCTGTGGGAGCGGCGTCCGCTGGGGCCCGTACGGCCTCCCGGAGGAGCACGAACAGAGTGGTGGGTGTCCCCAGCCAGCACTAGGGGCAAGGCTGTCACCACGGTCCGGCCCTATCTCTTCGGGTGTAGAGGCTGAAGCGACGACGGAGATGGCCTCGTAGGCCTAGAGTAGAGAACTCGTAGATCTCGATGGAGGGGTCTTCGGGACCCTGCAAGAGGAGGGGGTAAGGGGTGTAGCGAATCGGCGAGGGCAAGATCTGGACGGTGGCTTGAGCCCGAAATCTCTCAGGCCGGACGCTGGCCACGCCAAAAGCCACCACGGCCGCGAGCGAACTCAGTCCTGTGATGAGGGGAAAGCCCCCACCTCAGGATCAGGTACAGGCTGCGCAACGAGACCTCATCGCCGGTTTCGGGCACGATCGCTCCCCACTTAAGGTAGGGGGGCTGTCTGGCCTATTCGCTCAGGCGGATGAAGCCTTCGTCCTCGAGCCGCTTGAGCCACGGCTTGAGTTCCTGCAACTCAATGTCGAGGTTCATAGCGGCCTGTTCGATGGTGCCGCCACCGCCGAGGATCTCGAGTACCGCGCGTCCAGAGGTGCCAAAAGCCTCGCGGAAGTGCATCGACAGATCGGTCATAGGGTTGAGCGCATCCTTGCCGCGCAGCGTCAGGGCGTACCGGAACTCCTCCCATCCGGGAGGATCATCAGGGAGGTGGAGGTCCGGGGCGGGGTCGAGGGGGAGGTAGCGGCGGCTGGAGCCCCGAAGCTCCGCTTCGACCCGGAGGAAGGCCTGGCCGTTCTGATAGAAGAGGTAGCCTCGTTCCTCAGAGACGAGACCGCTGTAGGTGTCGAGGTTCAGGCTAGAGCTGTGCCGCCCGTAGGCGAGGCCCAGCAGGCTCCGCACCAGCAGCGGGTTGAGCCGGTGTGCAGTGAGAGGGGGGTGATTCGAGGAGAGGCTATAGCGAAAGATGGCACGCAGCGCGTCGCTTCGCTCTAAGGTGTAGCTGTTGCGCTCAAACAGTGCAGCCCCGATCTGGCCATTCAGAAACAGGACAACGCCGTAGTCGGTGCGGTGTGTGAGCGTGAGACTACCGGTGAACTCCTGGCACCGGAGGTGGCCGACGAGAGCCCGCAGATCGGTCGGTCCCACGGGATAGAGGGCGCCTGGACCTAGCTGGGGCAGGGCCTGCATCACTGCGAGGCGGCTGCCCTCAAAGTGGCTCTGCAGCCGAGGCGCGGCCGCAGGTGGGTGCCACTCGACCCGGAAGTCGAGGTTGTCGTCGTCTAGCGAACTGAAGCTGCCCAGCCGAAAGCTGGACTGCAGTTCGCCGTGGTTGAGAAGCAGAATGATGCTGCCGGCCCCCTGGGAGAGGATCAGGGTACCGCTGGCCTTGAGTTTCCTGAGTCCGTCGATCAACTCCTGGCCCGACAGGGTGCCACTATTGCCCGACATACCCTTCATCGCAACTCCTGGAGCAGGGCACGGTCCTCCGCGAAACTGAGGCGACCCGCCGCCCCCTCGAGTGATAGGAACGTTCCCTCGGGAAAGGTTCGTTCGCGCATCAGCGGCTCGGTGGCCTCAGTCACGAGGTGGAAGTAGGTGATCCGCCGCCGCTCCCCACGACCATTGACGTAGCGGGTGACCGCACAGCGCCCCGGATTTGGACAGTACGCTCTCACCCCCGCCTCCTCCTCAACCTCGCGTAGGGCCGCCCCTAAGTGCGACTCGCCGTTCTCAAGGCGACCCTTGGGCAAGACCCAGGTGCCGTTTTTGTGCCGGATGACCAGCACCTCACCCTGTCGGTTAAAGACCACACCGCCAGCCCCCTCAATAACGGGACCGCTCGGCGGAGGCAGGTCAGGACGGACCACGGGGTCATACTAGCAAATGGAGTTGCCGCCACCACCCTGAGCCAACGCCGCGCCACCCCAACAGCGAACAGTAAGATTGGGACTATTGCAGCCTGGACATCGAACGGTAGCCGTTGGTATCAGGATCGATCTAACGCAACCTCCATCCGGTGAATCTCGATCTCTGGAGCGATCGGCTATCTCGCCCTGACGACCCATCTCCTATTTGGGCTCGGCGCGCTCTGCATATAGGAACACCCTCTCGACCGGGAATCTCCAGGGCTAGGGGGTAATCGAGGGTATTCTGCCGTATTTCGAGGGGATTTGGTTCGCAGCGCCACCAGACCCACTGACAAAACAGCACGTCCTCACTGACAGTCGACCGGCAAACCCTTGTTGGCAAGATAGTCTATTATCTCAATCCCGCCCCTCCTCCCGCCCCTGCTAAGGAACTCCTTAATCCCGTCCGCTAGGGCAGCCGCCAACTTGTTCTGGTAGTCGGCGGTCGCCAACTTGGACCCCTCGTCCTCGTTGCTGACGAAGCCGACCTCAACGAGGATGGCAGGGATCCGGGCAGTGCTGATAACATAGAAGGCGTTCTGCCTTACCCCGCGATCGCTAGCCCCAGTCGCCTCAACCATACGGTCCTGGACAATCTGGGCGAGGGCACAGCTGTATCGGAGTTGCTCATTCTTGATAACGTCGGACCTAGCGGCGTCGACGGAACTGACTAGCTCCAGTGCCTCCTGCGTCAGCACTTCCCCGACAGCTCCCCCGCCATTCTCGCGAATGGCTTGGTCGATGAGGCTAGGGTCGAGCGGCTGGCCGAAGACCCAGGTCTCAATGCCGCTGGCAGCGGGGTTGGGCGCGGCGTTAGCGTGGATGGAGACAAACAGGTTCCGGTCGGGGGTCGCGAAGGTAGAGCGTTCCTGCAGGGTGTAGAAGGTGTCTCGATCACGAGTCAGAACCACCCCGATGCCCCCATTCTCAAGCAGCCGCTTGAGCTGCAAAGCGATATCGAAGACGACCTCCTCCTCGATTGCGAAGGCGCTACTCGCCCCGGGGTCGTGGCCACCATGGCCGGGGTCGATTACGACGGTTGTCTGGGACCCTAGCCCCTCCCAGGAAGGTGATTCGGCGATCAGAGTCTCGACAGGCTCACCGTGGAGGCCGGGGCCGAAATCGATGTACAAGCTCAAGACCTCGACGCGGTCGGGGGAGTGCCACTCCCCGAACCTGAACCCGTTTCCAGCCGGGTCGATGGCATGTCGGGGTCGAACGATCAGAAGAAGGTCGGGGCCGCTCTGCCCGAAGGTAAGACTCTCCAGGTTTTCAGCATCGGCCAAGGCATAGGAGTCGCCGCGGACGTCGGGCAGGGTAACGACCAATAGGCCTCGCCCGACGGCTATCCTCGTCTCTTGGCCGATGGGAAGGTCGAGCACGACCCGGGTGAACTCCCCGCTGTCTCCGCTGTGGAAGCCGATCCGGGGTGCGGGAATGCGAACGGGGAGTCGGTCAGCCGTCCTAATAGCAATGAGGGTTACATCGGGGTGCCAATCGCTCTCGCCGCCGAACGCCGAGACGATGGGGGTGATGGCGACATAGGCAGTCCCGTCGACGAGGATGCCCATGGGACTGTCGATGGACTGACCGTTCACCGTGAACACGCCGGACCGCTTGACCAAGCCCTGGGTTATGTCGGCTGTGGCCTGGAGCAGGGCGACGGTGTCGCCCTGCTGGAAAGTCAACTCCTTATTGCTGTTATCGAAGCTGAGGGCAAGGCCTAATGCCTCCGCCAAGGGAACGGCCTTGGCAAAAGCGTTTTCGCGGTCGCCGTAGTTGATGAAGTAGTATGGCCCCGCCTCGTCCAACAACTCTCCGTTGACCCCAAGGAAGTTGACACGTTCTTGCGCAGTTGCGAAACAAAGGCCTAAGAGAAGGAAAAGCGCACCCGAGCTCTTACCGAGTCCCCACCTCACTCTGCAGCCAAGCCTATCATAGTGACTCCAACGCGCTGCTTAGCGCGGGCGTGTCCGCCAATCATCCTGTCCCCCTCGGTTCGGTCTCAGATGCTTGAGTATCAAGTGGGCCATCACGATGTGAACGAAGGTCTCGCTCGTAATCTTTAGATCGAATGGAATAACCGCCCTCTGATGACTGCCAGAACCGGCACTAGCGCCATCACAAACGCCAGTGCCATGGTTGCTGTGTTGACTAACATACGGCGTCATATGGCGTTCCACCGGTCTTTATGACCTCGCTCGGCACCTCGTCCGCCCTCTGCCCAGTCCCTTCACGATTAGCCATGACCCACCTGGCATCTGCTCGCCCAGCGTGGTGCCGAGTGATGTCTACCGGTGACATCTCGAGAATAGCGGTGCTCTAGGCGAAATCCATCGTCGTCAGAAACAGAGCGAGGGACAGAACCGAGATAGGGGAACGGATCATAGAACAGCCGTGCTGTCATAAAGATCCCTCACTTACTAACCTGGCTTCAGTATCTGCATCCCTAGCAGAGGGTCGGGCAAGTCCCTGTTTATCCCCTCTCAGAGGGGACTTTCAGTCCATCAGGAATCCGCCCGCTACAGTGAACGACAGGCCGGTGAGGTAGTCCGCTTCGGCTGAGGCGAGGAACGCCGCCGAGCGGGCGACATCGTCCGGCTTGGCGATCCGACCGAGGGGAATCTGACGGGTGGTCTGCTCGACCATCTCCCGACTGTAGGTCTCCGTCTCGACACCAGCGGGCTTGAGCGCAGCTGCCATCTCACTCACCCGCTCCGTATCGACCAGGACAGGACAGATCGCATTGACGGTGATCCCATAGGGGGCCAGTTCGAGGGCTAACGACTGGCTGAAGCCGCGTACCGCGAACTTCGACGCGCAGTAGGCGGCGAAGCGTGCCATCCCGCGCTTGCCGGCTACGGACGAGAGGTTGATGATCCGGCCCCCCCCGCCCCGCTCAATCATCGACCGAGCAACCGCTTGTGAGCAGAGGAAGGTGCCCTTGACGTTGACCCGTTGGACCAAGTCCCAGGCGTCCTCCTCCAACTCAATCACCGGGACCCGATCGCGGCCGGCGGGAGCCCCGGCATTGTTAACCAGGATGTCGATACGACCGAACGCACCGAGGGCCCTCGCAACCATGGTCTCGACCTGCTTCGCATCCGAAATATCGGCCCGTATGGCCACTGCTCTGCGGCCCAGCGCCTCGACCTCCTCAACGATGGCTGGCAGACCGCCCCAGTTGCCCGAACCGGAAGGCCGGTCGACGAGATCGTTGGCGACGATATCGGCACCCTCCAAGGCAAGTCGGACCGCAATCGCGCGACCGATCCCGTTCCTGCCTGCAACGCCTGTAACTAGGGCAACCTTGCCACTAAGGGAGTACATAGGCCTCCTTCGACAGCCTGGAATCCTGGACCCAATCTACCCCCAGAGGCTACATACCGTCGTCCGGTACACTGTCGCTAGCCGCTTCACGGAAAATCCCAAGCGGCCTGTTCGCCAACAGGGGTGGCCACTCCGACAGCGCCGACACGGTCCCCGCCGACCATCAACAATCGCACCCTCAATGGGTCAAAGGCAACATCCATCTCCGACCCCACATCATCCAATTCTGATCGGTAACGATCTAGTGAGGGTCATGAGGATAAGGATGCGATCCTCGCGGGACTTGAGGTTCATCCCGAGGCGGTCAGCACTCCGAAATAGGGTGTTGGATCAAGCGAAACTGCAGAGAGGGCGAACGCCCCGGTCAGGTCTGGGGCCGGGGTAGCGTTGGCAGTGCAGTAGAACGAGGTGGGCAAGAAGGTCCCGGCGACAACGAACCAGACGGCGGCAGCGCTATGCGGGGTGGCCTCCAAGGGTCACTTGTCTCCCGATAGTGGTAGGGCGGAGGCCAACCGGTGGGCGTGGCGGGTGGTCTCAGGGAGCTTGAAGCGGGTGACACACCCCATCACGTAACGGATTGCCGTCTCCAGCGAGATCCGGTGTCCGATCGAAACGTATATGGGCTTGATAGCGGCGCGGCTCCGAAGGGCGGCACCGACCACCTCGCCACGGTCTACGAGGGGCACCCAAGCCCCTCTCTTATCCGGGAGGGTGCCGTGTCGGCCCACATACAGTGACTTCGCCACGCCGATGCTAGGAATGCCTGTCAGCACCCCGAGGTGGCAGGCGAGACCGAAGCGGCGCGGATGCGCGATCCCTTGACCGTCACAGAGGAGGAGGTCCGGGGCCTGCGAGAGGCGCTCGAGGGCCTCGAGGACGGCGGGTGCCTCTCGAAACGACAGCAGGCCAGGGACGTATGGAAACGGGGTGGGGAAGCGGACCACCGTCTGCTCGAGGGGTTCTAGTCCTGGATAGCTCAGCACCGTCACCGCAGCTCGGGCCACCGCGCCACCAGCCTCGAAGCCGACATCGGTCCCGGCGACGGTATCGACCCTGCCGAGATCATCTCGGGTCAAGACCTCAGCACGCAAGCCCTCTTGAATGGACCTGGCTTCAGACGGGGAGACCTCCCAAGGATGACGGGGAATGGGCATGGGGGAATAGCCCTCTAGGGAGCACCCCCTACCCGAGTAACTCCTACCGATGTGAGTTTGATCTCCCCAATGTAGCCCCTCGCTTCCCAACGACCCTCCTCCAGAAAGGCAAGGGCCCTAGCCTGAAAGCCAATCGGCCCGAAGCCGTCCGGGATATGTATAGAGTTCGGTGCTACCACCGAGCCGCCACGATAATCAGCCACGGGGGCTTCATGGCCAGAACGCCCTCCGCCACCGACCGCTGGGGAATCGGCCCCCAAGCCGCCACACTGCCTACAACCCCCCACATCCCGCCGCCCAGAGGTTACACGGGCCCAAGAACCCAGAGACGGACAGGTAGATGGGCACATCAACAAGCCTACCCGAGCACATATCGCGCCACAGCGTCGTCGGACACCAGGCTCCCGAACACCTCTGGACTCTCGAGAATGGTGGGGGTTACCCATCCTACCCTTAGGTACTCGATCACCACGAGCCCCTCCTCGACGATCGTCTTGAAACGGCGGATCTTAAGGTTGGAAGCCGCAGTTTCCATAGCAATCCCCCAGCCTACGCTACGGATCGCACCCCAAAACGCCCAGACCGACGAGATGCCCCGAGCCTCCGCCAGACTCAACTCTCCCCTCATTCAGCAGCGCCCGGAGCTGCCCGTCCGGGTTCGGACGGGCTCCCAAGTGTTCGATCACCCAGGCGGAGATCCGCGTGGCGAACCGCGCTGCGGTTTCCGGAGATTCCCCACGCAGATACCGGGCCAGGAAACTGCCTGCGAAAGAATCGCCTGCGCCGGTCGCATCGATCAGGTGGTTGGTAGCCGGCGGGATCGGCGTAGCCTCTTCCCCATTCAAAATCAGGGCACCATGGGCGTCTAGCTTGAGCGCGATCAGTGCCCCAGGGAAGAGCTCAGCGAGCGATTCGGCGATCGCACCAGGCTCGTTCTCGCCCGCAAGGGTGGCCCCCTCCTCCTTATTGGGTAGAAGAAGATCGATATCTAGGTCGCGCGTGAAGTCGAGAAAGGCCTCCACCCCCATCTCCTGGATCATCTGGAACGAACCCGGATCGAACGACAGGGTTGCACCGGCCCCCTTCGCCACCTGCGCCGCCTGTCGCGCCGCCGTGCGGGGCGGGTCGGCAAAGAATGACCAAGCGGTGAGGTGAAGGTGGCGACACCCCTCGAGTAGTTCCCTAGGCAGTTCCGAGGGAAGCAGGTAGTGGTCGGCCCCCTTACCCGAAACCATCGACCGCTCGCCGGTATGATCGATCCACACCGCCACCGACCCTGTCAGGTGGGCGTCGGTCTCAATGAAGTTAGCCTTGACCCTCTCGTCGCGCAAATCCCGCCTAGCCAGTTGCCCAAAGCGATCCCGTCCAATTTTGCCGATGAAGGCCGTATCGAGGCCACAGCGACGCGCCCACACCGCCACGTTGGCAGCGCTCCCACCCGGTACTAGCATCACCTCACCAAAGGTATCGCCACCGGTGAGCAGTTCGGTGTTCGTGCGGATCAGCACGTCCCAGGCAAAGTCACCAAGGACCAAGAGGGGGACGGACATGCGGGAGAGAGTGTAGCACGTATCGGCGCCCGCTCCCGCGTTTGGTCTCTGCACCGGAGTTCACGCATTTTGGACCCTGTGCAGGCACCTGTTGCCCGCTGACGCGTGTAGGGGTTAAGCGTAAGGTGCCGAGTTCACCTGCGCGGGCTCGGCCCGCAGAAGCCCGGTTCCAGCACCGCTCCGAATAGCCGCCGCCATGACCCGCAAAGGCCCGGGCCGAAGTGCCGGTCCAGCGCCGACACGATACGCAACCAATCTGACCGAGGCGATCTGGGGTGGGATCCGGCACAACGACTCTCCCTTACAGGAGAACGTAAGGAAACGCTTTCCACCTTGAACCTGGACGGACTCCACTAGGCCTACTCACTGAGCTCCTGATCGGGAAAGGCGTGCGCAACGACGAACGAGGGGAATCCCGCTGGTCCCGGTCACCGAACCCACCCCGGAGCGCAACTTCTTCGGGCCAGGAGAGGTGGGTGGTCAACGCCTATGTCAGCGGCGAACACGCCTTCAAAGCGGGAACGATGCCGGGTGATCTCCCCGATGGGGAAGCGGTCCTTTGGGCAGATCCTGTTACTCATGGGGTGAGTCTAGGCGACGCGGAGGTGCAAATTCCGACGCGTGCGACGATGGGTGAGAAGGTCTCCGCAACGACCCGTCACACCAGCTTGATCGACTTCCATCGCCCAGATCGGAACCGGATCAGATAGATCACGGACAAGCCGCTTAGATAGACGAGCGCTCCGATCCAGGCGTCATGCACCCCGCCGCCGAACTGGAACACGATCAGCGCCACGAGGGGGATGAACACCATCCAGCCCATGATCGTCCTCGCCACCATCGTGAAGGTGGTGTCGCCCGCCCCATTGAGAGCCCCGGCAAGCACGATGGTGACGGCGTCAAACACCTGGTAGAGCGCCACCAGCCGCAGGATCCGAACCCCGGCCTGGACGACCTCTGGATCAGCGCTGAACAGGCGCATCAACTCCCCAGGTGCAATCAGGTAGCCGAGGCCGATCAGGCCCATGGAGACCATGCCGAGCACTGTGCCGCGGTAGCCCAATCCCTCAGCTAGATCGGGGCGCCCCGCACCGAGTTGCCGCGCCACCAGGCTCGAGGTCGCCATTCCGAAGGCGATACCGACGGTGAATGACATGCTCATGTACTGCACAGCAACTTGGTTAGCAGCCAGCGCCTCGGTTGAGATGTGGCCGATCAGAGCGAAGAAGGTGCTGAAACTAGCGATCTCGATGCAGTCCCCAAGGCCCATGGGCAGGCCTATCTTGAAGACCTGGGCCAGGTCGCGCCTCCGCAACCTCGGGGGCAAAAAGGTGCGGTAGCGGCGCCGAGCCGCCGGTGCCCACAGGATGGCAGCACTGAGGGTGGCGTTCACGATGTTGGCGATCAGCGTCGCCACCGCCGCGCCGGTCACCTCGAGCCGGGGAAACCCGAGATTGCCGAGGACCAGTAACCAGTCGAGCAGGATGTTCAGGAGCACAGTGGTCCAGGCGAGGATCATGGGCGTCCGCGAGTCGCCCCGACCTACGAGGTAGCCCCATACGACGCCCGAGAACATTATGAAGGGGATCTCGAACCCCCGGATGAACAGGTAGTTCGCTCCCAGGACCGCTACGCTGGGCTCGTCGCTGGGGGCTATGAAGCCGAAGCCCTGGCGGAACAACCAGGGAATCGTGAGGGCCACGATGCTCATGAGTCCAACAACGGCCAGACAGCGCCACACCCAGGCCCCAACGGCTTCGTCGTCATCGGCGCCGTAGGCGCGGCCGATGAACACCACACTGCTGCTGGCGGTCCCGCGGAAGAGGAGCGCCACAGCGAAGAAGATCACCCCACCGAGGCCCACCGCCGCTAGTGCCTGGGTACTCACCCGGGATACAAAGAAGGTATCGGCTACTCCGAGCAGGGTGTAGGAGACCTGTTGAAAGATGAGCGGCGTCGCCAGGAGCGCCACCTTGCGGGTAAGGCCGGTGCGCGAGTAGAACCGTCCCCGCGCCCTCATAGCCGCTTCGCTGGGCAACCTGCCCACCCGATCGGTGGGAGGGTGCGATACGAGACCTGGACACGGCAAGTCCGTCCTGACATGCCGGCTATTATCGGTTGTGAGACCTCGATTGAGAACCCCCCCCCTTAGCGCGGCGGGCTCCCAGCACAACAGAGGGGCTCGAGTGCTCTGCAACTTAAGCCACGTGAACTCGTATAGTGGGGTAGGGAGCGCCCGCCCCTATGGGGCTCTGACATCAGGACCCGCACGAGGTAGCTAGGGGTTGACCGCGCCGAACGCCACGGTAGAGATCCAGGGGCAGACTGCGAGGTAGAGGAGCCAGCCCAACAACCCCTTTCGGACCCTCGTGCCCCTGCCGCTGTGGGGATAGGATATCGTGCCGGGCCTCCAAACTCCCTGCGAATGAAGCCCGGCATCGACATCGCCGCCTAGATGGTGACCGGTGCAATACCGAGAACAGTTGTCTGCAGGTGGTGCCTAGAAGTCACGAACCGCCAGTTCTGTACGCTGCGAAAGCTGATCGCAACGCAGGCTTCACCGACCTGACCGTGCCTGCGCCTGGCCCTCGAGCTGATGATCACAGCTTCAGGAGACGTGCTGTCTTTCAACGAGCGGGGATCCACAGCCACTTCCCGGACCGAAGTCGGCTCCGACTCCGATAGGAACTGATCGGTCACAATCATTGTCCTGGAGGTGGAATCGGTCACCCAATATTCCTGGCGCTGAACATAATCGGCTGCAAGGTCGAAGACCGGCGAAGGTGGCTCGCGAAGTGTGGGTCGAGCGGGACGGACGACCCGCTGCAGACAATGGAGCCGGAGACGGGCCTATAATGCGGTTTGCGATGGGCAAGGGGATATGAGGCTAAATATCGCTCTTCTCGGCGCGGGCTTCATCGGCAAGGTCCATGCTGAGAACCTGGCGCAGAATCCCAGCGTCGGGTTCGCCGGTATCTATGACTTAGACGAGGCCTCGGCACGGGCAGTGGCCGAACAGCACGGCGTCCCGCTCCTCGGCAGTCTCGAGGGGGCGCTCAACGACGATTCTATCGACGCCGTCTTCATCACCACACCACCCGACACGCACCCCACCCTCATCCTACGGGCCGCCCAAGCTGGCAAGGCGGTCTTCTGCGAGAAGCCGGTCGGAACGAATCTCGATGAGGTCGACGCCCTGCTGCAATCGCTGGCGGATATCGACCGTCCTGTCCAGATCGGCTTCAACCGCCGCTTCGATTCCCACCACCGCGCCCTGGCCGAAAAGCTGAAGGGGGGTGCGATCGGTAGGCTCGAGCAGGTCACCATCACCAGCCGCGATCCCCACCCACCACCGGTGGCCTACATGCGTAACACCCCCGGCGGCATCTTCTACGATTCGATGATTCACGACTTCGACATGGCTCGCTGGCTGCTGGACGAGGAACCTATCGAGGTCTACGCAGTCGCCAGCAGCCTGATTGGCGAGGAACTCAACCCCGACCGGGATCCCGACACGGCGATGGCGACGTTGCGCACGGCTAGCGGCAAGATGTGTGCCATCCAGATGAGCCGTCGCGCCGTCTACGGCTACGACCAGCGCCTCGAAGTGTTTGGAGAGAAGGGGATGTTGCAGTCGGGAAACGTGCAGGTGCACAACGTGCGGCACTACGGGGCCAAGATCATCGGCGAGGAGGTCTTGCTCAATTTCTTCACCGATCGATATCGGCAGAGCTACGTTCAGGAACTCGAGTCCTTCCTGTTAGCGGTGCTCCATGACCACCCGGTCGAGGTGACGATCTGGGATGGTCGCCAAAGCCTGGCACTCAGCCTAGCCGCACTGCGCTCCGCCACCGAAGGCGTACCCGTTCAGCTAAACTACCCACATGCACCGAGACAGACTCACCGAGACAGACTTCAATGAACACGGTCCTGCGCCTCGAGGCCGACCCCTTCTGCCTCCTCCGAGTGGGAGTCCGCACCACCGCCCACCCCTCCGCAGCGCGAAAGCGTGATCCTCTAGACCTTTGAGGGAGACAGAACGCGCATGGATCGGTACCCGCTCAAGCTATCGTTTCACGTTCGCACCTACGCCTTCGGCGAGAGGCTCATCCCCACAAGGCTCGGCGAGCAGGGGGTCCCCGATGGGGTGGTGGCCGAGACCTGGGAGATAAGTGACTACAAGGAGACTGCCGGGACGATCCTCAACGGCGACTATCAGGGTAGGACCCTGCACGACCTAGTCCTCGCGAACCCCTACCAACCGTCGGGCAGGGTCGGCGAGACCCGCACTTCCCACTCCTAGAGAAGTTCCTTGATGCCTCTCACATGCTCCCCGTGCACCTCCACGCGGACGAGGAGACCGCCCGCAGCAAGTATGGCGAACCGAACGGCAAGACCGAGGCTTGGCATATCCTCTGGGCCGCTGAGGGTGTCACCATCCTCGCTGGTGTGCGGGCCGAGATGACCCACCAAGATCTGTTTCGACGCCTTCAAGGATCGGGACTACGACCGCGCCATGCTGAGGCTGCCGATCCGCACCGGTGAGACCGTCTATGTCCCCGCTGGTACCATCCACAGCTTCGGCCCCGACATCCTCATCTTCGAGGTCCAGCAGACCAGCGACCTAGGCGCTAACGTCATGCCGAACGACCTCTATAACAACCCCTGTCCCGAGGAGACCTGGGAGGTCAACATTCGCAACACCCTATCTGAACTCCGTACCCATTACCAGCCCCGACCCCACCCAGGCCAGCCACTTGAGGAGAGCGTCAACCGACGCGTGGTCGGTGCTGCGGGGCCCCACTTTTCCCTCGAGCGAGCGCATGTGGTGCCCGCTCACCCTGAGCGCTGCACGACCCTGACAAACGCACGCGACCCGGTATTGCTCGATGACCAGGGTGGCGAAGAGATCCTAGGCAGAGCGGAGTCCTGCATCCTGCCCGCCGCCCTAGGTGAGGTGCGGGTTGTTCCTTCGGGGGCGGGCGACCTCATCACCTGCTACCTGCCCGACCTCGAGTGTGACGTGATCGCACCGCTGCAGGCTGCAGGACACAATGATGGGGCGATTCGCGAACTAGGGGAGGTTTGCTAGTCGACCGCTAAAGCGCCGCGGGCCCCCCAGACATTAAAGATACCCGGCTCTCACCGACCGACCTTGTGGAGTTGGGCACTCAAAATCCCCTTTCTTAATAAGGATCTGGCCCTCACCCGAGCCCGCTCCGTCCCTCAGGCCCGGCCGGCTGCCTTCATGATGCGGATCTTGCCACACGCCACCTCGACCAGCGCGGCGCGGGCCGCATCGCTCACTTCGTAGACGCCCTCTGCCTCCGACCGCTCGCGCCACGCCTTCAGCACCGCACGCTGAAGCCCAGCACCGATATTCACCTTGACGACGCCGAGCGTCGTGGCCACCGCTAGATCTTCTGCTGGGATCCCCGTTCCACCATGCAGCACTAGCGGCTTTCGGGTCCGCCGCGCAATAGCCCCGAGCCGATCCAGATCGAGACGGCTGGCCTGGCCATGCACCGACCCGACCGAGCAGGCGACCATGTCAGCACCGCCGTCGTCGAGAAGGCGCAGGGCGATCTCGGGATCGGTGAGATGAAGCCCTTCACCCCTACCCTCTCCGGCACCGAAGCTGCCCGCCGCCGCCTCCAGCGAGACGCCCGAGCCGTGGGCCCACTCGGCCAGCCGCCGAGTGGTGGCGATGTTCTCCTCAGGCTTTAGGTGATCTCCGTCGTACATAACCGAACTGTACCCGGCTCTTAGACACGCGGCGACGCGCTCCGGCCCCTCCCCGTGGTCGAGGTGCAACATCACCGGGACAGCCACCTCCTCCGCCAGCGCCCGTATCATCCCCGCTAGCACGGCGGGCGAGGCCTGTGTCAACTCCCCCGGGCTGGTTTGTAGAATGATCGGGGCCCGCTCCAACTCCGCCGCCTCGACGCAAGCACGCGCCATCTCGAGGGTGCCGACATTGAACGCCGGCATGGCAAACCCCCCCTTAAACGCGTAGTCGATCAACGTGCGCCCGTCGTAAACATACGGCATACCGTTTTAGACCCCTTCCCTGCTCTCTCGCAGCGCCTCGACGATGCGGCGACTACGCGCGTACGCCTCCTCGTAGGGCGCCTGCCATTCCGGTTCAGGCTCGAACATCCGCCGAATCCTATAGGTCCTGGCGACGGCCTCCTCAGCGCTCGCGTAGACCCCCAGACCGATCCCGGCGAGTAGCGCCACACCCGCCGTGACCATGTCGGGGTGCCGGGCGACCTCCAGGGGCCGGCCCAGCACAGAGGCACGAATCCTGCCCGACAGGTCATCCTCGTCGGAGGCTCCCACCAAGCGGATCACAGCAACAGACTCTCCGGTGACCCGTTCCAGCGCTTCGATCCCGGCCCGGATCTCGAGGGCGAGCCCATCGTACACGGCCCTGGCGAGATGCGCCCGATCGTGATCTGGGGTGATGCCAACGAAGGCGCCAGTGGCACCGGGATCGTTGAACGGCGGCCCAGCGCCGTAGAACTGTGCGATGAACTGCGGAGCGGCTCCGGGCTCAACGGCAGCAGCGAGTTGCCTAAGCTCGGTGAAGCTGGCCACGCCGAGAAGCTCCTTGAGCCAGCGAAGCGCCCCTCCGGAGCTATAGAGCCCCCCGATCAGGTAGCTGTGGTCGGCTGCCACATGAATGCCGACCCCAAAGCCGCCAGCCCTTTCGGGATCGGGAGGTCCCTGCCAACCCAGGGTAAGGGCTTCCGCAGTACCTAGGGAGTCGAGCACGACCTCAGGCACCACCGCGCCACAGGCTAGGGCCGCACAGACGTGGTCGTGGCCCCCGGCAAAGACCGGCGTCCCCGGTCGGAGACCCACCAGCGATGCCGCCTCGACCGTCACGGTGCCGACCGGGTCGGTCGCCGAGACCACCGGGGGCAGGAAGTCGGTCGTCAGACCTGCGAGCTCAATCAGTTCAGCCGACCAGTCCCCGGAACGAATGTCGAAGGCCATGGTGCGGCAGGCCTGCGAGACCTCCATGACCGCCCCCCCGGTCAACCGGTAGCCTATGTAGTTGCAGATGCTCAACCACAACTGGGTCCGATCCCAGGCTCCCGGATCGACCTCGCGTAGCCACACCCACTTGGCGATGCTATGGATCGGATTGGGAAACAAGCCGGTGATGGAAAACCAACCCTTCGGCTTGAGCGCCTCCGAGAGTCGCCGCATCTGCACCTCAGCCCGAGTGTCGTTCCAGGGAATGACAGGATAGGTCGGTTCCCCGCTGCGACCCAGCGGAACCCCGGCCTCACCCATGCTGGAGATAGCCAGCGCCTCGATCGGCCGGGAGAGGCCGGCGGTCGCCCCACGAATGAGCGTGGCGGTGTCACACCACAGGGTCTCCGGCGACCTGAATGACAATCCGTCAGCTGCCACCTCTCGATGGGTAGGGCCGCAGGTGTAGGCCAGCAGGCGTCCATCTTCCTCGTAGACGCCGACCTTGGTGTGGGTGGTGCCGACATCGACGCCGAGCAGCATGACACTACCCTTTCACAGCACCAAAGTCAGACCCCGGACGATGTAACGCTGCGCCAGCAGGGCGAGGACGGTCGGTGGGATAATGGCAAGCAGCGTCCGGACCGCCACGAACCAGAACTGGATACCCCGGGTATCGACCGCGCTGGCCATCAACACGGGGATGGTCTTGGCCTTGAGCGGGGCGAGCGTCAGGGCGAA
This sequence comes from Truepera sp. bin119, assembly GCA_002239005.1. Lineage (GTDB taxonomy): Bacteria > Deinococcota > Deinococci > Deinococcales > Trueperaceae > MPNL01. Next base: position 150,087 of record MPNL01000001.1, read on the forward strand.
CAGGGACTTATTCCAACTGAACGCCAGTACGATCATCAGGGTCACCACCATAGCCGGTGCCGCCAGCCACAGGGCGATGTTCGTAAAGGCCTGAAACGCCGAGGCCCCGTCGACCAGGGTCGCCTCCTCCAACTCGACGGGCAGATCCATAAACGCCTAGCGCATGATGACGGTGGCGAACTACCATCCTTACCGATGATCTTCCGCCCTATCTTGTGGCTCAAAGCCCAGAACCTTGTGGGCGTGGCTCAGATCCCGGTAGCCCCACCTGTTATCTGAAAGCACAAAGAGGGTAGCGAATGGCAAATCGATTGGTGCGGCCACAGCTAGCTCGACCATACGGGCAATGTCGCGCTGACTGCACCAGACCGCATAGTCGCGAGCACTAAGAGGACGATCTTCTTCGGTCACATGGCCGATACGCAGACAGATGATGGACAGGTCGGTCGTGTCCGCGTAGTGGCGAGCTAATGCCTCACCCCAAACCTTGCTGGCACCGTAGATACCGCTGGGTCGAATCGGTGTTTGGTGGGTCAGCATGGGCCAGGAAGTAGGAGCATCATCGTAACGACCCTGGGCAATAGATAGGTATGGCTCTTCCTTTTCCCAGCCCGCAATCGTCGCACCGCTGCTGGCATAAATCACGCGTTTCACCCCGGCTTCACGTGCTGCCTCAAAGACGTTGTATGTGCCCGCCACATTAACCGCCTGCAACTCTTCCCAGGTGTACTCACCTGCTTTGGCTGCCAAGTGAACAACGACATCCTGTCCCGTAAAGGCGGGTCGGATGGCGTCCAAATCCGAAATATCGGCTTGGTGGCACTTGACACCGGCCACCCCGCTGCGGTTGAGGGCACTTAGTTCATACTTGTCTGCAAGTTGCTCTTTCACCACACCGCCGATCAGGCCGCTCATACCGGTTATGAGAACGTTCATTTTAGCCATGATCCATCTCCTTCATAGCTCAAGGGAATTCACAGGAATCGAGGGGGCCTCGTCCCGAAGGGAAGGCTCGGCAGGGCCCTGAGAACCTGAAGCGCAGGGGAGTGTTGGCAGCCGAACTCGAGAATGTGATCCTCGGCCGAATGGGAAGCAGGCTCATCCCCACAGCCGGCACACCCGGGCAGCTGTTCTGTAGAACATTGCCCCCCTCCGTCCTCCGAAAAGGGGGCGGCGATCTTCTTGAGGCCGTTCCACAGCACCGGGTAGGAGAGCGAGAACTTGCCGACCGGGAGGTTACTCTCGAACATGTAGCGCTCCGGGCCGAAGCACTCGGTCGCGTGGAGGTAGTAGGGGCTCTGGGCGGCGACGAGCTCGTCCGGGGTGGGGGGACGGGGATCGCTGTGCCAGCCGAAGCCGTTGTCAGGCACGGCCATGCCGCCGAGGTTGGCATAGACGTTGGGAAGTTCAGCAAGAGCAGCGATATCCTCCCTCCAGCATTCGAAGATAGCCTCGCGCCGGCCGGCGTAGGAGCCGACGCCCAGCAGTGTACCGAAGTGATCGAGGATAATAGTGGCCTCGGGCGCAGCCGCTGCAAGGTCGCGCAGGTAGAGGATCTAATGGTGATAGTTCCAGGTCTTGTAGGCCGCCTCGTGTGCCTCGAGCACCTCCGTCGCCGCCCCAGCGAGGGTCGGCGTGGTCAAGTCGCCCGGTGTCCCGTCACCGGCGGGCGGATTTGCCGCCTCGGCAAGTGCAGGCACTACCAGGGTGGCGTCTGCGCTCACCCGGACGCCTGGCGGAGCCGACCCCGGAGACGCCGCCGGTGACCGACTTGGCTCGCCCTGCTGCCTTGCACGGGACGCACTGGCCACCATGTGGCCTCCAGCAGCCGGCAGATGCAGCGCCTACCCTACCTACCCTGCCGGAGGTGTGCCGCGCCTGGAACAGCATCTCGATCCCTTCCTCGATAAGCGCTTGTGTGCTGGTGGATTCGACCGCGGCCAGCATGCGGAGCCAGTGCGCCACGTCCGGTAGGACATAGACGCCGACATGCTTCCGCCCTTGGCGGGTGGCCGGCACGCCCCGGTGCCGCAGCGGCGTCTTCAACGTATCGGTAAACCTGCTCATGGTGTCCTCTTGGTGTGCTCTCTGTGCACAGAAAAGCGCAGCGTGCACCCGAATTGCATTTGACAACAGCGCAATGATACCGCATTATAATTCCGACGTGAGCCGATCATTTGTCACGCACGGGCGGGTCCTCCTTGCGGTGCTTGCAGCGTTGCTGCTCCTCTCTGCGTGGGCGGTGCCCGCCTTCGCACAGACGCCGTGTGACGCCACCGGGGAGCCGCTAGACGCGATCCAGACGCGCCGCCAGCTCAAGCGCCTCGTGCAGTGCGCCGTCGCCTATGTAGCAGCGGTGGGCTGGACCCAAGCGACCGTGGACTTTCAGAGCAGCAGCGTCTGGCTGGACGGCTCGACGTACCTGTTCGCCGGCGACATCAGCGGCACGTCGATCCGCTTCGTCACTGGCTCCGACCTCGCGCCGGGCGCAGATCTTTCGGACCGGCGGGGCTCGAACGGTCATTATTACATCCTGGACATCGCGCGCGTGGCCCGCGAATATGGCTCGGGATACGTGTACTACGGCAACCGTAACTCCGGCGTTGAGGAGCCCCATCTGGCGTATGTCACGACACTCGACGTGCATGGCGAGCAGCTCTACTTCGGCGCTGGCACCTATCCTCTGGACGCCCCGGGCGCGTGCCCGGCGGACCGGATACGGGCGGCGCTGGTGGCCACCGAGCGCGACGTGGAGCAGTTCGTGAACTGTGCGGCCGAACATCTGAGGCGGCAGGGCCTTGCCGCGCTGGCCGCGTTCGAGACCGAGTCGCGCTGGATCTCCGGGACCACCTATCTATTTCTTGTCGACCTGGAGACGCTGGTGACGGTCTCCAACGCCGGGGACCCGGGTCTGCGCGGCACATACCGCGGCGACACGGTCCACGTACGGGAGATGCAGCGAATCCTGAAAGACTACGGCGAAGGGTACGTGTACTACATGCGCAGAAACCCGGTCTCGGGTGCGGTCGAACCCAAGGCGTCATTCGTCCGGCGGGTGTCACTCGACGGCCGCGACTACATCCTCGGCGCCGGCCTGTACGTCGCTCCACGGTCGACGCTGGTCCCCGCCGATGCTCCCGTGTCGACCGACGAGTCGGTAGAACGGGGTGGATACCGGTTCGATGACGAGCTCGCGGAGATCACCGTAGAAGGTTCCATGCTGGTATACACGGGGACCATCAACGCACGGTCATACGAACTCTTTCTGAACGTGGTAGCCGGCAAGGAAGACGAGATCACGACGTTTCGTATCGATTCCGGCGGCGGCGACACGGAGTATGGGCGCAAGCTGGGGGGCTGGATACTCGACAGAGGCCTGGACGTGGTAGTGCAGAATCTGTGCTTTTCGTCTTGTGCAAACTATGTGTTCACGGCCGGAAGAAACAAGACTATACTCGCCGATTCGATCGTCGGGTGGCATGGATCCGAACAACAGGACGCGATCGTAACGCGCGCTCTGGGCTTGTCCATGAATGAGCACTTTGGGCAGATGTACAACGAAAGCGCGGCGAGTTGGGGAGAAGCCCCTTCCGATGTCGGTCGCAAGGAGTTCATCAACTACATGCTGGCGCGTGTCGAGAGGGGCGTGAAGGAAGAACGGGAGTTCCTGGACCGGATCGGAGTGAGCTCGGATGCATTGCTCTACGGCCTGCTGCCTGCCCGATTTGACGCCTACTACCTTCGTGAGGACCCCGCGTTTGCCGATGCCGTCGGGTGGACGTTCTCTATCGAGGATATGGCGGCGTTCGGTATCGGGAATGTTACTTATGAGGGAGATGGCGAGTATCCGAGCGATAGGGCGCAGCAGATGTATGGCGTAGTCGTGTTCACCGCGTCGAATTGACGTCGCGCGAGCGGTGCGACTGTCACGGCGGCGCTGATACTCACCCGATTATCGACCGAGAGTCGAGGCTCGTAGCTACGCATGCGGGGCGACGGCGTTCAGCGCCGTCACTTCGGGGCGTCACTCGTGTCACTTGTATGGATCGGCCGCGTCGCGCAGACCGTCGCCGACGAAGTTGAACGCCAGCACCGCGACCACCACGAACAGGGCGGGGATGATCAGCCACGGGAACGCGGCCACGCTGCGGATCTTCTGCGCACCCTGGAGCGGCACCCCCCAGCTCACCGCCAGCGACCGCAACCCGAGGCCCAGGAAGCTGAGGGCGGTCTCGGCCAGGATCATGCCGGGGATGTCGAGACTGACGTTCACGATCAGGTAGCCAGCGAAGTTGGGCAGCAGGTGGCGGCCGATGATGCCGGACTCCTTCATGCCGGCCACCCGCGCCGCCATCGCGTAGTCGAGGGCGCGCAACTCCAGCAACTTGCCGCGCACCACGCGCCGTGGCGCCGCTGGCGAACGGCACCGGCAATCCACCGGCACCGGTCGCCAAGCGCTGCGCGCGTATCGCGTCTACGGCGACCTGCGAGCGGCAAGCCGAGGCACCGGCCCGCTGACCCGCCGCTTGGCACGCCGCGCGGTGTTCCGGTCGCTCGGGCGATTGTGAGCACCGAACCCGTGCAACTTGACTTGTTCGACCTCCCGTAGGGGTCAAAGGAATCCGACACCCTAAGCTTCCACTCTGAAATCCGCTGGACCACCGGGGGCTACGGATACACCTGCAGCAAGAACTCCCCCTGCATCTTCTCCCTGTCACCCGCCTCGGGCGGGGCCGTCACCCAAGCTCCGGGAATTTCGCCCGGATAGTGTCCTTGGTGTGTATTCCAGAGGCTCTCATTAAGATTCAGGTGCCCGCTCACAGGGGTAGTGGTTTACTACATCATCACCCTCTCACACCCTCGTGTTCCAGAATGCCTGTGTGTAGCACCCGACCTCGTCCGCTCCCAGACGCTCTAGAGCGAGCGTTGCCTCCTCGTGAGCGAGCGAGACGATCTCCGCGGGATCGATTCGGGTCGGGCGACCGTCGCGCAGCAACACCCGACCGTCGACAATCACAGTATCGACATCCTGTCCCGTGGCGTAGTGGACCAACAACCTCGGGGTGAAGGCACCGGAGACCAAGTGCGGCCGGTCGAGATCCACGGCGATTAGGTCGGCCCGCTTGCCGACCTCGAGTGAGCCGATCCGGTCGCCTAGGCCGAGGGCGCGAGCGGCCTCTACGGTGATCATCCGGAGCGCAACACCGGGTGGCAAAATCCGCTCATTGCCCCGAACGAGCCACTGGTTCCAGAGGGCCCGCGGCAGCTCCCGCCACAGATCGAGAGAGGTATAGGGCGCTGCCCCGTCCGAACTGATGGTGACGGTGGCCCCCGCCTCGATCAATTCCGGTATCGGTGCCAGGCCGTACCAGAGGTTCTCATGAGTGTAGGCCACGGTCGCCACCGCGCAACCCGCTGCGCCCAGCGTAGTCACTTCGGGCTCCAGGAGGCCATTTGCGTGAGCGATGACCACGTCTGGGCCCAAGAGCTCTGAGACCACCCCAGCACCGAAGTGCTTGAGGGCGAACGAGACCGAACCGCGGAACATGTGCGTGTGAAGCTGGATCCCGTAGTGGTCAGCATGTTCGCGCAACTCCTCAGCCCGCGCGAGCATGTCCGGGGCATCCTCAGCGGTCGGTAGCCGCTGGGGGTGCCGACGGTGCTCCACGTGGCGGCCGAACAGGTAGGGCGGCGCCAGCGCAACCCCCACCAAGCCCCCGGCAGCGCCGTGCCAATTGCGGACGGTCTCCAGGCTGCTCTGGAGCGCGTCGCGGTAGCTGAAGTTGCGCCGGACCCAGTGACCACCCTCGAGGAAGCTGCCACTCCACGGCTCCTCGAGGTGGGAGAACAGGGGATCGGGCGGACCCACCCCGAGCACCACTCTGACGCCGGTCTCGGCGTAGGCGCGAGCCCCTTGTTCGGCAAACACCGGGCTGTCGCAGCGGGCCGGCGTCGCGCCCACAACGGATACACCGGTGGTAACGCCGCAGCGGAGCCTCTCAGTCGCTGCCAGCAGCGCCTCGGCGTACCACCAACGCTCGCTGGTGGCGTGCCAGTACAGCTCGCCGGCCGGCCAGCCGTGGTCGGGGTGGAACAGGCCGCGTATCATCCCGTGCCCCGCGTGAGCGTAGGTGTCGACGAGACCGGGCATCAGCACCCGTCTCCCACCGCAGAGGGTCTCAGCAGGTCGGTAACGACCCTCGAGCTCCACGCGAGGCCCGACAGCCACGATCTCCCCAGCTCGCACCGCTACGCCACCATCCTCAAGCACCCGATCTTGGGCGTCCATAGTGAGGACGAAACTACCTAGAACCAGGAGGTCGACCTCTTCCACACTCTTGTCTGGAGTCAGAAGCGGTTCCTTACAGGCTGCGGACAGCCCCGCCGTCGACTAAGACTGTGCTGCCACTTATGTATAGCGCCGCCTCTGAGCAGAGGAAGGCTGCCACCCTGCCAAACTCCTCGGGCTGGCCGAGGCGGCCCATAGGGATCGCCTGGAGTGCCTGTTCACGGACCGCCTCGAAGCTGCTGCCGCGGCGCTCGGCCAGAGCTCGGTCCAGTTGGTTCACCCGCTCCGTCTCGATCCGCCCGGGTGCGAGGCAGTTGACCTGGATGTTGTCGCCAGCCAGTTCGATCGACAGAGATTTGCAGAGCCCCTGAACCGCGGGCCGGAACACATTGGAGAGCAGCAAGTTTGGCAGCGGACGCTTGACGCTCGAACTGGCGATCGCCAGGATGCGACCACCACCCGCTGCCCGAAGGTGGGGGAGTGCGTAGCGGACGCTACGCACCACGCTCTGAAGAGTCAGCGCGTAGGCGCTGTCCCAAGCCTCTTCGTCCAGCGATTCAAAACTGCCTGGGGAGGGCCCGCCGGCGTTGCAGACCAAGATGTCGAGCCCCCCTAGATCCGCAGCGACCGCCTCGAACAGCGATTGCAGGTCTGCGTCGCTGCTCACATCCGCCCGGAAGGCCCGCGCCCGGCCACCCCCCCTGCTCAGGCGGGTGGCTGCCGCCTCGGCTCGGCCGAGGTCGCGGCTGCACAGGGCTACCTCGGCCCCTTCTGCAGCCAGCGCCTCGGCGGTAGCAAAGCCAAGTCCCCCACTGGCGGCCGTCACCAGCACCCGCTTGCCGTCTAAGCCGAGATTCATGCCGAGACCCTGTCAAACCCGCAGACATCGAGGGCCGCGCGTAACTCGCTGCGGAGTCGATCATCGATCTGCGGGCCGGGGTGGCGCACGTAGGCCGAGGCGATGGCGCCGCGCCGACGGTAGACCTCCTTGCGCAGCGCCAAGCCGACCCCAGGCTGGAACTCGTAGCGCAGGATCGGGCAGGCGCGGTAGAAGATGCGGGCCGCCTCTTCGTGATCACCGCCCATGAAGGCGCGCTGAATAGCCACCAGGACCTCCGGGTAGGAGAAGCCCGTCATCATGCCATCCGAGCCGCGCAGAAGCTCCTCAAGATAGTGGATGCCACCCAGGCCCCCGACGATCCCTATGTCGCTCCCTAGATCCCGGAGGGCACTCACCTTGGGGCCGGTCGGCGGCTCCTCGAGCTTGATGACCTCGACATGCTCAAGCTCTCGGTGAAGCCGTACGACCAACTCGGGGCTGAGCCGCACGCCGGTCGTCGCCGGATAGTCATGGAGGATGATGGGGGCGTTGACCGCCTCGTCGAGGCGGCGGTAGGACTCGAAGATGACGGTGTCGCTCTGGATCGAAGGGGGCGCCACCAGTAGTCCGGCGGCGCCAAGGTCTAAGGCGGCTCGGCTCCGCACGATGGTCAGGTCGGTGCCGCCGGAACTGGTCCCCACGAAGACGGGGATCCGGCCCGAGGTCGCCTCGACGGTGGTACGGATCACGGCCACCTGCTCCTCGTCGGATAGCTTGGGCGCCTCGCCCATAACGCCCAGGACCACTACCCCGTCCACCTCGAGATCGATCAAGAAACGGGTGAGTCGGTCGAGGCTGGCGGTGTCGAGGCGGCCATCTTCCGCAAACGGTGTCGGCATGATCGTGAAAACCCCTCTGAACCAACCCGATTCAAATCCCTCTAGCATGCTAAGAAACCTCCCACTGGATCTGGCTACTATGTCGTCGGCATCTGCTGCCCACCCGCCACAGACCCACCTCCGGGACAGATGAATCGCCCCTGGCCCGGCTCGCCGGTAATCTTACCGTCGAAGATGGTCCGGCCGGCGAGCAGGGTCCGGAGGACCTTCCCCCTAAAGGCCATCCCATCATAGAGGCGGTCGCAGCATCGGGCCTGGGTGTAGAGATCCTCTTGGCGGATGACGGTCTCCGCCTCGAGGTCGGCGACGACGAGGTCGGCGTCCGCGCCGACCTCGATGACCCCCTTGCGTGGGTAGAGGCCGAAGCGCCTGGCACCGTTGGTGCTCATCAACTCGACAGCCTTCTCCAAGCCGAGACGGCCCGTCGCCACCGCGTGGAGCATCCCCGGCACCAACTCCTCGACGCCGGGCGCGCCCGGCGGGGCGGCCCAGATATCGGTCCTGGCCTCCTCCTTCTCTGCCACCGTAAATGGTGAGTGGTCGGTGGTGACCACCAGCAGGGTCCCATCCCGCAACCCCTCCCACAGGGCCTCCCGGTCGTCGGGGGTACGCAGGGGCGGATTGATCTTGGCGTACGATCCGTGCTCTGAGAGGGCTTCCTCGGTGAATAGCAGGTACTGCGGGCAGGTCTCGGCCGTCACATCCATCCCCTGGGACCGAAACATCCGCACCGTGTCGAGGGCCATCCGGGAGGTCACGTGGGCGATGTGGAGCGGCCCGCCTACGGCCCGGTTGAGGGTGAGCAGCTTGGCGATCGCGAGCGCCTCGACCAGCGGCGGCCGGGACTCTCCGTGGGTCTCGGGATCGTTGCGCCCGGTCTTAAGGAGCCTCGCTGTGAAGTGCTTGAGAAGCGGGTTGCTCTCGGCATGCACCGAGGTGACCAGTCCCGTCGCAGCGACCAGTCGGAGGGCCTCGAGGAGGGGGCCCTCGTCGGGCAGGCACAGGCCGCCAAACTCGTCGTCGCGCCCCTTCGGCGCCTCGGTCATAAAGATCTTAAAGCCGATGGCTCCCTCCTCAACCATACCGGCGACGTGGTCTGGATTCAGGGTTCCGGGCGCACCGTAGAGCGCAAAGTCGACATAGGCCTCTCGGGCGAACAGCTCTCGGCGGCTCCGGAACACCTCGGGAGTAGCACAGCAGGGCTTCGAAATCGGCATCTCGAACAGGGTAGTAACCCCGCCCGCAGCGGCGGCACGCGTCTCCGAGGCGACCGTGCCGCGCTCGGGGTAGGCCGGGGCGCGGACATGGAAGTGAATATCGACGGCGCCGGGGAGCACATGCTTCCCAGTCGCACCTATCACCTCATCTGCGGTAGCCCCGGCACCCGGCTCAAGCAGCGCCGCAATACGACCGCCCTTTATAGCAACGTCTACCTCCCTTACTCCACCGGAGGTCACGACCGCTCCCCCCTCGATCAGGCTGTCATACACTGCGTCGCTCACACCTGTCCCCTCAGCGACCGGGGATCAGATTGTCGACGGTCTGCTCGACCACCCCGAAGAAGCAGCACCAGTGCCCTTCGAGAAGCGAGGCCCGCGCGCGAAGCCCGAATACCACACCCTCCTGAGGCGCCCTCACCTCACCGACCACATCGCCATAGAGGTTGTAGATCTGCCCGAGGAGGGTCCCTTCAGCAATCGACGTCTCAAACTCCAACTCGGGATTGCCCACGAACATCCCGCTAGCGGGGGCGAGCAGTGCGATCTGGTGGCCCTGGCGCCAACTGTCGGCGTACTCAGCCTCACCACCGATCATGCCGTAGTGCCGCATCACGTTGAGGTAGCTGTCAGCGAGATCGCTGGCGACAGCGTGGAAATCGCTGGTCAGCAGCCGGCAGTTACCGCCCAACTCCACAGTGATACCCCCCTTACCGAGGCTGCCAACCATCGAACTCGGGTTACCGCTGCCGGTCCCGCCACGGAACACCACGGTCCACCGCGGCCCAGCCCCCGGCACTCCCCCCCCACCCCCCCAGTCACCCCCCCCTCCCCGGGCCTCCCCACCATCGACCCGGGGTTACCCCCGCCGGCCCCGCCACGGAACACCAGGGTCCACCGAGGGCCCATGGCAGCGGCCAGCTCCCAGCTGGCGGGGTTGTCGGCGGAGAAGATCATGTGTGCCAGGTAGGAGTGCTCTCCGCCCGAGTGGATCGCGATCTGCAGATCGCACCGATCCTTCATCGCCTGCCAGTGTGCGAAGGCGATCCGCTCCGTCGGGTAGCCGTCGGGACGACCCGGGTAGAGCCGGTTCATATCGTAAGAAAAGGTGTCGAGGGGGTCACCCCGGGTCCCGGCCGCAAAGGCACCGACATTCAGGACCGGCACCGCAACGACCGTTCCCCTTAACTCCGCCGGGTCGAGCTGTTGGGTGGCGAGGAAGATCGAGAAGGGGCCTTCGGGCTCATCGCCGTGGGTTGCACCGTTTAGCCACAGGATGGGGCCGTCCCGCGCCCCCCGGAAGACGGTGACGGGGATGGCCCGCTCGTTGCCGCAGATGTCCCGTCCGACGGGGATGCCACCCCGTTTGACCTCACCGGGAAGGACCGAAATGTTGCCGATGGTCAGGGGTTCAGACATGACACTCTCCTCACAGGGGCCGCGCGGGAACGGTGCGCGGTCACGTCCGCTCCTTCCCCGCTGCCGGGGCAGTCATCACCGCCTCGAGAAATGATGACAGAATCGCCTCGCACTCGTGCAGGGCCGAAAGTTCGACATACTCGTCGAAGGCGTGGGCCACCTCATAACTGCCAGGGCCGAAGATAACCATATCCCCTCGGGCCCGTTCCAACAGGTGCTTGGCGTCACTCCCCGGCAGGTAGCCGATCGGATCGGCATCCGCGTACGCACTCACAGCGATCTGGAACGCCTGCCCGAACTCGGTCGACAGCTCCGAGTCGAACCAGCCTGAGAACAGGAAGTTGCCCACCTCGGCAGTCGCAGGAGCGATCTGGACCGAGGCTACGACCTCCCCCAACTCACGTCGGACCGTCTCCGGATCCTCTCGCGGGATCACCCGCCGATCGAGCCGGACCGAACAGCTGTCGGGCACCGCATTGGCGGTGCTGCCCCCCCAGATAGTGCCCACATTACAGGTGGGAGAACCGGCCAGCGGGTGGCTGCGCTGCCCTAGTCGCTGGTGATAGTCCTCCAAGGCGAGGATTACCCGCGACATGGCGACGATGGCATTAACGCCACGGTCGGGGTTGGTCGCGTGGACAGAGTGGCCGCGGGTAGTCACCGTAGCGCGCATTATCCCCTTGTGAGCCAGTGCGATCCGGTTGCCTGTCTGCTCCCCGACTATAACAAAATCCGCATCGGGCAGGTGACCCCCGTCGGCCAGCCAGCGGGTCCCCAACTGTCCCCCCGTCTCCTCCTCAGCCGCGGCCACCAGCACCAGCGTCCCACAGAGAGCGTCGGCGACTGCGGCCAGCTTTGCGAAGGCCGTCATCATGGCGGCCAGTGGTGCCTTGTCGTCCACGCTTCCTTTACCATAGAGCCGGCCCTCGATCACGCTCGGCAAGAAGGGATCGGTCGACCAGCGCCGCTCCTCGTCGGCGGCCACTGGAACCGTGTCGGTGTGAGCGTGGAGTATGATCACCGGCGCCTCGCCACTGCCCAGGGTCGCCACCACGCTGGAGGCCTCGCTCTTCTGTGGCGGCTGCAGGGTCTCGACCTCCGCACCGGTTGCGGCAAGCCGCTCGGCGACGAACTCGGCGATCGCCCGGCAGTCGCCTGGCGGATTCGGCGAGGGGATCCCCACTAGCTCAGCGAGGAGGTGCTCAAGGTCGCTCACCCGTGCGAACCCATCAGCTAGAGGTCGAGGGGACCCTCGCGGTACTCTTCGGGAACCTCCTCAGGCCTGTAGACCTGCATGAACTCGACACCCGGTCCCGGAACCCCATCGTCTTCTAGGAAGGCGACCCAGCCTTCGGGATGCTCGTAGCTGCCCACGATCCCGCAGTTGTGACACACGGTATTCTCGTCGACCTCAGCCTCCCAGCGAGCGACCTCTTCCGGATCGTTGGAGATCCGGCAACTCTGCTCGCGCATCTGTGCCCCCTCCGCCACGGCCTGCTGGATCGTCGCCTTGAGGTCGTCGACCGTGTAGCAGATATGATGGATGCTCTCACCGAACTCAGCAACATGCTTCGCGTAGCGCCCATCGGGGTCGAGCGACTGGATCAGCTGATACTGGACATCCCCGATCATGAAGGTCGCGGTGCGCTGGCGGGTAACCTGCGACTCCTTGACCACCGCATCGGCGCCAGCGCCTAAGCGTTTGCGGTAGCGCCCGAGCGCTTCATCGGCGTCCGCCACCGCAACAGCGATGTGCTTGACTCCTGTAACCATACCTCCACTCTCCTCCTCGGTGACTCATTGAGCGTACACGAAGTCGGCCCCCTCTTCACCCGACCTGCGACGCATCCCCCTCCGATCAGTCCCCTCTTCCCTTGGACACCCTGGGGTCGAGCACCTCGCTCAGGCGATCCCCCAGGAGATTGACCGACATCACGGACAGAAATAGCGCGAGTCCGGGGAAAATCATGGTCCAGGATGCGAAGCGCATGTAGTCGCGGCTCTTATTCAGCATCGCCCCCCACTCCGGCGTAGGTGGCTGCGCCCCCAACCCGAGGAAACTAAGCGAGGCCGTCGAGATGATAGCCCCCGCCAGATTGAGCGTCGCCAGAACCGTGATGGTGGGGAGCACACTCGGCAGCAGGTGTCTCAAGACGACCCGGAGGCTGCCGGCTCCGAGAGCCTGCGACGCCTCCACGAAGGGCCGGTTCTTGATCGCCAGCGTCGACCCCCGAACAACCCGGGCGAAGCGGGGAATCCCGGCGATACCCACAGCGACCACCACATTAGGGAGACCCACCCCGAGCACCGCCACGATCAGGATCGCCAGGACGATCGGCGGGAAGCCGAGCATCACATCTATGATCATGACGCCGACATGGTCGATCCGCCCACCGAAATGGGCGATGAAGAGTCCAAAGAGGCTGCCCACGATCATGGAGAAGAGCACCGTCGCAATGCCGACCGAAAGCGAGAAACGCCCACCGTAGAGCACCCGCGAGAACACATCCCGGCCGAACAGGTCGGTGCCGAACCAGTGGGTGGCGCTCGGAGGGGAGAGGCGAGGACCGACGAACTGCTCCTTCCAGTCGTAAGGGGCCACCCAGGGAGCGACCACGGCGCCGACGACCAATGTCAACAGGATCAGGGCGCCGATGAAGGCACCGGGATTCATTACCAACTGACGCCATACCCTTCGTGCCCTGCTGCGGCCTTCGCGGCCGCCCTCGCGGGCAGGGGCGTTCGAGATCACCCCGACCTCGCATCGCGGATCCGCGGGTCGATGACTCCGTAGAGCAGATCGACGATGAGATTGAAGACGATATAGGCGCTGGTGGTGTAGATGACTAGCGCCTGAACCATCGGAACATCCTTGTTGAGGACCGACGTCACCAGCAGCTGGCCGAGGCCGGGCCGGGCGAACACCGTCTCGGTGATGACCGCTCCGCCGATCAGCAGTGCAAACTGCACCCCCAGCAGTGTCACAGGTGGGATCATGGCGTTCCGCAGGGCATGTTTGAAGACCACGCGCAGATGGTTGAGACCCTTGGCCTTACCGGTACGGATATAATCCTCGGTCATGACCTCGAGGATGGTCGAGCGGATGAGCCGCGCCAGGTTCCCTACCAGGAAGAATCCGACCGAGATCGACGGCAGCACCAAAGCCGGCAGACCCTCGCCCACAATGGGGAACAGATCGAGCTTGAGCCCGAAGAAGAAGATGAGTAGCATCGCAGTCCAGAAGCTGGGCATGGAGATGCCCGCCAAGGCGAACATCATCGACCCAGTGTCAGCCCAGGAGTTGGGTCGGGTGCCGGACAGCACCCCCAAGGAGACACCGAATACGAGACCGACCAGCAGACCTCCGGCTGCCAACTCCAGGGTCGGTCGGAGTTGGGCCCCGACCTCCCGAATGACCGGCTGCCGGGTGCGGTAGGAGTCGCCGAGGTCGCCTCGGACAACGCGCCACAGGAAATTCACGTAGCGGCTAAGGATCGGCTTGTCGAGACCGAGGTTGCGACGGACGTTCTCCCTGACCTCTTGTGAGGCGGGGCGACCCGCCAGCATCAGATTGACGGGGTCGCCCGGAATAATCTGCAAGACGGCGAAGATAAGGGTCCAAGATATGAACAGTACCGGGACGATACCGGCAAGACGTCTGAGGAAATAGCTGGTCATCTGAGATTCCTCACGGAGCTACGCAGGGGCCCGTGACATCCGCTCCCGAAAGGGGTCGGGAGAGCCCGTTGGATGAGGCATGGGTATCCCCCCGACCGGGGGGATACCCATAATCCACGTCGACGATCAGTTGGCCCGTGTGACGTCGTAGAAACGGACCTGCCAGTTGCCGGGGGCGAAGCGGAATCCGCTGAAGTCGCTGCTGAAAGCCACCATCTGTAGCTGATCGTGCAGCGCGAAGAAGGTGGCACCGTCCATAATCATCTGCTGGATCTGCTGGTAGAGCGCAGCCCGCTCGTCTGGAGAGGTGGCGGCCTCGGCATCTTCGAGGAGCTGGTCGAGCACCGGGTCGTCGATCCGCGACCAGTTGAACTTGAAGATGCCGGGTTCAGGGATGTTGCGGCTGTGGAACGGGATGATCAGCACGCCCGGATCGTTCGAGACCCAGCGGATCACCAGCACGTCGTAGTCGTTGGCAAAGATGAGCTCGTCCTGCCTGGCTTTGAGGACATTCTCAACCTGCACGTCGAAGCCGACCTTGGCGACCTCGGCCTGAACCGCGACCGCGGTGTCGGGCTCGAGAAGCGATGGGAAGAACAGGCTCAACTCCTCACCATCCTTCTCACGAACCCCGTCGCCGTCGCTGTCGGTCCAACCGGCCTGCTCGAGTAGCGCCATAGCCCGCTCGGGATCATAGTTGTAGTACGACTCGACACCGTCCCAGTAGAGCGGGGTCGAGGCGCTGAGCGGACCGTAGGCCGGGGCGGCGAAGCCGAAGAACAGGTTCTCCGCCAACCGGGGACGATCCACTGCATGCATGAAGGCCTGCCTCACCAGGGGATCCATGAGCGGCCCGCGAGTGGTGTTGAACATGATGCTGAAGGGTAGCCCAGCGACATTGCCGACCATGGTCCCGAAGTCGGGGTCACTCTGGTAACTGAGCAGATCGAGCGGGGTCACGAGGTCGGCGATGTTGATCTCACCCGCCTCGAGCGCGGCCACCCGAGTGCTGGTGTCGGGAATGAAGCGCAGGACGACGCGCTCGACCTCGGACGGTCCCTGGTGATCGTAGAAGGCGGGGGCCCAGTTGTAATCTTCGTTGCGCTCGAGGGTCACCCGCAGGCCAGCCTCCCAGGAGACGAATTTGAAGGGGCCGGTACCCACCGGATTGCGGGCGAAGCCGTCGTTGCCCAACTCCTGAACCGCAGTGGGGCTGACGATCGAGAGCTCGGTCTCACTAAAGGCGCTCAGGGCCGCAGCGTAGGGCCGCTCAAAGTTTACCCGAACCTCGAGATCGCCCAGGATCTCTGTTGAAGCGTAGGGGCCCAGGACATCGATGGCGCCCTGCGATCCGAGCTCCGGGTCCTGGATTGAGTCGAAGGTAAACTTCACAGCCTCGGCGTTGAACGGTGTGCCATCGTGAAAGGTCACACCCTCGCGTAGCTGGAAGGTCCATGAGAGATCGTCGTCGGAGACCTCCCACGAGGTGGCCAGACCGGGATAGAAGTCCTGCCCGTCACGGTAGATGAGCGGATCGAAGATCTGGAGGATCATCTGCTCTTCGTGCCGCGACTGGGTCACCCTCGGATCGAGCGTCGAGTGGTCCGATCGGTCCTCACCCCAGACCACAGTGAGGCCGTCCTGGGCAAAACCTGTACTCAGGCCCACCAGGGGTAGGGCCAGCAGGACGGCTAGTAGGATGGATGCTTGTCTTTTCACAACTCTAACCTCCTCGAAAATCACCGAACACCATAAATACCAGAATTTCCGCTCAGGAAACCTCCTTTCCATCCTTAAAAACGCGCAGCCGTGAGGGATCCTGCAAGAGGGTGATGTCAGCACTCGGGTCGCCGCAGACCAGAACCAGGTCGGCAAGCTTGCCCGCTTGAAGGGTCCCGGCCTCGTCGAGGCCCAGGAGTTCCGCACCGGTGCGGGTCGCCGCTGTGATCGCCTCCAAGGGCGTCAATCCACCACGCACCAGCAGTTCGATCTCGACGGCGTTCATTACCCCGTGCGGAAGCATGAAGCCTGCATCGGTCCCGACAGCGATCTTCACTCCAGCCCGGTGGGCGTTCACAAGACTCTCCCACTTCGCCTCGCGAGACAGGTTCAGCCAGCGCCAAGAGGCGTCAGAGGCCCCCATCTCCTCCTGGGTGAAGTCGAAGTTCCGTTCGTTAACCAGCAATGTGGGTACGTAGAAGGTGCCCCGCTCCGCCATCAGCGCGGCTGTCTCCTCATCGATCCAGTGTCCGTGCTCGACGGTGTTGAGGCCTGCCCGGACCGCAGTGGCGATGGCGGGCCCACCCGAGGTGTGGGCAGCGACGGGGCGCTCGAGCCGATGGGCCTCGTCGCAGGCCGCCTCGATCTCCTCGTCGGTCATCTCTTGCCGGTAGGGCCGCTCCGGGTCCTTAATCGAGCTGACGCACACGTTGATCTTAATGAGATCGGCTCCACGTTTAACCTGTTCCCGAACACCCTTACGGAAGGCGTTGGGACCGTCACACACGGCGTTCATTCCGTTCAGAGAGACATGGTCGCCGAACCCCGGCTGATCCATGTGGCCACCGCTAGCCGAGAGGCCTAACCCGCACGCGCGGATGCGAGGGCCGGGAACGTGACCCGCGTCGATGGCGTCACGCAGGTCGATAACGACCCCACCAGGAGCGTTGAGGTCGCGCACCGCGGTGAAGCCGGCCCGCAGCGTGTCACGGGCGTAGCCAGCAGCCCGCAGCGCCATCGCCGGGTAGGACATGTCGGTCCCCTCGGCGCGGAAGGCCCGCTTGTGGGGAATACCGCTGTAGGCCAGGTGGACGTGGACATCCACCAAGCCAGGCATGAGTGTGTATCCCGGCGCCTCGATGATCTCAGCGCCCTCGGGAACGACCACGTCGGTGCGCGACCCGACCGAGGCGATCCGCCCACCAGTGACTACCAGGGCGGCGTCGCGCAGCGGCGGGCCGCCGTTGCCGTCGATTAACCCGTCGACCCGGAACGCAAGTACGCGACCCTCGTCACTCAACCGCACCTCACAGCCACCCTTCCGCCCGCAGCCTCTCGGAGAGCTCCCAGGCCTGAATGTAGCGGTCGTGAACGCCCTCGGGCGTCTGCAAGGCCAAGTGCACGAAGGCCGGGGTGATCACAGCCGGGTCCTGCCACAGCTTTCGCTTCTCGGCGTCGTAGGTGATCTCGCTCATCGAAGTGTGGACCAGGACACCCGGGGTGATCGTGTTAACGGAGATGCCAAAGGGTCCGAGTTCGGCCGCCAGCGCCCGGCTCATCCCTTCGATGCCGAACTTCGAGGCGCAGTAGGCGACCTCGGTGGCGAAGCCGAGCACACCCGCCCGGCTCGAAACGTTGATGATAGCCCCGCGGCCGGCCGCCTTCATGGCGGGCACGACCTCCCGGCAGAGCATGAATGGGCCGCGCAGATTGACACCGAGGACCCGGTCCCAGTCCTCAACAGAGGTCTCCTCAACAGGCCTCTCGATAATGATGCCGGCGATATTCGCCAGCACGTCGATGCAGCCCTGCTCCTCGAGAACGCGCCCGACGAGCACCGCAACCTGCCGCCCGTCGGCCACATCCGTCGGTACCGCGTGAGCTGCGAAACCCTCCGCCCGAAGGGCATCCACCTCGCGAGTCAGCTCGTCGGTGACTAGGTCAGCTCCGTAGACAACCGCTCCCTCACGGGCGTAACGGCGCGCTACCGCCCGACCGATACCGCGGGCAGCCCCGGTGACGATCGCCACCCGGCCCGCTAGCAGAGGGACCCCGCCACTGCCGCTATCAGCCACTGCAGTCGCCTCCTGAATCCTCCAGATCCCAGTTCGGATTCACCACTTCCAACTGATTCAGATGGACGATAATATTCTCAACGTGCTCCCGGGCCGCCACCTCAGCGAGGTCCGGGTCCCGCTCAACCAGCGACTCGAAGATCTTCTGGTGCTCGGCACGAACGACCTCGCGGGAACGTCCCTGCCCGCTAGCGCTCAGCTTCCGGATCGTGTTGCGACGATAGATGGCTGCGAGCTCGTGGGCGATCTGCGCGAAGCGGATCAGATGCCGGTTACCGGTGACCTGATAGATGATCTCGTGGAAGCTCATGTCGGCAACCCAGAGGGCATGGAGATCGTCCTCCAGGGGGGGCCGCTCCCAGACGCGAAGCTGATGCTCGAGCCGAGCCAACCCCTCGCCGGTAATCAACTCGGCTGCGAGACGGGTGGCCAAGCTGTCGAGTGCCAACCGGCAGCGATATAGGTCCACAACATCCATGATCGACTGCTTCGCGACGGCGAGCCTGCCCCCCTGTTCCTCGAGGAGTCCTCGCTCCTTGAGCACGATCAGCGCGCTGCTCACCGGCGTCCGACTTACTCCCAACTCCTCCGCGAGCTCCGCCTCCACCAGCACCTGTCCCGGTTTGTAGGTGCCGTTGATAATGTGCTCCCGGACAAACTCGCAAACCTGCTCGCTGAGCGTCGGACCACGAACGATAACAGACATACTCCCCCAAGCGCCGATACCGAAGATGGCATATCCTAAAGAGGTTGTTGGGATGCTGAATGCGGAATGCCTTATTCCAACGCTACGAGAGTCGGACCGACACTGTCAAGGGCTTCAAGTCCGTCCCGATAAGGTGCGCCAGGGTGCAGCAGGCACCATTTGACGATGGGGCGCCCCGACGCCGTACAATGCATATCACCACGATAGTCATCCCGATGCTCACGAGACGAACCCCTCACTCTGAAGCGACCGCTCCGTGGCTCTGACCTCCCTCGACGAGTCCGCCATCCTCCAGGTCAGGGACATCCAGATCAGGTTCAAGACCCAGGAGGGCACGGTCCACGCCGTCAACGGCATCAGCTTCGATCTCAACGAGGGCGAACTCCTCGGCGTGGTGGGCGAGAGCGGGTCGGGCAAGAGCGTCACCATGATGTCGCTGCTGAAGCTCCTGCCGATGCCCCCGGCCGAGATCGCCTCGGGTGAGGCCCTGTTCAACGGGCGCGACCTGATCCGCCTGAGCGATGAAGAACTGCGCCGGGTGCGCGGCCGAGAGATCGGCTTCATCTTCCAGGACCCGATGACCTCGCTCAATCCCGTGCTGACCGTCGGCTACCAGTTGACCGAGCACCTGCGCCGGCACCTGGGGATGACCCGGTCCCAGGTCAGGTGCCGGGCTGCAGAGTTGCTGGCGCTGGTGGGCATTCCCCAGGCCGAGGCGCGGCTGGACGACTACCCCCACCAGTTCTCTGGGGGGATGCGCCAGCGCGTGATGATCGCCATCGCTCTGGCCTGCGACCCCAAAGTGCTTATCGCGGACGAACCCACCACCGCCCTGGATGTCACCATCCAGGCACAGATCCTAGAACTGATCAAACAGCTGCGCCAGGAGCTGGGCATGTCCATTATCTGGATCACCCACGACCTAGGTGTGGTGGCCGGCATGGCCAACCGGGTGATGGTGATGTACGGCGGTTTTGTAGTGGAGCGGGCCGGGGTGAGCGAACTCTACGGCAACCCGCAGCACCCCTACACTCGAGGCCTGCTCGAGTCCTTGCCGAGGCTCGACGAGGAGGGCGACGAGCACCTCCAGGGCATCGAGGGGCAACCGCCCAACCTGCTCAGCCAACCATCGTCCTGCCCATTCGCACCGCGCTGCCCCTACGCCTTCGAACGGTGCACCGAGGAAAACCCCCTGCTCGAGGAGGTCGGTGACGGCCACGAGGTCGCCTGCTGGTGGGACATCGACGGGGGAGTGCCGCGCCATGGCCGCTGAGGCGGGAATCGGCACTGAGGCCCCTGCGAACGAGACCGCAGGCCGGGAGGTGTTGGTCCAGGTCGAGGGTCTAAAGAAGTACTTCCCCATTATGCAGGGCATCTTCCGACACCAGGTGGGTGCCATCCGGGCGGTCGACGGCATCACCTTCGACATCTTCAAGCGCGAGACCCTGGGACTGGTGGGGGAGTCTGGCTGTGGCAAGTCGACCACCGGCCGAGTCGTCTTGCAGCTCTACCCGGCGACAGCGGGGCGCGTCGTCTTCAACGGCACCGACCTGACCCGGCTCACCGGGGAACCGCTGCGCCGGATGAGACCCCACATGCAGATGATCTTCCAGGACCCTCAGGCGAGCCTGAATCCCCGGATGACGGTAGGTAGCATCGTGAGCGAACCGCTCGACGAACACGGCCTGGGCAACACCAGAGCGAAGAGGGCCCGGGTCGAAGAGCTTCTCGAACTGGTCAGGCTAAACCCCAAGTACACCAACCGCTACCCCCACGAGTTCTCGGGCGGCCAGCGCCAGCGCATCGGGATCGCCCGGGCACTCGCTCTGAACCCCGAGTTCATCGTCTGCGACGAGCCCATTGCCGCTCTAGATGTCTCGATCCAGGCCCAGGTGGTGAACTTGCTGGAGGAGCTCCAACAGGGGTTGGGACTCACCTACCTGTTCATCTCTCACGACCTATCGATGATCCGCCACATCGCCGACCGGGTGGCGGTAATGTACCTCGGCAAGATCGTCGAGCTAGCCGAGAGTCGCTCCCTGTACACAGAGCCGCTGCACCCCTATACTCAGGCGCTGCTCTCAGCGGTGCCGATCCACGACCCTGAACTCGAGGCCAGACGGGAACGGATCATCCTCACCGGCGACGTGCCGAGCCCCGCCGACCCGCCTTCGGGCTGCCGTTTCCGGACGCGCTGCCCCATCGCGGTCGAACGCTGCGCCCAGGAGGAACCCCTGTGGCGTGAGTTGAGACCGGAGCATTGGGTGGCCTGCCACCTAGCGGAATGACCCTTCGACTTTGGTGCCTACCGGCAACACCTTGGGTACTTTGTGTCCCACCGCACATAGATGTAGATTATTGATGATGACTCCCCTGAAACATAACCGGAGGACTAGACACCACAAAGCCATCACCGAGCATCTAAGGAGGTGATGACCAGCTCGCTATCCGTTCGAAAGATGGTCCCTGCCGTGACTCTCGTGCCCGCAGGAACTCAATCCTCAGTAATGTTCCCCTAATTAAGGAGATTGCCTTGAAAAGACTCGGAACCCTGACTCTAGCCCTCGCAGCCGTGTCGATGCTCACCACTACTGCCCTTGCCCAGCGGGGCCGCGACGGCGAACTCAACATCCTGTACTGGCAGGCGGTGTCCAACCTCAACCCCTACCTCTCGGGCGGCACCAAGGATATCGAGGCCGCCTCGCTGGTCCTCGAACCGCTCGCCCACTACGACGAGGACGGCAACATGGTGCCTATCCTGGCTGCGGAGATCCCCACCGTCGAGAACGGCGGCGTCTCCGAGGATCTCACCACCATCACCTGGACCCTCAAGGAGGGGATCGTCTGGTCGGACGGCAGCCCGCTGACCGCTGCCGACGTGGAGTTCTCGGCAACCTACTGCCTGGATCCTGACGCAGGCTGTAACGCGCTATCGAACTTCACCGACGTAGTCAGTGTCGAAGCTGTCGACGACCTGACCGTGGTCATCACCTTCGGCGTGTCCAAGCCCTTCCCCTATGGCCCCTTCGTCGGTGCAACCAACCCGATTATCCAGAAGGCGCAGTTCGATTCCTGCCTGGGGGCCGCAGCTCAGGCCTGTACCGAAGAGAACTTCGGTCCCATCGGCACCGGCCCCTTCGCAGTCACCGACTTCCGCGCCAACGACGTGGTCATCTTCGAAGCCAACGAGAACTACCGTGAGGCCGATAAGCCCGCCTTCGCCCGGGTGGTCTTTAAGGGTGGCGGTGACGCCGTCTCGGCCGCCCGCGCGGTGCTGGAGACCGGCGAGGTCGACTACGCCTGGAACCTCCAGGTCGAGCCCGAGATCCTCAGTCAGATGATGGCGGGCGGCCAGGGCACCGTCGTCACCGCGTTCGGTCCCTTAGTTGAGAGGCTGATGGTCAACCTCACCAACGACGATCCCGGCCTCGGCACCTTGCGCTCCGAATATGATGGCGGCAACAACCCGCACCCCTTCCTGAGCGATCTCGCCGTGCGGCGCGCCCTCTCGCTCGCTATCGACCGCCAGATCCTGGTCGATGTCGGCTACGGCGCCTCCGGGCAGCCGACCTGCAACGTGCTCCCTGCGCCTGCGATCTACATCTCGACCGCCAACGACGAGTGCCTCACCCAGAACATTGAGTTGGCCAATCAGATCCTCGACGAGGCCGGTTGGGAACGCGGCCGCGACGGCGTCCGCGCCAAGGACGGTGTGCGCCTCTCGATCCTCTACCAGACCTCGACCAACTCCGTCCGTCAGGGTACTCAGGCGCTCATCAAGCAGACGTGGGAGGAGATCGGCGTCGAGACCGAACTCCGCAACATCGATGCTGCGGTGTTCTTCGGCGGCGACCCTGCCAGCCCCGACACCTACGGCAAGTTCTACGCCGATATCGAGATGTACGCCAATACCTTCAACGGCACCGACCCCGAGAACTACATGGCCAACTGGGGCTGCAACGAGGTCTCCGGCGAGGCCAATCAGTGGATCGGCAACAACATCCCACGCTTCTGCGACCCCGCCTACGACACCCTGATCGCCCAGATGGGTCAGACCGCCTCGCTGGAAGAGCGCGCTGCGCTCGCCAAGCAGATGAACGACATCCTCATGCAGAATTACATCATGATTCCGCTCATCCACCGTGGGGACGTCTCGGCCCACGCGAACAGCCTGGCGGGCGTCCGTATGAACTCGTGGGACAGCGAGCTATGGAATATCGCTGACTGGCACCGCTCAAACTGACGCCCCCAATCGGAGTGCGCGGCCTAGGCCGCGCACTCCCCCCTAGCTGACGTGCTTCGCTATATCGTCCGTCGGTTGCTGATCGCCATCCCGACGCTGGTTGCCATCAGCTTCGTGGTTTTCGCGCTGCTGGACCTAGCACCCAGCGACCCGACCGGCAACTTGCCCCTAACCATTCCGCTCGAGGTAAGGGCCAAGATCCGTGAATCGCTGGGCTTGGGGCAGCCGTTCGTTATTCGCTACGCAAAGTGGATGCGGCAGTTCTTCATAAACGAGCCCCTCAACCTGCTCGAGGAGACCTTCGACATCACCGTCGGCGACTCAGAGAACCGACTGCGGGTGCTCTCTTGGCAGACGCGCAGTCCGGTGGTGGATCTGGTGCGCGAACGTATGCCGCAGACCCTGTGGGTGGTGGGCCTAGCCTATCTGCTCGGCATCCTGGTGGCTATCCCTATCGGTATCGTCTCGGCCTACCGACAGTACTCGATCTTCGACCAGGTCGGCACCTTCGTATCGATGGTCGGGTTCTCGGTACCTACATTTTTCACCGGAGTGCTGGCCATCATCATCTTCAGCTCCGGGTTGGGCTGGTTCCCCTCGATCTACGACACCACCCTGGTGGTCACCGACTGGACCAGTCTCATGGAGCAGGTGAGGCAGATGGTCATGCCGGTGACGGTGCTGACGCTATTCAACGCGGCCCAACTGTCGCGGTTTATGCGCTCTTCAATGCTGGACAATCTCAATCTCGACTACGTCCGCACCGCCCGCAGTAAGGGTATGCGTGAGCGCATCGTCCTCCTGATTCACGTGCTCCGCAACAGCATGATACCGGTGGTGACCCTGATCGCCCTAGGCATCCCCACCATCTTCTCGGGCGCTATCATCACCGAGCAGATCTTCCGGATCAACGGCCTCGGTGAACTCTTAATCCGCGGCATCCAGAACTCTGATATTCCGCTGGTGCAGACGCTGACCTTTATCTTCGCCATCCTGATCGTCATCTTCAACATCGCTGCGGATGTCGCCTACGGTGCCCTCGACCCGAGGATTCGCTATGACTGAACAGGTATCCTCATGAGCCTCGTCCCTGAACAGGCCGAGGCCCACCAGCACCGCTCCCTGTGGATGGATGTGTGGTTGCAGTTCCGCAACCACACGGGGGCGATGATCAGTGTTGGCGTCCTGGCCTTCATCGTACTGGCGGTGCTAGTGGGGCCGCTGCTGTGGGAGCTCGACCCGCAACGCCTCGACCCCCGCGTCTCCAACCAGGGCCCGTCACGGGCTCACCCCTTCGGCACGGACAACCTAGGCCGCGACATGCTGGCCCAGATGCTGGCAGGAGGCCGCATCTCGCTCGCTGTCGGCGTCACCGCCATGCTGATCTCGCTGATCCTGGGCACCGTCATCGGTATCATCGCGGGCTTCTTCCCCCGCGTAGACGGGCTGTTAATGAGGATCACCGACCTGTTCCTGTCGCTGCCGCTCCTGCCCCTGCTGCTAGTGGCCATCCTACTATTCCGCGATACCCTCCGCTCAGCCTTCGGGCCGGAGGTTGGGATCTTCCTGCTGATCGTATTCATGATCGGTATCACCTCCTGGATGCAGACTGCCCGCATCGTCCGTGGGGACGTGCTCACGGTCAAAGAGCAGGAGTTCGTCACCGCGGCCCACAGCGTCGGAACCAGGCGGAGTCGCATCATCACCCGGCACATCTTCCCCAACGTGCTCTCCCCCATCATGGTTTCAGCCACTCTCGGAATCGCCAACGCCATCATCACCGAGTCCGCCCTATCATTCCTGGGATTGGGCTTCCCGCCCGACTTTCCCACCTGGGGACGACTGCTGTTCGATGGGACCAACTTCATGACGATCACCCCGATGCGAGTGATATGGCCGGGTCTCGCGATCTCACTAACCGTGCTGAGCGTGAACTATATCGGGGATGGGCTGAGGGACGCGCTGGACCCGAGGCTGAGAGGAAGGTGAGCGGGAAGGCCTCCGGCGTCCCTCAGACCAGTCAGTTGCCGCTCAGGATCAGTCCCTCGCTGCGGTAGGCACCTCTCTCTAGACTCGGCCAACAGTGCAAGAACGGACCCGCCAATAGACATCCCGAGAAGCCTTAAGAGTTCAGCATGAATGGGAGTCTGGAGAGGAGCACAACCACCCCCGACCGTGCACCCTCTACAAGTACACTGCTAGCCTGTTCGAGGCGCGAGACTTGCCCTAGATGTGATCTCTTAGGTCGACCTTCGAGGCCTCTTGGTAGCGAGGCTGTAGCCTGACCCTGAGGGTGAGGTAAAACAAGCCGTCATGACCCCTGCCCCCTCTTAGCCTGCTCTCCATGGGCCTTGGCGGCGACAAGGATATGGAATCCGGTCTTCGACGCGTCGAGGGCGATCTCGTCGAAGATATCCGAGTCGAACTCCAGGCCACCGCTGGCTTTTGACCACACCTTCGCCACCTGGTCAGCAAGTTCTTTGGCGCGGTCAAGGGCCTCCAACTCCCCTAGTGCATCGAGAGGCTCTTCGGAACTCACGACCCTGTTCGCCACTCTGTGCAGACGACACCGGCACATTTCACCGAGTACGGCACCGAGCGAGTCGACTGCATCGCCAACCCGTAACCCCGCTCAGGTTTCACTGCACCACCTCCTGCTCGGAGACACCCCGGCCAGTAATGCTCATCGAGTCGACCCCGATGCGGGCGATCCGGTCGCCTAAGGCGTGCAGGTCCCACCTCAACTCAGCTATCTCGGCCGCATGTTGAGCAGCAGTGCCAGAACACCTAACAACGTCACACCGACGCCGATGACGGCAATTATGTTGGGGCTCACCTAGCCTCAAGTCTCCCATCCATGCCGGCCTCCCTCTGACCTCGTCACCTTGAACTTCCGCGTATCGAACTCAAGCCTCGAGACCACACTGCACTGCTAGTCGAGCGAGTATTGCCCGGGCAACCCCGTACCGCTCACTAGACCATTTCCAGTGACGCCTTCTGCTCATCGATCAGGTAGAGACCGGCTTGTGTGCCTTCCCTCACAACCCAGGGCAAACGTCCTCACCCCCTTTCCGGGCGGGAGCATAGCATGTGCACCGTGTAACTGACTGTTGACAAGCGCACTCCAACTTCCCAATGGGGCTAGGAGAGCCTGATCTTGGGCGCTACCCCGATGGCCTCCACCGCACCATCAGCGGATTGAAACATCCAATGCCAGGCTGTGCGAACAAGAGTGAAGGCCCCGGAGCCTACCTCGGGAACCGCTGCTTGCCGAGGTCGGGGCCATGCCCCCACTCAAAGCGCCCTTCGTTAAGCCGCCACCGAACATCAGAGCCTTTGAGAGCTTTGTTGTCTTGAGCATAGTACCAGGGGGTTATGCCGTCATCGTCTCGTGCGGCCGCGTCTGCCCCGGCGTCCAACAGGGTCCTGATGACGGCAGCGTTACGCCGCATGGCCACACGGTGCAGGCGGGTTGCTCTCCTCCGCACGATCCCCTCACTCCCGGTAGCGGAGCCTCGCCACCGCCCCGAACACACAAGTAAGGCGAACAACACACCGGCCCAACCAGATCCAACGATAATGCCATAGGCAGCCTCGGCGTCAAAGGCGGCCCGACGCTGTCGCCGAACAGTGTGGCACCAACGGTGAAGACGCCAGAGATGCCTGCGATAATCGCTACGATTCCTCTGTCCATCCTCATGACCATCTCTCGCTACCCCACCCTACTCCCGGTACCTCCGCCTCGCCATCACGCCCCGACTGGCAAGCTCGGTCCGAGTGCAGTGATTCGACAAGAGGAACAGCTGAACAGTGAAGAGGCTTTGAGAGAGCCGCAGGTCGAAGGGGCCCTCCGGAAATTGGTCCCCAAGACCACCAGTCTATAAGCTACCTGAAGCGCGCCTCGCCTAGTCGCCGGTAGGCATCAGAGCCTTTGAGCTCTTCTCGATCCTCAGCATAGTCCCAAGGGGTCAAGCCAGCGGTGTTTTGGGCAGTCGCATCTGCCCCAGCATCAAGCAGAGCTGCGATGATGGCAGGGTTGTCGCTACTCACAGCTGCAAGGTGCAGGGGGGAGAGGCCACCTGCGATCTGGGCATCTACCTCTGCCCCGGCATCTGCCAGGGCTGTGATAATGGCAGGGTTGTCGTTAAACCAGACCGCAGTGTGTAGGAGGGTGAGGCCACCCTTGTCCCGGGCATTCACCTCCGCCCCAGCCTCTACCAGTGCCGTGATGATAGCAGGATTGGTGTTGAATTTAGCCGCAAGGTGGAGCGGAGTAGAACCTTCTACATTTCTAGCATTCACCTCCGCTCCGGCCTCTACCAGTGCCGTGATGATGGCGGGGCTGGTATTGGTTTGGGCCGCAAAGTGAAAGGGGGTATGGCCGTATCTATCCCTGGCTTCCACCTCTGCCCCAGCATTAGTCAGAGCTGTGATGATGGCAGGATCGGTGTCGAAGAAGGCGGCATCGTGCAGGGGGGTTCTGCCACTTTCATCTCGAGGGGTCACCTCTGCCCCAGCATTGAGGCAATCGATCACCTCTTCCAAGGTGGTCGATTGGAAGAAGGCCAAGGTATTCCACTCTGTACACTCTGCAGCAGCTACCTGGGCCGTTAGTGAGAGTGCGGCTAAGGCTACCAGGAGTTGTGTCTTTAGGTTCATAATCTCTTACTCTACCCGACCAAGCCTCTGGTAGTGCAGTTCGGTCGTGGCTCCTCTGCTGTCAAGCCCGGCATCGTGAGCCATTCCCAGCGGCCCGCGTGCTTCAACTCTCACCTGAAGCGTGCATCGTTCAGGCGCCAGTAGGCGTCCGTGCCTCTGAGGGCTTCGTTGTCTTGAGCGTGGTCCCAAGGGGTCTGGCCATTCTCGCTTCGTACGGTCGCGTCTGCCCCAGCGTCCAGCAAGGTTGTGACGACGGCGGGGTTGGTGGTGAAGGTGGCTTCATAAGTCGCTAGGTGCAGGGGGGTCCAGCCGTTGGCGGCTTGCGCATTCACCTCCGCCCCAGCAACGACCAGGGCTTCGATGACGGCAGGATTATCGTTGTACCAAGCTGCATCGTGCAAGGGGGTTAGGCCCCCCTCATCCCGAGCATTCACCTCCGCCCCAGCAGCGACCAGAGCAGTGATGATGGCGGGGTTGGGGTTGAACCCAGCCGCCCGGTGCAGCGGGGTGCGGCCACCACTACCGCGAGCATTCACCCTCGCCCCTGACCTCACCAGGGCGTGGATGACAGCGGGATCGGTACTACTCTCTGCCGCATAGTGCAGTGGGGTGACATCGAGTCCATCCCGGGCATTCACCTCCGCCTCAGCAGCGAGACAACCCCTGACCTCCGTCAGTGTGGCCGATTCAAAGAACTCCTCTGTGTTCCACTCCGCACAGGAAGACGGACTCTCCAGAACTGCGAGCGGGGGCTCATTCGGACGTAGTTGCTGGTAGGTGTCAGAACCTTCGAGCTCTTCTCGGTCCTTGGCAAGATCCCAAGGGGTCCAGCCGGACTCATTCCGGGCATTCACCTCCGCTCCAGCGTCCAGCAGGGCTCTGATGATGGCGGGGTTGTCGCTGGCTGCGGCCGCGTTGTGCAGGGGGGTCCAACCGGACTCATTCCGGGCATTCACCTCCGCTCCAGCGTCCAGCAAGGTCGTGACGACGGCGGGGTTGTTGGTATACCAGGCTGCATAGTGCAGGGGGGTCCAACCGGACTCATTCCGGGCATTCACCTCCGCTCCAGCGTCCAGCAAGGTCGTGACGACGGCGGGGTTGTTGGTATACCAGGCTGCATAGTCCAGGGGGGTGCGGCCATACTCATCCACCTGTCGGGCATTCGCCCCAGCAGCAAGGCAATCCTTCACCTCCTCCAACGTGGCCTGGACGAAAAATTCCGACGTGTTCCAGCTCCAAGCCTCACAGTCCACTGCCGCGGCCGGAACCCGAGCGGCGCCACGATCGCCCTCGCGAGTTGTGGGGGTCTCCAGCGTCTGCGTACCAGGGGGGGCGCAACTCGTCGCCAGCACGAGCACACTCCAAACCACCAGCAGGTATCTCAGTCTCATGGTCATCCCCCTCTACTGCAATCCTAACTTCCGAATAGCGCAACTCGTCGCTAGCGCGAGTACGCCTGCGACTACCAGCAGATATCGAGGCAGATATCGAGAGCGAACTCTTCGGATCTTCATGCTCTCCACCCTACTTCCAATAGCGCAACCTTGTCACCGCACCCTTACCAGCCAACTCCGCCCGGGCATAATGCCCCGGCCTCGAGATCCACGCACCCGTCGACATCGCCCTGCTGCTAAACTCCCAAGGGACCGCAGGCACCACACTGAAAGGCTAGGCTGTAGGCATGATCCTTCTAACGTATCAGACCCCCAAAGGCCTTAAGCTCGGTGTCAAGACTGACCGCGGCGTCCTCGACATCGCCGCCCCCGGTCACACCGACACCCCCGTAACACCCGATGCCCTCTACCGAATGGGTAGCGCCGCCGTCGCCCCGCTGGCTGCCCGGGTAGATGAGGCCCTCGAGCGCGGCGCAGCAGAGTGGTTCCACGACGAGAGCAGGCTCCGGCTAGGTCCCCCTGTACCCAACCCAGGCAAGATTTTATGCATCGGCCTGAACTATCTGCGTCACGCCCAAGAGTCCGGCATGGCGGTCCCCACCACCCCGGTGCTCTTCTCGAAGTTCAACAACGCCATCGCAGGACCCGGTGAGGACATCCCCCTCCCCGCCCACGCCGAGGAGTACGACTACGAAGCGGAACTGGTCGTCGTCATCGGCAGGCGAGCCAAGGAGGTGAGCGAGGCCGAGGCACTCGACTACGTTCTGGGCTACTGCAACGGCAACGACGTAAGCGAGCGCCAGCTGCAGATGCTGACCGGTCAGTGGCTGCTGGGCAAGACCCTGGACAAGTTTATGCCGCTCGGACCCTACCTGGTGACCGCGAACGAGGCGGGCGACCCCCAGGAGATGCGGATGCGCTGCTGGCTCAATGGCGAACTGCGCCAGGATTCGAGCACCTCAGACATGATCTTCTCGGTCGCCGAGGTCGTGAGCTATGCCAGCCGCTACCTGACCCTGGAACCGGGCGACATCATCTCGACCGGGACCCCAGAAGGTGTCATCTTCGGGATGAAAGAGAGGGTATGGATGAGACCCGGAGACGAGGCCACAGTCGAGGTCGGCAACTTAGGGCAGCTCAGCAACCGGATGGTCGAGGGGCGTTGACAACCGGCCCCACCTACCTGGTCACAGGGGGTATGGGCTGCCTCGGCACCTGGACGCTCCACCACCTCGTTCGCGAGGGCAAGCGGGCTATCAGCTTCGATCTGAGCGAGGATCGGCACCGGCTCAATCTCCTGCTGACCCCCGAGGAGCAGGGGGCCATCACCTTCCTGAAGGGCGACCTCACCGACTTCGGCCAGGTCCACGAGGCGCTAGAGGGCTGCGGTGTCACCCATGTCGTGCACCTCGCAGCGCTGCAGATCCCCTTCTGCAAGGCCGATCCGGTGCTGGGCGCGCGGGTGAACGTCGGCGGCACCGTCAACATCTTCGAGGCGGCTCGCCTAGCGGGCCTGAAGCATATCGCCTACGCCTCGTCGGTCGCCGTCTACGGCCCCCCAAGCGTCTACCGGCCCGAAGTGATCGCTGCCGACTCCCCGTTCGACCCACGGACCCTCTACGGGGTCTACAAGCAGGCGAACGAGGGCACCGCCCGCATCTACTGGCAGGACCACAAGCTGAGCAGCACCACGCTCCGCCCCTACACGGTGTACGGGGTCGGCCGGGACCAGGGGGTGACCAGCGAACCGACCAAGGCGATGCTCGCGGCTGCGGCCGGGCGCGACTATCAGATCAGCTTCGGCGGCACCATGCAGTTCCAGCTCGCCTCGGACGTCGCGAAGCAGTTTATCGAGGCCGCCGAGACACCCCTGAGCGGCGCCTATGGGTTCGCACTCGGGACTACCCCGACCGCCATCGCCGAGGTCGCCGCCCTAATTGAGCGAGAGCGGCCCGGAGTCTCCGTGACCTGCGACGAGACCCCCCTCCCCTTTCCCCAAGGGATCGACAGCGGGGAGTTCAAGACCCGGCTGCCCCGGGTGGTCGAGACGCCCCTCGCAGACGGCATCCGCCAGACCATCGAGCACTTCGAGACTCTCCTCGCCAAGGGGTACCTGAACCCAGAGCCCCCGACCACCTGAGTCGCCATGGCGGGACCGGAAGCTGAACTAGACATCGAGAGGCCCGACGCGCTCCTCGCCTACCTCGAACGGTCCGGCCGCATCGCGCCCGGCGAACAGTCGCAACTGACCAATCTCCGGGGCGGCGTCTCGAACCGGACGGTGCTCATCACCCGACCCGGGGGCGAAGCCTGGGTGCTCAAACAGGCGCTTCCCAAGTTGCGGGTCGAGGTCGACTGGTTCAGCAGCCCGGAGCGGACCCACCGGGAGGCGGAGGGGTTGCGCTGGCTCTCGCGACTGACCCCCGCAGGCAGCGTCCCCCGGCTGGTATTCGAGGATCGGGACCGCAATCTGCTGGCGATGGAGGCGGCACCCCGGCCGCACCGGAACTGGAAGGAGTTGCTGCTCGAGGGCGAGGTGGACGGCGATCTGGTCCGCCAGTTTGGCACCCTCCTGGGGACCATTCATCGCAGCGGCTCAGAGCAGCGCGACGGGGTGGCAAAGGTGTTCGACGATCGCTCCTTCTTCGAATCACTCCGGCTCGAGCCCTACCACCTGTTCAGCGCAGAGCGGACCCCCGCCGCGGCCCCCTTCCTGACCGACCTCGTCGCGGAGACCCGCAGGGAGCGCCTGACGCTCGTCCACGGCGACTACAGCCCGAAGAATATCCTGGTCCACCGCGGCCGCCTGATCCTGCTCGATCACGAGGTCATCCACTTCGGCGACCCAGCCTTCGACCTAGGCTTTGCCCTCACCCACCTCCTCAGCAAGGCCCATCACCTCAAGGGGGCTCGTGACACCTTCCTCAAAGCCGGCGAGGAGTTCTGGCAGAGCTATCTCAAGGCGCTCGGAGAGGTCCCCTGGCTCGCAAAACTAGAGGGGCGAGCGGTGCGCCATACGCTCGCCTGCCTGCTGGCCCGAGCCTGCGGTCGCTCCCCCCTCGAGTATCTCGGGCCAGCCGCCCGGGCGGCCCAGCGCAACGCCGTCCTGACGCTCCTCACCACCCCGCCCCAACGCACCCCGGACCTCATCCGGCGTTTCGCAAAGGAGCTGCCCTGATGCCTACCATCGCAGACCTGGGAGGTCTCGAGATCCTCGACAGTCGGGGACGTCCCACGGTACTGGCCCGCTGCACCCTGGCCAGCGGCGCTGTCGGGAGCGCCTCGGTACCCTCAGGAGCCTCGACGGGCCGGGCAGAGGCCTTAGAACTGCGCGACGGCGACCCCGAACGCTACCGGGGACTGGGCTGCCGGAAGGCCGTCTCCCACCTGCGGGGCGAATTGCGAGAAGCCCTCAAGGGTCAGACCTTCGAGCACCAGTGCGAACTCGACCGGGCGCTGATCGCGCTCGACGGAACCGACGGCAAAGCCCGGCTGGGAGCCAACGCTATCCTCGCAGCCTCGCTCGCCTTCGCCCGCGCGGCGGCAGAGGGCAATAGCCCCCTCTACCGCCACCTCGCCGAGGCGTTCGGGCACGAGCCGATCACCCTGCCGAGGCCCACGGTCAACCTGTTCAGCGGCGGCAAGCACGCGGGCGGGCAGGTCGACATCCAGGATGTGCTCCTTATCCCAGAGGCCGCGACCACTATGGACGAGGCGCTGGCGACGGTCTACGACATCTATCAGCACGCCGCCGAAAGGGCCGGGGAACGTTATGGGGTGCGGGCCCTGGTAGCTGACGAGGGGGGCCTCGCCCCCCCCTTTCCCACCGCCGAGGCGATGATCGAGGAGGCGCTCGAGGCCATCTCGGCGGCGGGCTACACCCCAGGGGAGGAGGTGGCGCTGGCTGTCGACGTGGCCTCGAGTCACTTCTTCCAAGGGGGCCTGTACCGGCTCGGCGAGGAGGCGCTCGAGGCCCAGGGGATGATCGAGCGGCTGCTCGGCTGGCTCGACGCCTACCCGATCCGGAGTATCGAGGACGGCCTGGCCGAGGACGACTGGGATCACTGGCCCGAATTGCGAGAGCGGGTCGGCGGTCGGGCGCTGGTGCTGGGCGACGACCTCCTCTGCTCCAACCCCAGGCGGGTCGACCGGGCGCTCAAGACCGGCGCCACCGACGCGCTGCTGCTCAAGGTAAATCAGATCGGCACCCTGACCGAGGCCGATCGGGCGCTGAAGCTAGCCCGCTCGGCCGGCTGGGCCGTGACCGTGAGCGCCCGCAGCGGAGAGACGGAGGATGACTGGCTCGCAGACCTCGCCACCGGCTGGGACGGGGATTTTATCAAGATCGGCTCGCTGACCCGCTCCGAGCGACTCGCCAAGTACAATCGCCTGCGGGCCATCGAGGAGGAGACCGGCTTCGCTCTCGCCCGTTGGCACCGGGACGGGAATCCCTGAGATGCTCAGAGCCCGGCCCGCCCGGGTCTCCGGAAAGCGGAGGTGCCTCTTGGCACGCATCAGACTGGCCTATATCGGTGGTGGCAGCACCCGCGCCCAGGACATCCTGTCATGGCTGCCCGACTACTGGCGGCACTACCGTGAACAGGCCGAGGCGGAGATCCCTCAACTCGACCCAGAGCGCTCCCGGGGTGGCATCTTCGAACTCGAGTTGGCCTTCGACCTCATGGACGCCATCTACACCGCCTCTGGCGAGATCCTGCCGGCACTTCAGTCGACCGCCCGCTCCGACGCCTTCCTCGGTGCTGGCGACACCCCTTGAGAGCCGCATAGCCTTCATCCCTTCATCATTGAGGGCGAGAACGCCAAGACCGGACGGATCAGCTTCTTCACCTGAGTGGAATGAGTTGAACGGCTCGATCATCAGCCCGACCCTAGAGTCGATCTGGGCCGGCGAAGCCAACCCGGCAGAGGTGCTGCCGGAACTCTGCTCGCAGGTAGACGCCTTCCCGAGCGACAACGGCTACGGCAACTAGCCGCTCTACAACCCCCTTGCTGGCTCGCTGGCTGGGCCTGAATCGGTGGCTGCCCCACCAGCAGAGCGAAGGCTACCCGTTCCTGTTGCCGAACCTGATCGGCTTCGCCATCTTCGTGCTGGTGCCGATCCTCGGGGCCTTTGCGCTCAGCTTCTTCCGCTGGAACCTGCTCACCCCGCCGGAGTTTGCCGGGGTGAATAGCTACGTCCAACTCATCACCCAGGACGCGGTCTTCCGCAAGGTGCTCGGCAACACCCTGTTCTATGCGGTGACCATATGTCCTGGTCCAGTTGGTGTTCGGCCTCCTGTTCGCCGTCGCCCTGAATCAGGGCATCCGCGGTCTCGAGATCTACCGGCTGATCTACTTCATGCCGGTGGTGACCAATATCGTTGCGGTCGCCATCATCTTCCAATGGCTGCTGAACCGCAACTTCGGCATCACCAACGCCTG
Organism: Truepera sp. bin119; assembly: GCA_002239005.1. Classification (GTDB taxonomy): domain Bacteria; phylum Deinococcota; class Deinococci; order Deinococcales; family Trueperaceae; genus MPNL01. Next base: position 184,647 of record MPNL01000001.1, read on the forward strand.
GGTCTGGCAGCTCGCGGAGTCGACCGGCTGGAACATCGCTCCGCCCGACTGGCTCAATAGCTCCGTGTGGGCCAAGCCCGCGGTCGTACTGCTGACCGTCTGGAAGAATGTCGGCTTTACCATGGTCATCTACTTAGCGGGGCTTCAGGCGGTGCCTGACAGCCTCTACGATGCCGCCAAGGTCGACGGGGCCAGCAGCTGGCAGCGCTTCCGCTACGTCACCATCCCTATGGTCAGCCCCACCACCTTCTTTCTGCTAGTCATCCAGATGATCGGCGCCTTCCAACTCTTCTCGGAACCGTTCGTGCTGACCCGAGGCGGACCTGCGCAGGCAACCCTTTCGATCGTCTACTATATCTACCAGAACGCTTTCGAGTTCGGCCGCATGGGCAAGGCAACCGCTATCGCCTAGCTGCTATTCGCCATCATCTTCCTCTTCACCGTGATCCAGGTGCGCCTGCAGCGCCGCTGGGTCCACTACGAGACGGGGAGCTGAGCCGTGGTCCAAGCCTCTCAGAGACCAGACCGACGCCGCATCAACTGGGGCAAACTGGCTCTACATCTAGGCCTTATCCTCGGCAGTTCGCTGATGCTCTTGCCCTTTCTGTGGATGGTCTCCACCTCGCTGAAGCTCCCCCGCGAGATCTTCACCTTTCCCCCCACCTGGATCCCCAGCGAGTTCGCCTGGTCGAACTACACCAAAGCGCTTACAGCTATGCCCTTCAGCCGCTTCTATCTCAACAGCTTAGCTGTCGCCATCGCCGTCACCCTGCTGACCATCCTCACCTCGGCGCTTGCCGCCTTCGCCAGACTCCGCTTCCGGGGCCGTGATACCCTCTTCCTCATCTATCTGGCGACGCTGATGATCCCCTTCACCATGCTGCTGATACCCAACTTCGTCCTCATCCGACAGTTCAACTGGTACGACAGCTACCAGGCCCTGATCCTGCCCCCTGCCTTCGCCATCTTCCTGCTCCGCCAATACTTCCGAGGTATCCCCCAGGAACTCGATGACGCCGCCCGCATGGACGGCGCCTCCTCGTTCCGGATATGGTGGCAGATCATCATGCCCAACAGCGCCCCGGTCATCGCAGCGCTGGCGATCTTCGTCTTCCTCGGCAACTGGAACGAGTTCCTGTGGCCGCTCGTGGTCACCAATTCCCCTGAGATGCGCACCATACCTGTGGGCTTAAGCGCCTTCCAGGGCCAGTTCAACGTGCGCTGGGAGCTGCTCATGGCCGCCGCCGTGGTCGCCATGCTGCCGATCATCGTGGTCTACCTATTCGCCCAACAGTGGTTCATCAAGGGGATCACGATCACGGGCATGGGGGGACGCTAGCGGGATGAGGCAGGCCCTCCGGGAGATAGGGTCTTCCACGTCGAGATGCAACAGGCGGGTCGCTGGGAGTCGCCCACAGTGCCTGGTCACTACGCTACAGCCGAACTCGCCACCAGACCCGAAGAGTCCGAATCTCGGGACAGTGGTGAGGTTGCTCTATAGGAAGTAGGATGCGGCAGACCCAAAGAGTCTGGCTTTGAAGTTGGAGGATGACCTTGAGACTGAGATATCTGCTGGTGGTTGCGGGCGTACTCGCATTAGCGAGTCAGGGGTTTGCGCAGGGGTGTGAGGGATGGAACACGAGCCTATTCTTCTTGTCTGCCACGCCTACAGAAGTGGAGAATTGCCTTGCTGCTGGGGCAGATGTGAATGCTCGGAGCGCCGGGTTGGGCGACACCCCCCTGCACCTTGCAGCCCGGTTCAGCGCCAACCCTGCCATCATCACAGCTCTGCTCGACGCCGGGGCAGACACGACTACTCAGGACAACAGGGGCAAGACCCCCTGGGACTATGCCAAGGACCGAGAAGGACTCGAGGGCTCTGACGCCTACCGGCGACTAAGCGAGGCGAGCGAGGTGCAGGCGGTTGCCGCAGAGTGTGCGGCGTGGAACACGGCGGATTTCTTCTTCTGGGCCACATCGGCGACGGTGGCAGATTGCCTTGCTGCTGGTGCAGAGGTAAATACCCGGAACGCAGATGGCAACACCCCCTTGCAATTCGCAGCGGCGAACAGTACCGACCCCACCGTCATCCGCATCCTAGTGGGGGCGGGGGCCGGGGTGAATGCTCGCGGTGGTGGTGGCTGGACCGCATTGCACCGGGCGGCCGCGTCCACCGACAGCCCCACCATCATCACAGCCCTAGTGGACGCTGGAGCAGAGGTGGATGCCCGGGACGAGGATGGCTTGACTCCCCTGCACCTCGCGGCCTTGTATACCGACAACCCCACCATCATCACAGCCTTGGTTGCCGCTGGCTCAGACGTGAATGCTCGGGCGGACTCTGGCTTCACCCCCCTGCACATGGCGGCCTACGGCAGTGACAACCTCGCCATCATCACAGCCCTGCTCGACGCCGGGGCAGACGCAACCGCTCGGGACGACGATGGCAACACCCCCTGGAACTACGCCGAGGACCGAGAAGAACTCGAGGGTACAGACGCCTATCGGAGGTTAGAGGAACAAGCGGTTGCAGCGGAGTGTGAAGGGTGGAACACGTCGGAGTTCTTCGAGCGGGTCACGGTTGCAGGGGTGCAGGTCTGTCTCGAAATCGGGGCCGATGTGAATGCCCGAGACGACGAGTACGACGCCACCCCCCTGCACAACGCGGCCTGGTTCAACGACAACCCTGCTGTTATCACAGCCCTGCTCAACGCCGGGGCCGATGTGAATGCTCGGGATAGAGCTGGCGACACCCCTCTACACAATGCGGCCCGGTTCAACGACAACCCTGCTGTTATCACAGCCCTGCTCAACGCCGGGGCAGACGCAGCGATCCAAAACGGCGTAGGCAACACCCCCTGGAACTACGCCGAGGACCGAGAAGAACTCGAGGGCTCTGGTGCTTACGAGCGACTAGCGGAGCACGCGGTTGCCGCAGAGTGTGCGGAGTGGAGCACAAGTGTGTTCTTTGAGTCGGCGACGCTAGCGGAGGTACAGGCTTGCCTCGCTGCTGGGGCCGATGTGAATGCTCGGAGCGCCGGATTGGGCGGCACGCCCCTGCACTGGGCGGGCTTCTCCAGCAACGATCCCGCCATCATCCGGGCCCTGGTGTCTGCCGGAGCGAGGGTGAACGCTGGAGACGAGGACGGCGATGCTCCCTTATTCTATGCGGCCCAGGGGGGCACACCCGCCGTCATCAGGGCATTGGTAGAGGCTGGAGGCGACGTGTATGCCCGGAGCGAGAATGGCTGGACCCCCCTGCACCATGCAGTCTTGTACAACGACAGCCCTGCTGTCATCCGGGCCCTGGTGTCTGCCGGAGCGGAGGTGAACGCTGGAGACGAGGACGGCGACACCCCCCTGCACCTAGCTGCCTACGATGGTGATGACCCTGCCATCATCCAGGCCCTGGTAGCTGGCGGCGCAAATGTGAATGCCCGGGACGAGGACGGCTGGACCCCGCTGTACCACGCCGTCTTGTATAACGCCAACCCTGCCGTCATCAGTGCCTTAGTGAGCGCTGGGGCAGATGTGAATGCTCGGGATAGAGCTGGCGACACCCCTCTACACAATGCGGCCCGGTTCAACGACAACCCCGCTATTATCACAGCCTTGCTGGACGCTGGAGCAGATGTGGACGCCCGGTATGGGGAGAGTCGCTGGACCCCCCTGCACTACGCGGCTGCGGGCAGCGACAACCCCGCCATCATCCGGGCCCTGGTAGCTGGCGGCGCAAATGTGAATGCCCGGGATGAGAACGGCCAGGCTCCTCTGCATATCGCGGCCGCATACAATGATGCCCCTGCCATTATCATGGCCCTAGTGGGCGCCGGGGCGTGGCTGGAGGTGCGAACGACCGAGTACGACACCACTCCCCTACACCATGCGGCCGGATACAATGATGCCCCTGCCGTTATCATGGCCCTTCTCGACGCCGGGGCCGACGGGGCCGCCCAAACCAACTGGGGTGCGACCCCTTGGGACCTTGCCCAAGACAACGAAGCCCTCAGAGGTACGGACGCTTGGTGGCGCCTAGCCGCCGCGCGTTTCTAGTGGGACTCCTGCTAGCGGTTTGGAGCTTGCCCGCGCTTGCGGCACAAACGGGCCCCTCCGGGAGATAGACTACCTAACTGACGACATGATTCCCTTCCTCGCCTCACGACTCGCCCAACTCGTGCCCACCGCCCTGGTCATCACGGTGATCGTGTTCCTGCTATCCCACCTGGCACCGGGGGACCCGGTGACAGCCCTGGCCGGGCCGGAAGCCCCCCCCGAACTAGTAGCAGCGATGCGGGAACGCTACGGCCTCGATCGACCCCTATGGACGCAATACGCGGTGTGGATCGGCCGGGTGGTCCGGGGGGATATGGGCACCTCCGTCCGCACCGGTCAGCCGGTCACAACCATGATCAGTGAACGGTTTGAAGCGACTCTCACCCTCGCAGTCAGCGCGACGCTGTTCTCCATCCTCATCGCCCTCCCTGCAGGAATCATGGCGGCCGCCCGGAGGGGGGGACTCGCAGATAGTGGAGCGATGGTCGCCACCTCGCTAGCCATCTCACTCCCCAACTTCTTCACCGCAATCGTGCTGATCGTAATCTTCGGCGTTCAGCTGCGGTGGCTGCCGATCTCCGGTTATCTCCCCATCTTGCCAGACCTCGGAGGCTCCTTAGCCCGTCTCGCCATGCCAACCATCTCTCTGGGGCTAATCTATACCGCGCTGCTCAGTCGCCTGGTTCGCTCAGACCTGCTAGATATCTTGTCAGAGGACTACATCCGCACGGCCCGTAGCAAGGGGGTAGCTGAGCGGGTCGTCCTCCTCCGCCACGGGGTCCGCAACGCCCTGCTGCCCACCATCAACCTGGTGACCCTCAATTTCGCCTCGCTCCTCGGCGGGACCATCATCATCGAGGAGATCTTCGCGATTCCCGGTATCGGTCGGCTCCTGATCAACGCGGTAGAGATACGGGACTTCCCGGTCATCCAGGGGGTGACCCTCACGGTGGGCGTGATCTTCATCCTCTCAAGCATCCTTGCCGATCTCCTGACCTCGTTCGCCGATCCCCGCGTGAGGCTGTGACATGAATTCGTCCAAGGCCGCACTCGCCAGCCCCTACCGGGGAGGGCGAGGCCCCTGGCAACTCTCCTCTTGGCGGGACGTTCAGTTCGCGCTCGGGGCGGCAATCCTCCTCGTCGTGATGGTGGCGGCCCTGATCGCCCCCCTCCTCCCCCTCGAGCCCAACAAGATGCGCTTCGACCTGCTAGTCTCCCCCCCATCCGAGAAGCACCTGTTAGGTACCGACAGCTTCGGCCGAGACCTGCTCGCTCGCACCATCTTCGGAGCACGCGTCAGCCTGAGGGTCGGCGTCGTGGCGGTCCTCATAGCGGTCGGCATGGGCGTGCCGGTCGGGCTGGTGTCGGGTTACTGGCGCGGGCTGATCGACGCCTTTCTCATGCGGATCGTCGACGCCCTGCTCGCCTTCCCGGCGATCCTGCTGGCGGTGGCCTTCATAGGCATTCTCGGTCCCGGGGAGACCAGTGTGATGTTGGGGCTCGGGATCGTCTACACCCCCGTCTTCGCCCGCGTCGCCCGCGCCAAGACCCTGTCCATCCGCGAGATAGATTATGTCCAAGCGGCCAAGGCTCTGGGCGCCTCCGACATCCGCATCATCCTCCGGCACCTGCTGCCGAACGCAGCCGGACCGATCATCGTGCAGGTCACGGTAGCCCTCGCCTTTGCCATCATCGCCGAGGCCGGAATGAGCTTTTTAGGGCTCGGTACCCAACCCCCGACCCCAAGCTGGGGTCTCATGCTGGCCGAGGCACGTCCCTACATCCAGCAGTCTCCCTGGTATCCTCTCATCCCCGGCATCGTCCTCTCCACCGTGGTCTTAAGCGTTACCGTTATTGGAGACCGATTGCGGGAGATCTTAGACCCCCGCACGCGCTAGAGGAGGTGATATCCGCCGAGCGGTCGTTCGCAGCTTAGATGCCAAGCCGATTCACGCATTTGGAGGAAGCAGATGAAGATCAATAGGCATGCTCTTATCCTCGCTCTCGCCGCTTTGCTATTCGGGAGCTTAGCCTTCGGACAGTCCGACAAGGTCCTCCGGGTCGCCATATTCGAGGAGCCCAACTCCCTCAACTTCATGGAGCAGGCCGGCCTGCCCGCTACCTGGCTCGACTGGAACCTCTACGACCAGTTGGTCCGCTACGACTACGACACCAACACCGTTGTGCCCGAGCTGGCCCTGAGCTGGGAACAGGAGTCGCCGACCTCGTGGCTGGTCACCCTCCGGTCCGGCGTGCAGTTCCATCGCGGCTACGGGGAGATGACCGCAGAGGATGTAGCCTTCGGGGTCAACTACATCATCGAGAACAGCATGCGGGTCTCCTTCCTCTACTCGGCCGCTCAGGTGGCGAACGTCGAGGTGGTGGACACCTACACGGTGCGCTACAATCTCAAGCGCCCCTTTACTCCATTCGTGCTGACCGCCCTCCAGGGCTTCGGTGGCCTGGTGCTATCCAAGGCCGCCTTTGAAGAGTTGGGGGCCCAGGAGTTCGCCCGCAATCCGGTAGGCACCGGGCCGTTTGAGGTCGTCGAGTGGGTCTCGGGCGACCACATCACCCTGAAGAAGCACGAGGCCTATTGGGATCCGGGGTTCCCGCTCGTCGATGAGGTCGTGTGGCGGTTCGTCCCCGACGCGACCGTCCGCATGAACCTCCTCACTGTCGGAGAGGTAGATTTCGTCGACAACATCCCCTACAAGGACATCGAGACCCTCAGTACCGATCCCAACGTGACGGTCCAGACCATACCGGGTTGGAACTGGGTCTACCTGTCGTTCGGCGACGTGGTCGGGCCGTTCGCCGACCCGAAGGTCCGCCAGGCGATCTCCTACGCCCTCGATCGCCAAGCGATCGTCGACTCCGTCTTCTTCGGTCACGCCATCCCAGCTGAGAAACCACTCCCACCCGGCTTCCTTTACGAAGACCCCAACGTGACCCGCTACGGCCCGGCTCCAGATCTTGACCGGGCGCGCGCACTCCTCGCCGAGGCCGGTTATCCCGACGGCTTCAGCACCACCATCATGACCGGGAACAAAGAGGAGTTGCGACGCACGGTGTTGGTGGTAGCCAATCAGTTGCAAGAGGTCGGCATCGACCTCGAGCCCCAATTCATGGATCAAGCCGCCTACTCCAGCGTCTTCCGGGTACCGGCGGAGTTTGTCGACCTAGAGGACATCACCATCATGTCCCCCGATCCGGATACCGCCATCCACTGGTTCTGGCGCACCGGCCAGGTCCTCACCCGGACCTACAGCAACGCTGATGTGGACAACATGATCCTGGACGCCGCTGGCTTCGTCGATGCCGAAGAGCGTCGGCAGGCCTATTCGGAGCTTCAGCAGGTGCTGCTAGATGAGGCCTGGTTCTCCTACCTCGTCCATGCCGAACTGGTGCGGGCCATGGGATCCAACATCACGGGCTACCAGATCACGCCTCAGGATATGGACATCTACTTCAAGACCATCGACATCGAAAGCAACTGACCGAACCGCTAGGGCAGGGCATCAGCCCTGCCCTAGACCACTAGCTGAACCAGTGAGAGGCACCACCATGGTCATCCGGACAGCGTTGGCCCAGGCCCCTTCAGAGGTTGGCAGCGTCGACGAGAACTGGAAGTCGGCCAAGACCTACATCGAACGGGCGGGGCAGGCCGACGCGCAGCTGATCGTCTTCCCCGAACTCTTCTTGCAAGGATATCTGGCCAACGAAGCCTTCGCCGACACCGCCGTGGTTCTGCCCGGACCGCTGCAGGACGAGCTGAGTCAACTGGCCCAGCGCTACCGACTCTCCGTTGTGATGGGCCTGGCCCGGGCGGATCCGGGTTTTCCACACCTGGTCTACAACAGTGCGCTACTGGCCAATCCCGATGGCACCACCTTTATCTACGATAAGATCCATCTGGGAACCTATGGGGCCTATGTCGAGGGGTGCTTCTTCGCTCCCGGCAAGGCGATCACGACCACCCAAGCCCCGTTCGGTCCCATCGGCATTGAGATCTGCTCCGATATCGCCTTCCCTGAAGTGGCCCGGGTCCTGGCCCTCCAGGGTGCGACCCTCCATATCGTCCTCTCCGCCGGGCCTGACGAGTTCCAGGACACTTGGCCCTGCCTGCTCAAGGTGAGATCGCTGGAGAACGCCTTCTTTACCATCTATGTGAACACGGTTGGAGAGCAGCGCGGCATCAATTTTTTCGGGGGTAGCAGGATCGTTAGTCCGGCCGGTCACACGATTGCGGAGGCGCCGCTGAACGAACCGTACCTGCTCGTGGAGGATATCGACCTCAACGAGGTAGCCAGGCAACGGCGTCACCGACTCCTGTTTCGTGACCGCTTCCCCGACCTCTATCGGACGATCCTCGAAGGCCCCAGCACCCGCACCGCCATAGGATCCGGCAGGAGATCGCCCTATTCCAAGCCAGACGGCTGGAGGCCAAATGAGTGACGTCAACCCTATCGTGGCTGCAGCGGTCGGAGAGAATCTCGACGCGCTGATAACCCTCGACCTGCGCGGCTACCACGTCGGCCGCATCCTCTACCGAGCAGCGAGGGCGGTCGCAGGCGAACCGCTCACCCTCGGGGCTGCGCGCGCTATTCTCGAGAACACCTCGGCTGGCGATACGGTCGTGCTCACTACCGGCTTCCCCTTCCTGCCCTACGGGAAGCCTGAACTCGACGGCCTGATCGGCACAGCTGTCGTTGCGCGCGCCCTCGATATCGCCCTAGGGGCACACCCCGTCATCGTCACCGAGGCGGCCACCGTGCCCGTCATGAGTGCCCTGATGACCGCAGCGGGCCTCAACCTCTACGCGACGCGCGACGAGATGCACCAATATCCCCATTCGGGGGCCGTCATACCGTTCACGGCCGACACCTCACGAGCCTCAGCCGAGGCCGAGGAGGTTCTGGACACCTTCGGCTCCAAGCTCGTCATCGCGATCGAGAAGCCTGGGGCGAACGGAGACGGTGCCTACCTTCAGGGGAATGGCAGCGACGTGTCCGGCATGGTCGCCAAGACCGACGCTCTGTTCGAGCTAGCGCACGTCAGAGGTCTCCCTACAATCGCCATCGGCGACCTCGGTAATGAAGTGGGGTTTGGAGCCTTGGCAGCGGTGGTCGACCAGGAGACCCCCTTCGGCACCGCCTATGTCGGCGCCCCCACAGAGAGCATCGCGGCCGGGGTCGAGGCCGATCACATCCTGGTCGGTTCCGTCTCCGATTGGGCAGCCTACGGACTTGCGGCCATGATCGCCTTCTTAACCGGCAACCCCGACGCACTTCACACCCCCGCCATTCAGCGGCAACTCCTCTGGACTGCAGTTCGCTGCGGGGCCCTGGACGGTTCAGGCCGGGCCGAACCCGCCGTCGATGGGGTGGGCGAGGACTTTACCGCCCGCCTAGTAGCCACCATGAGAGACATCCTCGAGATCACCTCCCGTATGAGCCGCACCTACGCGACAGTCATCGACCGGCTCAACGACCTCGACTGGAATCAGCGGTCCTGACAGGAGAAGACTCATGGCAGACTCACAACCCCTCGAAACCTATCTCCTTAACAACCGGGAGCGGCATATCGGCCGGATCCAGGCGCTCATCCAGCAGCCCACCCTGCCCTCTGAGGACAACGGGGTTGAGGAGACCGCAGAGATGATGGCTGGCTACTATAGGGAGCTCGGTTGTCAAGAGGTAGAACTCGTCCCCACCAAGGGTTATCCGGGGGTCTGGGCCTACTACGATGCTGGCGCCTCCCACACCCTCGTCAACTACTGCATGTTCGACACCAAACCGCCGGATCATTCCCGCTGGAGCGTCCCCCCCTTCGAGGCCCGGCGCACAACGCTGGAGCCATGGGGCGAGGTCCTCCTCGGTTGCGGCGCCAGATCTCGCAAGGGCCCCTACATGACCTGGCTCAACGCCCTCGAAGGCCTCATCCAGACCGAGGGGACGCTCCCCGTAAACATCATGTTCCTGGCCGAAGGTGAAGAGAACCAGGGAAGCCCTACCTATGCAGAGATGGTCGCCAGCTACCGGGACCGGTTCGCCTCCGCCAGCGCCTGCTTCAGTCCCGGGGCAGCGGAGCTCGACGGCGTCCTGGCGACCCACCTCGGGTACAAGGGCCTGATCTTCGCCCGGCTGAAAGCCAGCGGCGCGGCGTGGGGGCGCGGGCCAGTCAACCGCAACGGCCACGGCATGTCTCAGGTCCTGGTCGATAGCCCCAGCTGGCATCTGGTGCAGGCGCTGGCCTCGCTCGTCGGAGACGAGGGGCGACGGGTGGAGGTCCCCGGCTTCTATGACCAGTTGGCAGCGCCGACCGAAGCGGAGCGTGAGGAGGTACGTCAGCTGGTGGCCCGGAACGCAGGTAAACGCTGGCAAGAGGTCCTGGGAGGAGTGGGTGGGGATGTCGGTGCCTCCTCGAGTGAACTCAGTGAGGAGGAGGCCTATCTCCGCTACTTCTACCACCCAAGCTTCAACATTAACGGGCTCTCTGCGGGCTACACCGGCCCGGGCGGTCCGGTATTCTCACTGCCCGGCGAGGCCTGGGCCCTGTTCGACATCAGGTTGCCCCGCGGCTACCGGGTTGAGCCGGTGATCGAGTCGATCCGGCACCACCTCGAGGAGACCGGTCGGGCAGATGTGGAACTCGAGGTCCTGGCCGCCCACAACCCACTGGAGGCAGACCCCAGCACCGATCTGCTAACCGCTGTTCGGGAGACCTGTGCCGAATTCGACCTCACTGTTAAAGCAGATCCCTACATCGCCGGGGGCGGTCCCTGGAGCATATTCGGCAATGAGTTCGGCATACCGGTACTGTTCGACGTCGGTATCGGCCATGGGGGCAGGGCGGGAGCGCCGGACGAATATCTGGTTCTCAACGACACCGAGCGCTGCCACGGGCTGATCAAGAGTGAGCTGTGGTACGCGCAGTTGCTGAAAAACTACGCCCGGCTCCTAGGGGGCGGCTGATACCTACCGATATCAATATTTGGGCAACCCCACCCCTAGACCACTCCCCCCAGGCGCAAGCCAGAAGGGGGCGCAAGTCTGGCCGCGTGAGGCGTCGAGCCGTCGCTGATCGTGACGAACTGATCCTGTACCTGGTGACTACGGGGCAGAGTTGCCGAGGCATAGCGCGGGAGCTGGGTGTAGACGAGAAGCTAGTCCGCTATGTAGTGAGACGGGATGCTCCCATCTTCGAGGCTTAGGGGGTGCGGAACGAACCTAATCTAGTTGGTATTGTCTTTCGGAATCAGTAGTTAGGGGCTTGATGTCCTCTCCTCTCCGTCCCACCTTCCGCGGCGAGGATGGCCGCACTATTGCAGTGGTAGGAGAGATCCTAGCCCAACCCCATGAGAGTACCTGGTACTGGATCGTGAATCAGCTCTTCAGAGAACTGTAAGGACGGCGGGGTCCCCCCTTGGGGGGTACAAGGACGGCTTCGTTGGGCCCGTAGAGCTTGTTTTCGCTTCGGGTCCCCAAGCTGCCCCACTACACTCGCTATCACCGGATCTTGCGGAATGCCGAGAGGCTAGTGGCCAAGCTCGCCCTCTCAGTGCTGGGGGATGACCGGATTCATCTGATCGACAGCAAACCACTGCCGGTAGCGAACCCGAAGAGTCCGTACCCCCAGGTCCGGCGAACCTGTCTTTGGGGGACCCCAGCCTTGGGGAAACGCTCGTCCTGGTCAAAGTTTCCTGAGGCTAGGAAGGGATTTAGCACCATGGGAATGGTGTTTGGCTTCAAGCTGCCCGCCTTGACCAACCAACCTTGACGGGTTATTCGAGAGATGGGCTTTCGCAGCGGCGCATCATCCTGATGTGACCCGGACCCAACGAGTCCGCTTGTGAGTCCGTCCTTGGCTGGCTCGAGAACTGACTGCGGGACTGGAAGGGCAACTGGTTCTGGGAGACAAAGCCTATATCGGCACAGGCGTGCTGACACCAAAGCGATCAAACATGACCCGGAGTTCCAGTCCGAAGAACCCGTCCTTCGAAGCCATTTTTGTCCGTCCTTGGGGAAGTAACGGCGCGTGGTCTGAGTCCCTTGATCGAGCTCGAAAGCGAGTCGAAGCGAGTTTCAGTACTCTGGTGAGGTCACTGACCCTTCAGGCGGCTCAGGTGAAGACGTTCTTGTCACTCACCCGTAGAGTCCGACTTTGAACGCGGGTGAACCTCAAGATTGCAGCTTTCAACCTGCTCCACTCGGGGGTGTTGTTCAGGTAGCAAACGACGTAATTGTCAGGAAATCTATCGGGGGCGAGAGATATTCACTGATACCTGAGACGGTTTCGAGGGGCCTTAACGGCGCTCTCAGAGGGTCACCATATCCGGCTTCGACTGTATAGAGCGCATACCTACCACGGTAGAGTGGATCTGCCCCGCAGCCAGCTAAAGTGCGGGGCAGAATCGGGGTGCGGCATGAGTCTATCGATTCTCAACCGAGGCAGGCTAATACCGGCCATGGCTGTAGTTATTCTGGCTCTCACTCCGGTTGGTGAGGCTACCGCAGAGTTTTTTTACCACCGCTTCCAACTCTTCAACAACTGCGAGCCGATGTACCTTGTCGTGGAAGGGGGGTTGTCTTCCGATCCCGATGCTGCACGGATAGGCCTTACCGAGGAGTCGATTCAGGCCACTGTGGAGAGTCGCCTGCGTTCGGCACGACTGTACAGTTCAGATCGTTACGACAGCTCTTTTCTCTACGTCAACGTGACCGTGGTTCGCACAGCCTTTAACATTGAGTTGGAGTACCACAAAGAGGTTCTTGACTTGGCATCAGGTCGCACCAATCGAGCAGCCACTTGGAGCATTGGAACCACCGGTATACAAAGTAGCGGTGCGAGCTACATTCTGTCTTCGATATCCAGGCTAATGGACGAGTTCCTCGTCGAGTTCCTGAGAGTGAACGAAGAGGCCTGCTAGCTCCTGCGGCTCACCAACCAGAGGCCGGAATCGTTCCGAAACCACTCTTACGGGAAAAAGAGGGTGGTTATGCAGGGTATGCAGGGGGGTATGTACTATCGAGCGTGACTTCTACTGGTTGGATCTATTTGCGTCACGAATGAGCAAGATTCCCCCGATTATCGCGGGCAAGGCTGCGATAGAAACCACGCCAAACCAAGGCACCAATACTCCCAAGACGATAAGAGCAATCCCGGGAGCCCTACTCTTCCCCTGCGAGTTCAGCGTAGTGATGCCCATTACGAAAATTGCCAGCGTTAAGATCCAACCAACAGCCGATACTCCGCTCCCGGGACTTGTAGCAGACTGAATAATTGCAAGTAGTCCACCCAATCCCCCACCTATAAGAGCTATCCATGAGGCCGTTCTTCGCATCTTGACCCCCCCCTCGTCCGTGTGCATTATCACTTGGATTTTGCGACTATAAGGTTATGAGACTACTCGGCAGACTGTTAGGTGTACAAGCTCCACGAGCAAAGAAGATACTGGTTGGGGACTGGGTGGTATTCCCTGAAATCGGTCAGATGATGGCCCAGGCTTTTCAGGCACCCCCGGGAGTAAGGGCCGCCGGATTGGCTGCACGCTGTGCAGGTGACGGGATTGAAATGGTGTTTCATCTTGACGCTATGAGGGCAGTCGTAGATCCTGAGGGGCTCTGCTTTGTAATGTTCACGATGAATTATGATGTGGACTGGACGATGAAAAAGTTTGCTATGCCCATGGATGCCAACGTGTGGGCATTTGACGGTGAATTTCCAGTTTACCTACTGGCACACTTTGCAAAAGCAAAGCCCGATGCTCATCATATTTTTTTCTTCTCGCTAGTAAATTCTGAACACGAGAAGGGACTTGATTACCACGTTCGAATTGGGGGATTTCAAGAAGCATTAGATACGCTTGTGGCCAACTGCTGAATGCCTATCAATTGTGCCCCGTTTGCGACCCGAGCAACACCCTCGATGAAGAAGCACCTAACCCCTGAACCACAACCACCTGGCTGAGGTCCTAAGGACCTAGGGGCCTCTATGCTGCCACAGCTGCTGACGTGCCTCCTCTGGAGACGGTTGAGGTTGGCCACCGCAATATCGCCCTGTTTGACGAGGTTCGCTTCTGGGCCTATGGGCAACCTCGGGGCCGTGACCTGGAAGAGTGGCTGTACTCGGTCGAGACCTACGCGCTGCTACAGAATGAGCGGTTCCCTCAACCCTTGCCAGAGGCTGAGGTGCTGAGCACTGCCTACTCGGTCTCTACCTGGTGCGAAGTGGGGGGTGAGTAAAGACAATCTACATGTTCACCTAGTAGTAGTGCATCAAGGGGTCACAGTCACCAATAGGGGCCGAGCGGTAACGGACCGCGCTCCCCACCTCGCAGCTCACCGATCCGACCACCCCTATTCAGGGGTCTGTCGCGATAACCCCTGACTCAGGAACCGGAGAGGTGATGGGTGGTGTCGTTGCAGCCGCAGATTGCAGCACGAGTAGCTGCGGCGTAGAGGGCCGGACCCGTCACAACCCACTTCCCCCTCTCTTTCTGTTATCATCTAGAAGTTTGACTCGGTACGGCAGCGGGATGTCCGTCCGGTCGTCACGACAGCGGGGCTACCTGCTTAAGGTCTGGCCCGACACTCACCCATTCCCAACGTCCCGCCATGGAGGAACCTGCATGTCCTATCTCGGAATGAAGCAGCTTCTGGAGGCCGGCGTCCACTTCGGTCATGAGACCAAGCGCTGGAACCCAAAGATGAAGCGCTACATCTTCGCGGAACGCAACGGCATCTTCATCATCGACCTCCAGAAGACCCTGATAGAGAGCGAGAAGTCCCTCGACTACCTGCGCGACATGGCGGGCCGGGGTGGCACCATCCTGTTCGTCGGTACCAAGAAGCAGGCGCAGGAGATCCTCCGTGCCGAGGCGAGTCGCTGCGGGATGCCTTACGTGAACGAGCGCTGGCTCGGCGGTCTGCTGACCAACTTCAAAACCATCCGTACCCGGGTCGACCGGCTCAAGGATCTCGAGGTGATGTTCGAGGACGAGTCGATACTGCGCTACAGTAAGAAGGAGCAGATCGGACTGGGCAAGGAGCTTCAGCGCCTGCGTCGCTACCTGGGCGGCATCAAGGAGATGAACCGCCTGCCCGACGCGCTGTTTGTGATCGATCCCACCAAGGAGCTGATCGCTGTTCGCGAGGCGAACAAGCTCGATATCCCGGTCGTGGCGCTGGCAGACACCGACTCGGACCCTGACACGCTCGACTACATCATCCCCGGCAACGACGATGCAATCCGCTCCATCCAATTAGTTACGGCGCGCCTTGCCGACGTCATTGTCGAGATCCGTGGCGGCGCGGACGCCGCCGTGGAGCAACCGCTCGGCCCACTCAACATCGGCGGCGACCGACAAACACTCCCTACCCCGATCTCCTCTTCCGAGAGAACCATCCAGGCTGCGGCGCAACTCGCAGAGGGGGGAGGGTCGGAGTCCACCTCTCAGGAGGGCGCCCAAGCGAATCCTGTCACCGAGGCAGCCGCGACCGAGGTGCCCCCGGAAATCGAGTCAGAAGCAGTGGAGGCCGAGGTCGTGACAGCCGAGGTGGCTCCCGAGGAAGAGGTTACGGCAGCGGAAGAGGCCAAGAGAGAGGCCTGACAGGCTGCAAGAGAGAGGAACGACCATGGCAAGGATGCAGGACATCAAGCAGCTGCGCGCCCTGACAGGGGCGGGGATGCTGGACGTAAAGAACACCCTCGAAGAGACCGATGGGGACATCGGGAAGGCGGCCCAACTGCTGCGCGAACGAGGCATCGCCAAAGCCGCCAAGAAGTCGAACCGCGAGGTCTCCGAAGGGTTCGTGGGGAGCTACGTCCACCACAACGGCAAGGTCGCCACCCTCGTCGCTCTGAATAGCGAAACCGACTTCGTGGCGCGCAACGAGAACTTCCAGGAGCTGGCCCGGAACCTGGCAATTCATGTCGCCATGGCCAATCCCAGCTACCTGCGGCGTGAGGATGTGCCTGAGGACATCGTGAACGCCGAGCGAGAGACGCTCCGCAGGCAGGTGATCGAGGAAGGCAGGCCCGAGCAGGTGGCCGATAGGATCGTCGATGGTCGCCTGAACAAGTTCTATGAGGAGCAGGTGTTCTTAGAGCAACCCTACATTAAGGATGAAAAGAAGACGATCGAGCAGCTGATCAAGGAAGCGATCGCCACCCTGGGTGAGAATATTCAGATCGGTAGCTTCTCGCGCGTCACCATAGGAGAGTGACCCCTCGCCGGGTTCTGCTCAAGCTCTCTGGCGAGTTCCTCGCCGGAGGGCGGGGCTTCGGCGTCGCTCCGGACGCCACCCAGGCCCTCGCCAAGGAGATCGCCGCGGCTGTGGATCGCGGCGATCAACTTGCAGTGGTGGTGGGCGCGGGCAACTTCTGGCGGGGGGCGCAACATGGAGGCAGCATGGACCCCGCCACTGCGGATTACGTGGGCATGCTGGCCACAGTGATGAACGCGGTGGCGCTCCAGGACGCCCTTGAGCAGCGGGGCATCCACACCCGGGTACAGTCCGCAATCAGCATGCAGGAGGTAGCGGAGCCCTACATCCGCCGGCGCGCTCTGAGGCACCTGGAAAAGGGCCGGGTGGTAATCTTCGGCGGCGGAACCGGCAATCCGTTCTTCACGACCGACACCGCAGCGGCCCTGCGCGCCCTCGAGATCGACGCTGACATGGTGCTGATGGCCAAGAGCAGGGTCGACGGCGTCTACAGCGATGACCCTCACCGCAACCCCGATGCGGTCCGGTACGAGCGGTTGAGCTACCTTGACGTATTAAACCGGGGCCTCGAGGTCATGGACGCCACCGCCATCAGCCTGTGCATGGATCGGGGGATGCCGATTACCGTGTTCGACATCTTCACGGAGGGAAACCTTGTGCGGCTCCTCGCGGGTGACCGGATCGGCACCCGCATCAGCGCTGAGGCCGAGAAGACCTTCGCCTCCTGAACGCTAGCGCGTCCCCAGAGGGTACACTGGAGAGCGCCCGAGCGGTCCGGCCGGCTTTTTATGCGCATCCAGTGGAGGTTGGGAATGGAAAGTGTGCTCAAGGAGACGCGCGAGCGAATGCAGAAATCCCTCGACGCCTTCGAGGCGAATGTCGCCACGATCCGCACTGGCCGGGCCAACCCAGCGATCCTCAACCGGATCACGGTCAGCTACTACGGCACCAGTACCCCTCTGAACCAGTTGGCCTCCATCTCGAGCCCTGACCCGCGCACACTGCTAGTAACACCGTTCGACAAGGGCGCGGTCCAGAACATCGAGAAGGCGATCCAGGAGGGTGGGCTCGGCTTCAACCCCAATAATCAAGGGGACGTTATCTACATCGCCGTTCCACCGCTTAATGACGAGCGTCGCCGCGAACTGGTCCGCGCCGCGAAGAATCTAGCCGAGGAGGCCCGGGTGGCCGTTCGCAACATCCGCCGCGACGCCAACAGCGAACTCAACGAGCTGGAAAGGGAGAACCTCCTCACTAAGGACGACGTTCGGCTCGGCGAATCCGAGGTGCAGAAGTTGACCGACCAGTTCACGGCCGACATAGATGAGCGACTGAAGGCAAAAGAGAATGACATTATGGAGGTCTAAACCTCCTCACCTCTGAATCCAGCTAGAGACGAGCCCGCCATCGAGACGCGAAATCCGGCACCGACGACGCCCGCCCCGACATCGTCCGGGGGTTCCCAGCGGGCCCGCGTCATCTCCGGGGCCCTGGCCTTCCTCGCTACACTGCTGGTGCTCTGGATCGGCCTACCGCTACTCGCTCCCGTCTACCTGCTGCTATGCGGCATAGCGCTGTACGAATACAGCGCCATGCTGAGGTTGCGCGGCATCACAGTCCGGCTCCGGAGCCTGTGGGTGGCGGCCGCGCTCACGTTACCCGCATCCCTGCCCGCCAGCTATCTCGGCATGAGGCCCTTGGGGACGGACTGGCGCGAGGCCTTACTCGGCCTGTTCATCTTCTACCTGGTGGGGCTCGAGGTCCTCCGGCCGAACAGCAACTCGTTTAACAGCTTGGTCTTTACACTGTTCGGCTATCTCTATATCCCCTGGCTCTTCAGCTTTGTAATCACCCTCCGCTACACCCCAGACGGAGCGCTCGGGTTGTGGTATCTAACGCTGCCGATGTTGGCGGTCATCGGAGCGGACGTGGGCGGCTTCACCTTCGGAACCCTGTTCGGACGCCACAAACTCGCCCCGCACATCAGTCCCAAGAAGACGATCGAGGGTGCGGTAGGAGGCATGATGCTGGCCATCGCTGGCGTGGCCAGCATCATCGTGGCTCTCGAAACCTGGCAGGGTGTCCACATCGACTGGATCAAGGGGATCGTGCTCGGCGTCCTAGCTGCAGCAGCGGCTCAACTCGGCGACCTATTCGAATCGCTGTTCAAGCGCTGGGCCGGAGTCAAGGACACCGGGGTGTTCTTACCCGGTCAAGGCGGAGTCCTGGATAGGATCGACGGTATCCTGATCGCCGTGCCGGTCGCCTACCTATTCGTTATCCTGGTCGTCCTCCGGAACTGAGCATAAGCTGGAGAAACGGGGTAGGGCCAAGGATATTGGAATGTTCGGGTGGTAGCGGTGCCCAAGACCTCGTGACCCCCCTGACCGGGCCGTCCAGATCAATTCCCGCTCTGGGTGTACACTCAGTTCCATAGGCTTTCGAGCAGGAGGTGAACGACCGTGCCCTTCACTCGGTGCGGGGCAGCCGGCACGGGCTCAACAGGGACGGGATAGGTTCGTGGAGGTGCGATCTGCCTATGGAGAAACGGGAGGATCTGCTGCAGTATGTCGAGGGAGACAGAGGGATCTCCGTAATTCGCGGGGGGGGGGGTGAAAATCGAGACTGGAACGGGATCCTCTACAAGACGGGGCTGTCGGGCAAGAACGTGAGGGCAACGGGCCTGTCGATGAATGTCGCCACGGTGCCGCCGGGCGCGATCGCCTACGCCCACATCCACGACGGCTTCGAGGTAATGCTCTTCATCCTCGAGGGACGCGTGCGGCACGATTACGGATCCGATCTGCGCTACTCGGTCGAGAATGAGGCCGGCGACTTCATCTACATCGAGCCGGGGGTACCCCACGAGGTATTCAACATCGGGGAGGGGCCGCTGAGGGCGGTGGTGGCCCGCTCTGCCGCCGACGAGTGGGACCGGATCATCGACTACCCCTCGAGATATCGTCCGAGTGCGCAGGAGAAAGGGGTGCAGGAGACTCTATCCTGAACTGTCCCGTCACAAGAAGCTGGGCCTAGGGCCTGAGATTGGGAGGAATCACCTTGAGAACCCTATGTACCATCACCCTGAAGATTGCAGGCGCTGCGCTGCTCCTGACATCTCTGGCCGCAGTCATAGCACAAGACTCCGTCAAGATCGGCTTCTTGGGACCGTTGACAGGAGGGGCGGCAGCGATTGGCCAGGAGCAACTCGGCTTCGTCAAGGTCACTGTCGACATCTTCAATCTCCGCACCGGGCTCAACGTGGAGCTGATTGAAGGGGACACCGAGATCAACCCCGACACCGGCCGCATCGTGGCGGAGCGGTTGGCGGCGGACGACGCCATCGTCGCGGTGGTCGGTCCAGCCGGCAGCCAGGTGTGCGAGGCAACTCAGCCGATCTTCGAGGACGCCGGACTGGCTCATGTAACGCAGTCGTGCACCAACACTGCGCTGACCGACCCGGGGACGCCCACCTTCTTCCGACCCATCCCCACCGACGCCGACCAGAGCAGGACGATCACCGACTTCTGGCTTGCCGAGTTGGGCGTGACCTCCGCGTTCCTCCTCGACGACCAGTCGAGCTATGCGGTGGGCCTTAACGATGAGGTCGAAAACCTACTCTTCGATGCGGGCTTAAGCGACATCGAGCGGACATCGGTCACCCAGGACGAGACCGACTTCTCGTCGATCGCTACCCGAGCGATCGCTGGTGGCTCTGACGTGGTGTTCTTCCCCAACCAGATCACCAGCCAGGCCGCAGCGCTGGCGGTTCAACTCGACGAGCAGGGTTTCGAAGGTATCTACTTCCTGCCCGACGGTGGTTTCACACTCGAGTGGGTGGACATCGCTGGGGAGGCGGCCGACGGGGCCTACGTAACCTTCTTCTCACCCGACCCAAACCTGGTGCCGACCATGGAGATCTACAACCTCGCTTATACTGCCGAGTTTGCGGACCGCTTCGGCGCCTTCGGCGGCGCAGCCCACTTCGCCACCTTCGTGACCCTGAACGCCATCGAGACCTGCGCCAACGCCGACAGCATCTCTCGTAGCTGCGTGCTGGACGCTCTCGCCGCGACCGACCTAGAGACCACGCCGCTGGGCATCCCCATCTCCTTCGGGGAGGGCAATCAGGCGGCGAGCAGCACCTTCTCGCTGTTCCAGGTTCAGGACGGGCAGTTCGTGCTCCTGCGGTAACTGCGCTACCTGCAGCCGACTCCCCCGGAGATTCCGCCCCAGCCGGGGGAGTCGTCCCCCATCCATCTGCCCTCACCACTCACCATGGAGATCTTCCTCACCCTCCTGCCGCAAACGCTCATTAACGGCCTTACGTTGGGCAGCGTCTATGGGCTCATCGCCCTCGGCTATTCCATGGTCTATGGCATCCTCAAGCTGCTCAACTTCGCCCACGGCGATATCTATATGATCGGCGCCTATCTGGGCTACGGCGTGTTCATCATGCTGTTCACCGAAGCAGGGGCGCTCATCCCGACAGCACTAATCATCGTGTCGATGCTAGTGGTTGCCATGGTAGGAGCTGGGGTCGTGAGTGTCGCGGTGGAGCGCTTCGCCTATCGGCCGCTGCGCTACGCGCCACGTATCGCCCCCCTGATCAGCGCGCTCGGCGTCTCGTTTATCTTGCAAAACACCGTGCAGATCACCGTGAGCCCCCGACCACTCAGCTATGGCAGTGGGACGCTGATCCCTCGAGACGCCTCTTTCGACCTAGGTGATCTCTCAGTCCACGCCTCACGGCTGCTCGTGATCGGCACCACGCTGGTGCTGATGCTGGCGCTCACCTACTTCGTTCGACAGACTCGCCTCGGTCGTGCCATGCGCGCTGTCTCCATCGACCTCGACGCGGCAGCGATGATGGGGATCAACGTTAATCAGGTAATCCTAGTGACCTTCTTCCTCGGTGCGGTGTTGGCCGGCGCCGCCGGTGTCCTCGTCGGAATCGTCTTCCTCAGCATCCGGCACACCATGGGTTTTTTGGCGGGTCTCAAAGGCTTCACCGCAGCTGTGGTAGGTGGCATCGGCAGCATCCCCGGCGCCGTTGCCGGCGGCCTCCTGCTCGGAATGGCTGAGTCGTTCACCAGTGTCTACATCTCCGCAACCTTCAAGGATGCCGTCGCCTTTATAGTCCTGGTGATCGTTCTCCTGCTCAAGCCCAGCGGCCTGATGGGCCGGCCGCTGCTCCAGAAGGTGTGAGTGAGTGGGATGCTCGACGACAGCGATCAGAGGCCACCGGCGACCGGTGAGGAGGCCCCACCCCGCATCGGAGCCGACGAATGGGTCGCCCAGGAAGCGACCCGCCGGCGCGGCCAGACCGGCATCGGGGGCCGCATCGCGGCTGTCTGGGAGAGCATTCCGCTGACCAAGCGCTTTGGGCTGGTGCTGCTGCTCCTCATCTTCGCCCCGGTCGTGACCGGGTCGCAGCCGTTCTTGGATCTGATCGGACTCTCCAACGACGCCTTCATCCTGCGCATAGGTGCTCGCTTCCTCATCTTCGCCATGCTAGCCATCGGGTTGAACGTGGTGGTCGGCTACGCCGGGCTGCTCGACCTAGGCTACGTCGCCTTCTTCGGCATCGCTGGCTACCTCTACGCCTACCTGTCATCGGACTTCATCATCATCGGCAGCATGAAGGGCATCCACCTGCCGACCCTGGTAAGCCTACCCCTCATCGTGCTGGCCACGGCCTCCGTCGGGCGACTACTGGGGCTCGTCTCCCTGCGACTCTCCGGCGACTACCTAGCCATCGTCACCCTCGGCTTCGGCCAGGTGTTTGTCCAACTCGCCCTCACCGCCACCCGGGTCCGGGTCCCCTGGAGGACCCGACCCATAGACCTTACCCGCGGACCCAACGGTATCAACCGCCTCGATGAGGTCTCGCTGTTCGGCTTCACCTTCGAGACCACCCTCCAGTACTACTACCTGTTCCTGGCCCTGTTGGTACTGATCTTCGTGGCGGTGCGTCACCTGAACTACTCGCGCATCGGCCGGGCTTGGCACTCGATTCGCGACGACGAACTGGCAGCCGAGGCGATGGGGACCCCCACCAACCGGATGAAGCTACTGGCGTTCACCGTCGGTGCCGCCATCGCGGCCGTGGCGGGGGTCGTCGACGCCGCCTGGCAGGGCAATGTCGTCCCCGTTCCCCGCTACAGCGTCCTCACCCTCATCAATCTCTACGCTATGGTGGTGCTGGGCGGCATCGGCAGCCTGTCCGGGGTCGTCATCGGTGCCTTCATCTTCACCGTTCTACCTGAGCTGCTGCGCAGCATCACGCTGGCAGGTTTCCTCTTCTACGGCGCCGGTCTGATCGGCCTGCTGGCCCTCCTCAGACCGCTCAGACGCTTCGCGGTACTGCTGGCAGCCACCGTGGCAGGGGGGTTGGTGGTCAAGGGCCTTGTACTTCTGATCGCCCCAGGCCTCGACATCGGCGGCAGCGGTTCGGGCTCGTTCCTGAACCGGCTGGTACAGAGTTGGCTGGTGATTCCGGAGAGCGCCAAGTCGATCGGCAATGTGGTGGTGGTCCTGGCTGTCCTGACGTTGCTAACCACGATTCTGGTGCGGCACCGGGAGCGACTCTTCCTACCACTTCTCGCGCTAAGCCTCTACCTGTCCGCCTTCGCCTGGGAGACCCGGCTCGCGCTCGAGCCAGCCGCCACCCGCATCGTGATCGTGGGCACGACCTTAGTGGTGCTCATGATCGTCCGGCCCCAGGGGTTGCTAGGCAAGGCTGAGGTCCGGGTGACATGAGGGGCCTGCGACGAGCCGGGGCAGTCTGAACCGTGGCCCTCTTAGAATTCGAGAATGTCACCCTGAATTTCGGCGGCCTCACGGTTATCAACGACCTCTCCTTCAAGGTAGAAGAACAGGAGATTGTGAGCCTCATCGGGCCCAACGGAGCAGGGAAGTCGACCGTCCTCAACATCCTCACCGGCCTCTACCCGCCCGGTCGGGGAGTCGTCCGGTTTGACGGGAGGTCGCTTGCGGGACTGCGCCCCCACCAGATCACCGCACTCGGCGTCGCCCGCACATTCCAGACGCTGCGGATCTACCTCAACATGAGCGTGCTCGAGAATGTGATGACGGGTGCCTTCTGCCACACCCGCTGCGGGCCGCTGGCCACCATCCTGCGGCTGCCGCGCTGGCGCTCGGAGGAGGCCAGGGTCCGAGCCCTCGCCGAGGAGAACCTGGCGTTCTTCGGGACCCGGCTCCAGGGGTATCGGCACAACCAGCCCGCCTACAGCCTCTCCTACGCCAATCGCCGCCGTTTAGAGATCGCCCGTGCCATGACCACCGGGGCGAAGTTCCTGATGCTCGATGAGCCCACCGCTGGCATGAACCCCAACGAGTCGGCCGAGTTGACCGAGCTCATCGGTCGGTTGCGCGATGAGGGTGGCTACACCACCCTCCTGATCGAGCACGACATGAGTGTGGTCGGAACGATTTCGGACCGGGTGATCGCCCTCGACCACGGTGAGAAGATCGCCGAGGGGTCATACGATGAAGTGACCTCCGATCCGAAGGTGATCGAGGCCTACCTGGGCCGGAGGGGGAGGTTGAACCCATGACGACCTCCGAACATATCCCCCTGCTCCGGCTCGACCGGGTCAACACCTTCTACGGGCCTATTCACATCCTTCAGGATGTCAGCATCGAGATCTTCCCCGACGAGCTAGTCTGCCTCCTAGGGGGAAATGCCTCCGGCAAATCGACCACCCTAAAGGCGATCCTCGGCACCGTCCCCGTCAGCAGTGGCACGGTGGAGTTCTTGGATGAGCCGGTCCAGGACCGACCGACGAGCTACCGGGTCCGCAGCGGCATGGCGGTAGTCCCGGAGAATCGCCGCATCTTCGGAGAGATGAGCGTGCGCGAGAACCTGCTTATAGGGGCCTACCTTCGCAACGATCCGGAGGGGGTCGCAGAGGACTTAGAGCAGATGCTCGAACTGTTCCCCCGCCTAGCCGAGCGCTACCAGCAGCAGGGCAGCACCCTGTCGGGGGGTGAGCAGCAGATGTTGGCCATGGCCAGAGCTCTCATGGCCCGACCCACCCTACTCCTCATGGACGAGCCCTCAATGGGGCTAGCGCCGGCCCTAGTCGAGCAGAACTTCGAACTCATCCAGCGGGTCAACGCCCAAGGCACCACCATCTTCATGGTCGAGCAGAACGCCAACATGGCCCTCTCCATCGCCGACCGAGGTTACGTCCTTCAGATGGGCAGGATCGCGCTGGCCGACTCCGCCGACCGGCTACTCGAGAACGAGCAACTCCGCAAGGCCTACCTAGGTCGCTAGAGGTCCCCGATGCCGCTTCGCGACCACTTTCCCATCTTCGAACATCAGGTGTTCCTCAACAGCTGCTCTAAAGGGGCCCTTTCGCACGAGGTCGAGCAGGCCTACCGGGACTATCTGACCGACTGGGGAACTCTGGGATCACCTTGGGAACCGTGGGTCGAGAAGCTCGAGGGGACGCGCGCCGCCTTCGCGGGTCTGATCGGGGCGCGGCCCGCCGAGATCGCTGTGTCCAGCAGTGTCTCAGCGTTGGTCAGCGCCCTTGCGAGCGCCCTGGATTTCGGGGAGCGCCCCCGGGTAGTGATAAGCGACCTCGAATTCCCCACCGTCGGCCAAGTGTGGCACGCCCAAGAGCGCCGGGGCGCCGAAGTGGTCCATGTGGCCGCACGGGATGGCCTCTTGCCGCTGGAGCACGTCGAGGCGCTAGTCGACGACCGGACCGCCATCGTCTCGCTCACCCACGTCTCCTACCGGCACGGCGCCCGTCAGGATGTCGAGGGAGTGGCTGAGATCGCCCATCGCCACGGAGCTCTGATGCTTCTCGACGCCTACCAGTCGCTCGGCACCACCCCTATCGACATCGGCGCCTTGGGGGTCGACCTCCTGGTAGGCGGCGCCCTGAAGTACTTACTGGGCTCGTCAGGCCTCGCTTTCCTCTACGTCCGCGCCGGTCTTGAGAGATTGACCCCCACCTCCACCGGCTGGTTCGCCCAGGAGGATATCTTCGCTATGGAGGGTCACCGTCACCGCCCGGCCCTCACGGCGCGCCGATTCGAAGCTGGCACCCCACCCGTGCCAAACCTCTACGCCGCCCGGGCAGGCTTGGAGCTGATTGCCTCGCTCGGGACGGAGTCCATCGAGGCGCACGTCCGCGAACTCACAGGTGCACTCAAGGCGGCGATTACAGAGCGCGGTTTCACCCTGGCCACCCCAGCAGAGCAGCACGGCGCCCTGATCGCCGTAAAGGCGCTCAATGTCGAAAAACTCGTCGCCCGGCTGGCCGGGGAGGGCATCGTCGTCTCGAGTCGGGGTGACAACCTGCGCGTCTCCCCACACTTCTACAACGTCTCTAAAGACATAGAACTCCTAGTCGACGCTCTCTTACGCCATCGGGAACTGCTGCGGTAGCTCAAGAGACTAAGGGCTTGAATAGACCTCTTGCAAAAGTAGAGATTCAACGCCAAGGTAGGCTATGTCCTATCAGAAGCTCAAAGACTTGTCACCAGAGGCTTTCATCGCTAAGAACGGACTCTTCGGGTCTGTGGCGTCAAACCAGAGACTTTCGGGGCTATGCTGGAGCTGCTTAAGGCCCGAGAGGGCCATAAGAGAAGACCTGGACGTCCCAGCAAGCTCAGCCTCGAAGATCAGTTGCTACTAACGCTCTCCTACTGGCGAGGAGAACCCTGTTCCACATCGCCACCTCCTATGGTGTCCATGAGAGTACCGCTCAAAGGACATTACCCGTCTTGAAGAGACTTTGATCGCCTCAGGCCGGTTCAGCCTGCCCAGCAAAGGGGAACCGCTAGCGGCTGATCACCAACTGGTAGTAGCGGTTGTCGCTAGTACCGAGACTCGGATTGAGCGTCCCAAAAAAAGGGGATTATATATCGGGGTCGTAACGTGAGATCATCTCTGCCCCCCACTCGGATACGTAGGTGAGCGGATCCAGCGAATCCGTCCTTGCAACTCCTGAACACTCCAAATATGATCGGAAGGACGGATTCGCTGGATCAGTCCTGCAGCCATCGCTGGAGAGCGTCTCTCATATAGCTGCCGGCCCTTCGGTTGGGGTAGCAGTCGCTTGAGTGATCTACACTCCCGGGCCCAGTTGTAGACCAGCACCCCCCATGCTCCCAGCACCCGCTTGGTCTTGGCAGTCTTGGCGAAAGCCAGGCTCTAAGGCTGGGGTCCCCCCCTGGGGGTACGGATTCGCTGGATCCTCACACTTGTCGCATCCATACCCCGTGCCGTACCATTGCACCGTTCGATGGTGCTGGTATTCGGTTTCTCGAAGCCTAAGCGAGAGAGTTCCCTGGCTACCCGCTTCGTAGAGAGGATTCTCGATTCTCTCGGATCACTTCCATGGGCAACCCGAGCCTTAACTCTGATGAGGCGTTGACCCTGCTTGGTCTTGCGGACCATTACCTGTGCCTGACACCTGCTTAGGCGGTGACGAAAGTTGGGGAACCGACCTCGTGATCCCTTCCGAGCAGGCCGGTAGGGGCTACCGAATAGGGGGCGAAACAACTTCTCATAAGCTTGGCTCACCATCGCTGAACAGGACCACTCCCTGGGGGTAAACGAGAAACGGCGTCCTGCAGGACTTGTTCCATAAGCCTCTCGTTCCTTACTCCCGTGGCAAAGGCTACCACCAGCCTGGTTGCCGGATCGACCACTTCAGCCTGCCAGAGTTGCTCACGCTTACTGCCAGCGAAGCCCCAGCGTTCATCGGCCTGCAAGCTGGTACTGGCCAGCTGTTGGACCCGCTGGTCGTGGAAGCAGTTGGCCTGCTGCCCGAGGCGGATTGCCAACCGCCGGATCGCTTCTGGGGTGATGCCTGTGAGCCGACCCGAAGCGAAAACGGCCAAAAACGGACTCTACGGGTCTACGGGCCCAACGAAGCTGTTCTTGTCCGCCCTTGCTGTACCCCTCACCGAGGTACCTTCGGCGAGCTGCAAGGACGGATTCGCTGGATCAGCAATAGTGATGGCTTTGCTCTCGCTGATCTTGCTATTCCACACCCGAAGAGTCCGCCCTTATGGGGTGTTCTTACGTTCGCTGAACTCGCTCTGGCAACTCCGGCAGCGAATCCGTCCTTAGTAACGGATCCGGTCTGGTCCGTAGCTCTTGCGGGTCCAGCGAACCCGTCCTTCCCTGAGGTTTCCTTGGCCTGCTTGGCCGTAACTGGGACACTCATGATTGACGCAGGCTAGACTTGCTATTGGAGGTCTGTCTCTATTCCTCACATGGTGCAGGATGCACCAGGACTGGCCTCCTTCCTTCGGGGGGCAGAGATAATCTCACACTACGATCAAAGGTTCGGCACAAGAGTGTATAGGATCATCCCCCTCTAGCTGGATCCTGTGTCAAGATGATCCACCAGTGTGAATAGAACTGCAATTGCGATCATCACCCTAGGCGCTCTGACCATCTTCCTAGGCATGGGGGTGAGACAGGCCAACGGCCTCTTTCTCAGCCCAGTGACATCTGCTCTGGGAATCGGTCGCGAGACCTTCAGTCTGGCGATCGCGCTGCAGAATATGATCTTTGGCCTCCCCCTGCTGGGCATACTGGCCGACCGCGTCGGGTCTAGGCTCGTGCTGATCGGCGGGGCCCTACTCTACGCAACAGGCCTCTTTCTCTTCGGCATGGTGACGACCCCATCAGGCCTTTACCTGACCCTGGGCTTGGTGATAGGCCTAGCGCTGAGCGGGGTGGGATATGTGGTGATCCTGGGTGCGGTCGCTCAAGTGGTCCCGGAGCGGCGCCGCACGACCGTGTTCGGACTGATCACGGCCGCTGGGTCGCTTGGTATGTTCGCGGTCGTGCCTGGAGCGCAGTGGTTGCTCTCCAGCCTCGGCTGGCAGGGTGCAGCGACCGGACTCGGCGCGGTTTTCGTAATGGTGGCCCTGCTCGCGTTCGGCTTCCCCGGCCGGTCCCCTCGCACCTCCAGTCCCACTGCACCCGAGCCACTCGGGGAATCGAGTCTCGGGCAAGCGCTTCTCAGGGCGAGCCGACATCGGGGGTACTGGCTCCTCAACATGGGCTTCTTCGTCTGCGGATTCCATGTCTCCTTCGTAGCCACCCATCTGCCCGCCTTCCTTACCGACAACGGCATGACCGCCGCTCTGGGCGCCACTGCCCTCTCCCTAGTGGGGCTCTTTAATCTGTTCGGCTCCATGCTGGCAGGCTGGCTCGGCGACCGCTACCGCAAGAAACTTCTCTTAAGCGGGCTCTATCTCTTCCGGGCCGTGACAATCAGCCTGTTCCTGCTGCTTCCGCTGAGCGTGCCCAGCGCCCTGATCTTCGGGGCGGTGATCGGCTTCCTGTGGCTCGCCACAGTCCCCCTGACTAGCGGCATGGTGGCGCAGATCTTCGGCTCGCGCTTCCTCTCGACGCTCTATGGCATCGTCTTCCTGAGCCACCAACTAGGCGCCTTCCTCGGGGTATGGCTCGGAGGGCGCGTATTCGATGCAACGGGCTCTTATACGAGTGTCTGGCTCTTAGCTGTGGCGCTCGGGCTAGCCGCATCCCTGGTGCACCTACCCATTTCCGACAAGCGCATTCGCCTTATAGAATCCGCCGCAAATTGAGACGGGCACCCGGCCCCTGTCTGCACGCCTTGGTCCTTACAGCTGCAGGTCACGAACTCAAACGCGCTGTGGTCCTGGCGCTCCCCTTCTGTCTTAAACTCGGTTAGGTACAGAGCGCTGGAGTGTCTCCTCGCCGTGAGACACCGATCCTTTCTGAGGTGATAAAGCAGGATGGCGTTCTTGAAACTTACGTGACTCCACTAGTCAGGGCTATCCGGCAAGTAGCCGATTTGCGTGCCCAACGGACCCCCTTCACACCGCAACCCGACGAGATGCGGTCAGCACGAGGTTTCTCTGCGCCATTGCGACTCAGCGCAGGATCGAAAGGTAGGCTTGCCAGGGGCCGACTGCCTCATCGTAGCCCTTGGCCATGACGCGGACGATCTGGCTGAGGTGTGTGAGGTCGTGGACGGTCCACGTAGCGAGGAGATTGGAAAGCGTCACCACGCCGAATTTGGGATGGAGACCGCGGCGCTCGAGGATCTCGGGGGGAACTGCCAACCACGCTAGTTCGTCAATGCTCTCCGCGCGGAGACGGGCAAAGGCATTGAGTAAATCGTCCAGCGGGGTATCTCGGTAGCGCTCTAGGTGCCCGAAGCGGTCGAACGGAGGGAACCCTTGGTTGGTGCCGTGCTCGAGGAGGGCTCGGACCCGGGGGAGCCAGTTGGACTCCTCGCAGTGCACCAAGTGGGCGACGACCTCGAGTGGGCTCCAGGTGTCGGGCCCTTCGTTGAGGCAGGTCCAGTCCTTGGGGAGGCCGCGCAGGAGGGTGCCCGCGACGGCCGGGGTGCGGGCCAGCAGCGCGCGGGAATGATCGAGGTCGAAGGTCATGGTTAGAGTGTACCGAAACAGTGGGAGAGGGACAGATTAAGGACGGAGGATGGTTTGTCTACTTCGCGACCGGCGATAACCCGGAGACTGCCCACCTGTCACGCGCCTTCACGGTGCCCGAGACGGTCCGCCTCGAGCCGCGCCACGGAAGAGCCGGGGAATCTTCTTAAGTGAAGAAGAGGGGAATCGATGTGTCTCACTACCGAATCTCGGCAGATATCGGCGGCACCTTCACCGATCTGGTGGTTGCGGATCCGGTGAAGCGAGTCGCCGTCACCGGAAAGGTACTCACCACCACGGATGATCCCGCCCGTGGAGTGATGACGGGGCTCACCCAGATGATCGGCGATCTTGAAGCGATCGACTTCATCGTCCACGGCACCACCGTCGGCCTGAATGCCTTCCTCGAGCGGAAGGGATCTCGGGTTCTGCTCATCATGACGGCGGGTCTGCGGGACTCGTACTCGATCGCCCGCGGGGACCGCAAGACGCTCTACGAACTCCAATATCGCAAGCCGGAGAGGTTGGTGCCCCGCCGGGACGTGAGCGAGGTGAGGGGCCGCCTACGCTGGGACGGGTCCGAGCAGGAGCCGCTTTGCGAGGCGGACTTTGGGCCCATCATCCGCAAGATCCTGGATGAGGACATTAGGTCAGTAGCGATCTGCCTGATTCACGCCTACATGAACCCCGCGCACGAACTGCGCGCCAGGGAGATTCTGGAGGCCGCCCTCCCAAACAACGTCTCGATCACCCTGTCGCACGAGATCGCACGGGAGTGGCGCGAGTACGAGCGCGCCTCGAGCAGCGTCATGAACGCCTACATCGCCCCGGTCGCGGAGCGCTACCTCCGCAGTCTCGAGGCTGAACTCGAAGGCGTTGGAACCCAGGTACCGCTGCACGTGATGCAGTCCAACGGCGGAGTGATTCGGGCCGCGTCGGCGCGGGAACAGCCGATCCACACCCTACTCTCAGGCCCAGTCGGGGGCACCATCGGCGGGGCAGCTCTCTCCCGGGTCCTAGGGCGTCCCCACCTGCTCTGTGTCGATATGGGGGGCACCTCGTTCGATATGAGTCTCATCACCGACGGCAACCCCAACCTCTCCAACGAGACCGAACTCGAGGGGTTGCCGCTGCTGCTGCCGATAGTAGAGATCCACACCATTGGCGCTGGCGGCGGCTCCCTGGCCTGGCTCGAGGCTGGGGCGCTCCGCGTCGGCCCCCACAGCGCCGGGGCGGACCCTGGACCCGCCTGCTACGGCCGGGGCGGCACCCAGCCCACGGTGACGGATGCCAACCTATTCCTCGGCCGGATCGGGCGAGACTCCCGTCTGGGCGGATGGATGGACCTCGACTACCACGCGGCTGCGAGCGCCATCCGGTCGGTGGCGAGCCAACTCGAACTGAGCGATGTCGAACTTGCTGAGGGCATGCTGGCGATCATTAACGCCAAGATGGCCGACGCCATCCGCACCATCACCATCAAGCAGGGTATCGACCCGCGCGAGTTCTCGATGGTGGCGTTCGGCGGTGCCGGGTCGATGCATGCCGTGTGGTTGGCCCGGGAGCTTGGGATCCGCGAGGTGATCGTCCCCTGGAGCCCCGGGACCTTCTCGGCGTGGGGAATGCTGCAGACCGACATCCGCCGAGATCTGACCACCAACTTCTACCACCCGGTCAGTGGCCTGGACGCCGACAGCATCGTGCAGACCTACGCCCGCCTGCGCCGGGAGGGGACCGGACTCCTCGAGGAGGAGCGCGTCGCCAAGGAGGACATGTACTTCGTGCTGTCGGCCGACATGCGCTACGTCGGGCAGGAGTACTTCGTCAACGTGGTTGTGGAAGAGCCGATCGAACTAGACGCGATCGAGGCCCGCTTCCACGAGGCGCATGAGACCCGCTACGGCCACGCCACCCCCGGCGCCCCGGTCGAGTTCGTCAACCTCCGGCTCGGCGCCCTGGGACGGTTGAAAGGGGAGGTGCTGGGGTTCCAACCCGGCAACCCCACAGGCCGGAACCCGGTGCGCGAGACCCGCGAGGTCGTCTTCGACGGGGAGTTACACGACACCGAGGTTTTGATCCGCGAGGCATTGCCTATCGACGCAACCTTCAGCGGTCCGCTAATCCTCGAGGAGGACAGCGCCACCACGGTCGTGCCGCCCGGCTACTCCATCTTTATCGACAGCTACGGCAACGTCCTGATCACAAGGGAGGGCTAGACCATGGCCATCGGCACCGATCCGGTCACCACCGAGATCATCCGCAACGCGTTCGTTTCGATCGCACAGGATATGAACGCGACCCTGATCCGCAGCGCCTACACCCCCATCATCTACGAGGGCAAGGATTGCTCGGTGGCGCTGCTCGACCGGAGAGGCAACGTGCTCGGGCAGTCGCTGGGATTGCCACTGTTCCTGGGCAACCTCGAAGTGTGCGTCAAGCTGACGGCAGAAATGTACGGCTGGGACTTCTTCCAACCGGGTGACATCTTCTACATGAACGACTCCTACATGACCGGCACTCACCTCAACGACGCCACCATCTTCGCCCCGATCTACTGGAACGACAGACTGGTCGGCTTCTCCTCGAGCCGCGCTCACTGGCTCGATGTCGGTGCCAAGGATCCCGGCGGCCCGATGGACTCCCACGAGATCTACCAGGAGGGGATGCGCTGGCCACCCACCCGTATCTATGAGAGGGGTGAGCCGCGCCGGGACATCATCGAGTTGCTGCGCCGCAACGGCCGCTTCGGCTACTCCCTGATCGGCGACATGAACGCCCAGGTGGCGGCCGGACGGAC
The DNA here is from genome assembly GCA_002239005.1 of Truepera sp. bin119. Classification (GTDB taxonomy): domain Bacteria; phylum Deinococcota; class Deinococci; order Deinococcales; family Trueperaceae; genus MPNL01. Next base: position 217,173 of record MPNL01000001.1, read on the forward strand.
CGGCCAGGCTCGCTTCCGCGCAATCTTGGAACGCTTCGGCTACGATACTGTCATGGCTGCCCGCGACGAGATCTTCCGCCAATCCGAACAGCTGGAGGTCGAGGCAGTCCGCAGCATCCCCGACGGCGTCTATCAGGCGGAAGGCTATCTTGATAACGACGGTCTCGGCAGCGACCCACTTCCGGTGAAGCTCAAGGTGACGGTTGCAGGCGAGCGTATGACCATCGACTTGGCTGGCTCGGCGGCCCAGGCCCACGGCCCGGTGAACTGCGGTTTCGCCCAGACCATCTCGGCTTGCCGGGTCGCCTTCAAGCTGCTCATCAATCCGGAACGGCCCATCGACGGCGGCACCTTTCAAACCCTCTCCATTGAGGCACCCGAGGGCTCCATCTTTCGGGCTCAGGAGCCCGCCGCCTGCCAGTGGTACTTCTCCTCCCTGGGGCTGCTGATCGACCTGTTCGTGAAGGCGATGTCGCCGGCGATGCCAGGAGCAGCAGCAGCAGCCCACTACGGGGACTCGATGGTGATCTACTTGAGCGGGGTCGACCCGCGCAACGGTGTCCCCTTCTTGGCGGTCGAGCCGACACCAGGCGGCTGGGGCGGCTTCGCCTCGGGCGATGGACAGGACGGACTTATCAACAACGTCAATGGTGCTTTCAAGGATCTGCCGGTCGAAGTCTACGAGAGCAAATTCCCGGTGACACTCCGCCGCTATGGATTCCGGCCCGACAGCGGCGGACCCGGCTCCTCGCGGGGCGGCTGCGGCCTCTACCGCGAGTACCACCTCGAGACCGACGCCTCTGCCTCGCTCTGGTTTGAGCGATCGGTGACCACCGCCTGGGGACTGTTCGGTGGGAAGGACGGGTCCGGCCCAGGCATCAAGCTGATAACCGATGGAGCAACCGAGGATTGGGTACTAAAGATTAACGTCCATCCTCTCCCTGCTGGGTCGGTGCTGCGACTCGAGACGGGGGGTGGCGGTGGCTTCGGCAACCCGCTCGATCGCGACCCTGCCAAGGTCCGAGAGGATGTCCTCGACGGCTACGTGACACCCGAAGGAGCGGAGCGGGACTACGGCGTGGTCTTGCACGAGGATGCCACCGTGGACGAGGCTGCTACGGAAGGGTTGAGGGCTCAGCGCCGACAGGCTTGATCGCACCGGGATAGATTTGGAGGATGAAGGGCCGAACGGGATCGTCATCTCGCTCACCCTGGTAGTCCTGGCGGCAGACTGGGGCAGGGGAACATTCCCGAGTAGACGTGATGAAGACCCGACAAGAGGTGGATGGGATTGGAAGGACTTCGTCCCGGTGGCTTCCGGGATCTTTTCCGTTAAGAGAGCTCAAACCCTCCTTCATAAATACTATCTACCAACAACCGATCTCGCGAAAGGAGTCCTGAACATCCGCGAGCATCGCTGCGTCTAGGACTTCTTTCGTCGCCACCAAAAGCCCCTTGACCGCTCTCAGCAAAGCTATCGATGTGGAGGCCGGGGTCACCCCACGTAGCCGCCACCCTCCAAAATAGGGAGCATCTGAACAACTCTGATAAAGAACTGGTGGCTTGTGCGACCCTATCAGAAAGAGCTGCAGGCAGAGAACACAAACCCAAAGGCTAGCGCCGCCGAACCTTTGAGATCGGGAACAGAGCCCTCAAAGTACCCCTACCCCCGGATCGAGATGGGACGCCCAAAATGGAAATGCTCTTAGACCAAATTCTTGCGTTCAAGCAAAGGCTAGTCCCCTACGCAAAGAATCTGGGTGGCTTCGAATCGACAGATGCAAGTTACAGCGTTGATCGCACGGTGACGCCACCTGGACCTATAGCAGGTCCAGGTGGAATGATCTGCGACCGGGTACGGGTACCGGTCACTCTTCAGTTGCAACCCCCTCACCAACCTCGGCAAGCACGGTTGCGACAGCGATCTGAAGGGCCGGATCGTTGTCGAGATCCACGATGGCTTCACCCTGTACGTCGCTGTCCTCACGGCGCGTGAACGGCTGGAAGAAGTCGAAGTTGCCATCCTCGTCGGCTACAGTGCTACCGATCACCTCGCCGTCGATCACAAACTCGATCACTTGGCCCTCGGCAGCGCCCTCCCCCTCAATAGTGATCAACCGATTGGAGAGGATGTCGTCGACCTCAATGTCGGGGGTGATGCCCTGCTTGTTGATGCTGCGCCGGGTCGGGGTGAGCCATTCGAAGTTCAGAAGCACCAACTGGCCGCCGTCGTCGAGCCGACTGACCGCCTGTCCGACACCCTTGCCGAAGGTCTCCTCACCGATCACGAGGGCACGACCGTTCTCTTGCAACGCACCAGCCACGATCTCGGAGGCCGAAGCAGAGTTCTCATTTACCAGCACCACCATCGGCAGGCTGATGAAGTCTGGATCGGCCGAAGCGAGACGCTGGGTGACGCCGCGGGAGCGCTGAAACACGATGTCACCCTCGTCGAGGAAGGTGTCCGCTGCCAGAATACCTTGACTGAGGAGGCCCCCGCCATTGTTTCGCAGGTCCAGGATCAACGAAGTGACACCCTGTGCTTCGAGTGCGGCGATCTGCTCCTCCAACTGAGCGTGGACCCGCTGGTTGGCAAAGGTACTGATATTCAGGTAGCCGACATTCTGCGGCAGCACTGTGGACTCGACCGAGACGATCTCTATGTTGTCGCGGACCACGGTGAACTCGAGCAACTCGTCCTCGCCCGGGCGGAGCATCTTCAATTCGACCGGGGTGCCCTCGAGACCGCGTACCCGGCCCACGATCTCACTCAGCGTCTCCTGCTCGACGTTCACACCGTCCACCTCAATGAAGATGTCGCCGCGGCGGATGCCGGCGTCAGCAGCTGGGTGGCCGCGGAAGACGTTAATGACTTCAACGATGGTGTTGTCCTTGCGATTTCGGGCCGACAGGGTAGCTCCGATCCCGCCGAAGCTACCCGAACGGGTCTCAGCCTCGAGTTCAGCATCGCGGGGATCTTCGTAACTGGTGTAGGGGTCGTCGAGCGCTTCGAGCATGCCGTCGATGGCACCCCGAAGGATAATCTCATCGTCGACCTCGGTGAGGTAGTCGCTCTTCAACGCCGAGTAGGCCTCAAGAAAAGCGCGGCCGACCGAACTAGACCGGAGTTCGTCGGTGATGTCGCGCGAGAGCTGGGCCTGCACCATGGCGAACGCCAGGATGACCAAGGCGACGGGAACGAAAAACCATCTGCGTTTCATACAACCTCCGAAGGGGGGATGTCGAGGCTAGCGGACAGAGCCCTCGACCCGGACAGGAATTTCAGCATACTGCGCCGTCCTACAAGAATACCGGTACCTGGATAAGAAACATGGGGCTAATATGTCAATTTCATGAAGGCAACCCACGTGGCCCAAGCGGGCATCAAACGCACTACCCTGTCGGGGCACCGTAAGCACGATTAGGATCCCGCTTGACTCAGAAGTTGGTCACATGACCGTTCACCCATCTACGCCGGGACGACACTCCGATCGAATGGGGGAAGCTGGAGGAGAGGTTGAAGTAGCGGAACAATGAAGCCGAGGATCGAAGAAATGGTTGTCTTCCCGAACCTCTACGCTGCGCAGAAACTCTTATTTTCACAGATCTGAGACCCTCCGCAACCCCACTGTGCTGCCCAATCCCCAACTCCTCCGGAACGCTACAGATTACGCAGCGCGGTTGCGGCAAAGCAGACCTAGGCAGGATTCCGGTGCTTACACCTCTTACCCCCTCCCAATGTAGGGCATCTTTGTCGCCATAATGGTCATGAATTGCACGTTGGCATCGGGCGGGAGGCTCGCCATGTGTACCACGGCACGTGCGACGTTCTCAACATCCATTACAGGTTCGACTCGAACCGACCCGTCGGCTTGGAGGGTACCCGCCGCCATACGTTTGGTCATGTCGGTCTGGGCATTGCCAATGTCGATCTGACTACAGGCGATATCATACTTGCGACCATCGAGTGAGGTCGATCGAGTGAGCCCCGTGATTGCGTGTTTGGTGGCTGTGTAAGGTGCCGAGTTAGGCCGCGGAACGTAGGCCGAGATGGAACCGTTGTTGATTATGCGGCCGCCTCTAGGCCGCTGGTTCTTCATGATCCTGAATGCTTCCTGGGTGCACAGAAAGGAACCAGTCAGGTTGATATCCACGACCGTCTGCCATTGCTCGAGGGTCAAGTCCTCAAGGGGCAGGCTCGGGGCACCAACACCCGCGTTGTTGAACAGCACGTCGAGCCGACCGAAGGCATCAAGGGTTGCCTCAAAGAGGGCCTGAACCGAGGCGGAGTCGCGCACGTCTGTGGGCACGACGAGGGTGCGGGAGTCTACTGGCACGGCGGCCGCAGCCTCCTGGAGGGTCGCCTCCCGGCGCCCGGCCAAGGCAACAGCATACCCGTCTTCCGCCAATGCACGCGCGGTAGCAGCACCAATTCCACTACCAGCCCCTGTAACAATGGCGACCTTGTCAACTAATCCCATTTATAGAGAACTCCTCAAAATCATTTCGTCGGCGTTACGCGGCGTGGCCACCTATAATAACCTTCGCAACTTCGAGTTTTGGAAACGGGCGGTTTACCACTTGAGCATCACTCGGCTGGGGTTTCCTTCGCCAAAACATACACCCTTGAGTGCTATGGTCACTGGCATGGGAAAACGAGGACCACTTGCGGCAATCGTTCTGGTGGTGGCGCTGGCGGTCTCAGCAACCCTCGCCCAGGATACCGAAGCCCCTGTTTTCCAGCTGGTGGAGGGCACGGAGGCTCGCTTCCTAATCGATGAGGGTTTTATGCGTCGCGACATCACTGTCGTCGGCGTCACTCCCCTGGTGACCGGCACGGTGCAGTTCGATCGGGATGACCCCCTGACCGCGTCGGTCAGCATCATCACCATCGATGCCCGCGATCTGGATAGCGGCAGAAGACGGAGGGATCAAGCCGTTGTCAGGCGGATCCTGAATGCGGATCAGGACAGGTATCGCTATATCACCTTCGAACCCACCGCGGTCGCGGGAATGCCCCCCCTCGTCCAGGTGGGAGACATCCTCGAACTGCAGATCACCGGCATTCTCAAAGTCCGCAACAGCGTGAATGAGGAGGTCTTCGATACGACCGTCACGGTCGTATCCGAGACGGAACTGCAGGGACTGGCCTCGACGACGATCCGCTGGCGCGCCTACGGCCTCCGCATCCCAAGCGTGGCGGTAGTTAGCTGGGTCGCGGATGAGGTGACTCTGGAGCTGGCCTTCACCGCAGCCCTCCCAGATTGACAACCCCCCGATCCCTAGCTGACCCTCACTCCACCGAGCCGCGAGCGGATCCGAGTTCGTCTTGAATCAGGGACCCCCTATCCGGTCGAGTACTTGCCCAAGTCCGGGAAAGGGCTCCTTAGAGCCGAAGACCTCCCGCCAGAATCGTCAAAAGAGTTCTTCGAAACAAGCCTTCAGGACCTTCTCTCGAGTCGACAAGCTGCTCTGGACTGAGTGGCTATAACTCTGAGCGGCTTCATCAGGACCATTCAACAGGGATCGGTCAAGTCTACCGTTCCCATCAGCACCTAGAGGCTCCTGCCAACATAGGAGATCCAATACACCTTCACGAAACGCCCTGTGCCAAATACCGACTCGGTCCGGCTTAGGTCCAGACCAGAACGCCGGCTCACACCCCCTAAGGTCATCGGTAAGTCCCTGTCGGTTCCGCAGTCAAACACCCTGCTATCACAGAACGAGCAACGTCCCTAGTGCATTATCCCCCGCCCGCTACACTGTCGGCACCGAAGGCGGTCCCCCCATCCCGAATGCAGCCCTATCCGACAGACCTATTCCGTTGACGCCCCCCCAAGAATGACGATAGGATGCCGTCCAGAGCGATCCAGGCCAAAAGGGAGTAGCGTGAAGTTCTTTCTGGATATCTCCAGGGTTATCGACGCCGTGACAGGTTTGCTCGGACGTGTCACCTGGTGGGTCTCACTGGCCATGGTGCTTATAGGTGCCTTCAATGTCCTCACCCGCTACGCCTTCGACATTATCGCCGGTCTCTTCGGCAATGACGTGGCGCATGCACTCTCCGGGAACCGCTACCTTTCGATGCAAACCTTCGCCTACGACCTCGTGTTTATGCTGGGTGCGGCCTACGTCCTGTCCCAGGACGGGCATGTGCGGGTCGACATCCTCTTCTCCCGATTCGGGGCCAAGGCCAGGGCTTGGATCGACATCTTCGGCGCGATTTTCTTCCTCATCCCATTCTGTCTGCTCGGGATCAATTTCAGCCAGAACTATGTGGGCAATTCGATCAGCAAGCTTGAGGCCTCGGGCGACCCCGGTGGTATTCCCTTCTTTATATTCAAGGCGTTGATCCCCGTGATGTTCGCGCTGCTGATCGGACAGGGGATCTCCGAAACAATCAAGAATATCGCGTTCCTGCGGGGCGTGGTCAGGAGCGGAAGCGTACACGACAGGTCCGAAACCCAGACGGCCGATGGGGTCACCCAGGAGCGAGAAGCTACCTGATGTTGGGCCTGTGGATGTTCGTGGCAGCAATAGGGCTCCTCCTGATCGGATATCCGGTCGCATTCAGCTTGGGTGGGGTTGCCCTCCTGTTCACCCTTATCGGCAGCGACCTAGTGCCCAACCTGCTCGGCATCGACCTACCCTGGGACCCGCTCTTCCGCGCCTCAAGGCTTAACATTCTGCCCCAGCGCATCTTCGGCATCATGCAGAACTATACGCTGGTGGCGGTTCCGTTCTTCGTGTTCATGGGAGTGATGCTGGAGAAATCCGGTCTGGCCGAGGAGTTACTCGAGACGATGGGCATTCTCTTCGGGAGGCTGCGGGGCGGATTAGCGATCAGCGTGGTGGCGGTGGGTGCCCTGCTGGCCGCCTCCACCGGTGTGGTTGGTGCCTCGGTGGTGACGATGGGGGTGCTGGCGCTGCCGGTGATGCTCAAGTATCGCTACAGCAAACCGCTAGCCACGGGAGTGATCGCTTCGTCGGGAACCCTGGGGCAGATCATCCCTCCATCGATCGTGCTGGTGATCCTGGGAGACCAGATCGGAGTGTCGGTGGGCGACCTATTCCTAGGCTCGTTCATACCCGGTTTCATGTTGGCCGGGATGTTCATCTTATGGGTGGTGGTGGTCGCATTTCTACGGCCCGGAGACGCCCCCGCCCTGCCAGTCGAGGCGCGTACGCTGACCGGCTCTCAACTCTTCGCCCGAGTGGCACTCAACCTCCTCCCACCACTGTTCCTGATCTTCCTAGTCCTGGGCACTATCTTCTTCGGAGTCGCGACACCCACCGAGGCCGGTGCGATGGGCGCGATCGGAGCCATGGTCCTTGCTCTGATCAACCGGAAACTGAACCTTAAGAGCCTCGTGAGCACCATGGATCAGACGGTCAAGCTGACCAGCATGGTGTTCATCATCCTCACAGGTGCCACCGCCTTCAGCATGGTGTTTACCGCTCTGCGGGGCGACCGATTGGTTCAGGACTTCTTGCTCAACCTGCCAGGCGGCCACATCGGCTTCATCTTCTTTACTATGCTGGTGATCTTCCTGCTCGGCTTCTTCATCGACTTTATCGAGATCACCTTCATCGTGGTACCGCTGCTAGTCCCCATCGCCCGGACCTTCTTTGGCCTCGATGGTATGCTCTGGTTCGGTGTCCTCGTGGCCATGAACCTGCAGGCTTCGTTTCTGACACCGCCATTCGGGTTCGCGCTCTTCTACCTCAAGGGGGTGGCGCCCCCAGAGGTGAAGACGACCGATATCTACCGGGGCATCATCCCGTTCGTTATCATCCAGGTCCTGGCAGTGCTGATCATCGCGCTGCTCCCGGAGATTGTGAATTTCCTGCCAGGCTTAGCCAAGAACTGAGCCTGAAGAAGAGGCGGGTACCCCTTAGCAACATCGGGGAGTTGCAACAGGCTAGCACCCGCCTCTGAGGTCGAGGAGGACGATCTCCGGAGGTCCGGCTCAGTCTCTCCTTAAGACGACCGGAGTTGCGATTAGTCTATCGAGTAGTCCAACCAGGCCTTCTCGCTGATGGCGTGGAAGCCACGGACGTCGTCGCGGAAGGAGGTCCACGGTCCCCAGGTCCTGGCAAACATGGTGCTGGAGTTGGTTGCCTCCGCAAAGATCTCGTTCGCAAAGCCCTCGAGGGTGTTCAGGTACTCCTCTGGGAATGTGCGCAACTCTACATTGCCGCCCGCCAGGATCTCGGCCAGCGCCTTACCGTTCCGGGCATCGTAATCTGCCAGCATCTTCACGTTCGCAGCCGAAGCGGCTGTCTGGAACGCGTTCTGAATATCCTCAGGCAGATCGTTGTAGACATCCAGGTTCATGTACGCCCCGAGCGCCGGACCGGGCTCGTGCCACCCAGGGGAGTAGTAGAACCGAGCCACCTGGTTGAAGCCCAGGATCTGATCATCGTAAGGGCCCACCCACTCGGTGGCATCGATCGTACCCCGCTCGAGCGCCAGGAAGATCTCGCCCCCTGGGAGCACCTGCACGTTGGCACCAGCGCGACTCATCACCTGGCCACCGAGACCAGGGATGCGCATGGTGAGGCCTTGGAGATCATCAGCAGAGTTGATCTCCTTATTAAACCAGCCACCCATCTGCGTACCGGTGTTGCCAGCGGGGAAAGCGATGAGGTTGTCGGGCGCGTTGAGCTCGTTCCACAGATCCTGGCCGCCGCCGGAGAGCATCCAAGCGTTGTGCTGCTGGGCGTTCATGCCGAAGGGCAGCGACGTGAAATAGGCGTGAGCGGGGTCCTTGCCGACGTAGTAGTAAGACGCGGTGTGGCCCATCTCGAAGGCGCCGCTAGAGACGGCGTCGTAGACCTCGAGGCCGCCGACCTGGGCTCCAGCGGGGTAGACTTCGACTTCGACATCGCCCTGGGTGACCTCGTTGAGGAACTTGGCGGTATTGAGAGCCCCACCGAAGATGGTGTCGAGTGAGGTCGGCCACGAGGTGACCATGCCGAAGCGGAAGGTGCTGGCCTGAGCATTGGCGAACATCAGCGGGGAGAACGCGGCACCGGCCGCAGCTACGCCAGCCTTCTTAAGGAAATCTCGACGTTTCATGCCTACCTCCAAATGCAGATTTCGGTTGTTCAAACCAAGTGTAGTATACCGGCCGGTGCCACACCGAAACAAGGAAGGTAGGGAAAAAAGTGGCTTTCCGCTGGGTTTTTCCTGCTATGGATGGGCTAATCAGTTGTAAGGGTGGCCTCTATGTCGGGCGAAGAGTTCAAGCCGCACCTGTTGGGTGGACGGCGAAGCCGCCGACCGGGGAAGGTGCGGGTACGTGATCGCTCGTCTTCAGTGCAGGCACACCTTAGGTTCTCCCGGGAGACTACATTCACCGGATCATTGCAATCCGACCCCCGCCACAGAGAGCGTCTCCCCCTACCATCTCCAGCCCTCGCGAAGCTCATCATTGACCACCGCTCCCGAGGGCCATCTGCCTCGGTACAGGTCGACTATGCTCCGGGCCGCTTCGATCCCCATATCTTCCACCGACCGGGTGTCGTTGCCAGCCCGATGCGAGCTCACCACGACATTGTCTAGTTCCAGCAAAGGATTGTCTGGGGTAGCCGGTTCCTGTTCAAACACATCGACCCCGGCGGCCGCGAGTCGACCGGACCTTAAGGCCTCGACGAGGTCTTCCTCGACTACCAGGGGGCCCCGCGCAGTATTGATAAACACACTGCCGGCCTTCATCCGCGCAAACGCCTGCCGGTCGAACAGGCCCCGAGTCGTTTCGGTAAGGGGGCAGTGGAGGCTCACGACATCGGAGCGGGCCAGCAGCGTGCTAAAGTCGACCAGTTCGATTTCATGCTTGGAGATGAATGCGCAGTCCGGGTAAGCCTCGGTGGCGAGCACCGACATTTCGAACGCCCTGGCCCGGATTGCGACGCTGCGGCCGATGCGGCCTAGCCCGAAGATGCCCAAAGTCCGACCTCGAAGCGGCTGGGGCTGGGTGAGGGGCCAGTGGCCAGCGCGAGTCTGTCTGTCGATGGGGATGATCGACCTAGCGACGGCTAAGACCAGGGCCAGCGTATGTTCGGCGACGGAGGCGTGGTTCGCTGTCGGTGTAATCGTGACGGCGACCCCGTGCCGAGTCGCGGAAGCGATATCGACGCGGTCATAGCCGACTCCCGCACGGGCGATGACGCGGAGCTCGGGCAACGCCGAGAGGATGCCATCTGAAAACACCTCGCCTCTCGCTATCACTGCGCCCACACCGCGCAACTCCTCGACCGTATCGCGTTCGCTCAGATTCCCCTGGGCGAGCCGGGGGTCGCGTGAATAGCGCACTTCGAATCCGGCGCCTTGGAGTAGGCCGACGTGTGGTCCCTCCCAATCCCGCATCGTCTCCGGGCTGATCAGCACGACCGGTGGTTGCGTCTTCAGGGTCACCGCAGGGTCGCGAGGTGTTGGCTCAGAGCCTGGAGGCCGTAGGTGAGCGGGTTGCCCACGCTCATGAAGCGGTACCCCCACTCGATCTTCTGGCGAACCTCGGCGATATCTGCGAGGGTAGTGCCGACCGCAACGCCTGTACCCACCAGTCGGCGCGGCACATCCTCCATGATCTCCTGAACCGCAGGATCCTGCACCCTGGTGATGACGCCCAGCGATGCGGAGAGATCCATGGGCCCCACAAAGAGGACATCGATCCCCGGCACCCTGGCGATCTCCTCAAGATTGTCATAGGCCTGGCGGCTCTCAATCTGCAGGATCAGGACGGTCTCCTCATTGGCCCTCTGGATAACCGGGTCACGGTCTATTCCCGCAACGAACGGCCAGTTCGGGGCGACGCCACGCCTGCCCTTGGGCGGGTAATAAGCGTAGTCCACTGCCCGGGCCGCCGCCTCGGCGGTGTCGACCTGGGGAACCATCACGCCGACGGCACCGATGTCATAGGCCTTCTTGATCAGGGCCGGATCATTCCAGGCCACCCGGATCACGGGCGCAACGCCGTTCTGGCGCGCCAGGACAGGTAGCAACTCTACGGATTCAGTTGCAAAGGGCGCGTGTTCGGTATCGATCCAGAGGAAGTCGATGCCCGACTGACACGTCGCCACCGCCACCCTCGCATCCGGGGCGGATAAGCTCGTGCCGAGGACCAATTCGCCGCTGTTGAGCCTCTGCTTCAAGAGATTCGGATCCATGACCTTCTCCTAACCGCTCTGCTTTCGGGACGCGGACCCGTCGTAGCTGTTCGAGCGGGTCTCCCGTTCGTCACTAGCGCGGGGGCACCGAGTCCCGCTGCTCCCCAGACGCCGACCTGCGCTCTTCCCCCTCTCCGCACATGCCAATCCTACTCCACTGAACCCATCATGGAATCAGGAGCTCATAAGCACTGGCACAGACGAGCCCCATTTTGAGGGCCACATCAAACTTCCGTTCTCAAGTCCAACCTACACTGGGATGGAAAACGAGGTGCCGATCTTCGAATCGCCACTGCCAGCGTGCCAAACCCCCATTCTGGTCGCACAACAGAGCCTCCCGTCGTTCATCCGGGTCAGGGTCGCCCACCTCTAGTGATTTAAAGTGCCGCCGGTGCCCAAAGAGTTGCAGCGGGGGTCGCCACAACTCTCCGGAAACATCCTAGCCTCAGTGTTCGGATCCTCGATCCTCGCGTAAACAGGATCAGCGGGTACCGCTAGTGGCGCTGGGGATCGTCCCGATCTTGCCGGTGACGGAAAGCTCCTGTACTGCGGTTCTCAATCAGCGGCCGCTCGAGTTGTGCCAGGAATGCCCGGCCCGTCGGGGCAGTATTCACCACGTCCTCAGTTGTCAGGCCCGCCTTGCGCGCCATTATAATCCCGTAGCGGAGGTCGTCGTATCCCTCCACCCGGTGCGCGTCAGGATTCACCGAGAAGCGACAGCCCAGCGCCTTGGCCTTCGCCACCCAGCGCCAGTCCAGGTCGAGCCGGTAGGGGTTGGCATTGATCTCGATGACGGTGCCGTGCTCGGCGCAGGCAGCGATCACGGCGTCGAGATCCACCGGATAGGGCGGTCGGCGCAGCAACAGCCGACCGCTAGCGTGCCCGAGGATGCTGGCGTGAGGATGACTCACGGCCCTGACGATGCGCGCCGTCTGCTCCGCTTCGGGGAGGTAGAAGTTCTGATGGACGCTGACCACAGTGTAGTCGAGACCAGCCAGTACCTCATCGGGATAGTCGAGGTTGCCGTCCGCAAGGATGTCGACCTCGATGCCGTGCAGTAACTCGAAGTCGCTCCCCTGCCGACGCAACTCGCCCCGGATCTGCTCGATCTCCTCCGCTTGGGCCACCACCTGCTCTATCGACAGGCCGTTCGCGTAGAACGAACTGCGCGAGTGATCTGCCAGCGCCAGGTAGGCGAAGCCTCTGTCGCGAGCCGCCACAGTCATCTCCCGGATCGAGTGCGCCGCGTCCGACCAGGTGGAGTGGTTGTGGACCAGGCCGCGCACCCCGACCGGTTCCAGGAGGCCTTCGACGGGGATAGCGTCCCTGGCCTCCCGCAACTCTGGCGGGAGGTAGGGGAGTCCAAGACGTTCGAACAGGGCGGCCTCGCTACGGACCGGAACCATCCCGACCGGCCCGAAGAGCCCTTGGCGATTTAACTCGAGCCCTCGATCTTCAGCGGCGTCTATAAGCACCCCAGCGAAGTCACCGCCCGTGGCCACCGCCAACGCAGCGCCGTACCCGTCCTCGCCGACCGCGGTGATCTTTACCGGGTATCCGGCCAGGGTACCGCTCAAGGTCGCCTCGTCGACGCCGGCGAGCAGGCTGGTGACCGCCCGCGTGAGCGCAGCGGGCACGGCGTCGGTCACGATCAGATCGAGCCCGCCAATCGTCTCAAGGCCGCGACGCAACTCCCCTGCGACCATCACCGTTGCGTCCGGCAGAGCGGCTCGCAGGACCCGAACTGCGTGAGCGGCGAGCGTGTCCGCCTCATCCAGGCGCATCCTCTGCTTGGCCTGCAGCGCGAAGCGGGCACCTGCCAGAATGTTCTCTGCGCTCTTCGCTCCAAAGCCCTTGAGGGCCGCCACCTGTCCCTCCGCCGCCGCACATACCAGGGCCTTGAGGTCGCCGATACCGGCGGCCCACAGCTGTGCCACCTTCCTGGCACCTAGGCCGCTCACCCGGAACAGGTCGCGAACCCCTTCGGGAACGCGAGCCCTAAGGTCCTCGAGCACAGCGAGCTCGCCCCGCTCAAGTGCCACCCGGATCTCACCAGCAAGGCCGGAGCCGACTCCGCGGATGTCGGTGAGTCGGCCGGCGGCCGCCAACTCGACCAAGTCACCCTCGAAGGTGCCGAGTTGGCGCGCCGCCGCCCGGTAAGCGCGGACGCGGAAGCGGTCCTCGCTGAGCACATCGAGGAGCCGGGCGGCCTCGGTGAGCTGGTTTGCAACCTCTTGCTTGGTGATCATGGCGTTAAGTGTACTCGGGCAAGTCCTCCCCCACCACCTCTGGAACCGTTCGCTGCCACACGTGGTAGATTGCGCACGAGGTCCACCACAACCTCTGAGGGAGGTCCACTATGTTCAGGAGATTTGCCATCATCCTTGCCGGCCTGGTGCTCTTCGGCACACTGCTCAGCGCCACCGCCCAGTCCCCCCTCAGGGTACGCATCGGGTTCAACCCGACCCAGAACTCCGAGCAGCTTTCGGCAGCCACGCAGGCCATCGCTGACTTCCTCGAGGGCGAGTTCGGCGGCACCATCGAGGTAGCTGTGTTCCTCCCAACCGAGTACCGCGGCCTGATCGAGGCCATGCGCTCCGGCAACCTCGACTTCGCCTTCTTCCCACCCGACGGGTTTGTTATCGCGCAGCGTGAGACCGACGCTCAGGTGCTGCTCAAGTCGGTGCGCTTCGGCAACCCCTTCTACTGGTCAGCCATCATCGTCCGCAAAGACTCAGGTTTCACCTCGATCGCCGATCTTGAGGACAAGTCCATCGCTTGGGTCGATCCCAACTCGGCCGCCGGTTACGTCTTCCCTCGCGCCGAGATTACCCTGGCTGGCATCGAGCCCGACGACTTCTTCTCCAACCAGGTGTTCTCGGGCGGTCACGATGCCGCGGTCTTGTCGGTTCTGAATGGCTCGGTCGACGCCGCCGCCACCTTTGCCAACGACGCTGAGAACATCTCCGGTGCCTGGACCCAGTTCCTCGAGGAAGATCGGGCTGCGGAACTGCACTCGATCTTCTACTCGCGGCCCATCCCGGGCGACACCTTCAGCGTATCGCGGGAGTTCGCCAACGAGTACCCGGCACTGACCCTGCAGATCGCTGCGGCCATCGCCACCATCCGGAACCCCGACAGTAGCCTGCTCATGGATCTCTACCGAATCGACTATATGGTCCCGGCCGACAGCGCCGACTACGACGTAGTCCGCGAAGCCCGCGAGGTGCTGGGGCTGGACCAGGAATAGGGGCGAGAACCACCCGAACCCCCCAGGCTCTCCCTGGGGGTTTTTTCTTAGGGGTCGCATGATCGTAGTCAAGAATCTCGGCAAGACCTTTGCCGACGGGACCGAAGCCCTCAGAGGGATCTCCGTCACCATACCGGATGGGGACTTCGTCGCGGTTATCGGGCTCTCAGGCGCTGGCAAGAGCACCTTCCTTCGCTGCCTCAATCGGCTGGTGGATCCCACAAAGGGCAACATTGAGGTGCGCGGAACCGACGTAGCAAGCCTGCGAGGTCGAGCGCTGCAGCGCTACCGCCGAACGGTCGGCTTCATCTTCCAACAGTTCAACCTAGTCACCCGCCTGAGCGTGGTCGAGAACGTGCTCTCGGGGCGGCTCGGCTACCACGGGACCTGGCGCGGCCTGCTGGGACTGTTCACCGAACGCGACTACGAACTGGCCCGCCAGAACATCCGCAAGGTGGGCCTCACCGAGAAGGAGCGCTCCCGGGTAGATTCCCTCTCCGGCGGCCAGCAGCAGCGCGTCGCCATCGCCCGGGCCATGACACAGGAACCCCAATTGATCCTGGCCGACGAGCCGATGGCCAGTCTCGACCCCCGCCTCGCCGACGTCATCCTCGGAATCCTGAAAGACTACAACGAGCAGCAGGGAGTAACGGTGCTGGTGAATATCCACGTGATCGAGTTGGCCAAGCGCTATGCCAGGCGCGTGCTGGCGTTCAATCTGGGCCGACTGGTGTTCGACGGGCCCGTTGAGATGTTGGACCAAGACCTCGAAAAACGCATCTACGCCGGAAGCTTAGAGGCCCTGTGAGCCTGCTAATCGCTACCGTCGCCGGAATCCTGATCGTCGTGTTCACAGGACTGGCCAACACCTCGGTGCGGCGCCTGGCTGTGGTCGGCTGTGTCGGCCTCCTCATCGCCTTCTTCGCCATGTCGTTCAGTGAGGTCACGGGCGCGCTTAGCCGGCACACAACCCACCCCACCCTGATGGGATTCGTGCCGCTCTACCCGCCCCTGCTTCTCATCCTGGTAGCCTCCATCGCCGGCCTCCTTGCCACCTTCGCAGGGGGCAGGGCAGGGGGACTGACCCTGATCGCTGCCAGCCTAGCAACGGTTGTGATCGCCCTCCTGTGGCGATCGCAGCCGGCCGCGATCGTCGGCCAGCTCTCGCTCAACGGTCTCATGGAGGCCCTGACGGGCCTGGCTCTCGGGGGTCTGCTGACCGCCTCCGGATGGGGACGGTCGCGTCTGCGCTGGCCCCTGCTCGCCGCCGGGGTAGCCGTCGCAGTGGGGAGCTTCCTGCTCCTCAACTCCAGCCTAGGTCACCGCTACCTTCCCAACGCCGAGGGCTACTACCGCCTGTTCACGCCGACCTCGGAGAGCACCGCTCGGTCCATCATGGACACCTACAACGACAGTCTTGAGGACCTCAACCGGCGCCGACGATCGGCCGGCCTGTCACTCCTCGAGCCGCTCGAGTCGCTCGACGACCTCGATAAGCAGAGGCTACCGCGCACCGCAGCCGCCGACACAATCGATGAGCACGGCAAGGTGATCAGCAGAGGCTTCCGAATCGTCCAACCCGCCGACGGCGGGTACGGCACCCCCCTGGTATTCTTCTTTGCCGGATTGATGCTCGGCGGCGGACTGATGTTGGCCTGGCGGCCTCAACTGAGGTCGGCTTCCGATCTCGTTAGTGGGGGGGTCATAGCGGCTACCGTGTCGATCCTGACCCCGGCCTTCGCAGCCACCGACTTCAGCTTCCAGCGGCTGGCCGAGGGCTGGCCGTTCCTGCTCGACTTCCTCGACCGCTCTTGGCCTCCCAACGGCAACGCCCTCAAGGAGGTTGCCAGCGAGATGCTCATCACGATCGAGATCGCGCTGATCGGCACCTTCCTGGCCGCGATCTTTGCGATCCCGCTGTCGTTCCTGGCCGCCCGCAACCTAACGCAGAACAACTCCTTCATGCGCGCAGTGTTCGGACTCACCCGTGGTTTCTTCAATATCGACCGCGGCATCGACACGCTGATCCTCGCTCTAGTCTTCGTTGCGGCGGTGGGGCTCGGTCCGTTCGCGGGCGTGCTGGCCATGGCCATCCACTCCATCGCGGACCTGGGAAAGCTCTACAGCGAATCGATCGAGAACGTCGACAGGGGTCCCATTGAGGCACTCGAGTCGGTCGGGGCGTCCGGCACAAACGTAGTCCGCTGGGCCATTCTGCCGCAGGTGGCCCCCCTGTTCGTGGCCTGGACCCTGTACAGATTCGAGATCAACTTCCGGGTCTCCATCGTGCTGGGCCTAGTCGGAGCGGGCGGGATCGGCTTCTTCATTCAGGAGAACATGGGAACCGGTTCGTACAACGACATGGTGGTCGCCATCATCGCCATTGTGATCGTCGTCAACACCATCGATTTCGCCTCGTCGTACCTGCGAGCCCGCCTAGTCTGAGCCGTCCCGTCAGGGGCCAGACCGCCTGTCCCGGTGAGGCCCGCCTCGCACATCAACCTACCGCGACCGCTCAGAAAGGAGGTGGCACCTGGGGAAGGAACCGGCGGAGAGGGGCGACCCAAATACGCCGACCGCTACAGCTTCGGCAGCGTTACCCCGGTCTGCCCCTGATACTTGCCCTTCCGATCGGCGTAGGTCACCTCGGGCCGCTCCCCCTGGAAGAACAGCAACTGCACGATGCCCTCGTTGGCGTACACCTTGGCAGGCAGTGGCGTAGTGTTCGACAGCTCGAGGGTGACGTGCCCCTCCCAACCGGGCTCCAAGGGCGTTACATTCGCTACGATGCCGCAATTATGAACGAAAACCCCTGCCTCAAGTGCAAAATTGCCCGTTTCGGAGACGGTAAGGCAAAAGACATCCTCCTCACCCCTAAGGGACCGGACCGAGATGACCTTATGGTTGGGCTGCCACCTGCCAAGGCCAGCAGGTTTCCTTGGCACTTCGGGGGGGAAGTGGGATGAACGATCATAATCCAAGAGCTGAGCCGCCCCCCAGGTAGAACCTGTCTGGTAGCCCACCGGCTCAGCCGCAATCTCCCCTCGCAATCGCAAGCGGTGGGCGATATCACGTTGCCGCTGGGGCCCGCGGAAATGAGCCTCTCGGGCAAGAGCTGCCGCGAAGGCTTTACGGATGACCGCTCCACAACCGTCTGGACCGAGTGTCTCGCCACAGCTATCCGCACAGCGGATCTGAATATGCTCATCGGCCCCCATCTGCATCGGGTTCCAGAGGTCGTCGTTACGACCATCCTGGTCGGTTTGATACCGATGTGTGCCCGGTTCGTCCCGGTAGATCGTGCTGCGAACGCTCCACTCATCGAACAGGCGGTGTGTGGGAGAGAGATAGCCCGTCAGCGGCTGGTACGCCGCCTCGTACCCCGGCGCGACAGTGCGGTAGAGCGGCATCAGCGAGACCCCGGGGCGCAGATCCGCAGCCACTACCATCCGGCCGTCCCGGGTCAGGAACCGATGGTCCGGCGTGGCGTGGATGGGTTCGCCGCTGTCGAGTCTGATTTCAAGGAGGCTGTCACGACCAACATAGCGAGGAGCATCGAGCGAGGTAACAATCAGCTTCCCGTGACGACCGATACTGTACCCGAGGAAGAACTCCCCCCTATCGGCCCGCTCAGCCATCTCTTCGAGGGTCAGGGCGGTGCCACCGACCAGGGCCACCCGGGTATCCCCACGGAAACAGCGGGCGTACGAACTCTTCCCAAGTGCCACCACCATGACATCTTCGGGGATTCGAAGGTACTCGACGGAGCGAGTCAGCACGAACGAGTTCGGTGGGATGATACAGTTATCGGCCTCTGTCTCCACCAGGCTGCTGGTGTCGAAGTGCTTGGGATCGACCACAGTGTGGAAGGCGTTGACGAAGATAGCCCACTCGGGGGCAGCCCGCAGGTCGTAGCCGAAACTCGATAGACCGTAGCTGATTACCCCCTCCCGGACCAGATTCTCCTCAAAAGGCTCGATCATGCCACGCAGAGCCTGCTCGCGAATCCACCAGTCCGGTTTTATGCTCATGGGCGGTAGTGTAACAGGTCCCTCGTAACATCCCGGATCCGAAGCGTCAGCGAGGGGACAGCGTTACGAGGGGCCCGCACCTTCATCCGGCCGCTGAGAGGGATCGGTGAGCAGGCCGGGAGCGACAAACCTACTCTTCTGACCCTATGATCGGCAATCCGGCTATGGTCTGACCCGGCAGAATCCGAACTCGCCACTCCCCCGTCGGCACGTCCGCTCCGGACCGACCGCTCACGAGGTGGCAGCCGTAAGTTCGACCGGATCGTCTCCCCAATCCCCGTACGGTCTCCAACAGTCGACCTCACGAAAGAAGGACCGAACATCCCGCCAAGCTCACACCCGGCCTCCGCTCGGTGGCGGCAACGATTGCGGTGTCCGAGGTCGGTGGAACAGGCCTTCATGGCCTAGCCCACTTCTACTCACCACTCCACAGAAACAAGGTTTGAACCTGCTCAGGGGCCGAGCCCGTCCAGGAGACGCTGCGCCTCAGCACGGTTCTGGCGATCGAGGTAGGTCACCACCGGCAGGGACAGGGCCTGCTCGAGCTGGCGCCGGGCCCCCTCCAGATCGTCGAGTTCG